>JAJDXM010000081.1 GCA_022823225.1 Gemmatimonadota bacterium
AAGGTTGTCCGAGCAGTACGAAACGGAACAGCGGCGGCACTCCGAGCAGATCGGAGCGTTGCGAGAACAGGTCGAAGCCTTGCAGCGGCAAGTCGAGCGGCTGAACGCGCGGGTGACGGACTTGACCGGATACTCCGGGACCTACGGCGCAGGGCCAGGGCACAGGTGGAGATGACGCGGCAACTGCTGGAAAGGATTCGGCGGCCCGGGCCGGACCGCGATTCAGGGCCGAGTCGCTGAGGCCAAGGGAGCGGAGCACCGCCCACGTAGCTTCGCTCGGTTGAGCATGGCTTGGCGATCGCCCGTAGCACTATGCAGCCTTGGGTGTCCGTTGCCATTAGATTGCTGGACCCTCTGGTCGGGACACGGACACGGCGGCGGCTTGCGTCGGGACGGCTACGGCTCAATCCGCGTCTCCGACATTCCCTCAGCCAACACCAAGCAGAAGGAGCAACGCCTTGGGCAAGGTCATATTGATAACAGGAGCTTCCTCCGGCATGGGCCGGGAGACGGCGATCCTGCTGGCCCGCAAGGGCCACACCGTCTACGCCGGCGCGCGCCGTGCGGATCGCATGGCGGACCTGTCGGAACACGACATCGCCCCGGTCGAGATGGATGTCTCGAAGGGCGCGGACAACGAACGGGCCGTGCGCCGGATCATCGACGCCGACGGACGCATCGACGTTCTGATCAACAACGCGGGCTTCGGCCTCTACGGCACGGTCGAGG
This sequence comes from Gemmatimonadota bacterium, assembly GCA_022823225.1. Lineage (GTDB taxonomy): Bacteria > Gemmatimonadota > Gemmatimonadetes > Longimicrobiales > Gaopeijiaceae > Bin94. Next base: position 730 of record JAJDXM010000081.1, read on the forward strand.
ACATCCCGCTCGAAGACGCCAGATACCAGTTCGAGGTGAACCTGTTCGGCCTCGCCCACCTCACCCAACTCGTCCTGCCTCACATGAGGGCGCAGGGCGCGGGCCGGATCGTCAACACCTCCTCGATGGGCGGCCGGATCTTCACGCCCTTCGGGGCCTGGTATCATGCGACCAAGCACGCGCTCGAAGGCTGGTCGGACTGCCTCCGAATCGAGACGGCCCCCTTCAACATCCAGGTCGTCCTCATCCAACCCGGCCTCATCCAGACCGAGTTCGGCGATGTGGTTGGAGGGAGCCTTCAGAAGTACTACGCGGACAGCGCCTACAAGGCCGGTCTGGACCGGCTCTTCGCGATGGCGTCCGATCCCAAGGCCGCGAGTCGCGGCACCGACGCAGAGGTGCTCGCCCGCGTGTTCGTCGAGGCGGCGACCGCCGCCCGTCCGCGACGGCGGTACGTGAAGGGCGCGACGGCGCGCCCGCTGATGTTCATCCGCAAGTGGTTCGGCGACGGGATCTACGAGTCCGTGTTGCGCCGCACCTTCGGCTGACCAGATCAGCTAGTCTATAGAGGCACGGCGCAACGCGGGACGGCGCTGCCGCCCGTTCCCCCGGTCGGGATAGCGTGCTCGCGGACCTGCCGGTTAGCCGATCGGGATGACGAAGCCGCTCTGAATGGTCAGGTGCCGCGTCTTGGAGTCGTCCTCGTCTATCGAGGCGAGGCCGAGCGAGTAGAGGGCGTCGAGCCCCAGCCGGACGCTGCCGGCGACAGGAAACTCGACGCCTCCGCCGAATGCCACCCCGAAGTCCAAGGTTTTGATTTCGAAATCCGCGAAAGGCGGATCGACGCAAGGCGTTACGACGCTCAACCCCTCCAGAGTGCCCTCCACTTCGCACGAGAGTCGATAGGCCGCCCATGGGCCGGCCATCACGCCGACGGAAACCCCGCCGTTGCCGGACGTGCCGACCCTCGCCAAGGCCGAGAGTTGGACGTAGTCGAAGCCGAGCGTGATCTTGCCACCCTCGACGTTGCCGCTGCCGCCCTTCTGCGCGTACGTTCCGCCGAACCTCAGGCTCAACGCGTTGGACACCGGAACACCGAGTTCCATCCCCGCGACGAAGCTGGAAACGGATTCCTCCTCGACTCCCTCCTGCTCGATGGTGACGGTGCCGAAGCCGACTCCGCCCTTCAAACCCAGGGTGGTCTGAGCGGTCGCAGGGGCCGCGATCAGCGCAAGACCGGCCAACACAACAAGCTTTCGCATAGCAGGCATTCTCACTTTGGTTGGGTCAAGGTGACCAAGGGACCGTAGCGTGGCCCCGCTGGATCGCACACCAATCCAAACACTTGACCGACGGCCTGCCGAGCGTCCATCCGTCCCCCGGCAATGGATCGTAGGCGATGCCGACGGCAACCCGGTAGAGGATGACGGCCTCCTCCTTTCAGTTCCCGGGGCGGTAGGTCACCGAGAGCTTGAGGCGTCTGCCCTTGGGGCTGTGGGTAAACGCGTCGTAGGACTGTTCCCAGTTGACGAGTGGCGGATCGGCGTCGAGAAGGTTGATCACCGACAGCGCGACATCGGTCGTGCTCGACGTACGCCGCAGCAGACTGAGATCCCAGCCCACGAACCGGTCGATGTGCTCGAACTCGGTGCCGGGGAACACTTCGTTCGTGTACCCGGAGACGGTGTTGAGGTAGTTGACCACGCTGTAGTCGCCCCAGTGGTATCCGGCCGAGAAGCGGAGTTTCCACTGCGGCAGCGGGGGCGCGATCGGATTGCCCCAGTTGAGCTGGCCCGCCGCGTCCTGCGCGGCGAATACCTCGGCCCCGTTGAGTTCGAGCGCCTTGACGAAGAACTCCCGGGTGTAGGTGCCGTCGGCCCCCAGAGAGAAGATGCCCGCACCGACCGGCAGGCGCGTGCTCGCGTGCAGGTCGATTCCCGACATGCGGATGCCCGGCCAGTTCACGTTCGTCACCCTGATCCGTTCCACGGCCGACACGTGGCAGGTTCCCGTTCCCGGCCCGTCGGGGCAGGTCACGAACTCCTGCACGGCGGCCCGCGAGGCCCCGCCCGCCGCGTACAGCCGGGTCACCCCTCCGAAGGGCACTTGGTCGATCACGTCGCGGAAGTCGTAGCTCCAGTAGTCGGCCGTGGCCCGAAACCGCGGAAGCTGCACGGTCAGTCCGACGTTGTAGGTCAGCGCGCGCTCGGGAACGAGTTGGCTGTTGCCGAACGCGTCCACCGCCTTGTAGATGCCCGCCTCGGACACGTATTCGAGCCCGGTGCTGCGGTCTTCGTTCAGGTCGTCCACCGATGGCGTGCGGAAGGTCGTCTGGAGCGAGGCGCGCAGCGCCAGCGGGTCGGCCAACGACACGCGGACGGCCAGCTTGGGATCGAAGCTGCTCACCGAGCCATGGAACTCGTAGTTGGCGGCGGCCTGCCCCTCCACCCTGTCGCCGAGTGTGAAGCGGCTCTCGGCGAAGAACCTGTTCACCATCTGGGCGTCCTGGTACTCGTAGTGCCCGGTGGTGAAGGTGAACGCCCCGGCCTTCTCGAGGCAGCTGCGGTCGCCCGGCACGGGACACGGGTTGATCGACAGGTCGCCCGGCTGGTTGGGGGTCGCGGACACACCGAACCTGCGGAACTGATACCCGACGGCGTAGTCGAGCCCCTCCGTGACGGCCCCCTTGAGCATCGCGTCGGCGACGAACAGATCCGCCGAACTGTCCAGATTCACCTCCTCGTTGATCCAGTCGATCAGTTCGGCGCTGTTCTCCAGTCCGGGCATGTAGTCCGGGTTCGGCTGGTCCCGGTAGAGCGCGCCCGGCTGCGCCGATAGCCGGTGCGCGTTGCTGAACGGGTTGTAGTACCGGCAGTTGCCCTGGCCCGCCACCGCCCCGTTGAGCGGACCGAGCGCCATCCCGGACGGACTCGACGGGTCGACCACGACCGTCACTCCGCAGTCCGGGCCTCCGAAGCCGCGGAAGGCCAGGAACTTCCGGTAGGCGTACTCGGCCGGAAGGTTCGCGTTGCCGGAGGCCCGGGAATAGCTGGCGGACAACTCGATGGCCGCCCCGCCCAGCGACTCGATGCCGCGCTCCAGCGAGGCGGCGATCCGCTGGGTGCGGGACGCGCGCTCCAGCGTCCGTCCGGGTCCCGAGTTGCCGACGAGCCGCCCGTAGAAGTACCAGTTGTCCTCCAGACACGCCTGTTGGCTCGCGAAACCGGCGCTCTGTCCGTGGGTCCCGCAGAACGCCTGTCTGCCCGGATTTCCGGGTTCGATCACCTGGGCTCCGTTGTACGGAGAGATCGGCGGATAGGACGGGGTCGTGAACCACTCGGGAGTCGTGGCCTCTGACCAGAGCGCCTCGACGTGGTAGCTCGAACGGTCCCCTAGGTCGCCGTTGATCTCGGCGAAGCCCCGGAATTGGCGGGACGCCTGGAGCAGATTGTCCCACTGCTGGTAGCGGAAGCGGCAGGTCTCGCCCTCGCGGTGCCCCCCAAAGTCCGTGCAGCGGGGATCCACGAAGACGCCGCCCCAGCCTCCGAACTGCGCGTCCGAAAGGGCCGCCGTGAACTCTTCGATCGTCTCGTCGCCCGTCAACCTCGGGAAGAGGAACGCGCCGGGATTCCCCGTATACGACCAAGCCCCGCCGCCGGACGTGAAGGGACGAAGCGCCCAATCGCGATCCTCGGGGTGCAACTCCTGGCCGACCAGTGCCTCGGCGGATACGACGGCGTGCGCGCCGTCACCGAGCCGCATGCCCCAAATCGCTCCCGCGTGCGTCTCCCCGGCCCCGGCGAAGTACTCGTGCGAGCCCGACACCTCCAACCCCTCGAAATCGCTGCGGGTCAGAAAGTTGGCCACGCCCGCCACGGCGTCCGAGCCGTAGACCGCCGACGCGCCCTCCTTCACCACCTCGATCCGGTCCAGCGCGACCGACGGAAAGGCGTTCACGTCCACGAACCTCCCTCCGGAGAGCCGCGCCGGCAGGTACACTTGCCGGCGGCCGTTGAGCAGCACGAGGGTGCGGGACGGCCCGATGCCCCTGAGGTTGACGCTGGCGACCGTCTCCGACACCGCTGCGGGCGGGCGGGTATTGTACCAACCCTGGCGGTCTCCAAGAACCCCGGCGCTTGATCCGAGGTTGCGGAAGAAGTCCACGGCTTGAGGAGACCCCTGCTCCGCCAGCGTCCTCCGGCTCGAAACGGCCACCGCATACGGCAACTGCACGAGTGACTCCGAGAACGCGGTGCCCGTCACCACCAGTTCCGCGAGGCCCAGGACGGTTGTTGTCAGCCTGAGTTCGACGGCGGCAGCGCCGTCCACCGTGACGGTTACGCTCACCGAAGCGGCCGCATAGCCCAGCCTCTCGGCGCGGAGTTCGTGCGTGCCGACGGGCACGCCCGGCAGGCTGAACCGCCCGCTTCCGCTGGAGAGCACTCCGATCCCGAGCGCGGGCACGCTGATCTGCGCACTGGCCAGCGGTTCGCCGGTCTCCGCGTCTTCCACGGTGCCCGTGATGGTGCCGGTCTGCTGAGCCGACACCGGGGCCACCCAGGATAGTCCTGCGGCCGTGATGACCAAGGCGAACGTCACCAACTTGAAGGCCCGGCGTGAACGGCCGGTCTCCCGAGTGGCGTGCGTCACGGGATCCGCGTTCAGTGCAGCTTCTACGGTTTCCATGTTCGGTCTCCTTTGCCCGAGGTCGTGCGAGGTCCTCATCTCCAATCTAATGACGGGGCTTCCGCAGCCGGAAGGTGTTCATCCGCCAATGCTTCGGCGACGGACTGGCGCATTCCTTTTTGCGCCACACCTCCGGTTTGCGGGACCGAAACTCGGCCTGCTGCGCGGAAACCGATCCACGCCTTGCCGACCGCGAGTGAGTGTGGTCTCATCCATGGGTCGGTGAATCGGTGTTTCTTGGCGTCGGCGGGAGGCGGTTGAGCGTACTTGCGCTTCCCGCGAAAACGGGCGAGAGAGGGAATGGGCGACAAGGCTGGAGGAGCACTTGGTCGTGAGCCGAACAAGGATGTCTCGGTCGTCGGCCCGGACATGAAAATACTCGGCGGAGTCAAATGCGAAGGGACGATCCGCGTTCAAGGCAAGATCGGAGGCCCCGTGCAAACGTCGGGTCCGGTCGTCGTGGGCAAGCGCGGACGGATTGATGGCGATGTCGAAGCGGTCGAAGTCGTGGTTGCGGGCACCGTCATGGGGAGCATCGTTGGCGCGAGGCGCGTGGAGCTGCGGGAGACTGGCCGGATCAAGGGGGATATCCAGACCGATCGGATGAAAGTGGACGAGGGCGCTCGGTTCGAGGGCCACCTTCGCTTGGGCAAGTCCACATCCAATATAGCGGCGGGCTCCCCGACGTCGAGCAAGCATCGTGAGGACAAGACCGAGAAGCGCCGCCCCAGACCAAAGACGGTAGGCAGGTAGCTTGACGAACGATGCCAAGAGGGTGCTTAGTCGTTGGTGCGACGGATCGCGCTTCGGCCTCCGCGCTGTGGCCGACCTGCTGGATTGCAGCCACCGGCACGCCAAGCTCACCATCGACCAGTTGACCGACTCGGGCTGGGCCATGAAGATCGACCGCAAGCGCGAACTCTATCGCCTTAGTAGCCGGGGGCGCGACCTCGGGGAGGGGGTCGACGCGCATGCAACCTCGCTGTGAGCCGCCAAGGAGTTTCGAGGTCGAGGAGACGGAAGGATCCATCCATTCTCGATCCAGCCGCGTCCGATAGCGTAGCAGGTATTCCCGTTCATTTCTGCATACCCCAAGTGATATATCACCGACATGAAGTGACGTAAGATATTGGTATATCATAATTTACAAATGCCTACGTAGTTCGGGCGAATCGGCCCCGTCAGCCTGTTTTGGTCTAGCGCCAGTTCTTCCAATTGGCTGAGGCGACCCAGTTCCGGAGGGATCGGGCCCGTCAGGCGGGTATAGCGGATGACGAGGCGCTTCAGATTGGTCAGGTTACCGAGTTCTGGCGGGATCGTGCCCGTCAGCGCGTCTACTCCGGGGCCGCCGAGATAAAAAGTCGCCCCGCCGAGCTGCAGTGTTCGGAGGTTCGCGAGTTTCCCCAGCGCCGGTGGGATGGGGCCCGTAAGTGAGTCGTTCTGCCGGAGATCCAGCACTTCCAGGTTCGCGAGTCCCCCCAACTCCGGTGGAATCGACCCTGCGACGTCCGTGTTTCTCAGGTACATCACCCGCAGCTTCTGGAGTTGTCCCAGCTCGTGAGGAATCGGACCGCTGAGGTCGTTGTCATCGAGGTCCAGAGTCTCCAGGGCGGGCAGATTCCCAAGTTCCGGTGGGATCGGGCCGCGCAGGTTGTTGCGGTCCAGATACAAGGACTCGAGGTCGGTCAGGCTCGCGACTTCCGGCGGGATCGAGCCACTCAGGTTGTTGCGGCTCAGAAACAGGCGCGTAACGCGCCCCCGGTCGTTGAGCCGGATACCCCCCCAAGTTCGAAGTGGTGCGGGTGTCCCCCAGTTGTGACGGCGCGTCCAGCCAGGACCGCCAGTTGCATGGTAAATGGTATTCAGCGCCGCGCGGTCCGGGCTGATTACCGTGATCTCGGCTCTTCCTTCCGCCGCGTCGGAGCGAACTACGATGGTAATCACACCCTCGTCGATCGCCACAACCAGACCGGAATCGTCAACCCGTGCCACGGATCGCCCGATCTTTGACCAGGCGAACTCCGCATCGGCAATGGGGTGCCCATTCGAATCGTAGGCGCGCGCCCGCAGGCGCAGCGTATCACCGGGCGCAATGGTATCGGCCGCAGGGGTGACTTCGATGGTCGCCACGCGCTGCCCCACGGTGATCTGTATCTCGCCGAAGATGCCGGGGGCGGCTGTCGCCGTGATTTGTGCCTCGCCGCGCCCAACCGCTGCCGCGAGCCCCAGCGAGTCGACCACCGCGATCGTCGTGTCCCCGCTCGACCAGGATACCCCTGCACCGTGTATCACCCGACCCAGCTGGTCGTAAACCGCTGCCGCAAGCGACCGGGTCTGCCCAAGGGCGGTAAACTCGACCGTTTGGGGGTCCACGGTCACGATAGTTGGTGCCGGAGCCACCGTGACGAACTCGGCACGGCCTGTTACCTCCGAGGAAGTAGCCGTGATGGTGGCTTTGCCCGCGCCCACTCCGGTCGCGAGCCCGGAGTTGTCCACCACCGCAACCAGGGTGTCGCTCGACGACCAGGCGAACCGAGCCTCGGGCACCGTGTGGCCGTTCGCGTCGGTGGCCGAGGCCGTCATTCGCAACGTGTCGTCCTGCACGACTGCGGCCGAGTCCGGCGACACGAGCACTTCTGCCACCACCTGCTCCACGGTGACCGCGGCGGTTCCGGAGACCAGGCCCGCCGTCGCTGTGATGGTCGCTGTACCGACCGTGACGGCCGTCACCAGCCCCGAGCCGTCCACCGATGCGACCGAATTGTCGCTGGACCACTCGAACTCGACGCCCGCCACGGCATGGCCGTTGGAGTCCAGCGCCTCAGCCGCGAGCCGCGCCGTCTCCCCGAGGGCAAGAAGCGCCACCGAGTCGGGCGACACGAGCACCCCTGCGACCACCTGCTCCACGGTGACCGCGGCGGCTCCGGAGACCAGGCCCGCCGTCGCGGTGATGGTTGCTGTACCGACCGTCACGGCCGTCACCAGCCCCGAAGCGTCCACCGATGCGATTGCCTGGTCGCTGGATGCGTAGGTCACGACCGCTGCGTCCATGATCTGACCATCCTGATCAAGCACGGTGGCTGTGAAGCGAATCGTGTCCCCCAGCGCGGACAGCGTCGCTGAAGAAGGCGACACCACAACCGTCGCGGCCATTGGGGACGGCGGTTCCGTAGGTGCGTCTCCGCAGCCCAGGAACAGGGCCAGGGAGGCCGCAAGGCGCAGCGCAGTCGGCTGACGGTGGCGCGCGACGACGGCCCCGTCTTCCACTCTATTCACGGAATGTTGGCTTCATGCCGAATGCCGATTTGCGCGTCGGTGTCCTGTTTCCTGGGTGGACGCCGACCGGTTACGAGCGCTTTCTGGAACGGTCGCTGCCATTTGCGATCAATATAACGATCATGGGGTCGGCGGTTGTTCCCGCGCAAGAGGAAGCACAGATGCCAGGACAGGCCCCGTTTGGCGGTAGCGATCCGTGGCTCACATCGCCCCGTGCCGTTGTGGTTGTTCTCGCCGGTCGTTCGCCCGTCCAGCGCCGACTGCGGGCACACCTCGTTGGCACCGTGTAGGCCGGCCGCACCTCCCGCACTACGATGACATCATGATGCTTTGATGTTATGATGTCTACACGATGAGAACCACACTGACGTTGGATACGGACATCTACCAGGCGGCCAGAAGCATCGCCCGGGAACGCGGGGAGAGCCTGGGCAAGGTGCTGTCCGCCCTGGCGAGAGCGGGCTTGCGGCCCCGCGAACACACGGCGCGCGCTGACGGTTTCCCCATCTTCGACGTTCCGCCGGAGACGCCGCCGCTCACCTCCGAGATGGTGCGCGACGCCCTGGAGGACCACTGACGAAGCTTCTGGACGTCAACGTGCTCGTGGCGCTCGCGTGGCCGAATCACGTGCATCACGCCGCTGCCCACCATTGGTTCCGGGCGAACCGGGAAGGTGGCTGGGCGACCTGCCCGCTGACCGAGTCCGGATTCGTACGGGTGTCGAGCAACCGGCGGGCGATACCGGAGGCGTGTGAACCGCGCGAAGCCATCGCACTTCTCCAGCGGATCCGGGCGCTGGAGGGGCACGTTTTCTGGGCCGACGACATCTCGCCGGCTGACCCGCTGTGGACGCCGTTTGCCCGCGTCACCGGCTACCGTCAGGTGACCGATGCGCATCTGCTCGCGCTGGCCATCCGCCACGGGGGGCGTCTGGCGACCTTCGACCGGCGCCTGGCCGAACTGGGAGCAGGGGACTGCCTGGATGCGTTGGAAGTAATCGGTATCGGGGATTCGCCGGGCTGAGCAGGGGGTCGCCACTCGGGGATGAAGCGCTGGGGACCGTTCCTTCTGCGGGTGACCACGGGCTGGCTACTGGTCCTGTGGGGTCTCGACAAACTCCAGAATGTTGCGCACGCCCAGGCGGTCGCGGAGACGTACTACTTCGGGATTGGGACGCAGATGATGGTGCAGCAGATCTTTGGTGTCCTCGAAACCTTGCTCGGGGCCATGGTCATCCTGGGTCGGCACCGGCGGAGGCTCTACCCCGTGATGCTGGTCGTCCTGCTCTTCACGTCCATCGGCGTCTGGAAGTCGATCATCGACCCGTGGGGATGGTTCCTCGACGGCTCGAACGTGCTCTTCTACCCGTCGGCGATCATTGCGGCGGGAGCGCTCCTGTTGTGGGGCACGATCGACGAGGACGACCTGGCGCTGGATGCGATCATGATGCTCGCTGCACGTACCGGATCGAGCTCTGAACGCTCGTGAATCCGTTCACAAGCCGCCCGCGCCCTCGCGCGCGCTTCCCGGCCACCCTATAATTGCCCACAGGTCACAGCCCGGCCCTTCCATCCGGAGTGAGGTGCAGAGCAGATGTTGCAAACCGAAGCCATTCAGGCGCGGCGCGGTGGGTTCACCCGCCGCAAGTTCATCAAGGGGGTCGTCGCCGCCGGCGCCACCGCCTCCGTGTCGGGATACCTGTTCCGCGGCAGCGGGGTGTTCGCGCCGATGCTGACCGCGCAGGGCGCCGTTGAGCGGCTCATCACCCTCAACGTCAATGGCCAGCAGCGCCGCGTCGACGTTCCCAAGTACGAGACGCTCGCGATGACGCTGCGCTACCAGCTCGGCCTCACCGGCACCAAGCTTGGCTGCGACCGCGCGGAGTGCGGCGCGTGCACGGTGCTGCTCGACGGCGTCACCCATTACGGCTGCTCGATCCTCACGCACTCCGTGCGCGGCCGCGCGGTCGCCACCATCGAGGGGCTGGAACAGGACGGGCAGCTCCACCCGGTACAGCAGGCGGTCATGGACGAGGGCGGCTTCCAGTGCGCCTTCTGCGCGCCCGGCTTCGCCATGAGCATGGTCGGAATGCTCGAGAAGAACCCGAATCCGACCCGCGAGGAGGCGGCGGTGCTGCTTTCGGGCAACCTCTGCCGCTGCGGCGACTACGACAAGATCCTGAACACGGCGATGCGGGCGGCCGAGCTGTCCCGTTCGCGCGCTTAGCAGCCCGTGGACAGAATCCCCCCGGCATTCGAGCGGCGATGCATCCAGGCTGGACCGCGGTGCTCACGCATTCCCAATGTCAAGACAACCTTATCAAAAGTCATGTTTTCTTTACTTTTCGTGCCCCCGAAGCACCGCTCTGCGTTGCTCCTCGGGCGAATAGCTCCGCTATGCGCCTTTCGTCGCGCCTTGCCAGCTTGGCGCCTCGCCGCTCTCGGTGCTCACGGGGCTCTGTCCACGGACTACTTAGGGAGGGACTCACGATGGCTGAGAACGTAATCGGCACCGACATCTCCCCACCGGATCTGAGGGCGAAGATCACGGGACGGGCCCGCTACGCCGAGGACTTCCGCGCCGAGGGGATGGTATTCGCGAAGCTCCTCCTGAGCCCGATGCCGCACGCGCGCGTCCGCAGCGTGGACACGAGCGCGGCGGAGGCGATGGAGGGGGTGCTTGGCATCCTGCGCGCGGACGAGTTGCCCGTGCAGTCGGAAGGACTGCGCGAGGGGGCGCTCACCGACGAGCCGAAGTACGAAGGGGAGCCGATCCTGGCGGTCGCGGCGGTGGACGAGACGACCGCGGCGGCGGCGGTGGAGGCGATCCGGGTGGACTTCGAGCAGTTGCCATTCGTGCTCGACCCGCTGGAGAGCCTGCGCGAAGGCGGTCCCGATGCCCATGTGGGCGGGAACATCTCGGCGGGGCGGGGCGAGTTGGGCTCGGTGAAGTGGCCCGCATCCGTCTTCGAGGAAGCGGGGGCCGACCGGCTGCCTATGGGTGAGCCGGCCACCGAGTGGACCCTCGGCGACATCGACGCCGGGTTCGACGAAGCGGACGTGGTCGTCGAGGAGACGATCGTGCATCAGTCCGTCACCCACCACCCCATGGAGCCGCGCAGCTGCATGGCGTACTGGCAGAACGGGAAGCTGTTCCTGCACGGCTCCACGCAGAGCACCGAGCGGACGCGCGGGGGTGTGGCGCGGATGGCCGGCGTGGAATCGGAGGACGTGGTGTTCATCGGCGAATACTGCGGCGGCGGCTTCGGCAGCAAGATCTCGGGTGCCCCGATCATGGCGGTGCCCGCGGTACTGTCGCGCAAGATCGGCCGCCCGGTGATGCTCCGGATCACGCGCTACGAGGAGAATTACATCGGACGGGCGCGGGCCGGGTTCCAGGGCTGGGCGAAGATGGGCTTCCGCGCCGATGGTCGCATGACCGCGCTCGACCTGTACCTGGTCCAGGACAGTGGGCCTTTCGGGGCCAGTGACCTCTTCACGGCCGGAACCGTCGCCACGGCGTCGTACCAGCCGGAGAACATGCGGTTCCGCGGGGCGGCGATCCTCACCAACACGCCGCCCCGTTCGGCGCAGCGGGCACCCGGCGGCGCCCAGATCGTCGCCATGCTCGAGCCGCTGGTCGACAAGGCCGCGCGCGAACTCGACGTCGACCGCCTCGAGATCCGCAAGATCAACGCGCCGGGCCACGACGGCTGGCTCGGACCGCAGCAGGGGCAGTTTACCAGCGCCTACGTGCGCGAGGCACTCGACCTGGGCGGCGAGCTCTTCAACTGGGAAGAGAAGCGGCAGCTGTCCGGTCAGCGCAACGGCACGAAGGTGACCGGGGTGGGGATGGGCCTCAGCCCCTTCACCGCCGGCAGCGCCGGACGCGACGGTCTGCTCGTCATCCGCCCGGACGGCAAGCTCCATGTGCACCAGGGCATCGGCAACCTGGGCACGCACTCGATCGCCGACACCGCGCGCCCGGCAGCCGACGTCCTCGACCTCTCGTGGGACCAGGTCGAGATAGTCTGGGGCGACACCAGCAAGCACCTGCCGTTCAGCACGGTGCAGGCGGGCAGCCAGACGACGCACGCCCACACCCGCGCCAACCACGCGGCGGGCACGGCCATGCTCGGCCTCCTGCAGGAGCTGGCGGCCCGCGAGCTTGGCGGTTCGCCCGCCGACTACCGAGTCGCCGACGGCCGCGTCTTCCGGGCCGGTAACCGCGCGGCCGGGATGGACTTCGCCGAGGCGGCGCGCCGCGCGATCGCGATCGGCGGCAAGTTCAGCGGGGGTGTGGTCCCGGAAGACCTCAACGATGCCACCAAGGCGGCGGTAGCGGGGCTCGCCGGCGAGGGCCTCATCGCCGCCGCGCGGGACAACTACTCGCGCGGCGGCTCGGTCTACACCTGGGTCGCCACCTTCGCGCAGGTCGAGCTGGACGTCGAGACCGGCGAGGTGGAGATCATCGACCTCGCGTCGACCACCGACTGCGGCACGGTGATGCACCCGCGCTCCCTGGCCGCACAGACCAACGGCGGCGTCTTCCAGGGGATCGGGATGGCGAAGGGCCAGCGCTGGGTCTTCGATCCCAAGTGGGGCATCCCGTTCACCAAGCGCTTCTACACCGCCCGGCCGCCCGGCATCCTGGATGTGCCGCTGAGCCCGCGCTTCGCGGCCGTCAACGAGCCCGATCCGCACACGCCCGTGGGCGCCAAGGGGATCGGGGAGCCGCCGGTGGGCGCCGGCGAGGCCGCATATGTCTGCGCGGTCGCCGACGCCATGGGCGGACTCTGCCTCTGCAGGACGCCGCTCACCGCCGACATGATCCTCGCGGAGCTGGAGGGCCGTCCGCGGCCCTACGGCCTGCTGGAAACCCACGTCTGACCCGTAAGGAGAACCAAGATGGCTGTCATGCGTGACATGATCCCGCCGTTCGAGCTCTATCAGCCGACGGAGGTCGAGGACGCGGTGCGCCTGATGCGCCAGCACGGCGACCGTGGCTGGGTGCTCGCGGGCGGGCTGGACACTTTCGACTGGTTCAAGGACCGGATCAAGCGGCCGGAGGCGGTGATCGACCTGGCCGCCGTGGACGCGATCCGCGGCATCTCGGCCGGCGAGGACGGCGGGCTCCGGATCGGGGCCATGACCAGCCTCACCGATGTCGCCGAAAGCGCCGACGTGATGGACCGCTATCCGCTCCTCGCCGAGGCGGCGGGGCTGGTGGCGACGCCCCAGATCCGCAACCAGGGGACGCTGGGCGGCAACATCGCGCAGGACACCCGCTGCTGGTATTACCGGAGCGGGTGGCCGTGCTACCGGGCCGGGGGCAACGTCTGCTACGCGGCGACCTCGCGCGCAATGAACCGCGAGCACTGCATCATGGGGGCTAGCCGCTGCGTCGCGGTGAACCCGTCGGACACGGCCCCCGCGCTGGTCGCGCTGGACGCCGAGATGGTGGTGGCCAGCACATCAGGCGAGCGCACCTACCCGGCCGCCGACTTCTTCATCGGCCCGGACATCGACATCGAACGCATGACCGTGCTCAAGCCGGGCGACCTGCTGACCCGCATCGACCTCCCGGCCGCGTGGCCGAACGCACGCTGGTACTTCGAGAAGATCCGCGACCGCAAGTCATGGGACTTTTCGCTGATGAGCGTCGCGTCGTCGATGAGGGTCGAGGCCGGGATGATCCAGGACGTGCGGATCGTCGTGAACAGCGTGGCCCCGTACCCGGTGCGGCTGGGCGCGGTCGAGTCGGCGATCCGCGGCAGGGCGCCCAGCGAGGAAACCGGGCAGATGGCCGGCGAGATCGCGGTCGAAGGCGCCCGCACGCTCCGCCACAACGACTACAAGGTTGCGCTGATGCGGAATCTGGTGAAGCGCTCGATCCGGGACGCGGCGTAGCCCATGGAATTCCTGCGGAGGGCACTGAACCCCTGGGGCGAAAACGTTCCCATCGGAGTCTCGTGGGACCTGATCTGGGCCGCGGTCATCATCGGGGCGGTCTTCGTCGTGGCTCACGCGCTGCTGGTCCCGAAGAAGGTCGGCGCGGGCGAAATCGACGAGTCCGAGGCGAAGGGATTGCCGGACAGGATCCAGCGCCACAAGCCTGGCGCGCGGGGATTCCACTGGACGATGTCCGTGACCATGTTCGTGCTGCTCATCACCGCCTTCTTTCCGGTGATCGGGATCCAGTTCCCCTGGGTCACGATCCACTGGATCGCCGGTGTGCTTCTGATCCTCACGGTGCTGTACCACATCTACCATGTGTTCGCCAAGCAGGACATCCGGAACATGTGGATCGGGCGGCGCGACATGAAGGAGGGCGCGCTCGGGCTCCAGGCGGCGATGCGCCGGCCGGTGCATCGCCCGCGCGCCGCCAAGTATCCGGTCGACCAGAAGATGTTCCACCACGCCGCCACGATCCTGACGCTGGGCGCGGTGGTGACGGGCGTCCTGATGATGTACCGGGTCGACAACTTCCTCCTGCCGCAGAACACCTACATGTTCAGCGACGCCACCTGGGGATGGGTCTACGTCATCCACGGCGTCTGCGGGATCGGCCTCATCTTCCTGGTGATCGCGCACGTCTACTTCGCGATCCGCCCCGAAAAGCGCTGGATGACCTGGTCGATGATCAACGGCTGGATCACCCGCGAGCGCTATTTGGAGAACCACGATCCGGAGCGGTGGGCGGTGACGGAGGCGGATGGGGCCGGGGAGATGGAGGGGACCGCGGCCGGTGGCGGCACCGGGCAGCCGGCGCTGAGCGACAAGGCCTAAGCGACACGCCGCCCCCATGACCCTGGACGACCTGAAGGCCCGCATCGACGCCATCGAGGAGGGCTATGAGTTCTTCCTCGCTTACGCGGCCCAGGGGCTGACGGGCGACCAGGCCGGCAAGGCCGACGAGCAGGTACGCGGATACCTGCTCGGCTTCGAGGAGGCCCTGGACGGCCTTGCGGAGGCTTTCCGGGAGCATCTGCCGGGCGGAGCCGCGGCGAATGCCGGTAGTGAGGCGGCCACGGAGGACGCGGCAGCGGCGGCCAAGGACGTGCTCGAGGTCCTCCGCCGCGACGCCGAAGCCTCGCGGGCGCTGCTGCGGCTGGTTGCGGCCCAGAGCGCCGTTTCATCCCAGCTGATCGACAACCTCAACGCGTCGATCCACGTCCGCGCACTGCTGACGGACGTGTTCGTGCTGGGGGAGATGGTGGGGGTGTAGGGGCCCGCGCCCCTCACCCGATCGACAGCAACTCGATCCGGAAGATCAGAATCGCGTTCGGGGGCACCGGTCCGCTTCCCCGGCTGCCGTACCCCAGCGCGGGCGGAATGAGGATTCGCCGCACCCCGCCGACGCGCATCCCGATGACGCCCTCGTCGAACCCGGGCACGACCTGACCCGCACCGAGGGTGAAGGGAAACTCACCGCTGTCGAACAGGCTGCCGTCGCTCAGTCGGCCGGCGTACCCGACCAGCACATGATCTCCTGCCCCGGCGGGCTCCCCCGCGCCCGCCTCGATGTCCTCGTAGTAGAGGCCTGACGCCGTTCTGGTCATCTTCGTCAGATCGATTCCAAGCGAAGGCGCGAATTCGACTTCCTCGATCACTTCGACTTCGGGGCCGGTCATGTCGTCTCCTCCGCAAACCGCCAGCATGAGTATGGTGCCCGCGAGGCCTGCCATCCCGGGAAGCAGCGCTCTGATGGAGCCGCTCGCCATAGCGCCGCTCACGAATGCGCTGCCGCGGTCCGCAGCCGCCGGTGCTCCCTGAAAGAGATCAGCTTGCGGCGTCCCTCGTCCCAGAGCGCCAGGCGCAGGGTCTTGAGGCCGTCCCACAGGGTCATCATCGGGGCCTTCCACAGCTCCGGGTTCTCGTCGTGGCATCGCTGCAGCCGGTAGTTCGGAATCCGCGCGCTCAGATGGTGGACATGGTGGAGTCCGATGTTCGCGGTGAACCACTGCAGAACCTTGGGCAGCTTCAGGAAGGATGAGCCGTGCAGGGCGGCGTCGTAGTAGTCCCAGTCCTCCTGCCAGTGCCAATACGCGTCCTCGAACTGGTGCTGCACGTAGAAAAGCCACACGCCGAAGGTGCAGGCGAACAGGGTAATCGGGAGCTGGATCATCAGGAAGGGCACGATTCCGATGCTGAACCAGGCGGCCGCCAGGATCCCGGCGATGGCCGCGTTGGTCCACCACACGGACTGCCACTCGCGCTTCCAGGCCCGGGGCACGTCCCACGGGAACCGGTGCTTGATGAGGAAGTGAAACGCAGCCCCGGGGCCGAAGAGCACCGCGGGGTTGCGATAGATCCGGTATCCCAGGCGCTGCATCCAGGACATCGCCTCGTATTCGCGAACGGTAATCGTGACGATGTCCCCGAAGGTGCGCAGATCCAGGTTGCCCGAGTGCGCGTGATGGATGGCGTGCGTCTTCCGCCAGTAGTGGTACGGAGTCAGGTTGAGCACTCCGATCACAGACCCCGTGATGCAGGCCAGCCGCCTCGACCTGAAGTACGATCCGTGACCGCAGTCGTGCTGGAACATGAATAGCCGCATCTGCAGCCCGGCGGTCGGCACGGCCAGCAGCAGGGTGAGCCAGTACCCCACGCCGAGGCTGAAATACATGAGCGCCCACGCGGCGGCGAAGAGCACGGCGGTGTAGCCCATCTGCCAGGCACTGCGGCGGTTGTCCGGGCCGAAGTAGGGGGAGAGGACCCTCTTCCAGTGCTGGATTTGTGCGCGATGCGGTTTCATGGGCTCAAACCTGCTTGACGGGCCACTTGGGCGCAACCGCGACCGCGACCGGGGACGAGGGCGGGGATGCACCGCTGGTAGCGCTGACCAGGCTGCAGCAGACGGTCCGCGAACGCGGCGTTGACATTGCCGATTGGGGGCGCGAACTGAAGGCGGAACGCCGCGCTGCCGAGCGGCGGTTCACATCCGGCCCGAAGTGATCCATCTGGACACCAGCTTCCTGATCCGGGACCTCCGGCCGCTGCGCGAGTTCGGGGTGACGTTGGCAGGGTGAGGGAACGGGCCTCGGCCCACGCCTCACCGTCGCTTGTCCGGGGTGCCGTACGGGTACATCCCGCTCAGATCCACGTTCTCGTAAGGGAGCGCGTCGAGGAACGTCGTCCCCACGAAGGGACCGGGTGCCTCCACGACCAGGATGGTGCGCGCGTAGCCGGTCTCGTCGAAGCCGCGGCGGAAGTGGACCCGGGACTTGACCACGAAGACGTCGTAGTCGGCGGGATCAATCGGCCCGAAGCGGAAAGCGTCCGGGTAGAGGACCTGCTCGTAGGCCGGGGTGAGGAATACGACGTTGCCGTTGCCGAAGGAAACGGCGGCGATGCGGTCGTAGCCGAAGCCCTCGCCGAAATACCGCAGCGTACCGGTGACGCGGTGGGGCGAGCCGCCGGAGGGGGTGAAGCCGCCGATCTCGTGGTCGAAGGGGTCGCCGGGTTGGGCGCCGCTGGCGGTGAGGGCCTCCAGGGTGACGGGGGAGGTGATCGTGCCGTAGAGGACGTTGCCGATGCCGGCCGCTTCGAAGGCGCTGAGGATGTGTGTGGCGTCGCCGGGGCGGTCGCTGTAGTCGCCGACCGCGACGGGGGTCTCGCCGCGCGAGATGGCCGCCGCGACGATTCGGGCGGCTTCGGTGGGGCGGGGGTAGCTGCCGAGCGCGAAGTCCTCGCGCACGCGCCACATGAAGTCGTCCATGTCGTCGGCGATCTCGTCCGCGAGCGCCTGGTCGCCGTTGGTCATGACCTGGATGGTGGCGCCCACGTCGGGTACGTCGGACCAGGGATAGCCGAAGAAGACGCTCACGTACGCGTCGTGCTCGCGCGCCTCCCAGCGCCGGGCGTGCTCCATGATGTCCATCGCGGGGGACTGGCCGGTCCACTGAAGCACGGTGGCGGTGATGATCCCGGGTTTGCGGGTCGCCGTCGTGGGCTCGTATTCGCCCCGCGCGGCGAGGCGCAGGGCGCGGGCCGCGCGCTCGCCCTGGATGTACGAGTCGTAGTGGGGGAAGCGCTTGGTCACGAGCGAGAAGTTCGCGTGCGCGAGGAACTCGGCGTCCTCGTTGCCGTGGAGGTCGAAGGTGGCGGCGATGGGTACCTCCGGACCGACGACTTCGCGGAAGCGCCGGGCGATCTCGGCTTCGGGGCGGGGAACGTCCCGCACGGCCATGGCCCCGTGCAGCGCGAGGAAGACCCCGTCGACCGGCATCTGCTCTTCCAGCTCGGCCAGCATGGCGTCCAGGAAGTGCTCGAACGTCTCCCTGGTGTTCCAACTCCGCGACGACCCCCCGAAGACCCCGACCGGCGAGGTCAGCGGCACTAGTTCAACGTCGCCGAACTCGCGGGACCGCTCTACGAAGCCGCCGATGTAGCCGCCGGAGTTCAGCAGCGCTGCTCCGGAACGCGGCTCGCTGTAACGAAGCCAGTCCTCGACCTCGGTGTCCCCGCCGGGGCAGAAGGTGCAGGTCTCGTGCTGGTAGCTCGCGACGGCGAAGCGGATTCGGTGGGGTCGTCGGCGGGGGGAGAGCCGCAGGCGAGGAGCGTTGTGGCGAGGGCTGTGGTGGAGGCGATCTCAAGAGGCCGCCCCAAGCATCGCCCCGTCCGCAGCGTTGGCCGTTGGTACAAGCGGGCAAAACCGGGGTTATTCATACACTTGCTCAGTCCTTTGCCATTTCAGGTCGCTCGTTCTTGGGTGCCCTGCTACAACACCTCCCGCAGTGCCGCAAGGTGCTCATCGGTCAGGCCGTGCATTTCGAAGGTCGACACGCCGGCGGCTCCGGCGTCCCGGGCGGTCGACACCGCCTCCGCCAGCTGCCCGGGATCAAGCGCCGGCAGGTAAAGCCCTGCGTTCAGCGGCGTGCCGGCGCGCGGACCGCCCTCGACATCGCCGTCGGCGAGCGCGGCGACCCCTTCGCGCACTCCGTCCCCGATCCAGGGGATGTCGTCCAGGTAGAAGCTGTGGTAGAGCATCGGGAAGAAGCGGTCCAGCGGCCACTCGTCCCACGCCTGGCGGACGAGGGTGCGCGCGATCGTCGGGGTGGGGAAGACCGCCGCGGTGATGGGCTTGCCGTGGGCGTGTACCCCGGCGGCCAGATCCCGGACGGCCCCGGTCACGGAGTCCCAGCGAAAGCGCCGCCACGCCTCGTCGGACGGGGGGTCGGGGATCTCCAGCGGATCCCTGCCGTCGAGGGCGGCGAACTGCTCGCGGCACACGTCGCAGTAGCAGAAGTCGAACTCGGGGTGCTCCACATCCTGCACGAGGTTGTAGGTCTCCCAGAGCGCGCGCGGCAGGATGACGTCGCAGTGGCGCACGTAGTCGAGGTGCACGCCGTCGATGGCGGGGTTCGCGGCCAGCTCGCCCACGCGGCCGCGGAGGTACTCCCGCACCGGCTCCCGCGACGGGCACACCCACCTGTAGTAGCCCACGTAGGGCGGGTGCTCGAGCGAAGACTCCAGGTTGCGGCTGACCGTGAACCACTCCGGGTGGTTCTCCGTCACCCAGGCGTCTCCGTTGCGGTTCATCGTCCAGAACCAGCGGTGGAACTCCAGACCTTCGGCGTGGGCCGCGGCCGAGACCAGTTCGGTGTCCCCCCCGCCCACCAGCACGGCATGGAATCCGGCTTCGCGCAGCCGTGCGAAGCGCCGCCGCCATTCCTCCGAGTCGTAGTCGCGGTTGCCGTGGACCCAGGTCCAGACGCTGAAGTCGGGAAGGCTGGTGGCTGGGGGTCGCCCGGGGTCCTGGCCTTGCTCGGGCAAGCACCCGGACAGCGCGGCGGTGCCGGCTGCGCCGCCCAGAAGGACCGAGCTGCCGGCCGCCTTGACAAAGTCCCTGCGTTTCATGGACCCGCTCCCTCGATGAATCGCACGATCCCCCACATCTCCGGGATGTGCATGTTGATCTCTCCCTGCGGCGACCACACCCAGTTGTGCTCGGGGTGCCGATTCTCACGCGACGGGAGTTCCGCTCTCCGGTATCCGCCGTCGACCATCTCGACCGGCCACTGCACCCGCGAGAAGTTGATCCGCCATTTATCGCCGGCCCGCGGCCCGGCGCCAGGCATGTGCCGGCCACCCGCGCCGGTCGCGTAGCGGTCGGTCTCCCTGGGATCGTCCGCGGCCGCGCCCCCCTCGGGTGGCCGGAACGCCGACCACGGAATCGCGATCTCGGCGGTCCATCCCCGGTCCTCGTCCGACGGGTCGTTCAGCGTACCGTCAAGCGCCACCGCCGTACGGAGGCCCACCATGTCCCACCCCACGTTGGCTCTGCCCCTGCGATTGTAGGGCCGCGGCAGAAAAAGGTCGAACTCGGTGCCCAGGGCGTTGACTTCGAGCTCGTAGTAGTCGAGCGCGTCCCCGTCGGGATCGATGAAGACCTCGAAATCGTGCTCGTGGTAGAGGATGTCGTCGCGGTCGGCGAGGGTGGCCCACAGGTGGGGTTCCTCGAGTTGCGCGGCGACATAGAGGTGGTCGTCGTCCCACACGATCTTCGCGCGCGTGTCCCACTCCGGAGCGGGCCAGTCGTCGCCGCGGATGTCGATGAACGACTCGGTCCAGGGGGCGGCCTGCCACGCCGCGTCGTCCAGGACGCCATCGATTGCCGGGGGCGACGCGGCCCTGGGGGCGTCGTAGGACCTCGGCGCTGCAAATCGCTCCGGGAGTGCGCGAACCGTCCCTTGGGTCGCCAGGGACACGGCGGGTCCGACAGACTCGGGTCCCGCCCACGAGCCAGCCGCCCACGAGGCAACCGCCCACAGGCCGGCTGCGGCGATCAGGCGCCGGGGCGCTCTCCGGAGACTAGAGACACGGTCGTACATGACTGGTCCCCAACATGGCAGGCCTACCAGCGCATGGACAGACTCACCGCCCCCCGGTGGGCGGCTCCGGATCCGGGTGCTCCGGCAATCCGTCCGGCCTCGATGCTTGCCGCCAAGTCCGGACCCAGGCGGAGGCGTCCTCCGAACTGGTACCCGTAGATCCCCTGGTTCGAGACATCGAGCGGAGCGAAAGCGACGGAGCTGACCATACCGGCCGACGGGAAATACGCCGCGTCGAGGTGCTCGGTCAGCACGACCCTCGCGTAGGGCGTCACGAGACCCCGGTCGTCCCAGGCCCTGACGCCATACCCGATTTCAGCGTCGAGCCGTCGGCTGCCGTAGTCGCGGCCACCCGCTGTCAGCCCCGCCGCGCCCTGGGCCCAGAGTCGCGTGACGTCGCTCGCCGTGGATCCCCACGACGGTCTCACGCCGAGCGAGAGCCCCTGTCCGCCGCCGCCCGGGTTTACGCCGATGGAGCCGCCAAGCCCCCACTCCTCGTACTCCTCCTCCTGGTGCATCACGAGTCTGCGGCCGTGCAAGCGAATGGTCAGGGTCCCGTTATGCGACAGATAGCTCATCCCGCCACCGACCTCCATGCCGAACCCGCTGTCGACTTCCCCGCCGTCCTGTCTCATGCCGATGCGCAACTGCGGCTGAAGCGTCCCGGCTCCCATGCCGAATCCCTTGAGCGCCTCCACCATCAGCCTTACACGGCTGGCATCCGTGCTCAGCTCCCTGCGCCCCTCGACTTCGGCGGAGTGCATCCGCGCGATGAATCCGTCCGCGCGTACCGCAATCTCGAGGTCGGTCGGCGCTTCGGAATGGATGAGTTCCCCCCTGATCCCCAGTCCGGCCATCTGCATCGTGATGTCGCTGTCGGGATCGACCTCGCCTCCACCCTCGACGCCCAGCAGGCCCGAACCGTACCCGAATACGCCCCAGGTCAGGAGACGGTCGGTGATCAGGAGTCGGGCATAGGGGAACCCGCTGGTAAGCGTGGTGGAAACATCTCCGAAGTCGTCATCGCCGGGGCGACCGAGTTCGAATCGTCCCGAT
Organism: Gemmatimonadota bacterium; assembly: GCA_022823225.1. Lineage (GTDB taxonomy): Bacteria > Gemmatimonadota > Gemmatimonadetes > Longimicrobiales > Gaopeijiaceae > Bin94. The sequence goes on from JAJDXM010000081.1 coordinate 22,583, forward strand.
CCGCTGCTATGGGTCACCGCCAGTCCGGCCACCAGCGGCCCGAAGCCGTAGTCGCCCCCGATCGCCGCAGTCGTGACCTCGCCCTCTCCGAACCCCTCGCCATCGCCGCTGTTGAACCTCATGACCTCGCCGCCGCCCCACAGGGAATAGCCCCCTGCGCCGTTGGCGGCCCCCGGCGTAACCTGGAAGGAGCTGCCGCCGAGCAGTGCGCTGGTCGAGAGCGGGATGAAGGACGCCAGTCCTGCCCGGCCGATGTTGCCGGAGGCTCCGGCCGAACCTGCGATTGCCGGACCGAACCCGAAGGGAGCCGATCCCGGGGTTCCGTATGGGTCGTCCCACCCACGCAGGAAGCCGAAATCGACCCCTCGTCCGCCGACCGTGACATGGTCCTCCATTCGATGCGGGTGCGACACCCGGTTGCCGATCATCTCCATTGCCTGGCTTGCCACCGAGCGGCCGAAGCGGTGGAGCCAGTCTTCGGCGGCCGTCTCCGCTTCCGCGGTCGAGAAGTTCCGGTAGAACCCCGCGCCGATGATGAACTCCTGCCCCGCGTAGACATCGAGATTGTTGGTGAAGGAGAGAGCGTAGCTCACCTTCGGCGATCCCGTGTCCTCGTCTCCCTCCACCGTCGGGTCGTCCCAGAAGTACTCGACGTACCCCCCTCCGGCCCGGGCCGCGGCAATGATGAGTTCGACGAACTTCGTCCCGTTGATGTCTTCGGTGTCCTCGGCGAAGCGGCCTTCGCGCCAGGCGTTGGCGCCGTGGAAGATCACGTAGCCGTCGGCGGTGAACATGAAGAGATAGATGGGACCGGACCTGAAGTGGCCGCCTTCCTCGCGGAGTACGGCCTTCCACTCGTTTGCGCGCTCGAAGCCGACGAGCGCGATCAGTTCCTGAAGCCACTCGAACGAGCCGTGCACGAACTGTCTGAGGGTCTCGCGGTCGACCACGTCGGCGGCGGACACCTCCGGCAGCGGAATGTTGGGAAGCGGCGTTCCGGCGGAGCTCAGATCCTGGTAGTACCCCCCCACGACGACAAAGTCCGTTCTCGCCACCTGGGAGTAGTACTGGATGGCGTAGGCGTCCTTGCACCGGGTGTCGGTCAGATCATTGGGATCGTCCCAGCACCACTCCACGAAGTCGCCTCCCTCCCTGGCTCCGGCGCCAAGAAGTTGCTGAATGATCCTGGTTCCGTTGTCGTCGATCACGTCGGCGGCGTTCTTCCCGTCGATGTTGGGATCTTCGCCGTGGATGAACACATGTCCCGTGGGGGCGAACAGGATCAGGTACATGTTCCCCACATTCCAGTCGCTCCCCTCGACCCTGAACTCCTCGAGGACCTTCGAGCCCGTGGCGATGTCCGTGATGCTTGCGAACTCGGAAGTCGCCCAGGTCACGAATCCCTTCAGAGTCTCCCGGTCAACCACTTCGCCGGCTGTGACCTTCGGCACCTGGGCGTGGGCCGGCCGGGACAACGGCGCGGTGGTGACGAGGAAGAGCAGGGTGGCGGCGATGGTGGCGGGCCTGACGAATCGCATGGCGGGTTCTCCTTCCGGGTCGAGCCATCGGTAACGATAAGACCGGCCTCTCCACGGTGTCTATATTAACCGCCAGGTTACCCACTTGACGAAACGCGGTCTCGGGCACCACCTTGCCGCTTGGGGCGAATCCTGTCGTCCCCGGAACACGCCCGCCCATACCCCACCCACCACGGAGAGACCTCATGGAATACGCCCCCGACCGGCCCTGGTACATGCGCCTTCACTGGCAGGTGCTGATCGCGATGATTCTCGGCATAGGCGTCGGCCTCCTGCCGATCGGGGAAAGAGTCGAGTTCTACGTCGGATGGGTCGGCGACCTGTTCATGCGCCTCCTGAAGATGATCATCCTGCCGCTGGTCATCACCTCGATCGTCTCGGGGGTGGCGTCGGCCGGAAGCGGGCGCACCGTGGGCCGGATGTTCGGCAAGACGCTGGGGTACTACATGGCGTCGAGCCTTCTGGCCGCGCTGACCGGCCTGCTCCTGTTCAACCTGATCAACCCGGGCCGGGGGTATCCGGTCACCGACACCGGAGCGCCGGCGCCCGAGCTTGCGACACCCAGCTCGATCGACGACCTGATCAATACGATCGTTCCCGACAACTTCTTCGATGCGGCGTCGGCCGGTGAAATGCTGATGGTCATCTTCTTCTGCATCGTCTTCGGAGCGGCCGTCACAACCCTGCCGGAGAATCCCCGCGCGAAAATCACGGATCTGGTCGACGCGCTCTTCAAGGCGATGATGGCCCTGACGACGGGCATCATCAAGCTGCTCCCGATCGGGGTCTTCGGGCTGATACTCACCACGGTCACCACCACGGGTCTGGAGTCCTTCCCCAACCTCGCCAAGTATGTCGCGGGGCTGGGCTCGGGCCTCGCCATCCACTTCCTGATCACGCTGCCGCTCCTGCTGTACTTCTGGGCGCGCGTGTCTCCATGGAAGCACCTGATGAACATGCGCGAGCCTCTGCTGGTCGCGTTCTCGACCAGTTCCTCGGCGGCCACCCTGCCAGTCACCATGAAGACGGTGAGGGAAAGGGTCGGGGTATCGCGTCGCGTGTCGTCGTTCACGCTGCCCATGGGCGCCACGGTGAACATGGACGGGACTGCGGTGATGGAGTGCGTGGGCGCGCTCTTCATCGCGCAGGCGCTGGGAGCCGACATCGGGGTCGGGACGCAGATCATCGTCGTGCTTACGGCCCTGCTGGCGTCGATCGGCGCCGCGGCGGTGCCATCCGCGGGGCTGGTGGTGATCTTCATCATCCTCGGCGCCATCGGCATCGGCGACAATCCCCAGGCGATGCTGATCGTGGCCGCGATGCTCTCCATCGACCGGCCGCTCGACATGGCGCGCACCGCCGTCAACGTCTACAGCGACTCCTGCGCAGCGGCGGTGGTCGGGAAATGGGAAGGCGAAGAGGGAATCGACGAGGAGATTCGGATGTAGGGGTTGGTTGGGGGTGGGGCGGAGGCTCCGTGAGCCGAAGAACTCATGTGTCCCACGACCCTCGCCTCTCGACCACCCACCCGCCGGCGCCCCGGGTGACCAACAGAAACTCGCCTCCCAGGTTGGCGTGATCGCGGTCAAGCCACTCCCAGTAGTAGCTGCTCAGCCACGTGACGTGGACACCATGCCGTTCCGCTCCTGCCGTGGGTTCCCAGCAGAATCCCTCCGGCGGCGGCGGCGGCCGCGGCGGTACCGATTGCAACGCTGCGCAAGCCTCTCCGGAAGGAGGTACCAGGGAGAAGGTGAGATGCAGTTCCGTGGGATCCTTCAAGCGGCAGTCGCCGATGGGGAAGGCACAAGTCCCGGTGGGTACCAGTGGATCTTCCGTGGACCAGCGCCAGCCGCGGGCTTCAAGGGCGTTGTCCAGAAAACCGCGCGTGGACTCGGAAAGCGGAGCCTCCCCGCCATAGGCCACGGCGGCTTTTCCCTCGACCAGCGTGGACCTGTCGCTGTCTCCCCACTTGAGCGCGGCGACATGCTCCAGCGCCGCAAGGACGGCTTCGCCTTCGGAGGTCTCCGGGTCCACCACGGCGGCAGGTTCCGCGCAGCCGACCAGGTGCCCGCCTAGCAGCACGACAAAGCCTCCTTCCAGCAACCTGCGGTATCCCACTCTGTGATCCTCCGGTTCGTGCGGCGCTCTTCCAGGGCCCTTCGCTGAAAGATAGAACCAGGCCCTCTCCTTGACACACCTGCCACAATCCATATCTTACTATATCAATATTGATATACCTGTATCCGGGCCACACCCCCATGAGCCTGAAACACATCCTCCTCGGACTCCTGCGGGAACCGGGCACCGGGTACGACCTGAAGTCCGTCTTCGATGAGCGTATCTCGCACTTCTGGAGCGCGGAGTTCGGGCAGATCTACCCGACCCTCAACCGACTGGAAGAGCACGGCCTGCTCGAGAGCCGCGTCGAGCCGTCGGAAAAGGGGCCGAACCGCAGGGTCTATACGCTGACCGGGGAAGGCCGGCAGGAACTCCTGCGGTGGCTGAACAGCGGCCCGGCGGTGGGCGCGGAGCGCTTCGGGTATCTGGCCCAGCTCTACTTCATGGATGCGCTCGGCGACCTCCACGAAACCCGCGCATTCATGACCGCCCTGAAGGGCCGGCTGAACGAGTGGCTCGGCCGGCTCGAGGCGATCGAGACCGCAGTCACGACCGCGCACGGAAATGCGCCGGAGCGGTACAGCGACGGCGGGTTCCATCAGTTCGCGACGCTGCGGATGGGGATTCTCTCGATCGGATCGAAGGTGAAGTGGTGTGACGAGACCCTGGCCGCGATCGACCGGCGGCTAGCGCGCGCGAACGCCGCCGGCACCGGCAAGGAGTGCCGAATCCCAGGCGGATCGACGGGGTCAGACAAGCCAGGGGAGGCCTTGTCATGAACTTTGCCACCCACCTGCTCAACGGCTTGATCATGGTCCACGTCGTGGCCGGTTTCTTGGGGCTGGTCGCGTTCTGGATCCCGGTGTTCGCGCGGAAGGGTGGGCGCGCGCACGTGCGGGCCGGGCGGGTGTACGCGTACGCAGTGTACGTCGTCACCCTGTCGGCCGTGGTCGCCTCTGCCGGACGGATCGGGTCCTACGTTAATCAGGGCGTGGGATTCGCGGAGCGTCCCGATCTCTACGGCATGGCGGTCTTTCTTGGCTACCTCGGGGTGGTCACCTTCGCGAACGTCCGCCACGGGATCCGGGTCCTGGCCACGCGCAGGACTCCGGAGGCGCTCCGCACCCGGTTCCATTGGGGGCTTGCCTGGGCGTGCATTGCGTGCAGCACCGTCGTGGTCGTGTTGGCCATTGCGGTCTGGTCCGACGCTTCGCCGATCCTGCTCGGGCTGAGTCCGGTGGGGTTCATCACCGCTTCCAACATGCTCAGAGTCATGCGGAATCCGGGCTCGCCGCCGATGGACTGGCTGTACAGCCATCTGGGGTCGATGCTCGGGGGTGGAATCGCGTTCCACACGGCTTTCGCCGTCTTCGGGGTCCAGCGCCTCATCGCCTACGAGTTGCCCGGGCCGCTCACCATCCTGCCGTGGCTTCTGCCCACGATCATCGGAGTGCCGGCGATCATTGTGTGGAGCCGCCACTACCGGCGGAAGTTCTCGCGGGGGTGAGGTGCGGGCGTGGCCGATGCGCACTTGACATACCAAACGGTCGATTGAGGATGTGCTAAGATCCTGAATTGCACGCATCAAGCCCGGTAAGGCCACTATTCGCTGTTCTTATTGAGATTTAGTGCCACTCTCGACCCCGTCTGGATGCTTCAACTGTTTCCTTGACGCTCGGACATGTCAGACACTATCAATGACCAGGAGTCGGCCACGAAGACCGGCTCCGGTAGAGCAGAATCAATCAGATGCGTTAGCGGGGCCGGCATGCGGGATCGCCGCCGGTCCTGCCGCCCAACGGACCTGACGGTCCGAAAGGAGATACACCATGATCAACCATATACACCTACCCATTGCGAAGCCCTTTGCCGCCGCTTGCCTGATTGTCCTTGGAACGGGACTTGCCGGTACTCCGACCGCCGCCGATGGGGGTCTGGAGGAGTTGGATGCAGGTCTGCTGGCCGACGATTGCGCCGAGTTCATTGACTACAAGGAAATGGACTTCTGGTTTATCTGGCAGCCGTACCACATGCATGACCACGGGCAGGGCTTTGAGGATCCTGCCGAGATGGAAGCGCCGTGGGGTGAATGGGAGCCGAAACGCATCATCATTGCCGATGGACCTAGGCACGGGCTGAAGGAGGGTTGGACCCTGGAGCACGGAGAACACAAAGAATGTCTGTGGACTCCGACCTGGATGAGGTGACGCCATGCTCCAGAGGCTCATTCTTGCCGCAATCACCCTGGCCATTCCGATGGCGCTGGTTCGCCCCGAGGATGTCGAGTCCACCGTTCAGAGCCAATGCAGGGGCGAACCCGGGCGTGCCCTCCCGACAGGGAACGTGACCGTGATCAGTGACCGGAGGCCACCTTGCCGAATCGAGTTCCGCGAGACCGGAATCCGCCTTGAAGCGGTGGCCGACGGGTCTCATCCAGATCCGGGAAGGGCGGTAGTGAGGGATTCCAATGGTCGATACATCACGGCGAACGCGCCCGGCTGGACGGGAGTCGTCACCGTATGGGATGCAAGGGGCAGGCACCTCTCGTCGTTCGGAGGGGTGGGTCGAGGCCCCGGAGAGTTCACTGTGCGGGGAAGGATGAATCTGTTCGTTGACCGACGGGACAATGTGCACGTTATGGATGGCGGTTTCATGTGGTCCGTCTTCTCACCCGAGCATGAGTTCCGGTGGAGCACCTCGGCCTATGCGGTCACGGGTCTTGAATTGAACACCGCCATTCTGGACGACGGAACGGTCTTGTCCAGCGAGTCCTCACGGGATCGATCAAGGTACTTCCGTGTCGTGGACACCACGGGTACAGTCCAAAGAACCTTCGGGCCGGTGGAGGGCGGCGTGTCGCAGTGGGCCTTGCGGATGATCGCGTATGCCGGAGGCGAGACCTTCTGGGCGGGTCCTCCCCTTGAAGGTGGAGACGCGTACGTTCTCGAGGAATGGGGGATTGACGGAAGACCGCGTCGAACCCTCCGGCGCGAGGCACCCTGGTTCCGGTGGGCCGGTTACGGCGAGATATCGCCTGGCATAAGCCTGCTGCATGTCACGCATGACGGTCTGCTATACGTCATGGTGCGCCGCCCGACCGAAGACTATCGAAGGGAGTTCGAGCGGGCCCAGCAAAGGGGTGAGAGTGTGCCGAGGGAAGCGCGGGACGGACTCACCGAGGGCCTCTTCGAGGTGATCGACACCAGGTCGGGTGAGCTTCTGGCTTCCGATCTTCACCCGGCGGGCTGGGCACGCGAATTCGCTCCCAGGTCCCTGTTCCGCGGCTCACTCACGGGTTACCGGTACAAGGAAGGCGACGACGGGCTCCCGTTCGTCGAGATCGTCAGGGTGGAGCTGGTGCCGCGATGAGGCTGGTGCCGCGATGAGGCGCGGCCAGCCGTCGGCTGCCGTTGTGCTCGTGATGGCAGGCCAGTGCGGGTTGGTCGTGTTGTCCAGCGGTTGCTCGGACCCGGGCCCAGGGGCGGACGCGGAGGTTCCGGACGCGCCCCTGGGCTGGGACGGGTCGGTTGAGGCGGAGGAGGTCCGCGTGTGGGATGGCGAGAGCTTGGCAATGTCGTCCCGGTGGCGTGTTTCCAGCCAACCCGAATACTCGATGGTTCTCGACTCGGTGGACCTGATCATCGCAGGGCGCACGAGCAGGATCCCACGATTCGTGACGGAAGGCGTCTTCCTGTCGGATGGCAGGGTTGCGCTCATCTATAGCACCGGCGGTTCGTCGCAGCCGGACTCCCTCCTATTGCATTTCATTGACCCGGCGAGCGGTGAGGAAGTCGGAATCCTGGCACCACGGGGCGAGGATGGCGGGTTTCTTGACTGGGTCTCCTTCTCCATGGCGGCCATCGAGCAGGGCTTTGTGCTGGTGGGTGACAACACCGACTATTCGGGGCCTGTTCGGCCCATGGAACGCACGGTACTGGACGTATGGTACGCCGACCGGGACGGTGTGTTCACGCGGCCGCGCTCGTCCGTGAACGTGGATGGAGGATTTCTGGGAACCTTTGCGGACGGATCGCTGGTCATGTGGACCAGACCGGTGACCGTGGATACGACCATCGTTACCGGGATTGTGGCTGCTCGGGCGACGCAGGGTCTGCCCCAGGGTGCGGAAGGCGAACCGGGTGAAGTGCTCTTTACCACGGCGAATCGCCGCAACCCCGATCGCCATGAGGTCCGCGCGTCCTGGACCTCGCACCCGGCGCGCGTGACGGTCGTGGCGGGAGACACGATCTGGGTCCTGCCCACCGAGCGGCCTGAGCTCGTGGCCGTGCACCGGTCGGGAGACGTCCTGCTCATGGTTGAGTGGGATGCGGGGGACCGCTCCATTTCGCCCGGGGCGCCACCCGACTTCTGGAAGGGAGCAGAGCGGTTCCCGGCGGCCGCGGAACTTCAGCTCGGAGCCGACGGTTTGCTCTACGTCAAGCGCTGGACGGTGCTGGACCATCGCGGACCGATGCGCGGTCCGGAGTGGCTGGTCTTCTCCCAAGCCGGGGACCTGGTGGCCAGGCTCGATGTTCCACTGGGGTGGCGAGTCCTCGAATTCGGCCACGAAGAGGTGCTCGTGGTAGCGAGTGAGGACGACGGCCCGGACGAGGTCCGCATTCACGCAATCGAGCGACAGCCGGGGTGATAATGTAAAGGCGGCATTACGAAATGTAATGTAGACACGTCATATTCTGCCATTGTGCGGTGATTGCTGTTCCGCACAGACGCGAGTGGGGCTCGGCGGTTCAAGGGCAGCTACCGCCTCGCCCCCGCCATGACGACCACGAGGGGCCGCAAGGTGTGAAGCACCCTGACCGTGTCTCCCTGCGCGGCCAGGACGTCGGGGAGGCGCCGGTAGACGTGGGGACTCTCGTCCGGCCCCCCGCCCCGCAGCACCACCCCCCGCCCCTCCACCCACCGCCGCATCATCGCGCGGCTCACCTTCCCGCGCTTCACCACCTTCCCGGTGCGGCGATGCCGCTTGCCCAGCGCGGCGGTGCGGCTCATCACCCGGCCAGCTCCGTGCACTGTGGAGTAGAGCGCGCGGGCCTGCAGGTCGGCTGTGCGCGGGTCCGCCGTCGCGGCTCCCGTCCCCTCCAGGATCACCGCATCGTCCCCCATCGACCCGCCGACGAAGCCCTTCTGTCCCGGGAACGCCGGCGTCGCGCCCTTGCGCACCACCACGAAGGTCCGCCCGAAGTGGTCCTCCTCCCACGCGAAGTTGTGATGGTTGTGCACCAGCTCGACTTCGCGCCCGCCGACGATCTTCACCGCCTTCCGCACCGCCCATTCCCGCCCCGCATAGGCATAGCGCCCGGCCAGATTCATCAGCGCCCAGTAGTCGTGGCCGATAGGCGCGTCCAGGTCCAGGATCACCTCCGCTTCGCGCACCCGTGTCCCCCACTCGGCGCCCTGCCCGATCGCCAGGAAGGACGACGCCACGGTATGCCCGAACCCGCGCGACCCGAAGTGCACGCCGACCCAGATCCGGTCTCGCTCGTCGGCGAAGATGTCCACATAGTGGTTGCCGGATCCGACCGTGCCAAGCTGCTTGCGCGCCTTGTCCCGCAGCGCGGCGCGGTGGCGGCGCGGCACCGCACCCCAGGCAGGGTGCTCGAAGAGCGGGTGGTCGGACGGGGCATCCGGCGACCGGTTGATCCCGCCCACGCCGAACGCGAGTTCATGCTGAATCTCGTCGGCGATGTCCTCGAGGCGCTGCCGGAGCCCACCTGCGGGGCGGCCCGCTCCGCCGGCACCTCCGGCACGGCTGCCCGACGCGCTCGCGCCACCCGCGCGGCGGCCCCCACCGCGCTCACGCCCGCCGCGCGCCTGCTCACCCAGATCCCCCAGCCGCAGATCCGTCCGGATCGCCGCGTTCCCGCACGCGATGTCGAACCCCACCCCCGCCACGCTCACCTGGTTGCGGTACGCCGCCACGCCCCCGATCGGCATGACGTACCCGAGGTGGCCGTCGGCCATGAGCGCGGCGTGATCGGCCCGCTCGGCGACCCGCTCAAGCTGGGCGAGCGTCTGCTTCTCGTGTTGCCCGAAGACCTGCATGGCGTCAGTCTCCCAGAGAGAATCGCCGGGCGCGCGGCAGGCGGCCCGGACCGGAGCGTTCAATGTACGTGCAACAGGGAGTTAACGATGGAGACTCGTCGCAATTGCGCCACCGGAACGAGGGAGACGCGGGAGCCGGGTCCGGCCGTGGGAAGCGACGGCCGGGTGACTGCCGGCCGGTCCGGTCGGGTGGCTGCAGGCAGCTCCGGCCGGATGGCTGCAAGGCTCGCGTCCGCCATGCACGCGGCCCCGATACTCCCGGCCACCCTGCTCACGGCCGCCGTACTCGCTGCCGCCCCTTTCGCCACACCCCCCGCCGCCGCCCAGACCCCCGACGCCGGGCAATCCACCGTGCCCGACCTCGCCGGGGTCGTGGCCTTCGAAGGCTCCAGCCTGGCGCCCGTCGTCGACCGCTTCAGTGCCGACTGGGGTGCCCTCCAGCGCAAATGGGCCGACCTGCCATACTCGCCCGCGCGCCAGCAGCGGATGGGCGCATTCCTGGCCGAGTGGGCCGACGCGCTCGCCGCGCTGCCGGTGGCCGCGGACGATGTCGAAGGCAGCATCGACCACACCCTCCTCAGCGCCGAGATCCGCTACCGGCAAGAGTTGCTCGCGCGGGAAGGGCGCCTGCTGGACGAGGTCGCGCCGCTGCTGCCGTTCGGGGGGGAGATCATCGAGTTGCTCGAGATCCGGCACGCGGGCGGGGAGGTCGACGGCGAGGAGATGGCGGCGGCGCTGGCGGGGCTGGCGGTGGCGGTGCGTGAGGCCGAGGCCGCGCTGAGGTCGGGCGCAGCCGCCGGGGGGGCTGGCCTGGGTGGCGGGGGGCAGACGACCCCGACGCCGATCGCCGGTCTGCGCGCCGTGCGGGTTCTTCAGTCCTACAGAAACGCACTCGGCAGCTGGTACCGCCACTACGCCGGCTATGACCCGCTTTTCACCTGGTGGGCGAGCCAGCCGTTCGAGGAGGCGGAGGGCGCGCTGGGACGCTACCTGTCGACGCTGCGGGTGCGGGTGGTCGGCTGGCCGGAGGGCGGCGAGGAGCCGATCGTCGGCGATCCGATCGGGGCGGACGGCATGGCGGCGGACCTGGCCCGCGAGATGATCCCGTACACGCCAGCCGAGCTGATTGCGCTCGCCAACGAGGAGTTCGCCTGGTGCGAGGAGGAGATGCTGAAGGCGTCGCGCGAGCTGGGGTTCGGGGAGGACTGGAAGGCGGCGCTGGAGCACGTCAAGACGCTGCACGCGGAGCCCGGCGGACAGCCCGAAATCGTCATGATGCTGGCCCACGAGGCCATCGACTTCATCGAGGAGCGTGGGCTGGTGACGGTGCCGCCGCTCGCTAAGGAAGTCTGGCGGCTGGAGATGATGTCGCCGGCACGGCAGCGCGTGAGTCCGTTCTTCCTCGGCGGCGAGGTGATCCGCGTGTCCTTCCCGACCGACGAGATGACCCACGACGAGAAGCGGATGAGCATGCGCGGGAACAACACTCACTTCTCGCGCGCGACGGTGCACCACGAGCTCATCCCTGGGCACCACCTGCAGGGCTTCATGACCGACCGCTACAACTCGCACCGGGACCTCTTCGGCACGCCATTCTGGACCGAAGGCTGGGCGCTCTACTGGGAAATGCTGCTCTGGGATCTCGGCTTCCCGACGACCCCCGAGGACCGGGTCGGCATGCTGTTCTGGCGGATGCACCGGGCCGCGCGGATCATCTTCTCGCTAAGCTTCCACCTGGAGGAGATGACGCCGGACGAGGCGATCGCTTTCCTGGTGGACCGGGTCGGGCATGAGCCCGCGAACGCCACCGCCGAGGTGCGCCGCTCATTCAACGGCAGCTATTCGCCGCTCTACCAGGCCGCGTACATGCTCGGCGGCCTGCAGATCCGCTCACTGCACCGGGAGCTGGTCGGCGGCGGGCGGATGAGCGACCGCGAGTTCCACGACACGATCCTGCGGGGCGGCAGCATGCCGATCGAGATGGTGCGGGCGCGGCTGCTGGGGGAGGTGCCGGGGCGGGATTTCAGGGCGGAGTGGCGGTTTTATGGGGATCCGGGGTGAGCTCCGTTTGCCCCCGAGGGCCGCTCTTGCCACCAGGCATGAGACGGTGTAGCATTATTGTCCTACCACCGGGAGCGATCAATGGTTCGAAACGTCAAGCTGCGGCGTATGGGGGGATCGGTCGGGGCTACACTGCCCAAGGACATGGCGGAGCGCCTCCACCTTGAGGCCGGAGACGAAGTAATGGCCGTCGAGACCGCAAACGGCATCCTGCTGAGCCCCTACGATTCCGACGTGGAGGAGGGGCTGGCGATCGCCATCGAGGCTCAGAAGCGGTACCGGGGCGCGCTTAGAGAACTTGCGAAGTGACCCGGACGGAGCCGCGGTGGGTTCCCCGGCTGGTTGTCAAGGCTGTCCATCTCGACCAGATCCGTGAACACGGCGGCCTGATCGGCATCCGTGACGAGAACGCGCTCGAGGCAGGGCTGGCGCGGCCGCGGCAGAGGTGGGCCTATGAGCCGGAGTCGGATCTGGCGCGTCTCGCCGCAGCGTACGCCTTCGGAATCGGGGCCGGGCACCCGTTCCGGGATGGCAACAAGCGGATTTCGTTCCTGGCCGCAATCGTCTTTCTGGGGCTCAACGGATTCGATGTAGTTGCGCCGGAGGACGAAGTGGTCGAGCGGATGGTGGCGCTGGCGGCTGGCGAGCTGGATGAAGAAGCGGTTGCCGATTGGCTGCGGGGACGGATCAAACCGCGACGCGGTGTTTGACGGGGGCCGAAGCGTCGGCGACCCGGTGTCTGGTCGCGTATCAGATTCTGTTGATCAGGCGCTCCGCGCCCCCCACGCCTCGATCAGCTCCGCCTCGACCTGGAGCATCGTGTCCATTGTGGGTGGCCCCGACGGCGGCGGCATTCCCCGCTTGCGCGGCCCGGCCCGCGGCCTGCCGCCCGGGCGGTCCTCCTCGGTGAGCGTGCTCCACCACTCCAGGGTGTCGCGCATCGTGTCGGCGACGGGGCGGCTGGTGTAGCCGGCCGCGATCGCGCGGGAGATGTCCAGCATGTTGGCCCCGGCTGAGGGTCCGGTGCGGGGACCCCAGATCGGGAAGAAGACGCCCTGCTCGGCAAGGAACCCGGCGTCGATCCAGTGGAAGACGGCGTCGCTTCCGCTCACCTCGCGGCAGACCTCCAGCATGGTTCCCATGTTCAGCGGTTCGGTCGGGCCGAGGCCGTTGAAGACGCCCCCGATGTCGTTTTCGAGCATGCGCACGATCCAGCCGCCCAGGTCGCGGGCGTCGATGAACTGGATCGGGTCCTCCGGGGTGCCGGGAGCCGCCACGTCGCCACCCATCGACACGCGGACGGGCCAGTAGGTCAGCCGGTCGGTGGTGTCGCCGGGCCCGACGATGTAGCCGGGTCGCACGACGTTCGCGCGGTCACCGAACACGTCCTGCACCGCCTCTTCGCAGAGCGCCTTCAGGGGGCCGTAGGTGGGCCCCGTGACCTGCTCTACCGTGGGGTCTTCGAGCCGGCCGACTTCGTAGTCCTCGGTGATGCCGTCGGGGGTCAGATCCTTGTACGCCGAGATCGAGGAGACGAAGAGGTAGCGGCCGGAATCGGCCAGGAGTTCGGCCGAATCGCGAACGTGTCGGGGCACATAGCCGGAGTTGTCGATCACCGCGTCCCAGCGGCGGCCCTCCAGCGCGGCGAGGTCGCCGTCCCGGTCGCCGACCAGCTTTTCGAGCTCCGGGAAGAGGTGGGTGTTGGTGCGGCCGCGGTTGAAGAGGGTGACCGTGTGGCCGCGCGACATGGCGTAGCGCACCGTGTGCGGGCCGATGAACCCGGTGCCTCCCAGGATGAGGATGTTCATGGGGCCGCCGCCCCCGGAGCACGCGGTGGTGCCGGTGAGGCCGAGACCGAGAGCTCCGGCCGCCGCTGCCGTGGTCTTCAGGAACTCGCGTCTGTTCTGCAGATATGTCATCCGGTTCCCGCCAGTGTTTTCGGTAGGTGTCAGCGCCCGCCGCCAATTCAGCTGATCGGCCGCACCCTCTTCTTCAGCACGAAGAGCCCCTCCTGCATGCTGGTCACGATCACGGTGCCGCTCGGGAAGAACGGGTAGTTGCTCCAGGCGCCGCCGAACCCCGGCCCCTCCTTATATGGCGCCGTATCGAAATACCCGACTTCCCGCGGGTTCTCGGGATCGGAGACGTCGAGCACGTGCAGGCCGTAGAGGTAGTTGGCCTGGAACATCAGGTCGTCCCTGATGTAGAGGTTGTGCGCGCTGGCGGCCATGGAGCCCATGAATTCCCTGACCAGCACGGGGTCCTCGAGATCGCTGACGTCCCAGATGAGCGTCCGCGTGGTCTCGGCGTTCCCGGCGATCACGTCCGATTCGTCGTTCTGGTAGAAGTACCGGTGATCTTCGGTGAGCCAGCCCTGGTGGATGTATGCGGGGTTGGGCGATGAGGGACTTGCCAGATCGACCGGGTTGTCCCTGTCGGTCACGTCCTCGATCTGGAAGTTCCGGCCGCGTGAGTTGAAGCAGATCTCCCGGCCCTGGTACCGTTCGTCGGGACCGCGGTAGATGACGCACTGGGTGTCGTGGATGCCGCGCTCCTGAACGGCGGAACAGCCCACGAACTCGGGGTTCTTCGGATCGTTGACGTCGATCATGTGCAGGCCGCCGCCGCAGGTGTCGCCCGCCCCCCCTCCGCCGATCGTGTAGGCGATCCCGGTCTCCTCGTTGATCGCGATGTTGTGCGAGCTGCCGATGCGGGTGTAGTGCACGTCGGGCTCGAAGAGCACCGGCATCTCGTCCCGGGAGATGTCGCGCAAGCGGGTGAGGTCGAGGATTTGCAGGCCGTGCTCGCCCGCCCCGTCGGCGACCACGAAGGCGTGGTCCCTGAAGGTCTTGATGTCGCGCCAGAGCTGCGATGGCGGGGTGCCCCACGGCTTGGGCAGGTCGCCGACCAGCACCGGGTTCGTCGGGTCGGTGATGTCGACGAAGGAGGTGCCGTCGTTGCGGCCCACCAGCGCATACTCGCGCTCGGTCACCGGGTCGGTCCAGCCCCAGTTGTCGTTGGCGCGCACGCCGCGGGCGCGATCGCCGGCCCGGAGCAGCGACGGAGGGATGTACGCGAGCAGCTCGACCTCGCTGCAGTCGAAGGGGCCGACCTGGCCCTCCTCGGGGCAGCGGCGCTCCTCGCCGACCAGCGGCGCGAGCATGTCGGGTGCGCTCACGAGCATGCCCATGTCCTCCCAGCCGGCTTCGTCGCGCTCGTAGAGGTGGACCGAGCCGGCCCGGTGGTGCATCCCGGGCGCGGCGACGGCGACCACTCCGTCGTTGGCGACTACGAGGCCGCCGAACTGGTCCCTCTCGACCGTCATCTCCTGGGGGAGCTGGATGCGGCGCGGCTCGGAGGGCAGGGAACCGTCGGCCCGGGCCGTGTACACGAAGGCCGAGCCGAGTTCGTAGCCGCGCGTGGTGGGCGCACCGACCCACACGTCGTCTCCGTCGAAGGCCACGGCCGCGCCGAAGCGGTCGCCCTCGTCGCCGTTTGCGAAGGTGAGCGGGTCGCCGGCGGGAACGTACCGCATGGCGCCGGCGTCCCAGGTATGCGCGTAGACCGCCCCGCGGCTGTCGTCGGTTCCGGGCGCCCCGATCAGGACCCGGTCGCCCGACGCCGCCAGCGAAGACCCGAAGTTTGCGTTCGATCCGCCCGCCGATTCGAGAGCGCCAGCCATCTCCCAGCCCCCGTCCACCAGGCTGTAGTGATAGACGCGGCCGGCCCGCTCCTGGTCCGCGCCGTCGCCGTTCCAGTTGGGCGCGCTGATCAGCAGGCCGTCGCGGGTGAAGGCCATGGCCGTGCCGAAGCCGTCGCCCCCCGTGCCGTCGTCGGGTTGAAGCCGGCCGCTGCGCGTCCACTGCCCGCTGGTGCCCCTGCGGTAGACGTAGACGACTCCCTGGGGTGCCTCGTCCTGCTGCGCGCCTGGGCGGCGGCGGGGGGCCTGGGCGGCGCCGGGAACTCCGACGAGCAACCAGTCCCCGTCCGCGGCCAGGCTGAGGCCGAAGTCCGTGCCGCAGTATCCGTCGAACCCGCAGGACGGCTCCATCCCCGCGATATCGTCCCCTTCGATCATCCCCGTGGCCCTCCAGGCGTTCCCGCCACTGCGCTCGAAGACGTGAATCGGGCCGCCGCGCTGGCCGACAAACAGGGTATTGCCGGACTTGGCGAGAAGCGTGCCGAAACCGTCCGCCCGCTCGGGGTCGGGGGCCCGCAGCACGCCGGATTCGCGCCACTCCCCCCCGGCCTTCCGATAGACGTAGACGGCGCCTGGCCGGAAGCTGGTCGTCGGTTCGGTGATGAGTACCTCACCGCCTTCGATGACCACGGAATGGCCGAAGGCGCCAGATTGGGCGCTCAGAGGCGCCGCGGCGGCAGCAAGGGGAAGGGCTGCGAGGGCAGCCAGCAGGCGGGCGGCAGGAATGCGGACCATCGGAGTCTCCTTCGGTTGGGCGAGTCGCTTCGGGTTCGAGCGTAGTGCAGGGGAGCGCGTGTGCGCAAGCGGGTGAATACTGGCGCGCCAACCACCAGCGTGTCTGACCAGAGGGCCGTTCCGCCGCGACTAGTGAAGCCGTGATGCGGCGGCGGGTGTCGATGTGCGCCAATGGCGTCACGTGGATCCCCGGATTCCTCTCTTGAACCGACTTTGTTCGCCCTCCGAACAAACTCCCGCGGCAGGACTCGAACCTGCGACCCGACGGTTAACAGCCGTCTGCTCTACCAACTGAGCTACGCGGGAAAAGGAACTGCGGCCACGCAAACTCGCACGTCGGCGAGGGCCCGTCAATGGCAATTGCCGACCCCTCCGCCGGCCGCCCCGGCCGGTCGCCAGCCGCCCCTACACGTTGAACCGCACGTACACGATGTCGCCGTCGGCGACCACGTAGCCCTGCCCCTCCACCCGGAACCGCCCCGCCTCCTTCACCGCCTGCTCCGATCCGTGCTCGGCGAACACCTCATACGGGATGACCTCCGCGCGGATGAACCCGCGCTCCATGTCGCTGTGGACCTGCCCCGCGGCGGCGCGTGCCACCGTGCCGCGCCGGACCGGCCACGCCCGCACCTCTTCGGGGTTCGCGGTAAAGAACGAGATCAGGTCCATCAGCTCGTACGCCGCGCGGATGAACCGGTCCAGCGTCGGCTCCGCCAGCCCCATCTCCTCCAGAAAATCGGCCTGGTCGGCGGGGTCGAGGGTCGCGATCTCCGCCTCGACCTGGGCCGACAGCACCATGGCCGCGCCCCCCATCTCGCAAACCGCGCCCGCCAGCTCCGGGTCGGCCGGTTCCCCCGCACGATCCTCGTCCACATTCACCGCGACAAGCAGCGGAAGGTCGGTGAGAAGCCCGTATCCCCTCAGGAACGCCCGGTGCAGCTCATCGGGGGACAGCAGCCGCAGCGCCCTGCCTTCTTCCAGCGTCGCGACCGCCGTCTCGAATGCACCAATTTGTTGCACATGCGCACGTTCCTTGCGCAACCGGTCCAGTCGGCGCTCCACCACGCCGAGATCCGCGAGCACGCACTCGGCGTGAAATGCCCCCAGGTCCGCCAGCGGGTCGGGCGACCCCTCCAGGGCCGGGTTGAGAAAATCGCGCAGCACGAGGCAGATCGCCTCCCGGTCGCGGATCTGATTCAGCGCACCGGGCGAGAGCACCTGCCGGCCGGCGCCATGCTCCCCCGGGACGTCGCGCAGGTTGATGGTGGCGTGGGTCGTCCGTTTGGGCGAATAGATGCGCGAAAGGGAATCGACGCGGGGGTCGGGCACCCCCACCGTGCCCACGCGCACCTCGCCGCCGTACCCGACCGGCACATCCAGTCCCGTCATGGCGTTGAAAAGGGTGGTCTTGCCGGAACCGCCGAATCCCGCCAGAACGAACTTCATCGGCGGGCCGGGCCTCCGCACACCGCAGTCATGGCCGGGGGCGCCAGGCAGCCCCGGCTGGCGGCCCCTGCCCGTGAAGCGCTAACCTGCTGGCTGAATGAAGACATGGCGTAACGTTGCACCGGCGCGCCACCCCACGGCAACAGGCCCCCGGTCGCAACCGCGAACCCGCCTCGACGACGGCGGGCCAAAGGTCCCTGCTAATGACTGGATTGGTGGATAGGAGAGCCCCACCCGGCGACCACTTCCGCGCCCCCGGCGACGTCGGCGATCCCGGCTGCCGCCACCCCCTTTCCCGGCGCGGCTTCCTGGCCACGAGCGCCACGGGACTCGCGGGCGCGTCTCTCGCGGCATGCACCGGCGCGCCTGACGGCGCCCCGGAAGGTGGCGCAACCGGCGACCCTGCGGGCCCGGCTGCCACCCCCGGCGCCCCGGCCCCCACCGCCGCCCGCGCCGCTGCCCTCCCACCCCCCGCCCGCCCCACCGCCCCCGACGACGCGGCCTGGGCCCACGTCCGCAGACACTTCATCCTGGACCCCGGCACCGCCTACATGAACAACGCCAGCCTGGGGATGCCCCCGGCGTCGGTGGCGGGCGCGGTTGCGGCCGGCTACGAGGCCCTTTCCCGGGAGCCGATCCGCGCCAGGCACGACCTGGGCGGTGCGATGGCCGAGCGAGTCACCCCGCGGCTTGCGGCGTTCCTCGGCGCCGATCCCGGCGAGATCGTGCTGACCCGCAACGCCACCGAGGCCCTGCACGCCGCCGCGATCGGAACGCGCCTCGATCCCGGCGACGAAGTGCTGATCACGAGCCAGGAGCACCCCGCCGGGCGGCGCCCCTGGGAGTACCGGGCGGCCCGGCACGGCGTCAAGGTCAACACCGTCTTCATCCCGAGCCCCTTCCGGAGCCCGGACCAGGTTGTATCGCTGGTCGAGGAGGCGCTCACGCCGATGACCCGCGCCCTCGCGTTCTGCCACGTGACGCGCGGCGGCCACCTCTACCCGGTCGCGCGGCTCTGCGCGCTGGTGCGCGAGCGGGGTATCGTGAGTCACGTCGACGGCGCCCAGGCGGTGGGCATGTTCCCGGTCGACCTGCACGCGCTGGACTGCGATACGTATTCGGCCAGCCTGCACAAGTGGCTGCTGGGGCCGATGGGCACCGGTGTCTTCTACGTGCGTGCGGGTGCCCGCGGCCGGGTGCAGTCCGCGTTTGCGCACGACGCCACGCCGGAAGCGCCCAACTACGGCCCCCCGGGGACGGTCGGGCTGCCGCTGCGCGCCGGGCTGGCCGCTTCGCTCGATTTCGCCGACGCGCTCGGGATCGGGAACGTCGCCGCGCGGACACGCTTCCTGTCGGATCATTTGAAGGAGCGGCTCGCGGCCATTCCGGGCGTGACCCCGCTGAGCGGCCCGGACCGCGCGACATCATGCCCCGGCTCCACGATCTTCGAGTTGGAGGGTGTCGATGCCGTCGAGGCGGTGGCGGTCCTCGCCGAGCGCGCGAGGATCCACATCGACGAACACCAGCGCGACGGCCACAACGCCATCCGGATCTCGACGCATGTGTACAACACGGTCGACGAGGTCGAGCGGGTGGTGGAGGAGCTGGACGGACTGAGGCCCTAATCGCCCATCAACCCAAAGGAGAACAGGCGCCATGTCACCCAATCGCGGAACCATCGCCCTCCGGCTGCTGATCGCGGGCCTGATCCTCGCGGCCACCGCCTGCGCGGTCGAGCCGATGCCGGACGACGCGGGAACGGCTGCCCCGCGGCCCGAGCCCCAATACACGCTCGGCGCCGAGAACACCCACGCGCGGTGGAGCGCCGCCATCCCCCCGGTGCTGACCGTCCCCTCCGGCGCGGTGGTGGAAGTCCTCACCAAGGAGGCTTCCGACGGGCAGATCACCCCGGCGACGCTCGAGGCCGACCTCGCGAACGTCGACTTCGGTCTCATCCACCCATTGACCGGCCCGATCGCCGTCGAAGGCGCCAGTCCGGGCGACATCCTCGCGGTGACCATCCAGGAGGTCGAGGTAACCGGCTGGGGGTGGGCCACGATCCTGCCCGGCTTCGGGTTTCTCGCCGACGAGTTCACCGAGCCCTGGATCCGCGGGTTCGACATGGAGCCGGGCGCGACCGAAGTGGCCTTCAACGACGACATCACGATCCCGCTCGACCCCTTCCCCGGCGTGATGGGCGTCGCTCCGGCCACCGACTCGATGCTGGTGACGATCCCGCCACGCGAGAACGGCGGCAACATGGACAACCGCTACCTGGGCCCCGGCACGACCGTGTACTTCCCGGTGCAGGTTGAGGGGGCCAACTTCTCCATCGGGGACGCGCACGCTGTCCAGGGGGACGGAGAAGTGTCCGGTACCGCCATCGAAGCGCCCGTGCGCGTCGTCTTCACCGTCGAGGTGATTGACAACCCGCGCGGCATGGTCGAGCCCCAGTACGAGACCGACGACTACTACGCCGTCACCGGCTTCGGCACGACGATCGACGAGGCGGCCCGCAAGGCGACCCGCTACATGATCGACTACCTGGTCGCCGAGCACGGGCTGACGCGCAACGAGGCCTACGTGCTCTGCTCGCTGGCGGGCGACCTGAAGATCTCCGAGACGGTGGACGTGCCGCACATGCTGGTGAGCATGCACATGCCGAAGGGCATCTTCTGAGGGGAATCGGCCGAGCGCCCATTGGGGTGCCTTTGTCGGACATGTTAGCGTTACTGTTGCCGTGGTGACGATACACGAATGAGAAGGAGCCGGTCTCAATGCGCCAACACATCTTCCTGCCCGCTACGGCCCTGATCGCTGTTCTCGCGTCTTCGGGATGCACCGATACGACCGCACCGCCGGGATTCGAGCCGGGGCCGCTGGGGGCGGTCACGCTGGAACCCGGGGAGGCCATCCGGATCCGCATGCTGCTCTCGGCCACGGTGGCGCCGACCCTGGCGGCCGTGTCCATCGCGGGAGCGGAGTTCGCCGTCGAGGACATGGGTCTCATTCTGGGCCGTGAGGTCGAGCTGGGAGACCCCGTTGACACGAGCTGTTCGCCGGCGGGTGGTCGCGCGGGGGCGCTCGGGATCGTCGGGGACCCACAGGTGGCGGGCGTCATCGGGACGAACTGCTCGGCCGCGGCCGTGGCGGCGTCGCCCGCAATCAGCGACGCGGGTCTGGTCATGATTTCGCCGAGCAACACTTCCCCGCGGCTCACCTCGAACCTGGCCGGCGGCGCGAGTCCGGACTACCGCCCCGGCTACTTCCGCGTGTCGTCCAACGACCTCCACCAGGCACGCGCCCTCTCCGACTTCGTTTACAACCAGCTCGAGCTGCGAAGCGTGGCCACCCTTCACGACGGCGACCCGTACACCTCCGCCCTCGTGGAGGCGTTCGCCGACGCGTTCGGGGCCCTCGGGGGCGGAGTGCCGGTCCAGGCGGAGATCGAGAAGGGCGAGACCGACATGACGGACGTTCTGGCGCAGTTCGCGGCCGCCGACCCGGACGCCATCTTCTTCCCGCTGTTCGTGACCGAGGGATCGGCCCTTGCGGCGCAGGCGCGGGCCTACGGCGGGCTTGAGGGGACGACTTTGATTTCGGCGGCAGCGCTGTTGGTCTCGGCGTTCCTGGAGACACCGCAGTCGGAGGGGATGTACTTCGCCGGACCGGAAGCGGACTTTCGCGCCAACGTCAGCGAGCTGACGGGACGCAGCGGCGAGCAGGTTCTCGCCGCATACGAGGCCGAGAGCGGCGGTTTCCCCGGGTCACCCTATTGGGCGCACGCCTACGACGCGACCGCCATGCTGCTAGCGGCCATCGAGTCGGTTGCCGTGGAAGAGGGTGAAATGCTGCACATCGACCGGGCGGCGCTGCGCGCGGCGTTGCACGCGACCGCAATCGACGGCATCGTCGGGAGGGTAGCCTGCGACCGGTTCGGCGACTGCGGCACGGGGCGAATGAACATCTACCACCACACGGACAGGAACATCACCGACGTTTCAAGGCTGCCGGTCGTTTTCGTCTACAACCCCTGAATCCTCGGCCGACGGCGTGTCGCCGGGCCCCCCGATGCTCACAACGGTCCGGATCATCGCGCGGTCCGACAACATCGTGACGTTGGGCGCCAGCTCCGGCGGGCGCGTGAAGCGCTCCGCGCCGACCAGCTCGCCGGGCCTGAGGTGGTGCTCGACAAGAACGAACTCCAGGCGGTTGTCCCCGGGCGGGCGGATGAAATCGAGGATCAGGCCGCCTTCGGGAGGCGCGCCCCAGTGCGACAACCGGGTGTTGGACGCGCCTTCGGGGAGCAATTCTCCGTTCACCGAGACCAGTCGTGGCCCGTCTTCGGGGATGCGGAAGTACAGCCTTTCGGCCCCGATCGTGGAAGTGACCGAGATGCGCAGCACGTCGCCGGGGAGCGCCGGGTCCTCGACCACCGTGACGCTGGGGGGCGAAAGCTCAACCGGGTCGGCCGGCGCGAGCGCGTAGTTCGCGCCCCCCTTCCCGAATTCGGCGAGGGGGTCGGGGTCGACAGGTGGCGCGAAGGGGCCCAGCGCCGCGGTTGCCCAGGCGACGCCCGGGTCCGAATCGTCCCGGTCGGGGTTGGTTCCCCAGTAGGCGAATCCGGTCTCCCTGTCCAGGGCGTAGACCAGGGTGGACGGAGCGGGTCGGTCGGGCGAAGGCCTGGCCGCCGACACCGCCACTGCAAAAAACGACCCGGCTGCCACGGCGACGGCAAGGGGAGCCCACCACGCGTTCGGCTCGCGCATGGCGTCCAGGGCGGGCAGCAGCATCACGACCAGAAGTCCGGTGAGCACAGGCACGAAGGCGCCCCTGATCCCCATCGCAGCCCACACGCCCTCGGTAAGCGGCGTCAGGGTCACCAAAACGGGAACCGTGGCCACCAGCACGACGGCCCACCGAACCGGTCCCATGCGTTGATCGCGCGCCAGGCCCGCCACCGCAACCGCGCCCACGCACCCTCCCAGCGCCGGCCACTGCAGGTTCATCGCCGCCATCGGGAACATGACGGTTGCGAGTGCCGCCAGCGCGACCGGGCCCACCATGGCGCCCACGGCAAGCTCGGCCACTGTGAACCACCGCCTCAGTACGCCCGAGATCACGGCCGCCAGCGCGAGCGCCCCGCCCACGATCGTTGCCACGTACCACCCCTCCGAGTGGAAGGAGCCCGCGTGCAGCGCCCCAAGTTCCGGGTGAGCACCCGCGCGCCAGTCGATGAGCTGGTCCGCGCCGATCCAGACCAGGAAGCTGTAGACGGCCGACGCCCCCAGCCCCACGAGCACGCCCGTCAGACGGGCTCCGCGCTTTAGGCCCACGAAAAACGCCGCCAGCCACGCGGCCACCGCGGCCGCGCCCAGAAGCCGGATCAAGAGTGGTCCGTAGGTCACCAGCCCCACGAACGGGACCGCGATGTAGCTCACGTCCGGCGCGTCGACGTCTGAGAGGTCGGCGTTGCCCAGGTGCTCCATCATGGCGAGCAGATGTTCACCGTGGTGCTGGAGCGTCCCCTCGGAGAGGTTCTCGGGCGAGTCGTAATGCTGGTGGTAGACGTGGGGCTTGCCCACCGCCGCGAAGTTCAGTCCCTGCTTGCCGGCCTCCCTGAAGGGCGTGAAGTCGGTGTCGTTGGGCATGCGCCGGTAGATCTCGTAGCTCACCGAGTTCGCTGCCGGGTAGGGGTCTGCGCGCCGCAGCGCCTCGATGACCCAGCCGTTGTCGGCGCCGGTCTCGAACATCAGCGATGGGCCGCCGCCCCCCCGCATTTCGATCCCCAGAAACACCGCCACATCGTCGAACCAGGGATGCTCGTCGACGAAGGCGCGCGCGCCCAGCAGCCCGATTTCCTCGGCGTCGGTGATGAGCACGATCAGATCGTTCCGGAGCGGCGGGCGCGCACCGAGCGCGCGGACCGCCTCGAGGATGGCGACCACACCCGCGCCGTCGTCGGCCGCACCGAGCGCGATCTCGCGGCTGTCGTAGTGCGCGGTCACCAGGACGGCAGGGGCGCCGGGCTGTTCACCCGGGATTCGGGCGAGGACGTTGCGAACGGTCGCCACGGTGGGAGCGCCGAAGCCTCTGGAGAACGAGGTGGCCATCTGCACCGAGGGCTGGTGGCCGAGGGCGCGGAGTTCTTCTTGCAGGTAATCGCGTGCGCGTGCGTGATTGGGGGAACCGGGTGGCCGCGCCTCCGAGGCGATGCGCGCCAGGTGCGTCATGGCCCGCGCCGAGGAGAATACCGAGTCGGGAGCGCTGGCCGGGACGGGCGCAGGGATGGCGCGATAGGAACTCGAAAGCCACGCCGTGACGAGGAGGAAGAGGAGCGTCGCCGGGCCGCGAACGCCGCCCCAGGGTGCCGGAGTGGCCGTCGTGTCGGGGCTGGCCGCTGGCGCCGAGCTGGTCGCCGGGCCGTCCGCCGGGATGGTTGCGGGTGTTGCGGCTTCGCGCGTCCGCTTCGGCTTGCGCGCCGACTTCGGCCTGGGGGTCGGCTTCGCCTTCGGCTTGCGTCTCCGCCGCAGTCCCCACGTTCGGTCCTCCTGGCTCTCGGCACCCTTCTTCTTCGCCGGGGCGGGCGACGCTGCCGTCGGCTCACCGCCCGCAGGAGCCGGCGGTCCCTCCCCCGGTCCCTTGGCACCCTGACGCTGCTTGCGGGTAGCCGATTCCTCCGCGATTTCCCGTTCCAGCTCCTCGATTTCGTCTTCGCTGATGCCGAGTTCGGCGAAGGAGGGGATGCGCGGCAGCTTGTCGTCGCCCATGTCGATCTAGATAGGCCCTTCCTCCCACGGTCCCCACAGGGCGTAGGTTGTGCTGGGCACCGGGTCTCCGATCTCCCGGTCGCCCTGGACGTTGAAGAACAGCACCCTTCCGTCCGGGCTGAAGCAGGAGCCCGCGAACTCGCCCGGTTGGACCCCATCCTCTACGAGCGGAGCCCTCACAAGGTTCACGATGCGGCCTTCGCGGTCCAGCCCTCGCACGAACTGCTCGCCCGAACCGTCCTCGCACATGATCAGACCGCCCCCGGGGCTCAGGCAGATGTTGTCGGGCGCCTCCAGCACTTCCCTCGACGGCGATTCAAACACCACGCGGAGTTCGCCCGTATCGTCGGTGAGGGGACGGTAGTGGAAGACCTGTCCCGCCGTTGCATCGCCCCCGTTCGTCGAGACGACATAGATCCCGTCGTCCCCGTGGAAAGCCCCTTCAAGCCTGGCGAACCTGGCCGCTCCCCTCGCCATGCCCTGCCAGAAGACAGCCAGGTGATTCTCGCCCGCGTTCGGCGGATCGGGGTCGTCGATGTCGACCCAGTGGACCGGATGCACCTGGCCCGTCGACTGGCCGCGGGCGGTGAGGTACGTCGGCTTGCCGGTGACCGCCATCATCTGCAGCCTCCCACCGGCGGCAAGCTCGCCGGGCCGGTTGGGGATGAAGCGATAGAGGCCCGCCCCCGGACGCCCCCCGGGGTCGTACCAGGTGTCCTCGGTCTCGTACACGATGCCGGTTGCTGGGTCGACCGCCACCGCTTCGTGGATGAAGCGGCCCATCTCGCGCAGCGGGACCGGGTCCACCGGACCGGTGGCGTCGACCGGCACCTCGAAGATGTAGCCGTGGGGCTTGTCGTACCCGTCCTCGGGACCCGAGGTGATCTCCTCGCAGGAGAGCCAGCTGCCCCACGGGGTCGCCCCCCCGGCACAGTTGACGCGCGTGCCCGCGAGCGACACGAATTCATCGATCAGTTCGACCCCGAGGTCGGCGCCCGAACCCGATATGCGCACCTCGAGAGATGTCGTCCCGCCGCTGCCCTTCGGATCGTAGGCGGGCTCGCCGATCGGGCGGGCGCTTTCCGCATCGTCGATCATTTCGTGGTTGCGGATCAGGCGCACGTTTCCGTTGGGAAGAGGGAACGCGGCCATTCCGTCGAAGGCGTTCGGCACGGTCAGCCCATCGCGAACCGACGATGGCACGCCGCCCCGGCTCAACCGGACGCAGCGGAAACGCTCCGGGATTTCCAGTTCGGGACAGTCGGCGCTGGGTGCGAGCCGGCCGTAGGGCGTGATCAGGAGGTCGCGGGGATCCCGAGTGCGGCCAGCCACGCCACCGCCGGCTGCGGAACGACCGTCGCTGGGGGACAGGCTCCAGGCGCTGAGGCCGGCCAGCGACGGCGTCAGAATGGCGCTCCCGCTGGCGGTCGCGAACTGTCTGAGAAACGCACGGCGGGCAATCGTCATGGCTGCTTTCTCCCCTCGTAGCGTCTGGCTTCAAACGCCTTCCACCGCTCGTAACGCATCCGGAGCGTCCTGACCGGGTTGGCGTTTTCGTCCGGCTGAATGTTTTCGTCGGTCACGTCGATGAAGAGCGAATACTCGCCGTCGTTGAAGGACTCGCCCGCCGGATCGTCGGCGTTCGCCACCAGCAGGTAGGCGACATGGGATGTCTTCCCGGCGCACGGCGCGTCGGGGATCGGTTCGGACTCGCAGGTGCAGCGGCGGTCGCCCCCCGCCGCGTCGGCGGCCTCCATCGCCGCCATGACCCGGTCGGCCATCGTCCCGCCACCGGCCTTGAAAGCCGCCACGGCCAGGTGAACCACGTCGTCCGACGCGAGGATGTTGCCCTGGACCGAGAAGTAGATGCCGTCGCCGGGGATGCTGTCGGCCACGGCCAGCGACGACTGTCCGTTGCCGGCGCCCGAGTGGCCCGCGCAACGCCCCCGCATGTCCACGATCCCGAACTGGCGCCGATCGAATCGCGGGTCCTCCGAGAGCATCTCGATGATCTGCTCCGGCGGCGTGCCCTTCTTCAGCTCCGCATGGATCAGCTGCTGGTTGGCGCGCGTGCGGTCTACCCCGGCCTGCGCGGCGGCGACCCCCACACCGGGCACGACGATGGCCTGAACGTCCATCAGACCCTTCGCGGGGAAATTGGGAAAGGCCGCCTGCGGCACGCACGTCGCCGACGCGATGATCACCTGTCCTGTCCGCGTGTCGACGCCGATCACGGACCAGGTTGCGGACAGGGCGGCGGGCAGAAGAAGCAGCAAAAGCAGCGCAACGCACAGATGGCGCCCTTGCCGGCTGAGGGAGAAACGGATCATGATAGGCTCCGGATTGCGGGTTCATGCCAACTTACGGAGTGTCGCAATGTCTGACCAACTGAACCGAACGGACAAGTCGAAGGGCGGAGACCAACTGAGCCGGCGAGACTTCGTAGGCCGGACCTCTGCGCTTGCCGCCGGGGCGATGATCGTGCCGCGCCACGTGCTCGGCGGGCCCGGATACCAGGCCCCCTCCGACCAGTTGAACATCGCCATCGTCGGCGTGGGCGGGCAGGGGACCGAGAACGCGCAGGAGTTCGGCACGGAGCACATCGCCGCGATCTGCGATGTCGACTTCGGGATCGTCTACCGCCGGGTCAAGGAGCGGCTGGTCGACAACCGGGGCAATCCGCGTGAGAAGGGCGAGCGCTGGCAGGAGCAGTTCATGCAGACGCGGAAGTACACCGACTACCGCGAGTTGCTGGACGAGGGATCGGACATCGACGCGGTTCTGATCGCCACGCCCGACCACCTGCACGCCCCCATCGCGAAGGCCGCCATGGAGGCGGGCAAGCACGTCTATGTGGAGAAGCCGCTGGCGTTCACGCCGCACGAGTGCCGGGTCCTGGCGGAGGTGGCGGCGAGGACCGGCGCAGTCACGCAGATGGGAAACCAGGGGCATTCCGGGGACGGCGGGCGGCTGGTCAACGAATGGGTGCAGGCGGGAGTGATCGGGGATGTGACCGAAGTCCACATCTGGACGAACCGGCCGATCTGGCCGCAGGGAATCCATCGCCCCGCGCGCTGGGAGGAAGGCCTCAACCCGGGATGGTACCAGCAGTGGCACCAGGGCGCGATCCTGTCGCTTGCCGCGGATCTGATGGACGCGGGCTACCGGAAGCCGGTCGGTCTTGATTGGGACCTCTATCTCGGCCCGACAACGAAGGAAATCCCCTACCACCCCGTCTACCATCCCTTCAACTGGCGCGGGTGGGTCGACTTCGGGGTCAGCGCGCTGGGAGACATGGGCGCACACCTCGTCGATCACCCGTACTGGGCGCTCGGCCTCACCTACCCGACGACCATCGAGGCCACCTCCACCCCCTGGGGCGGCCCGTCGGACGATCCCGCGTCCTACCCGCTCGCCATGCGCGCGCACTACGAATTCCCCGCCCGGGACGGGATGCCGCCCGTCGACATGCACTGGTACGACGGCGGCCTGATGCCCCCCCGCCCCCCGACACTGCCCGACGAGGTGCAGTTGAACCGAACGGGCGGCGTGATGTACGTGGGCGACCGGGGGATCCTCATCCACGAGACCTATGGACGGAACCCGAGGCTGTTCCCCGAGACGCTGACCGCGGCGGCGGAGTCCGTGCCGCAGAGCTATCCACGCATCGAGGAAAACCACCAGATGAACTGGGTGAAGGCGTGCAAGGAGGGCGGCGAGGCTGTGAGCCCGTTCGACTACGCCGCGCGCCTCACCGAGGTCATGCTCCTTGGGATCGTCGCGTTGCGGACGGGACAGGGGAGGCGGATCCACTACGACGCGCCCAACATGCGGGTGACCAACGTCGAGGAGGCGAACCGGTTCCTGACCCGGGAATACCGGGCGGGCTGGGAGGTGTGAGGGGGCGTCTGGCAGCAGGGGCACCCCGGATGGAGGCTGTCTGGTTTTTTCTTCCCGATCGGGAAAATTTCAAGGGGTTTTAGCCAATTCTATTCCCGATCGGGAAGATTTTTCCGGACATGCTGCGGGAAGGAACCCTGGGGCGGTTGCCAGCGTGCGGGACGCACCTCCGGCGGCTGCCGAGCGTGCGGACGTGGAGCGGACACTCGCGTTTTGAGGTGGGTTCGTTCAACGCGTCGCCTCGTTCAACACCTGCACGAACTCGTCGATCTCGTCCGCCGTGTTGTAGAAGTGCGGACTCGCGCGGACCACGCCGGGACGGCTGTCGACGATGATGTCCCGCTCGGCAAGATGTCCCACCGCGGACTCCGGCCGGGGGTGCGGGATCGTGATCACCGCCGAGCGGGTTGCCGGTGAGTCGCTGACCCGCGGAGTGAATCCCGCCGCGCGGGCGCCATGCACCAACCGGTCGGTGAGTGCGATATTCCGGGCCCGGATCGCCTCCATGCCAACTTCGTCGACGATCTCCTGGCCGCCCAGCGCGGTGTGCACGGTGGCGAGGCCCGGCGTACCGAGTTCGAAGCGGCGCGCGTCTGGGTGGTAGCGGAATTCTCCGGGGTTGAAGTCGAACTGGTCCCGGCTGGCGAACCAGCTGGTGATGCGGGGTTCCAACGTGGGAATGAGTGCTTCGCGGGTGTACAGGTAAGCAAGACCGGTGCCGCCGCAGAGCCACTTGAGCGGGCCGGCCGTGTAGAAATCGACGTCGGTGGCGGGCAGATCGACGGGGACCTGGCCCGCACCCTGGTAGCCATCGATCAGGCTGTACGCGCCGGCGCGCCGGGCGATGTCGGCGATGGCCCCGAGATCCTGGATGGCCCCCGTCGTGAAGAAGACGTGACT
This sequence comes from Gemmatimonadota bacterium, assembly GCA_022823225.1. Classification (GTDB taxonomy): domain Bacteria; phylum Gemmatimonadota; class Gemmatimonadetes; order Longimicrobiales; family Gaopeijiaceae; genus Bin94. The sequence goes on from JAJDXM010000081.1 coordinate 51,814, forward strand.
GGTGGCGATCGCCAGGGTGCGGTCGTCGACCGCGTCGGCGAACTGCTGCGGGTCGATGTGGACGCCGTCCGGGCTTTCCAGCACGACCATCTCGGCGTCCGGGCGGACCTTCCACTGGTAGAGAAGGGTGGGGAAGTCCAGCGCCGTCGTGACGATGCGGTTGCGCACGGTCCAGTCCAGGCTGGACGCGATCGCGGCCAGACAGGCCGAAGTGGAGGGCATGAGCGCAACGGTGCCGGGTGGGGCGGCGAAGAGGGACTCGACCCGTCCGCGCAGTTCGCCAAGCCGTTCCCACCAGTGATCATACCACGCAGACGCGCCAAAACCATGCCACTGTGCAACGAAATCCTGCAGCCGGGCCTCGGCGCGGGTGGACAGCGCGCCGAGCGAGCACGAATTCAGGTAGTTCCGGCGCTGCAGGATCGGGAAGGAGGCGCGGATCCGGTCGATGTTCATGGCAGGGAAAATGGGCGGTTGCGATTCCAATGTCATCCTTGGGGCACGGGCGCGGCCGATGTATCATCCGGTCATGGAACACATCCGGACGGGCGGGACCGGGGCGGGTGCGGGTCCTCGCGCAAGGACGGACTGGGCCGTCGAGCAGGCGCGCGCCCTCGGCTTCGACATGGCGGGGGTCGTGGCGGAGGGGCGCAGCCGCCACCTGGACCGCTTCCGCGAATGGCTCGCAGCGGGGATGCACGGCACGATGGACTATCTTGCGCGACCGGACGCGGTGCGGCGCCGGGGCGACCTCGATTTCACCATGCCGGCATTTCGCAGCGCTCTGGTCGTCGCCCACTCCTACGCCGGCCCGAACCCCACCACCTCACCCCGCGACCCTGCCCGCGCGATCTTCGCCCGCTATGCGCGCGGCCGCGACTACCACCACGTCATCGCGGAGAAGCTGGAGGAGCTGGGGCACCGCCTCGAACGCGCGGCCGGGCACGCCGTGCGGTGGCGCGTCTACGTCGATACCGGGCCCCTGCTGGAACGGGAACTTGCCGCGCGCGCCGGCCTGGGCTGGTTCGGCAGGAACACCATGCTGATCCACCCGCAACGCGGGTCGTACTTCTTTCTGGGCGTGCTCCTCACCGACCTGGCGCTGGAGCCCGGCACACCCTTCGCCGACGACCACTGCGGCACCTGCCGGCGCTGCCTCGACGCCTGCCCGACCGGCGCGCTGCTCGGCCACGACGACTCCGGCGCCCCCGTGATGGACGCGGCCCGCTGCATCTCCTACCTCACCATCGAACTGAAGGGGCCCATTCCCGTGGAGTTGCGGCCCGCCATCGGCAACCGCGTCTACGGCTGCGACATCTGCCAGGAGGTCTGCCCCTGGAACGAGAAGTTCTCGGCGCCGGCGACCGAGCCCGGCTACGCCCCGCGCGCGGACCTGGACGGCGCGGCGCTCGTCGGCCTGGCCGAGCGGCTGCTGGCGATGTCCGGCAAGGCCTTCCTGCGCGAGTTCCGTGAGTCTCCCGTCTCGCGGGCACGGCGCAACGGCCTGCTGCGAAACGTCTGCGTGGCGCTCGGGAACTGGGGTGCGGAGGAGGCGCTGCCGATTCTGGAGCGCGCGTCCCGCGACCGGTCGGCGCTGGTGCGCGAGCACGCAGAGTGGGCGCTGGAGCGGATCCGCACGGGCGCGAGTGGGGAGTCCTGACATCAGTTGTCCTTGAACATGTACATCCAGTTGTCCATATTCATGTCCATGAACAAGGTCAACATTGCCGATGCCCGATCGAATCTGTCGCGCTACCTGGCCCGGGTGGAGGCTGGTGAGATCATCACCCTCTGCCGCCGCAACGTCCCCATCGCCGAGATCCGTCCCATCCGCACGGAGGCGGCCGAGCAGCGGCCGGTCGGGATAGACCGGGGAATGACGGTGCCGTCGAGCTTCTTCGAACCGCTTCCGGACGAAGTCATTCGCGCCTTCGAGCGCAGTCCCGAAGAGCCATGACGGGTTGCAGGACATCCATGACAGGCAGCAGGCCATGAAGCTGCTCGTCGACACCTGCACCTTTCTGTGGCTGGCCGCGGACGACCCGGAGCTTTCGTGCACGGCCCGCTCCGCCTGCCGCGATCCGGCCAACACCGTCTACCTGAGCGCGCTCTCGGCCTGGGAGATCGCGATCAAGCACCGCATCGGGCGGCTGCCGCTGCCCGAGTCCCCACGGCGCTACATTCCCGGCCGGCGCCAATGGCTCCGTCTCGAACCGCTGCCCTTCGACGAAGCGGCGGCCGCCCTCGACGCCCGTCTGCCCCCGCTCCACACCGACCCCTTCGACCGGGGACTGGTCTGTCAGTCCATACACCACGGCATGACCATCGTCACCCCGGACGACACGATCGCCTGCTACCCCGCACCCGTCCTATGGTAAGTAGAGCCCGCACACCGTCCGCCCTCGCAGTCGGCCTCCTCGTACTCGCAGCAGCCACCACCTCCGCCCACGCCCAGCATTTCGATCTCCTCATCCGCGGCGGCATGGTGCTCGACGGCAGCGGGAGCCCCGCATTCGCCGCCGACATCGGCATCGACGGCGACGAAATCGTCGCGATCGGTCGGCTCGCCGGCGCCACCGCGGAGCGCGTCATCGACGCCGCCGGGAAGTACGTCGTGCCCGGGTTCATCGACATGCACTCGCACGCCGACCGCGTCTTCGCGTCGGACAACATCGAGGGGCGGCGCGCCCACAACCTGGTCATGCAGGGCATCACCACCTCGGTCTTCGGTCCCGACGGGCGCAACCCCGTATGGCCGATCTCGGCCGAGATGGATGCGTACCGGACGCCTGGGGTCGCGACCAACGTGGTGCCGATGGTGGGGCACGGGACCGTGCGCGGGATGGTCATGGGAGACGACTACGAGCGCCCCGCGACGGACGAGGAGATCGCCGAGATGGCCGCGCTCGTGCGCGGCGCGATGGAGGACGGGGCGTGGGGGCTCGGCGCCGGTCCCGAGTACCGGCCGGGGCGGTTCAGCACCACCGAAGAGCTGATCGCGCTGGCGAAGGAGGTCGCGCCCTACGCCGGCTTCTACTACTCCCACCAGCGCAGCCAGTCGCCGCTTCCGCTCTGGCAGCTCCCCTCGATGGTGGACGCCCAGCCGCTCACCGGCACCGAGGGCATGCGGGAGACGATCGAGATCGGCCGCGCGGCGGGGATCCGGGTGGTCGGGACGCACATCAAGGCCAAGGGCACCGACACCTGGGGCCATTCGCAGACCGACATCCTCATGATCGAGGCCGCCCGGCAGGACGGCGTGGATGTCTACCTCGACCAGTACCCCTACGAGACCTTCGGGGGCGGGCCCGTCGACGTGATCCCCGACTGGGGCTACGCGCCCCCCGGGACCGACCGCTCAGGGGGAACCGACTCGCCGCTCTGGCGCGACGAAGACCTCATGAGCCGCCCGAAGGACAACCTGCGGGCCAACCTGGCGGATCCGGTGGCCGCGGCCGAACTGGAACGCGACACCGAGTACATCCTCAGGCTTCAGGGCGGCGCCGGCCGCCACATCGTCTTGGCCGCCCCGGACTTCCCGGAGATGGTCGGCCGCACCCTCGACGAAATCGCCGCCGAGGCGGGCCGCACCCCCTTCGAGCAGCTCGTGCACTTCGCGCTGGAATCGACCAGCCTTCCGCCCGGCGGCATTCGCTTCCGCCCGGTCGCCGGCCACCGCTTCGACATCGAGAACTACATGCGGCAGGAGTACACGGCGACGTCCACGGACGGCTTCGTGTCCCTCCAGACCCGGCCCGGTCAGCACCCGCGTTCCTACGGCGCCTTCGTGCGCAAGATTTCGCACTACGTGAAGGAGCGCGAAGCGATCACGCTGCCCTTTGCGATCCGCTCGTCCACCGGGCTGCCCGCCCAGATCATCGGCCTGCGCGACCGGGGGTATCTGCGCGAAGGCAACAAGGCCGACATCGTCGTCTTCGACTACGACGAACTATCGGCACCCGCCACGATCATGGAACCCGACCTGTATCCGACTGGTATTGAGTATGTGTTAACCAACGGACAGTTCACCGTGGACGGCCGCCGGCCTACCGGCGCCCTGCCCGGGGAGGTCCTCGATCGGCGGGAGAGGGACTCGGCCGCCAAAGGAGTAAGCGAATGATTCACGCCACACTGAAGCGACCCGGTACAGCGGCACTCCTGCCGGCGGCGTTCCTGGCCGCGCTGGCCGTCCCCGGAGAGGCAGGCGCCCAGCTCCCGGGCCGCGTCGGGGGCGAGGGATTCATGTGGGGCCAGGTGGCCGCACCCGTCGGTGAGTTCAACAACCACGTGGAACTCGCGGGCGGATTCGGGCTGGGCGGGCTTCTCTACCTGAACGACCAGCGTTACGCGGCGCTGCGTGTGGAGGGCAACCTGGTCATCTACGGCTCGGAAACCATCCGCACGCCGCTGAGCCCCACCGTTCCCTTCGTCGATGTCGACGTCAGAACCACCAATTCAATCCTGTCGGCCGGAGTGGGGCCGCAGGTTTTCCTCACCACGGGTCCGATCAGGCCCTACATCTTCGGCACCGTCGGCCTGTCCTACTTCGTCACCGAGACGAGCGTGCAGGGGGACTACGACGAGGAGCCGTTCGCCTCCACGACCAACTTCGACGACCTCAACCTGTCGCTGGGCGGGGGCGGCGGGCTTTCCGTAGGCTTCTACCAGGGAGAGGTTGCGCTGAATCTGGACCTGTCCGTGGCCTACAGCCACAATGGCCTGACGGAATACCTGACCAAGGGCGACCTGCGCCGCCTGCCGCGTGGCGGATGGGTGGCGGACCCCATCCTGAGCGACGCGAACCTGATGACCTACCGCGTGGGGATCTCGGTCGGACCGGGCTGGTAGCGGGGCGGGCCTATCTCTCGTTGGCCAGCCGCCGCACCGCGGTCATGAGCTCGCGGACCTTCGCGGCGTCCGCTGCGTCCGGAGCCGCCTCGCGCAGCGTCCGGGCCAGAGCGACAAGGCGGTCCCCCCGATCCGATCCGGCCGCGGCTTCGGCCCCATCAAGTGCCTGCCGGGCCGACGCGATCCCGGAGGCCCCGAGCCCGCCCAACCGATCCAGCTGGTCCAGATACGCGCGCGCCAGCGCAAAGGTGGCAGGCCATTCATAGACCGGCTGCCCCTGCGAGTTCAGGTGCGTCAGATGCACCGAGTTGGCCGCGTCGATCTCGTTCTGCGTCAGCACTTCGCTCGGGACGAGCTCGAAGACGTCGAGTCCGCGGGCGATCTCGGAGTTGACGATCACGCCGTTGTACCAGTAGACCGACCAGCTGCCGGCGCTCTGCATCCGCTCCGGGTTGAGCGGGCCGCGGTCGTGGTAGGCGATCTCGACGGGGTTCTTCGGGTCCGTCCAGTCGATCAACGAGATGCCGCCCTGGTACCAGCCCTGGATCATGATGTCGCGGCCGGGGATCGGGATGAGCGAACCGTTGTGCGCGACGCAGTTCTCCAGCGAGGACTGGGGGGCGGGCAGCTTGAAGTAGCTCTGGAAGACCATCTCGCCGTCTTCGATCGTGAAGATGGCGTTGGCGCCCCATTCCATGGGGTCGTCGTAGCGGCACTTCGGCGAGCCGCCGCCGCCCCACTCGTCGGTGAAGAGCACCTTGCTGCCATCGTTGCTGAAGGTGGCCGAGTGCCAGTAGGAGAAGTTTGAGTCGGCGACCGCCGCGAGGCGGAAGGGGTTGGCGGGGTCGGAGATGTCAAGGAGCAGTCCGTAGCCGCCGCAGGCGCCGCCTGCGAGGCCTATCGCGGGATAGACGGTGATGTCGTGGCACTGGGTCGGGCCCGGACGGGGGCCCTGATTCGGTTGCCGCTGGGCCATGCGTTCCGCTGCCTGGGCCGCTGCTGCCGCATCTTCATCGGCGAGCATGGATCGCAGTGTCGCGCTGTCGGCGGCGGTGGGGGCGCCTTCACCACCCCGCGCGGCGACGATCTGCTCCAGCCTGCGCTGGACGACCTGCTCCGGCAACACCCGAAGCCGGCCGTTCCGCTCCTGCACGAACGCACCCCGGTCCCGCGCGGCTTCGGCCTCGGCCTGCGCCGCTTCCTGCTCCCGGATGTCGGCGGGCGACAGTCCGTGGCGCGGCGGCGCGACCAGGTCCTGGAAGATTCGGGGCGAGGTCACGATCGCTGCCTCCTGGGGGTTGTCCACCGGGACGCGGATCACCTCGATCCGGAACAGCGCCGAGTTGGGGTCTTCGTCGGGGGACAGCCCCGAGCATCCGGGAAGCTCCTCCGGTGGCCGCACCGACGACGATCCGGAGACGTAGATGTAGACATTGTCCTCATCGCCGGGGTGCTCGAGCACGGTGTGGGTGTGCGAGCCCCGGCACGTCTGCACATTCGCGACGTACTCCGGGTTCCGGATGTCGCTGATGTCGAAGATGCGGATGCCGCGCAGCCGTTCGTGGCTGACCGCCTCCGGAACCCCCTGGTCGCCGCAGTCCAGCCGCCCGCCCCGTCCCTCGCCGGAGACGAAGAGCAGGTGCCTGTAGACGGAAACGTCGCTCTGCGAGGCCGGGCAGACGTAGGTGATCACCGAGGCCGGGTTCCGGGGATCGGAGATGTCCCACACCTGGATTCCGTTGTAGTTGCCCTGAATGGCGTAGTTGCCGGTGAAGGCGAGGTCGGAGTTGGTGCTGCCGACGAACGGCTCTTCGGACGGCGTGGTCGACAGCATGCGCATGTTCCAGATCGCCTCGCCGGCGTCGAAGAACCCCGGCGCGAGACCGACCCGCGGGTCGGGCGTGGGGGGGTTGACGCTTAGGCGGCTGACTGCGGCGTCCGAAGCACAACCGGACAACGTGGCCGCCACGGCCGTGAGAAGGAGGAGCGCGGGCAGGCGCGGTGCGAACCGGGTACGGGCTTTCGCGGGGGACATCGTGGTCATCGTACGCTTCCTGACTGGTTAGTGGATTGGTCCACCCATCGCCTCCAGCATCTTCTGCATGCGGTCGATCTCGGAGCCCTGATCGGCCTGGATGTCGGAGGCGAGCTTGAACACAAAGTCGTCCTGGGCGGCGCCATCGGTGGCGAAGAGCTCCAGGACCATCGTCACGGCACCCTCGTGGTGCATGATCATGTACTCGAGGAAGAGGCGGTCGAAGTCGCGCCCGCGCGCGTGCCGCAGCTCGTCCAGCTGTTCGTCGGTCAGCATCCCGGGCATGTGCATGGCGTGCGCGGGGCCGTGAATCATCAGATGGCCGTCCTCGATGTGGATCTCGGGGACTTCCTGGTCGCGGTCGCGCAGCCACTCCTGCATGATGTTGATCTCGTCCTTCTGCGCATTGATGATCCGGGCGCAGAGCGTCTGAATCGTCTCACTGGCGCCGTTCTCCGGCGCGAACCCGGACATGACGAGCGCCTGCGCGTGATGGTTGATCATCCCCGTCATGAAGTGGACGTCGGCCTCGTGGAAGTGCATGAGGGCGCTGTCCGCGCGGGCCCGGTAGATGGCCTCGAGGCGCGCGGCGGTTGCCGCGTCGGGGCGGGTGACGGGAGGGACGGGTTCGGTGGGTGGGACGACTTCGGCGGCGGGGACCGCCGGTACGGGAGCTTCGGCTGCGGGTGTGGAACCCGTTCCTGCCGCGCAGCCGCTCGCTGCCACGGGCAGGATCACGAGAAAGAGATTACGGCTGTTCATAGGCAAATCATGGTTTGACCGCGATGGACACCCGGCCCACGCGGTGCTGAGTGAGCGTCCGACTCCATATCATAGGCGCGCCGGTCCCGCGCTCGCCAGTCCCGGAGGGGCGAGCGCGGGACCGGGCGGCCTGTCCTACCCCTCGTCAGCCAGGCGCTGAACCGCGTCGGCGAGCTTTGCAACCTTGGCGGGATCCCCGGAACCCTCGGCGACCGCCGCCAGAGAGTTGGCCAGACCCCGCAGCGTATCGCGCCGGGCCGTCCCGGACCCCTGCTCGGCCGAGTCGAGCGCGTTGCGTGCCGCGGCGATCTGCGAGGCCTGCATCCCGTGCCAGCGTTCGAGCTGGTCAAGATAAGCGCGTGCCAGCGCGAAGGTCGCGGGCCACTCGAAGATGGGCTGGCCCTGGGAATTCAGGTGGGTCAGCTGAACCGAGTTGGCCGCGTCGATCTCGTTCTGCGTCAGCGCGCTGCTCGGCACCAGCTCGAAGATGTCGAGCCCACGCGAGATCTCCGAGTTGACGATCACGCCGTTGTACCAGTAGACGGACCAGCTGCCGGCCATCGACGGCTGGTCGGCCATGAACGGACCGCGGTCGTGGTAGCCGATCTCGACGGGGTTCTGCGGGTCCGTCCAGTCGATCAGCGAGATGCCGCCCTGGTACCACCCCTGGATCATGATGTCGCGCCCCGGCACCGGGATGAGCGAGCCGTTGTGGGCGACGCAGTTCTCAAGGTCGGTCTGCTCGGCCGGCATCTTGAAGTAGCTCTGGAACACCATTTCGCCGCCCTCAACCGTGAAGATGGCGTTGGCGCCCCACTCCATCGGGTCGTCGGCCCGGCACTTCGGGCCCATCCCGCCCCCCCACTCGTCCGTGAACATGATCTTGCTGCCGTCGTTGCTGAACGTGGCCGAGTGCCAGTACGCGAAGTTGGAGTCGGCGACGGCAGCGAGTCGGCGCGGACTGGCGGGGTCGGTGATGTCGAGGAGCAGCCCGTATCCCTCGCAAGCACCGCCGGCGAGCCCGATCGCCGGGTACACGGTGATGTCATGGCACTGGTTCGGGCCGGGCGCAGGGCCGTCGCCGGGGTCCGGTGACATACTGGCCATTATCTCGGCGACCAGGTTGTCGAAGTGTTCCTGAACGCCAGCGCTGTCGGCGGCGGTCGGGGGCCCCTCACCGCCTCGTGCCGCGACAACGCTGTCCATAACAGGCGTAACGGCCTGGGGAGGCAGAACCTGGACCTGCCCCATGATCTCAATGACGAACTGCCCTTGCGCGCGGGCTTCCTCGGCCATCTTCAAGTCGGCCGGGGATGCGCCGTGTTGCGGCGGCGCGACCAGATCCTCGAAGATCCGTGGAGAGTTCACGATTGCCGCCGACGCGGGATCCGCCAGCGGGACTCGGATCACTTCGATCCGGAACAGCGAGGTATTGGGATCCTCGGCCGGAGCGAGGGCCGAGCAGCCGGGGAGTTCCTCGGCGGGCCGGACTGGTGCGGATCCTGAGACGTAGATGTACACGTTCTCGTCGTCGCCCGGGTGCTCCAGCACAGTGTGGGTGTGCGATCCGCGGCAGGTCTGCACGTTCCCGACATACCGGGGATTCGTAATCTCCGAGATGTCGAAGATGCGGATTCCCCGAATCCGCTCGTGGCTGACGGCTCCCTGCACGCCCTGCCTGCCGCAGTCGAGCCGGGCGCTGTTGTCCTCGCCGGATACGAAGAGGAGGTTCCCGGACACCGACACGTCGCTCTGGGAGGCCGGGCAGACGTAGCTCACCACGGAAACCGGATTGGCCGGATCCGAGATGTCCCACACCTGGATCCCGTTGAAGTTGCCCTGGATGGCGTACTTCCCGGTAAAGGCGAGATCGGAGTTGACTCCCCCGACGAACTCGTCGCGGGGCGGCGTGGTCGACAGCATGCGCATGTTCCAGATCGCTTCGCCGGCATCGAACATGCCCGGTGACAGGCCGACACGGGGGTCCGGAGTTGGCGCGTTGACCTGCAGGCCGGCCGGTGTCGTAAACTGCGCGGGCTCATCCTGCAGCAGGAGTGCGGGGAAGGTCCGTGCGGGGTCGTCGACCGGACTCTGGGCCGGCCCGGTCGCGCACCCGGGCAGAGTGGCCAGCAGGGCCACGAGGGGAAGGAGCGCCGCAAGGCGGCTCCGGAAGGGGAACGCTGCATTCTCTTCGAAGATCCGTGTCATCTTGCCTTTCCTTTTTCGGCTGGTCTCGACATCAGTTCGCCAGACGCTCCACCGCCTCGGCGAGTTTCCCCACCCTTGCGGGATCGGTCGCGTCTTCCGCCTGCTCCCGGAGCGAGGCGGCCAACGAAGTTAGCATATTCCGCCGCGCCGCTCCCATCGCGCCTTCGGCTTCGGCCAGCGCACGGCGCGCCGCCGCGACGCCCGATGCCGGCATTCCATGCCAGCGCTCCAGCTGATCCAGATAGGCGCGGGCCAGCGCGAAGGTGGCCGGCCATTCGAAGATCGGCTGGCCCTGCGAATTGAGTTCGGTCAGCCGCACCGAGTTCGCCGCGTCGATCTCGTTCTGCGTCAGCGCCGCGTTGGGAACGAGTCTGAAGATGTCGAGCCCGCGGGCGATCTCGGAATTGACGATCAGGCCGTTGTACCAGTAGACCGACCAGCTGCCGCCGGCCTGCATGCGCTCGGCGTTGAGCGGTCCGCGGTCGTGGTAGGCGATCTCGACGGGGTTGTTCGGGTCGGTCCAGTCGATCAGCGAGATCCCGCCCTGGTACCACCCCTGGATCATGATGTCGCGTCCGGGGATCGGGATCAGCGAACCGTTGTGTGCGACGCAGTTCTCCTGGTCCGATTGCGCGGCCGGGAGCTTGTAGTAGCTCCGGAAGACCATCCGGCCGCCCTCGATCGTGAAGATCGCGTTGGCCCCCCACTCCACGGGGTCGTCCACGCGGCACTTGGGCGCAAGGCCGCCGCCCCACTCGTCGGTGAACATGATCTTGCTACCGTCGTTGCTGAAGGTGGCCGAGTGCCAGATCGAGAAGTTGGAATCGGCCACCGCCTGGAGGCGGACCGGGTTGGCCGGATCGGTGATGTCGAGGAGCAGTCCGTAGCCCAGGCACGCGCCCCCGGCGAGCCCGATCGCGGGATACACGGTGATGTCGTGACACTGGCTGGGACCGGGGCGCGGCTCGCTGGCGGCACCGGGGCGGCGGGCCCCCATCGGGGTCATCATGGCGGGCATCGAGGCACGCCGCTCCGCGACGAGCTCGGTGCGCAGCGCCGCACTGTCGGCGGCGGTGGCCGGGCCGTCGCCCCCACGCGCGGTAACGATGCCGTCGAGCCGCGCCAGGGCCTCGGCGGCCGGCATCGTGATCAGGATGTCGCCCTGCTCGATCACCAGGTCGCCGCGCTCACGCGCTTCGGCAGCCGCGACCCTGCGCTGTTCGGCGGCCGCGCGCCTTCTCTCCTCGGCGCGGGCCTCGAACTCCTCCCGGGCCCGGATGTCGCCCGGCGCCGGCCCGTGCCGCGGCGGCGCGACCAGGTCCTGGAAGATTCGGGGCGAGTTCACCACCGCAGCGGCCGCCGGATCGTCCAGCGGGACGCGGATCACCTCGATCCGGAAAAGCGACGAATTGGGGTCCTCGTCCGGCGCGAGCGCCGAACAGCCGGCGAGCTCCTCGGAGGGCCTCACGGTGGAGGAGCCGGATACGTAGATGTAGACGTTCTCGTCGTCGCCCGGGTGCCGCAGCACGGTGTGCGTGTGCGAGCCCCGGCAGGTCTGCACGTTCGCGACGTACCGGGGACTGGCGATATCCGAGATGTCGAAGATGCGGATGCCGCGAAGCCGTTCATGGCTTATCGCCTCCGACACGCCCTCGTCGCCGCAGTCCAGACGGGCGCTGTTGTCCTCGCCCGAGACGAAGAGGAGGTTCCCGTACACCGACACGTCGCTCTGCGAAGCGGGGCAGTAGTAGGTGACGACCGACCGCGGACTGGCCGGGTCGGAGATGTCCCACACCTGGATCCCGTTGAAGTTGCCCTGGATGGCGTAGTTGCCGGTGAAGGCCAGGTCGGAGTTGAAGGCGCCGACGAACTCCTCGGGCGGAGGCGTGGTCGACAGCATTTCGAGGTTCCAGATCGCCTCCTCCGCGTCGAACATCCCGGCGCCCAGGCCGACCCGGGGATCGGGGGTGGGGGGATTGACCTGAAGCCCGGCAGGGGCGGTGAAGGTGGGGGGTGCGAGGTCGACGGCGGGCGTGGAGCCCGGCCCGGCGGCGCTCTGAGGCGCGCAGCCCGGCAGCGTGGCGGCCAGTGCCGCGAGCGAAAGCAGCGCGGCCGCGTGAGCCGCTGCAGACTTGGGCGGCCGGGGCGTGGACGATCGGGCGATTCCGCGGACGGCGGCGCGAGTCCGGGAATCGGGATTTGTGGCTTCGGGCGTTGTCATGGGCTTTCCTGCACCTCCGATCGGGGCACAATCTTCTCCCGGTACGGCACGTCCAGGGTACGGATTGGCACTTGAATCCACGAAGATATTAGGGTTCGCCGCCGGGAGAGGCCAGCGGCGCGGCCACAGCCAGTCATGAGGATAGATGAAAGACCCCACGGCGAGCCCGCCCGCCGCCCCCCACCCCATCCGCATCGCGATCATCATCGCGCTCGCGCACGGCATCAACGACGCCTACGCGTCCTTCGTGCCGCCGCTGCTGCCGCGCATCATGGAGGGGCTCGACCTCACGATCGCCGCCGCGGCGGCGCTGGGCTCGGCGTTCGCGATCGCGACGGCGCTTCCGCAGCCGTTCTTCGGGTACTTCGCCGACCGGTTCGGGCGCCGCGCCTTTGCGGTCGGCGGCGTGGTCGCCAGCGGGGTGTTCGTGTCGGTGATCGGGTTTGCGCCGTCGTACTGGACGCTTCTCCTGATGCTCGTCCTGGGGGGACTTGGCGGCGCCGCCTTCCACCCGCCGGGGGCATCCTACGCGGTTCGGGTCGGCGCGGGCCGGGGGGGCGGCACCCGGTACTCGATCTTCTCCTTCGGCGGCGCGCTCGGCTATGCGGCCGGCCCCCTCGTCGCGGTGGGACTGGTCGCGTGGGGCGGCATGGAGCGGCTGTGGGTCGCCATGATCCCCGCGCTCCTCCTCGCCCCGCTCTTCTTCCGCGGCCTGCCCAGCGGTCGCGGCGAAATCCGGGGCGTCCCCCCGGCCCCCCCGCCCACCACCGTGCTTCGGCAACTGGCCGGCCCACTGGGGATCATCTTCGGCGTGAGCTCGGCGATGGCCTTCGTGCAGCGCGTCTTTCTTACCATGGAACCGATCATCGTGGCCGAGGCCGGCGGCTCGGAGGCCCTCGGGGCGGCCGCCCTGTCCCTGTACCTGGGGTCGCAGGCGTTCGGCACCGTGGCCGGAGGGGTCCTGGCCGATCGCATGGACCGGCGCCATCTGCTCTTCGCTCTCTGCGCACTGGCGCTCCCGGCCCACCTGCTGGCGCTGTGGCTGGGGCCCTGGGGCGCGCCCGGCCTGATCGCCATCGGGGTGGCGGGGTTTCTGGGCATGGCCACGCTGCCCCCGATCGTCGTGATGGCGCAGGAGATGCTCCCGCGGGCCCCGGGCGCGAGCTCCGGGATCGTGATGGGGCTCGCCTGGACGGTGGGCGCGCTGGGGGTGATGGGCACGGGCGCGCTCGCCGACCTGACCGGGCCGCAGGCCGCGTCGCTGTGGTCGGTTCCGGCGGCCGGACTGGCGGCGCTGTTGGCGTTGCACCCGGGGCTGAAGTACGATACTCGCTGAATCGCGCGGGACGCGCGCGTGCAGGAGGGCCCGGCCCCGAAGCCTGAGGAGTTGCGAGAAATGAGCGACCGTTCCCCGGATGCAAAGGACCCCCGCGGACTCGACCGCAGAGAATTCTTCAAGGCCGGGGCCCTCGGGGTCGCGGCGACCGCCCTGTACGGATGCGGCGACTCGGGCGCGGCCCGCGGTGCACTCGCGGCGGCCCCGCGGGTCCCGCGTGCCGTGGGCTCCCCGCCGCAGGACCCCTTCGCCGCCCCGCCCATCGACCAGGTGCGCATCGGGTTCGTAGGCGTGGGCGGCCAGGGCACGGCGCACGTCCGCAACCTGGTGCGCATCGACGGGTGCGTGATCACGGCCGTCTGCGACATCCGCGAGGAGCACGCCGAGCGGTCGGCTGCGATCATCGAGGAGGCCGGCCACCCGCGCCCCGCCCTCTACACCGCCGGCGAGACCGATTTCGAGCGCCTGTGCGCCGAGGAGGACCTCGACCTGGTCTACACGGCCACCCCCTGGCGCTGGCACGTCCCCGTCTGTGTCGCGGCCATGGAAAACGGCAAGCACGCGGCCACGGAGATCCCCGCCGCGTACACGCTGGAGGGCTGCTGGCAGCTCGTCGAGACCGCCGAGCGAACCGGCCGCCACTGCTCCATGATGGAGAACGTCAACTACGGACGCGCCGAACTCCTCTGCCTGAACCTCGTGCGGCAGGGTCTCCTCGGCGAAATACTGCACGCCGAGTGCGGCTACCTCCACGACCTCCGCGGCATCAAGTTCGCCGACGACGGCGAAGGCCTCTGGCGCCGCAACCATTCCTGGACCCGCAACGGCAACCTCTATCCCATGCACGGCCTCGGCCCCGTCTCCAACTGCATGGACATCAACCGCGGCGACCGGTTCGCCCACCTGGTGTCGATGAGCAGCCCCTCGCGCGGCCTCCAGGAATACGCCATCGCCAACTACCCCGAGGGGCACCCCAAGCGCGACGAGACCTTCGCGCTCGGTGACGTGAACGGCAGCCTCATCCAGACCGCGCTCGGCAAGACCATCTACGTGGTCCACGACACCAACCTCCCCCGCCCCTACGACCGCATCAACAAGGTCCAGGGCACGCGCGGGATCTTCCAGGGCTACCCCGACCGCGTCTACATCGAGGGCCGGAGCCCCGGGCACCGCTGGGAAGAGGCCGGGACCTACTACGAGGAGTTCGAACACCCGTTGTGGCGGGCGCTGCAGGAGGAGTCGATCGGTGGCGGGCACGGCGGCATGGATTTCATGGAGGACTACCGTCTCGTCAAGTGCCTCCGCGAAGGGCTCCCGCTGGACATGAACGTCTACGACGCGGCGGCGCTCAGCGCGGTGTGCGGACTGTCGGAGATCAGCGTGGCCAACGGCAGCGCGCCGGTGGAGTTCCCCGACTTTACGCGGGGCAAGTGGAGGGACTGGGCGCCCTGGCCGATCGTGGGGGCGTAGGGGTTCGCGACCTGCTCCGGCGGCGCGGCGAGGGCGATGACGATTCCGTCGACCAGCCCGAGTGACAGATCGCGGTAGGCGGACCTGACCCCCGGCGGGCGGACCCTGCCGAGTCCCGCGAGGCAACCCTGACGGTGCCCGGATGAATCTTTATTGAGGCGGTAGTGGTAGCAATATGGGGGTGCCCGCCGCACCTTTGGGACGGCCGGGCGCGCTTCCAGCCGGTGACGCGCGCCGACAGCCTTCCACCAGACAGAGCGGAGAAAAGCGCATGTTTCGTCGAACCGACCGAGTCGACCACCGAGTTCCCCGGCGGCTAGCGGCAGCGCTGGCCCTTGCCGCGCTGGCGGCGCCCGTCGCGCTGGAGGCCCAGCAGGGGACGATCACCTACACCCATTCCATCAAGCTCGACCTCGAGCTGCCGCCCGGGATGGCCGAACTGAAGGCTCAGATACCGTCGGCTCTGACAAACACGATGGTTCTCCACTTCAGCCCCTCCGGCTCCCTGATGACGCAGGCCGAGGACGAGTCCGGACCGGCTGGTGCGGACAAGAAGACCGTGGTGGTGACCGGAAGCTCGGTGGCCTCCGAGATGCCCTTCATGGACATTCCGGCTTCGGCCATGGCCGAGATGATGGCCGGAATGAACATGATGGTGAGCGTGACGGGACCGCCCGGGGCCGCAAGAGGCGATCCCAGCGCCCTGCTGAACTCGTACGAAAGCTACGAGGACGGGACGCGGATCGAGACCCGGGAGTTCCTGGGCCGCACCTTCCGAGTCCTGGACGAAAGGAAGTCGCTGGATTGGCGCATGACCACCGAACAGGCGATGCACCTCGGCTACCCGGTGATGAAGGCCACCGCGGAGCAGGACAGCACGCAGGTGGAGGCGTGGTTTACGCCGCAGATCCCGATCCAGGGCGGGCCGGCTTCCTACGGCGGACTGCCCGGGATGATCCTGCTGCTTTCTCTCGACGACGGAAAGACCCAGTACCAGGCCACGGAAGTCGCGCTTGAGGAGCTGGAGGCGGGACTGATCGCCGTGCCGGACGAGGGCAGGGAAGTGTCTCGCGAGGAATTCGACAAGATCGTCGCGGACAAGATGGAAGAGATCATGAGAACCAGCAGGTTCCGGATAAACAGGATCGGCCGATAGGCAGGTCGCAAACCGGGAATCGGCATGGAGGAGGAGGGACTGTGACCGCTTGTACCGAACGCGCGCCGACGCGCTGCAGAAGTTTCCCGGCCGGAATGCTGGCGGGGCTCACGTGGGCGCCGGTGCTGGCGGCAGCGGTTCTGGCGGCGATGCCGGCCGCCGGGGCGGCACAGGAACGGGCGACGGGGGAGGAGTACGAAGTGCGCGGAACCGTCGCCGACTCTGCCGGCGGCGGGCTTGCGAACGCGATGGTGGTCGCGCTTTCGCGGGAGGACTCGGTGCTGGTGAAGTACTCGCTCACCAACCGGGACGGGCACTTCGCCATCGACGACCTGCCCGCGGGCGAGTACATCCTGCAGGTCACCCTGATCGGCTACGGAGCCGTGCGCCGCGACTTCGACGTGACCGACGCGGATTTCGACGCGGGCGAAGTGACGATGTCCGTGCTGGCGGTCCCGGTGGATTCGCTTGTGATCAGCGTCGAGCATGTCCCGTTCATCAACCGCCGCGACACGCTCAGCTACAACGTCGCGGCCTTCGAGACGCCTCCCAACGCGAGCGTCGAGGACCTGCTGCGCCGGCTTCCGGGGATCGAGGTCGCCGAGGACGGCTCGATCAAGGCCCAGGGCGAGGACGTTCGCAACGTCCTCGTCGACGGCAAGGAGTTCTTCGGCAAAGACCCTACGATCGCCACGCGCAACCTGCCCGCGGCTGCCGTCAGACAGGTCGATGTCTACGACAAGCAGTCCGACATGGCGGAGTTCACGGGCATTCCCGATGGCCAGGAGGAGCGTACCCTGGACCTTCGGCTCAGGGAAGAGGCCAGGGTGGGGTACTTCGGACAGGCCGCCGGCGGATTCGGGACGGACGCAAACGACAATGTGCGGCTCGGGGGCTCGGCGGGAAGCGACAGGCGCTACGCCGGCTCGTTCAATGTCAACCGCTTCTCGCCGACCGGACAGTACGCGGTGGTTGCGACGGCGAACAACACCAACCAGCTCGGGTTCTCCACGGGCGTCGCCAACATCATGGTCGAGTCCCCCGGCGTCATGATGGTGATGGGCGGCCTTGGCGGTCTGGGGGGGCTCCTGGGTGGAGGCGGTGGAGGCGGTTTTTCCAGTTCGGCGAGCGTGGCAGCCAACGCCAGCCACGAGTTCGGCAACAGGAACTGGCTGCGCTCCAGCTATTCCTACGGCCAGCAGGACAACCTCAACAACAGCACCTCGCGGCAGCAGGCCCTCTTCGGCTCGGATATCGCATCGCTGGTGGACGAATCGGCGAGCCGGGACTCGGACCGCCGGAGCCACTCGCTGAACCTCAACGGACAGATCGCATTCTCGCCGGGGCATCAGCTCCGAGTGCGGCTGAACGCGAACCTCTCGTCCTCGGCGTCGGCGTCGTTGACCAGGCAGGAGACGCGCAGTGCGGACCTCGGAATGCTCAACTCGGCGGTCACCGACAACCGCGTTGACGGAGAGGATCTCGGCGGCAACCTCCAGCTGACCTGGCGGAAGCGGCTGAACGAGAACGGCCGGTCGGTGGTCGCCGAACTCCAGAGCGGGCTCTCCGACTACGACCACCTCACCGAGCTCTCGTCCGAGGTGACCGGGATCCGTCGCGGCCCCGGAGGAGGTCCCGAAACGTTGGAGACCCTCCAGGAACAGGGGCGCGTGGGGCGGAACTGGAACAGCCGCGCCCGGTTTTCGCTGACGCAGCCGATGGGCGAGGGCCGCAGCCTCGAGGTCTTCGGGCAGAGGAACTCCACGCTGGAAGACCGGGACAATCCCGTCCATGACCTGATCGGCGGCGCGCGCGTGTTCAACGCGACCCGCAGCACCGGATTCGAACGCACCTACACCTACTATCTCGGCGGCGCCCGGTTCAACCGCGGCAACGAGCGGCACTGGTTCATGACCGGCCTGCGCGTTCAGCGGTCGAACCTCGACGGGATCATCCAGGGACGCGACGAGCGGATCGCGAACGGATACACCCACCTGCTCGCGGACGTGAACGTCAAGCTCGAGATCAAGGAGGGGCACAACTTCAATGCACGGTACGGCACCTCCAGCCGGGAGCCGTCGCTGAACCAGCTTCAGACCTTCGTCAACAACACGGATCCGCTGAACATCTACATGGGGAACCCGGACCTGCAGCCCGAGTACACGCACCGGGTGAACGCGGAGTACCGGTTCTTCGACGAGTTCAGCTTCGTCAATTTCTTCACCAACGCCGGCCTGACGTACTCGGACAACACGATTGCCCAGTCCCGGTTCTTCGACGAGCGGGGCATCCAGACCCGGTCTCCGATCAACACCGAGGGGTCGTGGTCGGGCAACGTCGGGGCGACCTTCGGGACGCCGCTGCGACGGCTCGGGTTGAACATGAACCTGGACTACCGGGTGACCTATTCCGAGGGCACCGAGCTGGTGAACCTGGTCGCGAACGACAACACGAACGTCCGCAACACCGTCAGCCTCCGGCTGGACAACCGGGTCAAGGACCGCTTCGAGGTGCGGGGACAGGCCACCTTCAATTTCAACAGCGCGCGGTACTCGCTGAACGAAGAGCTGAATCGGGACTACCTCACCAGCAACTATAGCGCCAGCGGCATCCTCCATGCTCCCCGGGGCTGGAGGGTCTCCACCAACATCAGCTACCAGGTATACGACCGGGACCTCTATGGCGGGATCGGGGGACAGTCCGGCTTCAGCCAGCCGGAGAACATCGCTCGCTGGAACGCCTCGGTGATGCGGCGCATGCTGGAGAACCGGGTCGAGATCCAGCTGCAGGCCTTCGACCTCCTCAACCAGAACAAGGGGGTCAACATCGCGGCCAGCTCCAACTTCATCCGCGAATCGCGGACCGAGGCGCTCGGCCGTTTCTTCATGCTGCGCGTGTCGTACCGGCTGGGGGCGGGCTTCATGAGGGGGGTGTTCTAGCAGCTCCACCCTCGGGGGTCCGGGCATCTCTCCGTCGACGGACTTCCGGCTTTTCTCTCCCGGCGGCTTAACGCTCCAGGCGTCTGGCGTGTCTAGACAACGTGGGCATTCGACCGGCCGGCGCACGAGCCGCCGGAGCGAATCGCCCGGCACAGCGTCTCACCTCAGAAGAAACCGGGAGGCCCCGAAACATGCGAGCACCTCACCGGGCCTGGTTGGCCGTTCTCGCCGCCGTCGGCGTCTCGGTTCCAATGGCCCCCGCCGCCGTGTCTGCCCAGGAGGGCACGATCACCTACACCTACGTCGAGAAGCGCGAAATGCCGGCCTTCGGTGGCGGGCAGCGGGGGGGTCCACCGGGGTTTGGCGGCGGGCAACAGTCCGCCCCGCCACCCCGCACGACCACCCTGGCCCTCCACTTCGGCCCTGCCGGCTCCCTGATGACGCGGGAGGTTCCGGAGCGGCCCCAGGGCGCGGGGGAGCGTGGCCGCGGAGGAGGTGGGGGTGATGCCGACCGGCCGCGCCCGAATGGTGGCGGTGGGGGCTTCGACCGGCCGCGCCCGGATGGTGGCCGTGGGGGGGGCTTTGGTGGTTTCGGGGGCAGGTTCGGTTTCGGGGGCGGTTTGGATGCGGGTGCAGATCCATATGCGGTGACTGAGGTGCAGGATGCGTACGTGGACCTGGAAGCCGGAACGATGGTCGAAGCCCGCCGGTTCCTGGGCCGGACCTTCCGGGTAACCCGCGAGCGGCCGGAGCTTGAATGGCAGTTGACGGCGGATCAGGCCGAGCACCTCGGATACATGGTGATCAAGGCCACCGCGCAGCAGGACAGCGCGACGACGATCGAGGCGTGGTTCACGCCACAGATTCCGTTCTCCGGGGGACCTGCGTCCTACGGGGGACTGCCCGGGATGATCCTCGTTCTGTCGGTCAACTCGGGACAGGTGCAGTACCAGGCCACGGAGGTGGTGCTGGGCGAGGTGGAAGAGGGACTCATCGGTCCGCCCGACGAGGGCGACGAGGTCTCAAGCGAGGAGTTCGAGCGGCTCGTCAGGGAGAGGCTCGAAGAGATGGCACGGACAAGAAGGCGCCCCGGCGGAGCCGGCTGACAATAGGGAGAACGCACAGTGATGACCTGGAACCTGAATTCAACTGGTGAGCCTCGGATGGGGACGCGAGATGCCGCCGCAACGAACGGAACAGCGCCGGCGTGCCGGACCGCGATCGGCATGGGGCTGCGGCCCAGCCTTCTGGTCGTGCTCGCCTGCGCGGCGACCTTTCCGGTCATGGCCGCGCCCGCACACGCGCAGCAGCAGTACGAGGCGCGCGGGGCGGTGGCGGACACGTCCGGCACGGGCCTCCCCAACGCGATGGTGGTCGCGCTCATGCGAGAGGACTCGACGCTCGTCAAGTACACCCTCTCGAACCGGGACGGCAACTTCTCCCTGAACGAGCTGCCTGTCGGCGAGTACATCCTGCAGGTCACTCTGATCGGGTACCAGACCGTCCGCCAGGACTTCACGGTGACCAATGCCGACTTCGAGGCCGGCCAGGTGACGATGGACGTGCTCGCGGTGGCGGTCGATCCTCTGGTGGTGAGCATCGAACACGTGCCGTTCATCAACAATCGCGACACGCTCAGCTACAACGCGGCGGCCTTCGACACGCCCCCGAACGCCACGGTGGAGGACCTGCTGCGCCGACTCCCCGGGATCCAGGTGAACGACGACGGCTCGATCACCGCACAGGGCGAGGAGGTGCAGAACGTCCTCGTCGACGGGAAGGAGTTCTTCGGCAGCGACGGGACCATCGCGACCCGCAACCTGCCGGCGGACGCGATCAGCCAGGTCGACGTCTATGACAAGCAGTCGGACATGGCGGAATTCACCGGCATCGCGGACGGCAACGACGAGCGCACTCTCGACCTCAAGCTCCGCGAGGAGGCGAAGGTGGGGTACTTCGGCAACACCAACGGGGCGCTTGGAAGCGACATCGACAACCGGGCGCAGTTGGGCGGATCGGCCGCGAACGATGCGCGCTACAACGGCGCCCTGAACCTCAACCGCTTCTCGCCATCGGGACAGTACGCGCTGATTCTGAATGCGGACAACGTGAACCAGGGCAGAGGCGGTCGTGGCGGTGGTGGCGGGGGCGGGGGTTTTACCGAGGCCATGAGCGTCGGCGTCAATGCCAGCAACGACTTCGGTGACGACAACTGGCTGCGTTCCAGCTACTTCTTCAACGAATCCGACAACGAGCGGAACAGCACGGTTCACCAGCAGTCGCTCTTCAGCTCCAACCTTGCGTCACTGGTCGATCGCAGCAGCAGCTCGGAGTCCGGCAACCAGAGTCACCGGCTCAACCTCAATGGTCAGATCGAGCTTGCGGAGGGCAACCAGTTGCGCCTGCGGGCCAACGGGAACTTCCGGAATTCGGACCAGACCCAGTTCACGAATCAGGAAACCCTCAACGCCGATGGCGGAATGCTCAACTCGGCGATCACGAACTACCTGACCAACGGGGACGACCTGAGCGGGG
Source organism: Gemmatimonadota bacterium (assembly GCA_022823225.1). Taxonomy (GTDB): domain Bacteria; phylum Gemmatimonadota; class Gemmatimonadetes; order Longimicrobiales; family Gaopeijiaceae; genus Bin94. The sequence continues at coordinate 73,324 of JAJDXM010000081.1, forward strand.
ACGCGCGGCTGACCTGGCGCAAGCGGCTGGGCACTTCCGGCCGTTCGATGGTGGCCGAGCTCCAGTCCCGAATCTCGGACAACGAAGAGCTCGCGGAACTCACATCGGAGGTCACCGGACTCAGCCGCGGCCGTGGCGGTTCCGGCGGACTGGACGAAACGGAATACACCTTCGAGGAACAGGTAGACGAGCGGCGGAACTGGACCAACAGTGCGCGTCTCTCGCTGACCCAGCCTCTGGGACAGGGACGCATCCTGGAGCTCTACGGCCGGGCGAGCACCACCGGCGAAGACAGGGACAACCCGGTGTATGACATCGTGGATGGCGTCCGGCACCTCAACGAGCCCAGGAGCAACGGATTCGAGCGCGCCTACACGTACTACAACGCCGGCACCCGCTTCAACCGCAACAACGACCGCTACCGCCTGGTGACCGGGGTGCAGGTGAGGCGCTCCAACCTCGACGGGCTCATCAAGGGTCGCGACGAGAGGATCGCGAACGCGTACACCCACGTCCTGCCGAACCTGGACTTCCGGATCGAACTGAAGGAGTCCCACAACCTGAACTTCGAGTACAATACCTCGACCGATGAACCATCGTTGACGCAGCTGCAGCCGTTCGTGAACAACACGAACCCGCTGAACATCTACGCCGGCAATCCCGACCTGGTGCCCGAGTACACGCACAGGCTGCGGGGGGAGTACAGGTTCTTCGACCAGTTCAGCTTCAGAAACCTCTTCATGTACAGCAACTACACGTACACCCACAACACGATCGCCCAGTCGCGCTTCTACGACGAGCGGGGAGTGCAGACCCGGTCGCCGATCAATACGGACGCGTCCTGGTCCGCCAACCTTGGCGCCACCTACGGAACCCCGATCCGGCGCCTTGGCGTGGAGGTGGACCTGGAGTATCGGGTCTCGTATTCGGAGGGAACCGAACTGATCAACCTGATCGCGAACGACAACCAGTCCATTCGAAACACGGTGAATTTCACGATCGAGAACAGGAACCGGGATCGGGTCGAACTGAGGGCGCGGAGTTCGTTCAACTTCAACAATGCCCGGTACTCGCTCAACGAGGACCTCAATCGCGACTACCTCAACAGCACGTACTCGCTGGACGCGACGATCTATCCGACAAGCGCGTGGACGATCGAGTCGGAACTGAGGTACCAGGTCTATGACAACGACCTCTATGGCTCGACGCAGTTCGGCGAGGTGCAGAACGTAGCCCGCTGGGACGCGTCGATCCTCCGCAGGCTGCTCGACAACCGCGTCGAGATTGAACTGCGCGCCCGGGATCTCCTGAATCAGAACACCGGTATCAACATCAGCAACAACTCCAACTTCATCCAGGAGTCGCGTACAGAGTCGCTGGGCCGGTACTTCATGCTTCAGATCAACTACCGTCTCGGCACGCAGTTCGCGAGGGGCGGGCGGGGTGGCGGGCGCGGTGATTGGGGACGGGGGAGGTAGTTCCGGGAGGTATCGGTCTTGATGAGGGCTGTCGGGCGCTCGCTGCTTCACCGGGTGCTCGTCGTCCCGTTGCTGCTGGCCGGGTGCACCCTCGCCGACGGATGGTCCTCCGCCGACCCGGTATGGACCGACGGCGTCTTCGATGAGTGGGAGGGCGTCGCCCCCGGGGTGAACGACCGCATCGGGGACGTGCCGCGCGGTTCGCCGGTCGATCTGGGCCCGGTTCTGCTGCGGGACGACCCGCGCTTCCTCCACCTCCTGATCGACCTGGGCCGCACGGTCACCGCGCAGGGCATGGCGGGCTCCGTGGAAGTGGTTCTCGACACGGACGGGGACGCGGGCACGGGGGGTCCGTACGGCGGCGTGGACGGCGCCGATCTGGTCATCGTGCTGTCCCGGGATGCCGGTTTGGAGGGTGACCGGCATGGAGCAGGGGTGGGGATTCGGCGCGTCGCCGCAGGTGGTCTCGGCGAGGTGGAGGGACCTGCCGCAGCGGGGCTGCTGGTGTCGCCGACGCATTCGTCGGACCGGTTCGAGGTGCGGGTGAGGAGGGGGGTGCCGGATCCGGTGCGCCGGGAAGTCGGGGGCGACACCGACGCCGAAACGAATCCGGGGGATCCCGCCGGGCCCTCGGTGGCCATCGCGACGGACAGCCTGGTGGTTGGGCGGCTGCGCTTTCTGCGCGGTGGCGACGTGGTTGACGAAACAGCGCTCTTCAGGCACGCGCTTGCCACCGCGCCGGGTGGGGAACCGCCTCTTCTGGGTGCCGACAACGTGGCGAAGGCACGGGGCACGCAACGGGTCGTGGTGTGGAACGTGTCGGATCACAGCTTCCGCGAGAACCGGCGGGCGTTTGAGCGCGTGCTTGCGGGCCTCGGGGCCGATGTGGTCCTGCTCGACGAGGTCCACGCCGACGTGACGATGGCGGAACTGGTGCGGTTCGGGGCGGGGATTCGGTTGCGGGCGCCGGTCCAGGGTGCGCGTCGGGGCGGAGGGGCGCCGGCGGGGCAACGCGGGGCCGAGGCGCCGGTCGCGTGGAGCTGGTGGCTGGCGTCGGGCGGTGGCCGCCAGCGTACGGTCGTCGGGGCGCGGGGACTCGACCTGCGTGGGGAGGCCGGTCTGAGCCGCATCGACCACGCGCCGGGCGCGCTGGAGGGGTGGCTGGGTGAGGTGGGGGACGAGTCCGAGTCGCCCGGGATGGCCCCGCCAGCGGAGTTGGCGATCGCCGAGGAAGAGGGCGGCCTCTCGGCCACGGGGGCCTGGGTGACGGTCGATGGGCGCGATATCCTGTTCGTCCCTGTCGATCTGCAAAGCGCGGGGTACGACGGGTCTCCTCGAGACCGGCTGCGCGAGCTTCAGGCACGGACGCTCAACCGCGCGGTTGCGGCTGCGCTTGCCGAGCGACCCGGCGCCGGCCTCGTCATCGGCGGCGACCTCAATCTGGTGGGGTCTGCGCGCCCTCTGGAGGAACTGCGCCGCGGCCTTGGAATCGACGGCGGCGACCTGGCGGTTGCCCGCCCGGAACGTCTGCGCGACCGTTCACTTGCGACTTGGCGCAGCACATGGGGCAACGACCCCTTTTCGCCGGGCAGGTTGGATTTTGTACTCTATCGAGGTGCGGCGCAGCGGGCGCAGCGGGCGTTCGTCTTCGACGCCGCCGACCTGACCGGGGAGGCGCTGGGCGACCTGGGGCTCCGGCGCTCAGACACCGGGCACTCGGATCATCTGCCGCTCGTGGTGGACTTCCGGATGCGGTGAGGCCGCTGCGGGAAGAAAAGAGGCGATTGCCTTTCGGGTAAGACGACACCTGGTGTCCCGTCCCGGAAGTTCGCGTGCTAACGAGAGTGCCGAGGCGCCGGGCTGGCAAGGCGCGACGAAGGGCGAATAGCAGAGCTATTTGCCCGAGGAGCAACGCATAGCGGAGCCTCAAGGACCCAAATGTAAATAAAACATGACATTTGGTAATGTAGACATGACAGT
>JAJDXM010000024.1 GCA_022823225.1 Gemmatimonadota bacterium
GCGAGAGAACGGGCGAAGGCTCACCCGGTCCCTCAAGCACCGTGACTGGCGGCGCGCGAAGCGGCAGGCGGACGAATTCGCCGCCGGATTCGCTGGCCCCGAGATCGGGGGCGACGCGGAGGCCAAGCCCGAGCCACTCACCTTGGAGCGGCTCTTTGACATCTACGGTCAGGAGGTGACGCCCGCGAAGGGCGCTCACACGCGGCAGCACGACCGAACGTCGATGCGGATGTTCCTCGACCTCTTCGGACCGAACCGCGACCCGGCGACCCTGTCTCAGAGGGATTGGGACCGATTCATCCGGGAGCGCCGCGCGGGTAGGATCGGACCGAGTGGCAGGCCGGTGGCGGATCGGACCGTCGAGTACGACCTGAAGTTCCTGATCGCCGTCCTTAACTGGGCGACGAAGTCCCGCGACGAGCGGGGCCGGTTGCTGCTCGACCGGAATCCGCTCAGGGGGCTCAGAACGCCGAGCGAGAAGAACCCGAACCGGGTGGTGCTCCAAGAAGAGGAGTACGGGGCGCTTCTGAAGGTGTCGCGGCGGGTGGACTGGCGGTTCCATGTGGCGCTGGTGCTCGCGCACGAAACGGGCCATCGGGTAGGTGCCATCCGCCAGCTTCGGTGGCAGGACATCGATTTCGAGGGCGGAGCCATCGTCTGGCGCGCCGAACACGACAAGACCGGCTACGAGCACGTCACGCCGGTCACCGACGATGCCCTCGCGGCTTTGAGGGAAGTGCGGAGTGCCATGCCCTTCGCTGGAGATGCGCCGGTGCTGCCCGCGCCCCGGGATCCGTCGGCCTGCATGGGAGCCGCGTTGGCGCAGGGATGGTGGGACCGGGCCGAGAGGCTCGCGGGACTGGAGCCGAAGCCCGGCAGGGGCTGGCACTCGCTGCGGCGCAAGTTCGCCTCCGACCTGATGGACCAGCCGTTGAAGGTGCTCTGCCAACTCGGCGGCTGGAAGACGGCCAAGACGGTGCTCCGGTGCTATCAGAGAGCCGACGAAGGACAGCTTCGGAAGGCTCTGGAAGACCGCCGCCGGGCTCGCGGCTGAAGTCGAGACCGGCGGGAATCATTCAGCGGGAAATCGGGCTGTCGAACATGCAACCACAACCACTGCAACAAGATGCGAAACTTCAACCACATGTCGGCCCGGCGCTTCAACGCCCTCGGACCATCCCCGGACTGCTGGATAATCGGGACGGCCGGATTCGAACCGGCGACCCCCTGAACCCCATTCAGGTGCGCTACCGGACTGCGCCACGTCCCGTGGCGGAGGAAGCTAAGGCTTTCTGAAGCTGAGCGGAAGCCGGTGGTTTGACCGGGGGGCGGCTGCGCTCCGGTCCGGCACCGGCAGGTCAACGCGCGGTTTCGGCGGCCGAATCACCCGGACCGATCGATTTCGACGCGCATCGTGGAGATGACGTCCGGTCCCACGCGACAACATCCCCCCACGGCTGCCGCCCCCGCAGCGACCCAGTTCCGGCACTCCCTGCCCCAGTCCGCCGACCTCTCCGCGCGGTCCCAGCGCTTGGCCACCGCGTCCCAGTAACCGCCTCCGTTGGGATACGCGAGGATCGGCTTCGAGGTCACGGATGCCAGCTTCGCGATCAGGGTCGGAAGCAGGTTGGGGGCGGTGCAATTCACTCCGACGGCTGCTGCCTCTCGGCATTCCTCTGCCCATGCGGCCACCTCGGTGATCGGCGTGCCATCGCTGATGCGAGCGTCGTCCCGGCAGGTAAAGCTGAACCAGACCGGCTTGGGGACGCTCTCGCGGGCCAGCGCGGCGAGCACGCGGGCCTCTTCGAGAGCAGGCAGGGTCTCACAGAGCATCACCTCGGCCGCCGTTCCGGCAAGCAGCTGCCAGCGTCGCCGATGGAAATCGGTGAGCGCCACGGGACCGATCCCGTAGTCTCCCCGGTACTCCGACCCGTCGGCGAGGAACGCCCCGTAGGGCCCGACACTGGCCGCGACGAGGGGGAGTGGGCGGGTGCCGCCCACGCCAAACCGGTCACGGGCCCGGATGGCGAGATCTACCGCCCCGCCGAGGATCCGCTCCGCGTCAGGTGCGGCGATGCCCCGTGCCGCCATACCCTCGAAGGTCGCCTGATAGGTGGCAGTCGTGATGCAGTCGGCCCCGGCTTCCAGGAACGCCCGGTGCACGGAAGTGATCGCGCCGGGATCGTCGATCAGGATCCGGGCCGACCAGAGAGGGTCGTTCAGGTCGTGCCCGGCGCGCTCGAGCTCGCTGGCGAGGCCGCCGTCGAGGAGGAGAACCGCCCTCGGTACTTCGCGGGGATTATCCACGGGCTAGTCGGGAAACCGTCGAAGGAAGAGGGCATAGACAAGGATCAGAGCTGCCGCGCAGCCGAGGAACAGGGCCGGCTGGCCCGCGCCCAGACCGAAGCCGCCCATCAGAACGATGGCGACGGCGACTGGAATGATGAAGCGCACGAACGGACGCCACAGGGCGCTGACCTGAAAGCGGCCCGCGCCGCGGTTGGCCTCGTCCCGGAAGCGGGACCAACCCCACTGGGAAACCACGAACAGCGAGATGAGGAGCCCCGCGACCGCGATCATGTAGTCGCCGGAGATGCGGTTGACGAAATCGAACAGGTCCATCCCGAGCAACTCGACATGTGACCACGGCCCCTGGGAGAGGATTACAGGCACGCAAATGACGAAGGAACCCACCGCGCAGAGGACGACCGCGCGGGAGCGCCGCATGCGTAGCGAATCGCCTGCGGAAGCCACCAGGATCTCGAAGACCGCTACCTGGGAGGTGAATCCAGCCACGAGCAGGAGGAAGAAGAACGCGGCCCCGAACATGTCTCCACCGGGCATCTGCTCGAATAGCGCGGTCATTGTGACAAAGAGCAGGCCGACTCCCTGATCGGGGTCCATGCCGAAGGCGAAGAGAGCCGGGAAGAGAACGAACCCCGCGATCACCGCGACCCCGGTGTCGAAGGCTACCACCATCGCCGCGTTGCCCGGCACGTCACTGCCCTCGGCATCAAGATAGCTGCCCAGCCCGAATGCGGTTGCCATTCCGATCCCGATGGAAAAGAATGCCTGCCCGAGCGCGGCCAGCACCGAAGAGCCGGTGAGCGCCGACAGGTCGGGCGTCAGATACCACACCACGCCGGCTCCCGCACCGGGCAGGGTGATCGCGCGCACCGCAAGCGCACCGAGCAGCACGACCAGGAGGGGCATCAGCACCTTTGCGTAGCGCTCGATTCCCCTGGCCACGCCCCGGCTGACGACCAGCGCCATGAGGACCACGATCAGTGCCGCGTATCCGAGCACCGGGCCCGGCGTGCTGGTGAACGCTTCAAAGGCCGCCCGGGTCTCGGACGGTGTTCCGCCAAGGCCACCGGTGCCGACGAATACGACGAAGTAGGCCGCAAGCCACGCGATCAGCATCACATAGTAGCTCGTGATCAACACGGCGGCCGCGGTGCCGATCCACCCGATCAGGTTCCAGGGGCTCTTCGGAGAGCCGGTCAGGCGGGCCATGCCGGCGATCGGTGTGAGCCGTGACGCGCGACCCAGACCGAGTTCCGCCGTCATCAGTGGAATCCCGATCGCGACCGCGATGGCCACATACACAACGAGAAACGCTCCCCCGCCGTTTTCTCCGGTCAGGTAGGGGAACCGCCAGATATTGCCGAGACCGACCGAGAAGCCGGCTGTGGTCAGGACGAATCCTGCACGACTGCTCCAGCCTTCGCGCATGGTCGGCCGCCGGGATTGCTAGAAGAGCGGCTTCTGCATGGGGTCGGCTTCCCTCACCAGGGTGAGAATGGCCGCCTGGGGAACCACCAGGTAGTCCTTGCCCTCGAAGCTGATCTCCACCGCAGCCTTGCGGAAGAAGATCGCGAAGTCGCCGACCTGGGCCTGGACCGGCAGGTAGCGCGCCTCCCCCGATCCGATCTTCCAGGGCTCTTCGTCGAGTTCGGTGGGCGCGCCGATCGGTGTCCCGGGACCCGTGGCCAGCACCCGGCCGCCCTGCACGGACTGCTTGTCCACGGCGCTCGCCGGGAGGTAGAGGCCCACCTTGCTCCGGCCCTCGCCCTCTTCGGGCTCGATCAGCACCCGGTCCCCCACAACGATAAGCTGTTTGCCACGCTTGCCTTCCACTGCCTCTCCCCCTGGCTGCCGGTCGCGCACCCGGGACACTGGCGTGCGGTGTTCTGATGATCTGGGCGTCGGCGGCAGCAAAGTCAAGCCGATACGAGCCGCTCGATCATCGAAGCCACATGGCGGATCTGTCCTTCGTTGAGCTCGGGGAAGACGGGGAGGGCCAGGACACGGCCGGCGGCGCGCTCGCTCTCGGGAAGGTCGCCGTTGCGGTACCCGAGCCCCTGGTAGCACTCCTGGAGATGCAGCGGAAGGGGATAGTAGATCGCGGTGCCGACGCCGCCGGCTTCCAGCGCCCCACGGACGCGGTCGCGGTCCTCGATCTGGATGACGTACTGATTGAAGACGTGGCGCTCCGTGACGACCCCGGGAAGCTGCAGCCGCCCGCGGCGGCGCCGGGCGACCCCTTCCAGGAGGTGGGTATAGAGGGCCGCGTTTGCGATCCGCGCGTCGGTCCAGCCGTCCAGGTGCCGCAACTTGGCCTGCAGCACCGCCGCCTGAAGAGCATCGAGCCGGAAGTTGCCGCCGACGAACCGGTGATGGTACTTGACCGACTCGCCGTGCACCCGGAGAGCCCGCAGCCTGTCCGCGCGGGCGGGGTCGTTGGTGACGATCATTCCTCCATCTCCCCAACCCCCGAGGTTCTTGGTGGGGAAGAAGGAAAAGCAGCCGTAGTCTCCGATCGAGCCGGCGCGGCCGCCCCCGTGACGGGCTCCGATCGCCTGCGCCGCGTCCTCGATGACGACAATGCCGCGCTCCCTCGCGGCGGACATGATCGGAGCCATCTCGGCCATCTGCCCGAAGAGGTGCACGGGGATGATCGCGCGGGTTCTTTCCGTGATGCGCTCGGCGACGAGCGGGGCGTCGATGTTCAGCGTCACCGGGTCGACATCCACGAAGACCGGCGTGGCACCGACCCGGGTGATCACGCCGGCGGTCGCGAAGAAGGAGAACGGCGTGGTGATGACCTCGTCTCCCGGACCGACCTCCTCCGCCATGAGCGCCAGCAGGAGCGCATCGGTGCCGGACGAAACGCCGATTCCGTAGCGGGAGCCCACGTAGCCGGCCACCGCTTCCTCGCAGGCCTCGACCTCCGGGCCGAGAACGAAGCGCTGGGAGTTTACGACCCGTGCGACTGCGCTGTCGAGTTCGTCCTTGAGGGCCGCATACTGTGCGGTCAGGTCGAGGAGAGGTACCTTATGCATGCCCGTAAACTAATCCAGCGGACCCGTCATGACATTGTCCCGGATCGCGATCGTCAACTGTGGTGCGCTCATCGCCCTGATGCTGACTGCGGCTCTCCTCATCCGCGGAGGGCAGGGCCCCTTTCACGTCATCGAGACCGCGGCAACCCCCACCGTCGAGGTCGCCGGGCTCCCCTCGCCGTCCGTCCCCGCGGCAACGCTGGAGCTCGCCGACCTCGACCGTCTCGCGCTGACGTCGTTGGCATTGCTCCTGCTCACGTCGCTGGCCGTCCTGGTCGCACTTCTCGGAGTCATCGGCTCGGAGAACCTTGCGGCGAAAGGCAGGCGGGTGATCGAGGTCATGCTCGGTGCACCTCCGCGCTGGCTGGTGAGGGCGGCAAGGCAGCTCTGGTGGCGGCGGCTCCTGATCTCCGCTGCCGCGGGCGGACTGGCGTGTGCCGGGGCGATCGCATGGCTGGTTCGCTCGGCCCCACCGGGCACGGCATTCCGCCCGCCCGCCGCGTGGGCGCCCCTGCTCGCACTGTCGATCATTGTGCTCCTCGTCTACGTCACTGGCGTCGCCCCGGTTCGCAGGCTGTACCATCCGGGGAGGTCGCTCTTGCGGGAAGCGGACCAGCGTCAGTACACCGACCCCCGGCCGCAGCAGTTCAATCGTGTCCTCCTCGTCACTTCCCAGCTCGCGATCGCGGTCATGATTCTGGCGAGCTCGGGGCTCATGATTGTGTCGGCCGGCCGCCTTCCCTCCGATTCACCGCGGGCGGAGCCGGCCCCTCCGCATGCCGGGGCGGGGCAAACCGTGGTGGGACAGCTCGCTGTGCAGAGCGGCGCCTTCAGCGATCCCGCTGCAAGGGGCGGCCTCTACCAGTCGGCGCTCGCGGCGTTGAGGGACGCGCCGGGCGTGGCAGCCGAGAGCCTGGCGACACCGGGGGCCTGGATGGGCCGAGGTCCCTCGGTGATCGCGATCAACCATTGCGGCCCCTGCAGCGCAGGCGGCCTGCCAAACCCGATCCACCGCACGCGGGTCCGGGTACACGCCGTCATGCCGGGTTTTTTCGCGAACCGCGGCATGCGGATTCTGGCTGGCCACGGGTTCGACCTCCCTGGCGACGCCGAGCTGAAATACGGGCGCCCCGTCGTGATCAACGAGTCATACGCGCAAGCGCACTTCATCGATCCCGTCGGCAGGGCGCTGATGCTGAGCGGAGGCACCGAAGAGGTATGGTACGACGTGGTGGGTGTCGTCAGCGACACGCCCCGGGGCGGGTTGGGGGACTCGGGGTCACGCTACGCGGTCTACTACTCCGCCATCGAGCATCCCCCTGCCGAGATCGAGTTCGTCGCGACCGTGAACGTTCCCGAGTCCGCGGGACTTGACGACTCCCTGCGAGTCGTCCGGGGTGCACTGGACGCCGCGCCGGAGGGAGGGTCCATGGGCATCACCGACTTCAGGCGGGCGAGCGACGACCTGGCCAGGGTGTGGGGCACGGCAGGATGGATGGGGCGCGGCACGCAGGCAGCAGGGGCGGTCGCTGCGCTATTGGTGCTGGCCGGCGTGATGAGTACGCTCCGGGCGCACATCCGGGCCCGCTTCCGCGAGTTGGGGATCAGGGCGGCACTCGGGGCGCCCCCCCGCTCGCTCCGCCGGATGGTGTTGCGCGAAACATTGCGCATCGGCGTGGCCGGGACGGGTCTGGGGTTGTGGGCGGCCACCTCCGTGATCGCATTCCTGAGCCCCCGCGCCGTGGCGATCTTCGACGCGCCGCTCTTCCTGCTGATCGCGGGCCTCTTCATCGGTGGCGCAATCCTGGTCGGGCTCCCGGGCGCCAGACTGGCCGCCACCGCACATCCTCGCACGGTGATGCGGGCCGGTTAGCGCCCGCCGAACAGGGTGGGCTGAAGGGCCCCCGCTTCCAGGTCCAGGAGCCGCCGCTTGCGGCCCAGACCCCCGCTGTAGCCGCCGAGGCTGCCATCGGACCGGATGACCCGATGGCATGGCACCACGATCGCGATCCGGTTTTCGCCGTTGGCCCGACCGACCGCGCGCACGCCTCCCCCTGCTCCCGCCTGCCGCGCAAGCTCCGCGTAGCTGATCGTGGCGCCGTACGGGACCGACTGCAGGGCGCCCCAGACCCGCTCCTGGAATCCGGTTCCCGCCAGAACCAACGGCACCGAGAATTCCCTGCGGTTCCCCGCAAAGTACTCGCCCAGCTCGAGTTTGAGCGCCCTAGTGTGCCGGTGCGCTCCGGACACCAGTGCCCCCAACCGTTCTTCGACCTGCGCCAACCGGGCGCTGAGCGACTCCCTCCCCGCGAACTCCAGCAGGCAGATGCCCTCGTCGGTCGCCCCCGCGACCATCTCACCCAGCGGCGTTGGCAGGCGCGTGGCGACGATTGCGGCGCGCTCCACACTACCCTCCCCGCGCCTCGTCGCAAAGCCGGTACATTACCCAGGCCGCGACCGAGCGGAGTGGTCGCCAAGGCTCGGCGCGCGCCAGAACCGCCCCGGGGGTGGGCCGCTCATCGAGCCCGTCGAGGAGTCTGACGCCCTCGCGCACACCGAGGTCGCCCGCGGGCATCACGTCGAGGCGGCCCAGTCGGAAGATCAGGAACATCTGTGCGGTCCACTCCCCGATCCCCCACACGCCGGACAGCATCTCGGCCACCTGCGCGTCGGTCATTCGCGCCACGGAGCGCAACCGTACGGAACCGTCGGTGCAGCGCCCGGCCAGGTCCTTGATCGCGCGCGTCTTGGCCGCCGAGAGACCCGCGTTGCGGAAGGCGGTGTCCGGAAGTGCCAGACATTCGTCGACGGTCGGGAACCGCGGCCCCGGCGTAAGCTCGCAGACGCGGCCGTAGATCGTCCTGGCCGCCGCACCGGCCAGTTGCTGGAAGGTGATCGAGCGGGCAATGGCCTGAAAGTGCGACCCCCGTGCCAGGGGGCCCGCCGGGAACCCGGGAAAGGGGGCCACCCGCGCCATCGCCGCGCCGAGCACGGGGTCGCGGCGGGCGAGTTCTTCGAGTTGGGACGGAGTCGGCTTCACGGCGCCCAACCCGTCAGTCGGACAGCAGGTTTGGGATCTCGACCATTGGATCCACGTCGGCACCGTAGTCCACGCCGGGCACCTCGAAGCCGAAAAGACGGAGGAATTCGGTGCGGTAGCCGTCGAAGTCGGTGACCGAGCGCAGCGTCTCGGTCGACACCGACTCCCAGGCGCGTGCCACGGCAGCCTGCGTCTCCGGCTTCATCTCCAGATCGTCCATGCGGATGAACCCCTGGTCGTCGGCCCGAACCCCGCCTGGGCCGTATACCCCGGTGCCGTAGAGCCGCTGCGCCTGCTCCATCGGCCCCTCGTGGTCGCCCTTCTCCTTCATGACACGGAAGAGAATGGACATGTAGAGCGGCACCACGGGAATCGCGGAACTTGCCTGCGTGACCACCGCCTTGAGAATCGCGATGTGGGCGCCGCCCCCGGAGCGGGACAGTTCCGCGTCCAGCCGCCGCGCGGTGCGGTGGAGGTCCGCCTTGGCCTCTCCGATGGCGCCGTCGCGGTAGATGGGCCAGGTCAGCTCGGGACCGATGTAGCTGTAGGCGAAGGTGCGGCATCCGGGCGCGAGCACCCCCCCGCGCGCGAGCGCCTCCATCCACATGGCCCAGTCCTCGCCTCCCATCACCGCCACCGTGGCGTCGACCTCCTGTTGTGTGGCCGGCTCCAGTTCGATGTCGGCCACCTCGGCCCGGTCGGTGTTCAGCGTCTTCGAGCGGTATGGCGAACCGATCGGCTTCAGCACTGAAGTGAAGGTCTCTCCCGTGTCGGGATGGGTCCGCCGGGGCGCCGCCAGCGAATTGACTACGCAGTCCACCGGCGGGAAGTCCCGCTTCAGAGCGGCCACGACACGCTCCTTCGTCTCGTGGGAGAACGCATCGCCGTTGTAGGAGGCCGATGGGAGGCCCTCAACGGCCGCCCTGGCCTCGAAAGCGGCCGTATTGTACCATCCCGCGGTACCCGAACGCCTGCCCCGGGGCGGCCGGTCGAAGAAGACCCCGAGCGTTGCCGCCCGGCCCCCGAAGGCCAGCGCGATCCGACTACCCAGCCCGTAGCTGGTCGAGGAGCCGAGCACGAGGACCGAACGCGGCGGACGCGCGAGCTGACGGGCGGTGGCGTGAGCGATCTGGGCCTCGACGTTGCGCTCGCATCCCACGGGATGGGTGGTCACGCACACGAAGCCGCGAACTCTGGGTTGGATGATCATCGCTGGGAAGCTGATTCAGTCTGCTGGGGAACCGGTTCCGCCTCCGACCGGCCGAGTCCCGTGAGGATCGCCGCCAGCATGATTGCCAGGAGCGTCCACGAATACGGATTGGCGAGCCCGGCTTCCAGCGCCGACACCCGCCCAACCCCGTGAGCCTCGCCGGATCCGGTGGCCGAAGACGCCAGAATGGTAGGGATGAAGAAGGGAAGCAGGAAGGGGTAGGTGCAGACGGTCATGTCCAGGATGTTGGCGCGCCTGAAGCGCCCGATGCCCGCGGAGCGGCCGGCGCGGCGGACCAGGTCGCCCACCGCGAGGATGGCCATGACCGAGTGGGTGGTGACGATCACCGCCAGGCTCGTAACTCCGAAGATGCGCATTTCGGTCCGGCGAAGTGCGTCCTTTTCCGGCTTCCACCCCTGCACGACGCGGTCCAGAACCCCCGCCTCCTGCACGGCACCCACGATTCCCATCAGGAGGATCGTGAAGACCACGATGCCCACCGCTCCCTCCATCCCATCGAGAATCAGGCCCTCGGCGCGGAACTCGGCGGCGTCGATATGAATCAGATCGCCCGCGGACACGAGGCCCAGCACCAGCGCCACGACAATGGCCGTCGCAACGCCGGTGAAGAGGCTTTCCACCAGCCCCTTGCCCCTCCACAGCACGACGAAGGTGGCCAGCGGCGCGAGAAGCATCGCAAAGGCGGTCGCGGACCCCTCGGCTCCGCCCGGACCGCCGATCTGCACCGGCGCACCCGCAGCGGCCGCAGGGGCTTCGGGTGCCGCCTCCGCCCCCCCGAACAGCAGCAGCACCACCCCCGCGACCACCGCCGCCGGAACCGCGTAGCGAAGCCGCGACCTCACGACGCCTCCCATCGGCGCCCTCTGGCTGCTCGCCGACGCGATCGTCGTGTCCGAGACGGGTGAGACGTTGTCGCCGAAGGTCGCGCCCGCCAGGATCGCCCCGATCAGCGCTGCCGGCTTCGCCCCAAGGGTTCCGGCGGCCGGGTAGAGCAGGGGGGCGCAGATCAGGATCGTGCCGAGGCTGGTCCCCGTCACGGTCGAGAAGAGGACCGCGATCAGGAAGGCCAGGAGCACGAAGCCTCCGCCGCGCAGGCCCAGTTCGCTTCCACCCCACACGAGCGCATCCACGAGACCCGACTCGCGCAGCAGCACCGAGAAAATCCCTGCCAGCAGCCACGCCATGACCATGAGCATGACGATCGGCCGCGCCATCCCGCGGACGGCCGCGGTGCCGTAGTCCGCGGGACGCCTGGCCAGCAGCAGCCCGGCACCCAGCGCCGCGATCAGGACGGGCCACAGTCCGCGCTCGTCCGGTGCGCCCGAAAAGCCGAGCCAGGCCGCGCCCGCGGCGAAAACGAACACCGGGAGCAGAGCGCCCGCAATGCCGAGGTGAAAGGTGAGCGACGGGGCGGGGGCCGGATCGGGAGGTGTCGGCGGGTGCGAAAGGTCTTTGAAGAACAATGTCGGCGTGTCGGCAGGGGTTGCGCGGCCTTTGACCGGATTGCTTATGATCGGTGGTTGGAGCCGGATGGTCCAGTCGAGAGCCCCGCCCGCCCGCCGCTGGCCGGCGTACGGGCGCCTCGCGGGCCGCCGTCAGAGCACCCAACCGCCAGGGTGAAGCAGATGAGCGATTCCGACGCCTTCGAACTGTATGACCTGCGTGTCGAGGTCGTTGCCGGTCGGAAGGAGATGGTGTGCAGTCACCGCCCGGGGGACTTTTTCGAACTCAGGGGAGAGGAGCTCACGCTTCCCGCCGGCCAGAGCTTTCCGATCTACCCGCTGGCGGCTCTCCTGCCGCTGTTGCCTGCGAAGCAGAGGATGACCGATCCCAACGACTGGATGACGACCGACGCCGAAGTCGCCTGCCCGGACCCCCACTGTGGAGCCCGCTTCCGCATCGTCCGGACGGGTGTAACGACGTTCCGCCACGGCGAGGTGACGAGGGTGCCGCTCGACGCGACCCGTCTGCGCCGGGATCCGTGAGCCGGCGCTGGCGCCCGCCCCGCTCCGGCGTCATCCGGGGCTGCTGGCAACTGGCCCGCGGACATGGCGCCGGCTGGAGCCGCGACCTCGCCTTCGCGGCGCTCGATTGGGCGGCCGCGCTGCCTGGGGCGCTTCACCTCGACTGTGCCGACATCTACAGCGGGGTGGAGGTTCTGCTGGGCGACTGGATGGCGAGCCGCAGGGAGACCGCCGGTCGGGTGATCGTGCACACCAAGTGCGTGCCGAACCTGGCCTCGCTGCCCCGAATCGGACGCGACGACGTGCGCCGAATCGTTCTCCGTTCGCGCGACCGGCTTCGCGTGGAGGCGCTCGACCTGGTCCAGCTCCACTGGTGGGACTTCGGCGTTCGTGGATGGGTGCGCGCGGCCCGGTGGCTGGCCGAACTCCGCGCGGAGGGGGTGGTTCGACACATCGGGGTAACCAACTTCGACACGGGTTCACTTCGGCGGTTGTTGGACGAGGGCATTCCGGTGGTCACCAACCAGGTTCAGCTCTCTCTTCTGGACCGGCGCCCCCTGGGGAGCCTTGCCCCGTTCTGTGACGACCGCGGTGTGGCGCTGCTCTGCTACGGCTCGCTCGCGGGAGGCCTCCTCGCCGATGGCACTGCGGCCGACTCGCGGTCCGTCACCAAGTACCGCCTCATCGTGGAAGACGTGGGCGGTCCCGCGGCGCTTGAGCGGGCGCGCGGCGAACTGGCCCGAATCGCGGCCCGGGAGAGCGCGTCACCCGGAGACGTGGCCGCGGCCTGGGCGCTCGGCCAGCGTGCGGTGGGAGCCGTGGTCGTCGGCCTGAGCCGGCGCGGTCTGGCGGCCGACCCCCGCGCGGTGAGATTGCGTCCCGAAGACCACGCGGCCCTCGCTGCGACGGTCTCCGCCACCGTGCCGGGCGCGGTCTATGAGGCCGAACGGGATCGCGCCGGCCCGCACGGCAGGATCATGCGGTACGACCTCAACCGGAAGGGGGGCTAGGCCGCCATGCCCGAACTCCCGGAGATCGCCCTCTACCTTCACGCGCTGCGCGCCCGCGTACTCGGCGAGAGGCTTGAGGCGGTGCGGATCCGTTCGCCCTCCCTCCTCAAGAGCTTCGACCCGCCCATCGCGGACGCGCACGGCAAGGTGGTCGAGTCCCTGTCGCGGCTGGGGAAGCGCGTCGTGTTCGGCCTCGAACACGACCTCCACATCGTAATCCACCTCATGATCGCGGGACGCTTCCAGTGGCGGAAGCCGGGCGCGCCCATCCATCGCAAACATGGCCACGCGGCGCTCGACTTTGCCCAGGGATCCCTGCTATTGACCGAGGCGAGCAGTCACAAGCGGGCGTCGCTGCACCTGCTGCGGGGCGAGGCCGGCCTTGGCGACCACGACCCGGGAGGGATCGAGCCGCTGGATACCACGCCCGCGGACTTCGCCGCCGCGCTCCGGCGCGAGAACCGCACCCTCAAACGCGCGCTCACCGACCCGCGCATCCTGTCGGGGATCGGCAACGCCCACTCCGACGAGATCCTGCTGCGGGCCCGCCTGTCGCCCGTGAAGCTCACCTCCCGGCTGACCGCCGCGGAGATCGAGCGCCTGCACGCCGCGACCCGCTCCTCGCTTCGCGAGTGGTCCGCTCGCCTCATCGAAGAGGCGGGGGACGCGTTCCCGAAGAAGGTCACCGCCTTTCATCCCGCCATGGGCGCCCACGGGAAGTACGGCGAGCCCTGTCCGCAGTGCGGCACCGCCATCCAGCGGATCGTCTACGCCACCCGCGAGACCAACTACTGCCCGGCCTGCCAGACCGGCGGACGACTCCTCGCGGACCGCGCGCTCTCGAGGCTGCTGCGGCGGGACTGGCCCAGGCGGGTGGAAGATCTGGAGGACCTGAGGCGCAGGCCCGCGGACGTTCCTACCGGCCGTCCACCTTCCCGGCATCCTTCGGGATAATCCGGCATATCTGATCGCCCCCGATTCCGAAGGTCCTGCCGAGCCGTCTCCAGAAGCTGTTTCCGTTCGAGCCGTCGTCCTCCGCGTGATCGTGTCCCGCGTGCGGATCGATCGCTTCGACGGGAGACCAGCCGTCGATGGCCCGCTGGCCCGGCAACCGGGGCGCCACGGCGAGTTCGGTGCGGGTCTTCAATCCCGCCTCGAGGATCTCGGCCAGGGTGGGTTCAGGGGCGCTCCCCGCTGCGGCCGACGCCAGCGCCGCCGCGGAGGCGGAGGGGGCCGGCGCCGGGGATGCCGGCACGTGGGTTGCCGCCTCGGGCTCCGGCTGGGGTGCCGGCGCCGCATCGGCGAGGAGGGGACGCTCGTCGGTCGGCAGCGGCGGGGGTTCGACCTCGGACTCCACCACCTCGACCTGAAGCAACTTCAGTTCGGTGACCTCCGCGTCCGCCGGTTCCACCACCTCCTGCGGCTCGCCAGCTGCGCGCGACAGGTCCAGTGGATCGATGGTCAGCGTGCTGAGTACCCAGACGTGCAGTCCCACCGACACCACTCCGCCAAGCAGAAGCAGCCGCCGGTTCGTTCGGTTTCTCACCTGTCGCGAGTTCATCGCATCCTCCGGACCCGCTGCCGACTTTCCCAGACTCCCCAATTTATCATACAACATTGCCGTTGCGCGGGTTCCAGTCAAATTCGGCCACAACCGGCGCGTGATCCGACGGGACGTCGGTCTTCCGGCCCTTGCGCTGGTCGCGGTCCACCCAGGCGCCCGTCGAACGCTCGGCCACCGTCATGGTGGCGAAGACATGGTCGATTCGCAAGCCGTCGTTGCGCGGAAAGGCCAGTCTCCGATAGTCCCACCAGCTGTAGAGCCCCCCTTCGGGATTGTGCTTCCTCACCACGTCGGCGAATCCCCACCGCCGAATCCGCTCCAGCGCCTCCCGGGCCGCGGGATGGCAGAGCACGCTCGGCTCCCACTTGCCGGGGTCGTTGGCGTCCAGGTCGTCGGGCGCGACGTTGAAGTCACCGGTCAGGACCACCGGGTCGCCGGGATCGTGACGGGTGGCAATCACTTCGAGGAGGCGCGCCATCCAGGCCAGCTTGTAGTCGTACGCCTCCGAGCCGACCGTGCGGCCATTGGGAAAGTAGGCCGAGTAGACCGTCACCCCCTTGACGACGCCCCCGATCAGCCGCGCCTGGGGGTCGTCGTCCTCGAGTCCGCGGCGTACATCGGTGATCGGGTGGGGGCTCAGCAGCGCGACCCCGTTGAATGCCTTCTGGCCGTAGACCGCGGACTCGTATCCTTCGCCGCGCACCGGCTCGGCCGGATAGGCCTCGTCGGTGGTCTTCAGTTCCTGCAGGCAGAGGACGTCGGGGCGATGTTCGCGCAGCCATCCAAGGACGCGCGCTTCCCGGGCCTTGACGGAGTTGACGTTCCAGGTGGCGATTCGCATGGCGGGTAAGGATAGGAGGTGGAGGGGCTGGCCGGAAGGCAAGGACGTTGGCCCGCCGTGGCAGTGGGCGGGTGAGCGGGTACGCACCGGGGGCTTTGCAGAAGGGGATCCCGGGATCCCATATTGTTGTCATGCGATCCGGTCTTTCACCGCGAGGCCTGCTGGCAGTCCGTGGATAGAGCCCCGCGAGCACCGAGAGCGGCGAGGCGCCGAGCTGGCAAGGCGCGTGAACGGGTGAACGTCCCCGTGGGTGAATCCACTGCGCTGGCAGGCGTCGGGTAAGTAATCCAGGCATTACATTATGTCATGTAAACATTACATTCTGGTCATCTCGTGCGCAGTGCTGTCGGTCGCGGCTCCGGCGACACCACTCGCCGCCCAGCGCTACGACATCCTCATCGCCGGGGGCACGGTCGTCGACGGCACGGGCGCCGAGCGCTTCCGCGCCGACGTTGCCGTGGCGGACGGCCGCATCGCGCTGGTGTCCGCCGAGCCCATCGACCCCTCCCTCGCGGCCACCGTGATCGATGCGACCGGCCAGGTCGTCACCCCCGGCTTCATCGACAACCACGCGCACGTGCAGCAGACGATCGCCGAGTATCCGCTCGCCGAGAACTTCCTGCGCCAGGGGATCACCACCCTGATCGCGTCGCTGCACTCCGGCAACCAGCCCTGGCCCCTGGAGGAGTTCGCGTCGGGGCTTGAGATGGCGCCCAACGTGGGCTTCTTCGCGGGCCACACCTGGACGCGCAGGCAGGTGCTCGGCATGGAGAACCGCGCTCCCACCGCGGCAGAGCTGGAGGAGATGAAGGCGCTCGTCGACCGGTCGATGCGCGAGGGGGCGCTGGGTCTCTCGACCGGGCTCCTCTACGTGCCCGCCAACTTCGCCGAAACCGGGGAGGTGATCGAGTTGGCCAGGGTCGCGGCCGCGCACGGGGGCATCTACGTCAGCCACATGCGGAACGAGGCCAGCGGGCTGCTCGAGTCGGTGCGGGAGGTGATCCGGATCGCCGCAGAGGCGGACATCCCGGCGCAGATCAACCACCACAAGGCGGCCGGCGCGGCGCAGTGGGGGTGGAGCGAGCACAGCCTGGCCCTGATCGACTCGGCCAACGCGGCCGGGCTGACCGTCACCCACGACCTCTACCCCTACGCAGCCTCGAGCACCGGGTCGTCCATCCTGTTCCCGCAGTGGGCGCTGGCCGGCGGCGCGGACGACTTCGCGGCGCGCGTCGCGGACCCCCAGACGCGGGCGCGGATGGAAGCCGACATGCGGGTCATCTTCATGACCGACCGGGTGGGCGCCGACATCTCGCGCATCCAGTTCCGGGTGCTGGGGTCCGACGAGTCCTACAACGGGAGGACGCTCGCCGACTACGCCGCCGACCGCGGGCTGCCGAACGATCTCGAGACCGGCATCCGGCTCGCAATCGAGCTGCAGCTTCAGGGCGGGTTCAGCGCGATCTACCATGCGATGGACGAGGGGGATGTGATCCGGATCATGCAGCACCCGCTCGCGATGATCGAGACGGACGGGGATGCGGTCGGGTACGGGGTGGGGTATCCGCACCCGCGCAGCTACGGCGCCTTTCCCCGCGTGCTGGCGCGCTATGTGCGCGAGCTGGGCGTGATCACCCTGGAGGAGGCCGTGAAGAAGATGACCTCGATGCCGGCGCAGTGGCTCGGCCGCGAGGACATGGGTGTGATCGCCGAGGGGATGCGCGCGGACATCGCGGTCTTCGACCCCGAGGTGATCGCGGACCGCGCGACCTTCGCGGACCCGCACCAGTACAGCGTCGGGATCACGGACCTGCTGGTGAACGGGGTGCCGGTGATCCGCGACGGGGGCCTGACGGGCGAGAAGCCGGGACGGTGGATCCGCGGGCCGGTGCGGAGGCCGGTGAGTTAGTCCGTGGACAATCCTCGCGTGGAACCGAAGGCGTCGAGGCGCCGGGCTTCCGGAATGACCGGGACGCCGGGTCACAAGTCCGCGAGGTTCCCGGGCCGCAGCGGGTGGTGGATCGCAGGCGCCGCCGGGTTGGCGCTCCTGGCCTGCGGTCCCGGGGACGGTCCCGGCGAGGCCGATGGAAGCGAGGGCCCCGATGCGCCCGGCGGAGACGCGCTGCAGGCCGCGCCCCCCGAAGGCCGGCTCTTCCCCGAAGTGCTTTCGGTTCATGACGCCGTCCTCCACGACGGTGTCTGGTTCGTGGTCGACATGAGAGAACTGCGGATCCACCGAATCGCGGCCGACGGCACCCATCTGGGGAGTTTCGGGGGGCGGGGCGAGGGTCCCGGAGAGCTGCGTCGCAACGCCGGGCCGATCGCGATGCTCGGAGACTCCGTCGTGGTTCGCGACCAATGGGGGCTCCACCTGTACGACTTCGAGGGAGCACCCGTGGCCGACTGGAGAGTGGAGGACGACCACTGCTTCGCTCCCTCCGGGGTGTCCATGGATTCGTCGCCCAGGGGCCTGCTGCTGGTGGTGCACTGCCGCGAAGGTTCGGGGGTGGAGCCGAGACCCAGGGTCGTCGTGGCCGAGGGCAGGGGTCCGGCCCGCTCGCTGGTCACCGACACCGCCGATGTCAATGAGCAGCGCTGGGACCGGGGCGCCCCGCGCATGGCGGCTCATCCGCGCGGCTTTGTCTTCGGGTACACGGGAGACGAGTGCCTGGGCCTGTTCGACCTGGAGGGGACTCCGCTCGAGCGCATCTGCCACGACTGGATGGACCGGGTTCCGGTTCCCGAGGAGGACGCGGACGAGTACATGAGGGACGTGGCGGCCCGCGCCCGAAGCATGGGAATCCGGGTCCACCGCCCGGAGTTCTATCCGCCCTTCATCGATTTTTTCGTGGCCGGGGAGGGAGAGCTCGTGTACGTGGCGCGGGTCAGCCAGGAATCGCCGGGGCGCGGCGTACGCCTTCTCACCCGCGGGCGCTCAGGCGGGCAGACGGTTTTCCCCATCCCGGAGGGGGCCAACCTCTTCGGCAGCAGGGGATCGGTCCTGGCAGCGTGGGAAGAACTGGAGGGGATGCGGATACAGTTCTACACGCTCGACCTCGAACGCGGCCTGGCGGTGCCCTTCTTCACGGAGCGGCGCTGACAGTGAACCGCGCCCGACCGTCTGTGGGAACATTCGCCGGCATTGGCGGCTCCGGATCCGACGCGCCGCCCCAGCTCTCGGCCGTTCGTCTTTCCGCCTCGCCGCCGGGCGGACACCAAGGCTTCCCCTTCAACATCCCGGCGCTGAGGGGACCTTGCGAGATCACGCTGCCGGGGCCCGTCACCTTCTTCGCAGGCGAGAACGGCTCCGGGAAGTCGACGCTGCTGGAAGCCCTGGCAATCGCGGCCGCACTCCCGGCGGTGGGCCGGACCGACGCCGCGCGGGACGACTCGCTGGCCAGCCAGCGCAAGCTCGCCGGGACGCTGAAGACCGTCTGGCGCCGGCGGACGCACCGGGGCTTCTTCCTCCGGGCCGAGGACTTCTTCGGCTTCGTGCAGCGTCTGCAGAAGGAGCGGGCGGAGCTGGAGGCCCGGATCGAGGAGGTCGAGCGGGAGTACGTGGGCCGTTCCGAACTGGCCAGGCAGCTGGCAAGGGGGCCCGCCGCCGCATCGCTGGGCGCGATGGAGGCCAGCTACGGCAAGAACCTCGACGCGAACTCCCACGGCGAGAGCTTCCTGCGCCTCTTCAGCGCGCGGTTCGTGCCGAACGGCCTGTACCTCCTCGACGAGCCGGAGGCGGCGCTGTCGCCGCAGAGCCAGCTCGGGCTGATCGCGATGATGAGCGAGATGGTGGCCGAGGGCGCGCAGTTCATCATCGCGACGCACTCGCCGCTGCTGATGGCCGTGCCGGGCGCGACGATCTACAGCTTCGACGACTCCCCGCTGCGCGAACTCGCGTACGATGAACTCGACGGGGTGGTGCTCTTCCGCGATGTACTGGCGGCGCCGGAGCGTTACATGCGGCGGATCTGGGGGGTGGGGGGCTAGCCGTCCGCGGCCTCGGACTCCGCTTCCGGTTCCGCCGCCCCCTCCTCCCGCGCCGCCTTCGCCGCCTTCCTGCGCTCCCGCGCGGCGTCCCACGCGGCTTCCATGTCCTTGACCGCGCGGTCGAGCACGCCCTTCATGTCGCCGAAGAGCTGCTCGTCCTCCACCCACCCGACGGCGCCCTGGAAGGTAGCGCGCGCCAGCCGCCGGAACCTCCGCGTCAGCGCCGACATGTCGTGTGAGAAGAAGCGGCTGCTGAATTCGGAGACCCGCTCGAAGATGTGCTTGACCTGTTCGCGGTTTTCGTCCAGGTAGGCGCGCCCGGCGTCGGTGATCGCGTAGACCTTGCGCCCTTCCTGGGTGCTGGCCTCCAGGTAGCCGAGATCCTCAAGGAGCTGCAGGGTGGGGTAGACCGAGCCGGGACTGGCTTTGTAGCTGCCCGCCGACTCCTCTTCCAGCACCTGCATGACCTCGTATCCGTGCATGGGCTTGTCCCGAATCAGGGCGAGGATGGCGAACTTGAGGTCGCCGCGGCCAAGCCATCTCCAACGCCTGCGCGGTCTGCGCGGTCTGCGGGGGCGCTGGCGGCGCCGATCGGACTGGTTGAAGGGCCAGGGGAGTGAGTCGAAATCGAAATAGTCGTCGAAACGCATGGTTCTGTTCTCCTTGAAGTGCCGGCGCGGTCGGCTCGGGCCTGGATGGACCCCGGCCATGCGCCTTTCCGATGCAAATACGATATATCGTTGAAACTGGTTTCGACATATCGAAAAGGAAAGGGCGGGGCGGGTCAGCCGACGGAGGTCACGGCACGCCTCGCCGACCGCTGGCTTGGCGCGGTGCCCCGTCCCCATATTCACTCCTGGGCCCGCACGCCCGGCAAACCGGCCGGTGCCGACCGGGTTCGCAACAACCAGGAGGACCAGTCGCAATGCAAGCCAAGTCCGCTTTCCCGGCCATCGGCCACGCCTCCGGCAGGGTTACAGCCGCAGCCACCCTGCCAGCCCTTGTCGCGATCGCGGCGCTGCCCGCCCTCATGCCCGCTGCCCTCGCCGCCCAGACCGCCGCGCGCATCGAAGCCGACCCGCCAAGCCTGGTGATCGAGCGCGGTGAGACCGCCACGCTCGTCGTGCGAGTGCTCGACGCCGAGGGCCGGCTCGTCGACGAAGCGGTGCGGATCGCGGGGGCGCGGCGGGCGCTGTCGCTGAGCGGGGGCGGGGTCGGCCCGGGCGCGGCTGCGGCCCCCGCGCCCGCCACCCCCGGCCGCACCGAGACCACCGTCACCGCGCTGGAAGTCGGGGAATGGCAGATCATCGTCACGACGGTGAGGCCGGGGCCCGGCGGCCGGCCGCTCCAGCTCACCTTGCCCGTGGTGGTGGAGTGGCCCCCGGTGACCCGTATCGAAGTCACCGCGGACGCCCCCGTCTTCGAGGGCAGCACGGTGACCCACCGCGCGACCGCGCTGCACGCCGATGGCACGCACCGGCCAGGCGCCGAATTCACCTGGCGGACGAGCGACGCGGCCCGCGCCGAGGTCGACGAATTCGGGCATGTGAGCGGCCTCGCGCCGGGCACGGTCCGGGTCGAGGCCGGGTTCGAGGGCGTGACCGGGGTGCTGGGCATCCGGGTGCGCGAGTTCGCCGGCGCCTCGCTGGAGATCGTGGAGGGCGCCGACGGGGGCAGCGTGCGCACCGGCGACGTGCAGACGTTCACCGCGGTCCTGCGGGACGCCGCCGGCGCGGTGATCGCGGACGCGCCGGTCGAGTGGAGCCATTCCTACATGCCCGCGCCGGGCGTGATCGCGCCGGCGGCGCCGGGTCAGATGGCCGCGGGCAAGATCGTGGCCGACGTGGCGGGCGAGTTCACGGTGGTGGCGCGGTCTGGCCACTTGCGCGCCACACACGGCTTCGAGGCCGTGCCGAGGGAGGTCGTGCGCTCGATCGAGCTCCTGGGACGCGGCCACCTGCAGCGCGTCTACAGCACCGACTTCTGGGTCTTCGAGGGCGTCGACGGTCGCGACTACGCACTGGTCGGCTCCAAGCAGTCCGACGGGCACGGCTTCGTCTTCGACATCACCGACCCCGACAACGTCGTCAAGACCGATTCGGTCCAGGTCGACGCCCGCTCGGTCAACGACATCAAGGTCTCCCCCGACGGCCGCTACGCCTCGCTCACCCGCGAGGGCGCGTCCAACCGCCGCAACGGCGTCGTGATCCTCGACCTCGCCGACCCCGCGCACCCCGTCATCGCCGCCGAGTACACCGAAGGGCTGACCGGGGGCGTCCACAACGCCTTCCCCACCAACGACTACCTTTTCGCGCTCGCCAACGGCGACAAGTACGTGATCCTGGACGTGCGTGACATCTACAACCCGAGATACGTGTCGGAGTACGACCACCCGGACAGCCGCGTCCACGACGTGTGGGTCCATGACGGGATCGCGTACTCGGCCGAGTGGGGCACCGGGCTGGTGGCCGTCGATGTGGGCAACGGCCGCTGGGGCGGCACGATCGAGAACCCGGTCTTCATCTCCAGCTACTCCGTGCCAACAGGGGCCACGCACGCCGCCTTTCCGTACTACTCGGAGTCGGCGGACAAGTTCTACGTCTTCATCGGCGACGAGATCCTGACGCGGCGCGGGATGGCGTGGGAGGGGATCGGCCCCGACCACCGCCAGAAGTACGATCCCGAGACCGGGCGGGGCGGCTATCCGCGCGCCAGCTGGGGCTACATCCAGGTGATCGACTTCGACGACCCCGCCAACCCGAAGATGGTCGCGCGCTACGAGGTCTCCGAGTTCGGGACGCACAACATCTGGGTCGAGGACGACATCCTCTTCCAGGCCTACTACGAGGGCGGGATGCGGCTGGTGGACGTGTCCGGCGAACTGATGGGCAACCTGTACACGCAGGGCCGTGAGATCTCGGTGTACAAGGCATTCGACCCGGTCGGCTTCGTCCCGAATTCGCCGGGCGCGTGGAGCGTCATGCCGCACAAGGGGCTGGTCTGGTTCGCCGACATCAACTCGGGGCTGTGGGCGATCAGGCTGTCGGGAGAGTCGTGACGCCACATCTCCGGGCCTGCGGATGCCAGTGACCGGTGCCGGCCAAGCCGATCGCCGATTCCGGGCTCGTCGAGTGTTGGCCCAAGACAGCCCTCGCTTATCGCGCTCTACTTTGGCAGTTCGCGGGAGAGCCTCTCGCAGAGCTCTATGGCCGACAGGCAGAATGATGCGGCGGTGGGCAGGGAGACTTCCTGGCCTTCTCGGTGCTGTCCGAAGTTGCCGACGGAGTGGATGTGATCGACCAGGAGGCAGGTTGGCTTGCTCACGAACTCCGCGATCCGGTGGGACTGCCTAGTTCCGGTGATGCGGCGGAGAATGCCGCACTGCGGTCCTTGGTCACCGGGAAGCCGACCTCCCTCGAACACTATTCCAGCGAACTTCCACGCATCCGGTAACGACCTGTCCGGCCCGAGTTCAGCCTTCCAGATCAAGTCCAGGGCGGTTTCGGCAATACTGCGCATCCAGACTACGGCACCGTTGGGGTCGGGATGCAGGTCACGGATGGCATTTCGGACGAATCGGGCCAGGTTCGGGTCCGCTCGGGCGACGATCCCTTCGAGCCGCAGCTCCAGCATCCCCTGAACATTGTCTTCGAAGCGGTCCGGATCGCCGAACAGCCGGTTCAGGTAGGCCACCTGATCCTTGCGCCGGCGAGCATACGCCGCCATCAATCCGCATGACGATCGGAGTCCTCCCCGGGATTCCTGAGCAAAACCTCGGAACAAGAGCTCGCGCTTCCGACGCACAGGCACTTCCGTAGCGCGTGCCTTTCCGGTAGTCGAGAGCTCCGTCAGCGCCGACTGTAGCTCGATCGGGCAGTCGTCCCACAGGGCACGGACGGATTCGAGCGGCTCGTCGGCCATCTCGCCCGCCACACGATCGACATCGGCCTTCGAAATCGCCTCACTCCCGCGACGCCCAGCGATCAAACGATCCGCCAGCGCGGCGGCCAACACCGGCACGCCGCCCGTCCAATTGCGGATCTCCTTCTCCGCCGAGCCATCGACTCTGATCCCCATTGAGGCAAAGGGCGCGAGAAACCCGTGCCAATCTTCGTCCCCCAATCTGCAGACCCGGAACGGGGGATCGTGGAAGATCTGCCAGAAGTTCGACGTGCGCGACTCCTCGTCTTTGCAGAGGTCATACAATCTGGCTCTGCTGCCCGTGACAAAGCACAGGCCT
The DNA here is from genome assembly GCA_022823225.1 of Gemmatimonadota bacterium. Lineage (GTDB taxonomy): Bacteria > Gemmatimonadota > Gemmatimonadetes > Longimicrobiales > Gaopeijiaceae > Bin94. The sequence continues at coordinate 23,223 of JAJDXM010000024.1, forward strand.
CCGATCTGGGCGAGTGTGCGCAGCTCGTCCCAGAGGTTACTCGTGATTCCGAAATCGCCAAGCAGGTGATCGAAGCCGTCGAGAACCGCCAGCACGCGGCTGCGGCGACCATGGAGATCCTCGAACACGAGCTTGAGGAGATCGGATACTGCTTCGTCGTCGGGCTCCAGGTACTCGGCCAGATCGGGCTCTTCCTGCGCCAGCGCGTCCTTCATGTGCTCGGCGAACCGGCTTCGGAACTCCGCGTCGGTTCTCGGCGTCTCGAACCTGAGGTCCCAATACATAGAAGCGGCGTAGTGGTCCTGCGGGAAGTGCGACGCAAGGTGACTCAACAGGACCGACTTCCCGAAGAGCCGCGGACCCACCACGGAAACGTTGTAGGGGCTTTTCTTGGTCAAGACGCAAAGCCGGTCGAAGAGCCGCTCACGTCCCAGCATTTGAGGGACCCCCGTCCCAAGTACCTGATAGGGACTGTCACTCATCGCTCATACTCCTCGGCGGTCTGGAAACCTTCGCCCCGGTCGGCTTTTTCGAACTCCTCCACGGCCTTTCTCCGCTGGTCCTCGAAGTCAACGTTTCTCTCCATCCAGGCGGCCATCAGCGGAATGGCGAGCCGGTATGCCGATTCGCCTCGCGTTCCCTGAAGTTCGAGGAGCTCGAGCTCCCGCAGGAACTCCAGGTCGTCGCCCAGTCGCTCGCCTCGGTGGAGGGGCACTCCATCGCTGACGAGCCTTGTCTCAAGCAGGTTCAGAGTGGCGGGTGCGCGGTCGCCAAGGTCCGCGCACAGAGCCAGAAGAAACCGCCGCCGCTCCGATCCAGCATACCCCCACAAAGTACGGAAGTGCTCATTGTCCTCGGTCATCACCCCGGCGCCGGCCTCCACATCGTCCACGGTGACCGTACGCCTTTGCGACCGTGCGGCGCGCTCGAAGAGGCGATTGCACAGCGACTGGATGAGGAACGGCTGCCGGGCGCACAGTTCAACCACTCGATCCCTGGCTTCCGGCACGTAGACCAGCCGGCCGTCTACCGGGCGCGTGACGAGCAGGCGGGCATCCTCAAGAGGGAGCGCACTCACGGGGATGCGGTGTCCGAAGCCGAAGAGTGCGCTCCAGTACTCTTCCCTAAGCCGCTTGATCCGCCGCGAGCCCGCCAGGACGGCAGACAGCTCCGGGTAGGTGTGAAGCAGATACCGGATGTTCTCCGGCACCTGCGGGCTTGTGGCGCCGTCGTCGATCCCCTCCTGTAACTTGTCGAACTCGTCGAGCATGAGAAGAACGCGCCTCGGCCTGGTGGCCTCGATCACCGCTTGCAGGAAGAGCTCGAAGGTCTCGAACGGCCGGTCTCCCGAGAATGCCCGGCGGAGGGCCTTCACGAATGCGACCCGGAATGGTTTCGCGGGGTCGGGGGGATCCGTGTCCGGAATCCATACGCGAACGCCGGCGGCGTGGGCCGCCAATCCCATATCCCGCGCGATCAGGCGGAAGACTTCGTTTGTTGGCAGCCCATGCTTGCTCGCATGCCCTTCGCCTCCCTGCAAGGAGCAGTTCACCGTCACCCACCCCGGCAACACCTCCGGATCCTGTAGCCGCTTGAGGATCGAGGTCTTTCCGGTTCGACGGTTGCCCTCCAGCAACACGACGTTCGCGCGGCTGTCGCTGCGTAGTTGCCGACCGATTTCAGCGAGCGTCTCCTCTCGTCCGAAAAGCATTTCCTTCCGATCGATCGGATTCCCGACGATGTACGGACTGGTTCCGATCTCCCGGACCCGACCGGCGGGTCGGCTGTTCCGGACCTCGACCCCTAGGCGCATCTGGCCCTTCGTCTGCTTCCCGTCAAGTAGTGTGGCACGCCAATGAACCGAGAAGCGATAGGGACCGGCCTGAGCGTCGGCCGGAATCCGCAGGGGAAGGTTGAGCGTCATGCCGGCGGGAAGGTAAGCGGTCCGCGCTTCTCCGATGTTCGGACGCGTGAACACCCCTAGGCCTCGGAACGGAAGGGGCGAGCGGTTCGTGAGGCGGACCTGAACCTCGCTCTGCACATTCGCCGCAACCCAACCCGGCTCGATTTCAGCCTGCAAGTCCACTTCCGCCAGGATCCGTTCACGTTCGAGGCCGGCGAGGCCGGAGATGCGGCGAGTGATGTCGTGGGCCAACGCGGTGGCGGGCGAAGCCGGGTCTTCCGGCGACGCGATGCGCTCCAGTTGGAGTGACACCCCGTCCAGGACGGCAAGCCGTTCCGGACCGGGAGGGATGTCGGTCAGACCTTCCAGCGAGAAAACGGGTTCGGTCACGGTCTCCAGCCAGCGCGACAGTTCCGGAACAGTGCGAACGCCGGGACGGGCGACCTCGTTGCGCAGCGTCCGCAGCGATTTGGCGATCCTCTCCAGTTGCCCCGCTCCATCTCCGATGTCTTCGAGTCTCTGGAGTTCCCGGACCTCGGCGGATTCCTCCAACCACTCGACGACCGGGTCCCGCGTGTTGGTCAGGATACGGACGATTGCCGCGAACGGATCGCCACGGTGGCCGGATACCAGGCTTACGACCCGTTCCTGGAGCTCTGTCGGCGGGACTGGAACGGGAAGTGCGCGCAACCTGTCAATCGGAAGATGCTGGACCGTCGCACCGCGAGCGTGACCGCGCATCCACTTCTGGTAGAGATCAGAGGCGAGAACACACCTGAGGAATCCCGGCGATACGCCCTCCGTCGCCCGAATGACCACAATACCCTGACCAGCGACGGCGGCACGCGCATCCAACATGTCATCCAACACGCCTACTTTTCCGATGGTGCCAGACATTGTAAGGAGAATGTCGCCTGAGCGCAGTGGCTCAGGCCGTGATTCCGTACGTATCCTACTCTCCGTTTTCAGGTCTTGGGGCAACCACTCAATCGCTGGCGGGACCCGTACACCGAAGTCGTGAATGTCCGCTACACGCAGTAGGACAAGCGCACTCTCCCCGTCTTCAGCAGAGACGAGGCGCACTTTGGCGTCATTGGGTTCGTAACCGACAAACGTATTCCGATAGGACCTGCCCGCCCTAATGTGCGCGACGCTCCCTAGCGGTGCAGTCTCTACCGTGGGACTATCTTGGCGGAGCCGCGTCAACTTGCGTGCGAGAGCCTCCTCGCCGGTCCTCTTTGCGGCCATGTCCCAGTTGCGCTCCTCTAACACTCGCACTGGCATATTCCACAAGTTTCCGTCTGGTTGGCCTTCGCGAAACTTCACCGCGATGCCGTGAGGTGTCGGACGCAGGTCATCGGGAACGCTCATGAAACGAATGGCCGATGCTGGTCGGGACCGACGAAAGACGAGGAGATTCACTCCCGTCGTTGCGTAGGGGACGGCGGCAGCCCACCTCCGATGAGGTATCGAGACTACACCTTCTACGGTGTACGTTGACAACAACTCACGTCGAATATCGCGATCAGGCCCGGGACGGTACAGGACATGGTCGGGGAGAGCCACGACCGCGCGACCGCCCGGATTCAACGATGTCATTACATGTTGGAGAAAGCGCATCGCGATCTCCGTCGTGGCTATCGGTATGGCATGTTGGTCAACAGGACGCACGTGGCCCCACGGCGGATGGGCGACGACATAGTCGGCGCCCACGGAAAACGCCCCCGTCGCAAACTCGCCGTCCAGCGCGTCCCGAAGCTCTAGGCGTGGATGCCAAGCACCCGCGAGCGCTGCCTGAGTTGCCCCCACAATGTAGGCGTGTGGGTCGAGCTCAACTCCCAATACCTCACCACTAGCAGCTCGCGAATCCTGTCGGGGTGCCGCGCCCTTCAACCCGGATTGCGCCTTGCGCACCGCTGTCGCCAGCAGGCCTCCGGTCCCGAAACATGGATCGTAGATGCGTCCGCCGGGCTCAGGGTCCAGAACTTCCACCATTAGGGCAGACAGTGGTGGCACTGTGATCGTGTCTCCCCCGACAGTCATATGTACAAGGGACTCGATGATCTTCCCCGCCTCCCTGCGGCCGATTGCAGAACTCGTATCAAAGCAGGCGACCCAACTGACCAATCGGTCCAAGTGGGTTGGTGGAATGGTGTGGCAGGCCGTCAGCACATCCGCGAGGGGCCTCAGCATCGATCGCCAATCGCCGCTTGGCGCACCTTGAAGGGTGGGCGCGAGCTGCCGACGGAAGAAATCGGAGAGATCCCGTCCTCGCAGACGACTCCACTTTGACCAATGCTGATCGGGTGTGAGTAGAGGTCGACGGCTCGCGACTTCCGCCCCTCCAGACAACCCCGTGCCGGCACCGAGGTGCTCCATCCAACGGAGCAGAAGCAGAGCAGCAAAAGGGACGACGACGGAATCGAAGGCACCGCCGATCGTGGTGCGATGGCCAGCAGACCCGGTTTCCCGCTCCCCGAATTCCAAGTGGTGTTCGAAGAAATCCAGGTGATCCTCCGAGACGGCCATGAGCCGGTCCAGTCGATCCGGGATCCCGGTCGGCAATGGTCCTTCCTGAATGCCCTGTCCTCCTGGCACGCTCACTTGACTCCTGTCCTCCATCCGCTTGTCATCCTGCGGTCGATTCCGCACTCCTACACCCTCCTCTCGCAATACCCGTGCCAATCACCGCTCGACCCCATAGCGCTTCAGCCAGTTGGTCAGCGTCTGGTAGCTGGGCAGACCGACCAAGCGCGCCGCGCGCGTCTTGTTTCCACCCGTCTCGTCGAGAGCACGCTCGAGGTAGTGTCGGGAGACTCGAGCCAGCAAATCCGGCAGACTGAAGCCGTTTTCCAGGGGCCGGTCCAATATCTTGCCTGCGTTGGAGCCGATCGGCGGAAGCAACGATTCCCGGACATCCTCGGCTCCGATCTCGGGTCCTGGGGTCCAGATGGCCAGACGGTGAAGCGTATTCACGAGCTCGCGGACGTTGCCGGGCCATGAATGGGATAACAGAAGTGTTCTTGCAGAAACAGAAAGATATTTGTATTCCTGTCCTGATTCCCGCTCGTGTTCCTCGTTGACCCGATCCAGCAGACGGTCGATGAGCAGATTCAGATCTCCCGGCCTCTCCCGTAGCGGCGGCAACCGCAGGCCCGCGACGGCGATGCGGTAGAACAGGTCGTCACGGAAGCGACCCTCGGCGATCTCCACGGTGAGAGTCCGGTTCGTCGCGGCTACTATTCGGACATCGACTCCGACCGGGCTTGTCGACCCGACCCGCAGGACGGTTCCCTCTTGAAGCGTGCGCAGGAGCTTGACCTGAGCGGGTAGCGGAAGCTCACCGACCTCGTCGAGAAAGAGGGTGCCCCCGCTGGCGGCCTCGAAGTGTCCCCGTCTGCGCCGGTCCGCACCGGTAAACGCCCCCTTCTCGTGTCCGAAGAGCTCGGACTCCACGAGTTCGGCTGGAATCGCACCGCAGTTCACCGCTTTGAACGGCTTGCCTCGACGGGGACTGGCGCGGTGTATCGCGCGAGCGAAGAGCTCCTTTCCCGTTCCGGATTCGCCCTCGATAAGCACGGGAACCGACCGAGGAGCAACCCGGCGGGCCTTGCCGATCACGCGCGTCATGACGTCGCTGCGATGAATAATGTCGGCGAACTCGGGCGCGTCGGGAGGAAGCCCCGCGGTCAGGCTCCGAAGGCGCTCATCGGGACCTTTCAGCAGATCGGGAAGGAACTCGGCCGATATGTCGAATGGAACGGAGGCAGTCCGCACCCCGTGCTTTCGCGACGACTCGATCAGTTCGGCCGGAAAGCGGGTCTTGGCCAGAATGATCCAGACCGCCGCCATCGCCGGAGTACCGGGACTGAGGTGGAACGTGAGCCCCGCGCGCTTTCCATAATGCTCGAGCGACTCGGTCAGGACACGGACCGCGACCTGGTAGATCTCACCGAACTGCGTGGGACCCGACAGCGGTTCGTAGCAGGCTGTGACCGTAGCCTGGACCCGCGGACGAAGCCAATCCAGGAACGGAGCGACATCCTCCTTGGGATAGTCGCTGATCAGAACGGCCCGGGCGTAAGAGCGCTCTGTGAGCGCCTGTGCGATGGGCCCCGATCCGGCATGGGCTTCATTTGTAGGGGCGCTGAGATCGGCTTGCCCGATCCAGCTGATCAGGAGGTTCTTCATGGCTCCGCCAAACTACAAGTCACTTTGCTATTACGCAAGGAATCTTACGCTCGATCGCGCCGTGGGCTCCGGCGAGCCCGAGGCCCTTCAGGGTTCGACTCGAAATACCCGCCCCGCCCATTCAATGCCTCGCCAACTGCCCGAGACAATCCAGATTGTGCACGGGCCGATGCTCGTCCACCTCCACCGCGTACGAGAACAAGATCCAGACTGCGGGTGCGCCGCCGCGCGTCGTGGGCGGGCCCCTGCACCCCCAACCCGTCACGGAACGACTCCAGGGAAAGTGCGCGGGGACGGGCGCCGGAAGACGTCGACTCTTCCGCCAGGAGCGGTTCACCGCATCGGGATCGGGCGACGACGTTTCAGAGGCAATGCGTGAGCACATGGCAGCCATGATAGAAGGCCTTCCGGCCGAACGCGACTCTTCGTCGAATCCTGTTGTTCCGTACTCCGAGACATCCCGTGCCTCCGCTCCCCCGGACTCCGGAAGGGTTGCTAAACTACTGTCCAGGGAAATCGGGGGCACTATATTGGATGCATCGTCGAGTAGGGACTTATTCCGCAGGCTCCTCAGTTTGCGGTTCCGATCTTGAATGAAGCTACTCAGAGCCGTAATAGGGAGCCTCCGAACGGGGCGTGCCCCGAAGTGAGCCTCGACCCGGCCGAAGCCGCCGTGCTGGCCGCGGTCGACGAGGGTTGGCTGCTCGAGACGCTGGCCGGCCTGGTCGCGATCCCCAGCTGGCAGGGCAGGGAGCGCCCCGCCCAGGAGTACATGGCCGCGGTGATGGCCGGGCTCGGGATGGATCTCGACATCTGGGAGATCGACGAGGCCGAACTGAGGCGCCACCCGGACTACGCCACCGAGATCGAGCGTGAGGATCCCTTGGGGGTGGTCGGGTGTGTGGGGTGGGGTGGGAGCGGGCCCACGCTGGTCCTGAACGGTCATGTGGACGTGGTGCCGCCGGGCGATCCGGACCGCTGGCACACGCCGCCGTTCGAGATGGTGTTGAAGGACGGGCGGGTCCATGGGCGAGGCGTGCTGGACATGAAGGGGCCGCTGGTGGCGGGGCTGGCGGGGGTGAAGGCGGTGCTGGACACCGGGGCACGGGTGCAGGGTTCGGTCCTATTCCAGTCCGTGATCGGCGAGGAGGACGGGGGGCTGGGCACGCTCGCATCGGTGCTGCGCGGACATGTCGGGGACGGGGCCGTGGTGCTGGAGCCGACCCGCCTGGCGGTGGCGACGGCGCAGGCGGGCGCGCTCAACTTCCGGCTGACCGTGCCGGGGCGGGCGGCGCACGGGGCGCTGCGCCACGAGGGCGTTAGCGCGCTGGAGAACTTCATGCGCGTGTACGAGGACCTGATGGACTTCGAGCGGGAACGGAACGCCGCGGTGGACGAGCCGCGCCTCTCGGCCTTCGCGGTGCCCTACCCGATCTGCGTGGGGACGGTGCAGGGTGGGGAGTGGGCGTCGTCCGTGCCGGAGACGGTGCGCGCCGAGGGGCGGTTCGGGGTGGGGGTGGGCGAAGATGTGGCCGCCGCGCGGCGGAGTTTCGAGGCGCGGATTGCGGAGTGTTGCGCGCGCGACCCCTTCCTGCGCGAGAATCCGGCGCGGGTGGAGTGGTGGGGGGGACAATTCGCGCCGTGCGAAACGCCCGAAAGCGCCCGAATCGTGGGCGCGGCGCGGGGCGTGGTCCGCGACCTTGGCCTCGGCGGCGGCGATGTGGTCGGCGTGCCCTACGGCTCCGACCTGCGCCACCTCGTCAACGCGGGCGCCACGCCGGGCGTCCTCTTCGGCCCGGGGAATGTCGCCGGCGCCCATCGGCCGAACGAATCGGTCGCGGTGAGCGAGCTGGTGGACGGTGCGCGGGCGGTCGCGCTCACCGTCCTGCGCTTCGGGTCACTGCGCGTTCGCACGCAGTCCCATTGGTAGCGGTAGAGCCGGACTTCCCCCACCTCAAGGGCGTCAAGTTGAAGCGATGCGCCGCTTCAGACTGCCGTCGGCAGCGTAAATCGACGGGTCGGTCTCGAGATCCGTGTACGACAGCCTTGGCGTGCGGCGGTCTTTCCAGCCCTCGGGGATGAAGCAGGATACGACTCCCCTGCCAGTAGGGCGTGTTAAATCGCGACGCTCACCGTCGGCTCAAGTTGACGTCTCACCTGCGCTCAAGCGCGTACAACTCGACGATCGGCACATCGAATTCGTCAAGACGATCACCCAGGATGTAGTCCGCACCGACTTCCCTGACTCGGAGCGGAACGTCCAGTCGTATCTCCCCGAGATACAGTCCCCCGGAATCGAAGACGTCAAGAACCGCTCGGCTTTGGCCGCGAACGAACGGCTCTCGCTGTACCCAGAGTTCGCCATCAGGTCCAGCCACCATTCCCAGAATGTCGGGGACGGCGTCGGGGACGGAAAGGTCACGTGGTATCTCCGATAGCCGTTCAGGCGTCACATCGCGGACGGCCTCGGTCCACGCAGCCTCCCGTTCCTCCCTCGTGGGCGTCCGGCGAGGCAAGGTCCGGCGTATGATCATATCCGGTGCGCCGCGTTGCGAGAACCGACGGACGGAATACTCGCCCCCTCCCGACAGGTAGATCATCGTCGGATCCGTGTTGATGGCGAGGTGTCCTCTTTCGAAGAACGGGTGCTCGACGAATTCGACAGAACCTCCTGGCAATTCAACGAAATACGCATGAGGCGCCCGATAGAGCCCAAGCGTGTCAGCAGTCGAACGATCCGCTGAGACTCGGATGAGAAGGCGGTTGGGGTGGCTCTCGGTCGGTCCGGATTCCCCCGCCGGAACCTCAACCGACTCCTCCATACCGAGGAATTCGAGTAGCGAACGATCGGGCAGGGGCGGCTCGTACCACCCCATCCATGTGAAGTTTCCCAGACCCCACATTGTCCTCCTGTCCACCAACTCGCTCCGGATATGCTCCCCACCAGGGGCGAAGAGTACGAGAGAGGACTTTCGAGTGTCTCGCACAAGAAGCGAATCGCCGGCGAGTCGAACGAAGCTTCCCGCTTCTCCAAACTCACCAGGTCCATCCCCCATTCCTCCAATCGTGCGGATGTGCTCCCCATCCTCGCTGAAGAAACGCAGTTCAGACAGACTCCCTTCGAGAACGACCACCTCGCCACCTGCGAGTCGGGTGACACCATTCAACTCGGAAAACAGCTCCGCTCCCTCCGATGCAGACGTTCCTCCCAGGTGGAGTATCGCCTCGGGGGAAACGGTCCAGTTACTCGTTCGATCGCCCTCGACATCACGATTCTCGACGATTCTGACTCCCGCCGAATCGTAGACCGCCGCCAGGGACCGGCCGGATTCACCACCGCAACCGGGGAGGATGAGCGACAACGTGAGAGCGACAGGACGCAGATTCATCACCTTGCCCCCCTCTGGATCCGATACCGCACCACCCGCTGCACCCCCTGCTCGTCCTCGGTCACCGCCCACACACGGTCGCTGTCAAATACCGGTACCGAGAAGCTGGTAAACTCGTCCGGTGCGATCACGACGCCCAGGTAGGTTCCGTCCGGCTCGAAGACATCGTACCGGGTGTCCTCCTCCCAGGTCACGGCGAACGAAGCGGGATCGTCGGGGTCGTGATCCGGGTTGTCCACCGGGCGTCCCTCGGTCGACAGCCGCACCCAGATGCGTCCGTCCCGGTCGGCCCGCAGCGCCCGGAAAAAAGGTTTGCGGCTCGGGATCGCCGGGCCATCCCAGTCCCAGCCCGGGAGCGACCGCCGTATGCCCGCGACGGTGAGGTCGCGCTGGTAGGCCCGCTCCGCGTCCGATGCCGCGACCGGATCCTGGTTGCGTTCAATCCGGAGAACCCCATCGTCCCGCGCGAGCTCGATCCGGTACGCGGTGGACAGGCCGGTGAGGAAGTGGCCGCTCGGGTGGACGGTCCAGTGAAACCGGGGTGAGAAGGGAACGCCGTAGGTCACTGACATGCCACCGGGCGCCTCGGCCCTCACGTAGGGTGCTTCGTAGTCGCTCGAGGGTTCCGGCACGGTGTCGAGATGCGTCCCGTCGGGGCCCAGAAGGATGATCTCCATGACAAGCTCGTCCACGCGGGACAGGTCACCGGCGACCAGATGGATCCGCCCGTGCGCGTCTACGTACAGAGGCGAGAACGTGGAGATGCCCCCGGCGTACCTCCACTCGGCGATCTCGCCCTGCCCGGGGCCGAATACCGTGACCCGCTGGTTTTCGGGATCGCGCACGGCCAGGCGCCCATCCGGCAGCGCCGCGATGGCCTCCGCCTCGGTGAACTCGCCAGGGCCCTCGCCGCGCCGTCCCAGCGTCTCCACGTACACGCCGAGTGAATCGAAGACACGGACATGCTGCGCCTGCAGGTCCAGGACATGAACGGTTCCGTCGTCGTCCACTGCAATCGACCGGATGCTGCCGAAGAGATACTCCTCGGGGCCATCCAGCCGGCCGATCGTGATCTCGGGAACGAGCGTGGCCTCCATGTCCCAAACGCTTCCGGAGAGTGTGCGCACGACCGTGGTGTCGCCGATGGTTTCGATGACGGTGTTGGGGGTGGCGTCGGAAGAACCCGCATCGGTCTCGCAGGCGATAAGGAGGGTGCAAGTCGCGGCTGAAAGTAGGCGGAAGGCTCTTGTTCGCACGGTACACTCCTCGCTGGCTGCGGTCCCGCTGGCATAACCTGGCGCTGGCGGTAGTTGCAATTCCTCAGCCGGTCTTCGTCGCAGTGAAGCTGCCGGTCCCTTCTCCCATTGCCCAGGTGCCCTCGATCGTAGCGCCGGAAATCGTACCCGCGATCGTCAGCGGACCCTCCGGTCCGGCCACCCGGATCGTGACGACCTGATCCTCGACCTCCACCGACAGGACATTGAGGGGCGGGAACGTGTCGCTCATGATCGATCCCGTGTAGCCGTCGTCCCCGAGTTCGATGGTCATCGTGCCTGGGAGGATCTGGCCGTTCACGTCGGCTGTGTAGGTATAGCTGCCCACGGGGTCGAAGGGAGGGGGGCCGGCGGGGGCGGTGGCGCAGGCGGCCAGGGCGGTCGCCGCGAGGAATCCGGTCGCGAGACGCTTGCTCATGAGTTCTCCAGCTGGGGTGACGGTGATGAACCCGGATGTGCAACAACTTATGGCGTGCCGGGCTGAGGCGCGCCACTCCACCGCCTCTGCCACGTCGGCACCAGCGCCGGATCCACCCCGCCGCGCCGCGCGAAGTCGTCGATCAGCGCCCGGGCGATGCTGTAGCCGGGCGGCACCGGAGGAAGGGCGTCGGCCGCGAACCATCCGACGTCCTCCAGTTCACCGTCGGCGCTGTCGATCTCGCCGGCATCGTAGACTGCGGTGAACCCGACCATCAGCGAATCGGGGAAGGGCCAGGGTTGACTGCCGAAGTAGCGGACGCGGCGGACGCGGATTCCCGACTCCTCCTCGACCTCCCGCCGCACGGTGTCCTCCAGGCTTTCGCCCGGGTCCACGAACCCCGCGAGCACCGAAAACCCCCCGCGCGGATGACGGCGGGAGCGGCCCAGCAGGATTCTGTCGTCGCGCGTCACCTGGACGATGACGGCCGGAGACACCTTCGGGAAGGCAAGGTGGCCGCACGCGCGGCAGACCATCGCCCGATGACGGCGCGACGGCTCGGTGGCGTGTCCGCATACGCCGCAGAAGCGGGTCGTGCGGCGCCAGCGCGCCAGGTGCGCCGCGGTCAGGGCGATGGAGAGGTCGGGCTCCTGCAGGAGGACGAGGATCTGGCGCAGTCCGACCGCCGAAACGCCGGCTGGAGGGGTCCAGCCGGGCGCGGCCCGGGCGGCCACCGCGGGGTAGTTTTGCGCGGACTCGGCGCGGACCCTCCCGGCCGGAGCGGAATGGCCGGCGTGCCCGTCAGCGGGGTGAGCGCCAACCACGGCTGGCGGGGATGCAGTCGCGGGAAACCACTCCGCTTCGCCCGCATTCCACCCGCTGGCCTCGGTCAGGTCCGGGAGCGAAGAGGCGCCGTCCGGAAGCACCAGACGACTGCCGGCGAACAGGCATGCCTTCATCCGGGCCGATCGCCCCCCAGCCGGTAGCCCCCGGGCCGGTAGCTCCCGGCCCCGCCACTCCTGGGCCGGGATCCCCTGGGCCGGGACCCGCCGGGCCGCGCCCGCCCGGGCGTTCGCGTGACGATGCACCTGGCTGGGTCGCCGCGCCCACCGGCCCAAATCGTAATCTCCGCTTTACGAAATGTCATGTTCTCTTTACATTTCACGTCCTCAAGGCCCTGCTCCGCGTCGCCTATCGGACCCCGTGACCGTTCTTCTCCGCGGCGGCACCTGTTCACAGCCCGCGGCTGCACCTATTGTGAGTGTAGCCCGTCCACTTCCCCCCGGCCAAACGAACCGCGACCCTCCGCCCACGTGTCCGTCGAATCCGACCCGGCCCAGAGCCGCGACCGGCCCTCCTGGGCCAAGGTGGTGGACCAGACCCGGTGCATCGGCTGTCACGCCTGCACGACCGCCTGCAAGTCCGAGAATGAAGTTCCGCTTTCCGTCACGCGCACCTATGTAAAGTACGTAGACACCGGAGCATTCCCGCAGGCGCGCCGATCCTTCCAGGTCACGCGGTGCAACCAGTGCGAGTCGCCCCCCTGCGTGGCGGCGTGCCCCACTTCGGCCATGTTCAAGCGCGCCGACGGGATCGTCGACTTCGACAAGAGCGCGTGCATCGGGTGCAAGGCGTGCATCGCGGCGTGTCCGTACGACGCGATCTTCATCAACCCGGAGGACCACTCGGCCGAAAAGTGCAACTTCTGCGCGCACCGGCTTGACATCGGCCTTGAGCCGGCGTGCGTGGTGGTCTGCCCGACCGAGGCGTTGCTCGTGGGCGACATGAACGACCCGTCGTCGGAGGTGGCGCGGATCATCAACCGGGACCCGGTGTCGGTGCGGCGGCCTGAGAAGGAGACGAAGCCGAAACTGTACTACAAGGGCGGGGACCAGGTGACGCTGGACCCGCTGGCCGCACAGCGCCCGGAGGGCGGACTCTTCATGTGGAGCGAGCAGGGTGAGGTGGACCACGGGGTGCCGTCGGGGCATCCGGGACCGTGGAACTCGTCTGCGGCCGCAGTGCTCAGCTACGACATCCCGCACCGGGCGCCCTGGGACTTCCGCGTCTCGCTCTACACCTGGACCAAGTCGATCGCGGCGGGGGCGTATCTGGCGCCGCTGCTTTTGCTTGCGGCGGGCGTGATCGGCCCGGCCAGTCCGCTCTGGACGTGGGCCGCGCCGATCGTGGCCGGGGTCTTCCTGGCGCTGACGGGCGTGATCCTGATCTGGGACCTGGAACACCCCGCGCGCTTTCACCTCATCTTCCGGCGCCCGCAGTGGCGGAGCTGGCTGGTGCGGGGAGGCTTCATCATCGGGGGTTACTCGGCGGTGCTGGCGGGGCACTTCGCGGTTGCGCTCACCGGCGCGTCGCCACCGCTCTGGCTCGGCTGGACCGGCGGCGCCCTCGCGGTCCTCACGGCCATCTACACCGCGTTTCTTTTCGGCCAGGCGAAGGCGCGCGACATGTGGCAGAACCCGGTGCTGCCGGTGCACTTCCTGGTGCAGGCCGTGCTTGCGGGCGCTGGGGCTGTGGTTCTCGCGGCGGTTGCGATGGGCGGGTCGATGGAGGCCCTGACCGGGTCCGTGGGTGGCGCTGCTGCCGGGGCCACCGAGGGCTCCCCCGCGGTGGCCGCCGCCGGGCTGCAACTCTTTGCGGTGGCGAGCGGCGCGCACCTCCTGATGGTCGTCGGCGAGGTGTTGATGCCGGCTCCCACCGCGCACGCACGCCTCGCCGAGCGCGAGATGACGCATGGGCGCTTCCGGGGATGGTTTCGGGTTGGGGTGCTGGGGGCGCTGGCAGGCGCGGCGGCTCCCTGGCTGGCCGCGGCGTCCCCCTGGCTCGGCCTGGCCGCTGTTGCGCTGGGGCTCATCGCCCTGCTCGCCTACGAGCACGCCTACGTGCAGGCCGGCCAGTCGGTGCCGATCGCATGAGCGCGCGCCCCACCCTCGACGAGCTCAACGGTCGCGTCTCCGCCGCGCGCGCCGAGACGGAAGCCCGCGGCGAGACCTTCTACCCGGGCGCGAGCCGCGTCCACCTCGCCGCCTTCCCCCCGAAGGAGCGGTGGAGCGACTGGGTCGAGCTGGATTCGCGCGCCTGGCCGGAGCGCGTCGAGCGCCGCTACATGCTCGTTCCCACGACCTGCTTCAACTGCGAGTCGGCGTGCGGGCTGCTCGCGTATGTGGACAGGGAGACCCTCGAGGTCCGCAAGTTCGAGGGCAACCCCGAGCACCCGGGATCGCGCGGCCGCAACTGCGCGAAGGGGCCCGCGACCGTCACCCAGATCACCGACCCGGACCGGATCCTGACGCCGCTGAAGCGGGCAGGCGGGCGGGGGGAAGGGAAGTGGGAGCCGGTCGGCTGGGACGAGGCGCTCGACGACATCGCGGGGCGGATCCGCGCGGCCATCGACGAGGACCGGCACCGCGAGATCATGTACCACGTCGGCCGCCCCGGCGAGGACGGCTTCACCGAGCGGACGCTCGCCGCCTGGGGCGTGGACGGCCACAATTCGCACACGAACATCTGTTCCTCCGGCGCGCGCGCGGGCTACCACCTCTGGATGGGGATGGACCGCCCCAGCCCCGACCACGAGAACGCCCAGGTGATCCTCTTGGTGAGCAGCCACCTCGAGGCCGGGCACTACTTCAACCCGCACGCCCAGCGGGTCATGGAGGGCAAGAAGCGGGGCGCGAAGCTCATCGTTTTCGACACGCGGCTCTCCAACACGGCCACGCACGCGGATCACTGGCTGTCCACCTACCCGGGCTCCGAGGCCGCGGTGCTGCTCGCGATCGCCAACCACCTGATCCGCACCGGCAGCTACAACGCGGCCTTCGTGGAGCGCTGGTGGAACTGGCGCGAGTACCTGGAGGAGAACCACCCGGACGAACCCGTCACCTTCGAGGCGTTCCAGCGGGTGCTCGGCGAGCTGTACAGCGATTTCACCTTCGAGTTTGCGGCCGCCGAGAGCGGCGTTTCAGCTGAAACGCTCGCGGCGGTGGCGGAGGTGGTGGCGGGGGCCGGAACGCGTCTGTCCACCCACAACTGGCGGAGCGCCGCCGCCGGCAATCTGGGCGGATGGCAGGTCGCGCGGGCGCTCTTCCTGCTGAATGCGCTCCTTGGGGCGATCGCGGTGCCCGGCGGGACCTACCCGAACGCGTGGAACAAGTTCGTCCCACGGCCGATCCGCATGCCTCCGAGGCACCCGAAGCACTGGAACGAACTCACCTGGCCGGGCGAGTACCCGCTCAGCCTGATGGAGATGTCGTTCCTGCTGCCCCACCTGACGCGCGAACGGCAGGCGCACCTCGCGGTCTATTTCACCCGCGTGTACAACCCCGTCTGGACCAACCCCGACGGCTTCTCGTGGATCGAGATGCTGACGGACCCCGAGCGGATCGGGCTGCACGTCGCGCTCACGCCCACCTGGAACGAGACCGCCTTCTTCGCGGACTACGTCCTGCCGATGGGCCACAGTTCCGAGCGCCACGACCTGACCAGCTACGAGCAGTACGACGGACTCTGGATCGGCTTCCGGCAGCCGGTGCTGCGCGCGGCGCGGGAGCGCCTGGGCGATTCGGTGGAGAGCACCCGCGACGTCAACCCGGGCGAAGTGTGGGAGGAGAACGAGTTCTGGATCGAGCTGACCTGGCGGATCGACCCCGACGGCAGCCGCGGGATCCGGCAGTTCTTCGAATCGCGGGAGCGGCCGGGGGAGAAGATGACCGTGGACGAGTACTACGGGTGGATCTTCGAGAACTCGGTGCCGGGGCTGCCGGAGACGGCCGCGGCCGAGGGACGCTCGCCGCTCGAGTACATGCGCCGCTACGGGGCCTTCGAGATCGGGCGGACGGTGGGGCCGCTGTACGAGGAGCGTGTGCCCGAAGGGGAGATGGCCGATGTGAGCATCGACGGGTCCGGGCGGGCGTATACGCGCACGGGACCGCCGGCGAGCATGAATGTGGTGCCGATACCGCCGCTGGATGGCGACGGGGAGGGGCGGCGGCGGGTGGGGGTGGAGGTGGAGGGCGTGGTGCGGCGAGGCTTTCCGACGCCGTCGGGACGGCTCGAATTCTGGTCGGGGACGCTGGCCGCGTGGGGATGGCCGGAGCTGGCCTTGCCGGGCTACGTGCCGAGCCACGTGCACAGGTCGCGGCTGGGTGAGGACGGGATGTGCCTGATCTCGACGTTCCGGCTGCCGGTGCAAATCCACACCAGGAGCGCGAACGCGAAGTGGCTGAACGAGATCGCGCACACAAACCCGCTTTGGGTGCATCCGAAGGACGCCGCGCGGATCGGGGTGGGGACGGGGGACCTGGTCAGGGTGGAGACCCGGATCGGGCACTTCGTGGTGAAGGCGTGGGTGACGGAGGGCATCCATCCAGGGGTGGTCGCATGCTCGCACCACATGGGGCGGTGGAAGACGGGGGACGGGCCCCGCCAGAACATGGCCACGGTCGCGCTGCAAAACGAAGGGAGCGGCTGGGGGATCAGGCAGAAGCGCGGCACGGGCCCCTACCGTTCCGACGACCCCGACACCGCGCGAATATGGTGGACGGACGTGGGCGTGCACCAGAACATGACCTTCCCCGTCCAGCCGGACCCCATTTCGGGCGCGCACTGCTGGCACCAGGGCGTTCGGGTCAGGAAAGCTGGTCCCGGAGATCGCTACGGCGACATCTCTGTGGACACCGCGAAGTCCCGCGAGGCGTTCCGGCATTGGCTGAAACTCACCAGGTCCGCCGCCGAGCACTCCCCCGACGGGACCCGGCGGCCCTGGTGGCTGCTGCGGCCGGTGCGGCCCGTGCGGGCGGCCTACGAGTTGCCGCGGTCGGGCGGAAGAAGCGGTGCAGCCGGGGGTGGTGCCGCGCTGGGCGAAAGAGGCGGCGCAGCCGAGGGGGGCACACCGCCGGGCGGTCCCTGAATGGAACTTCTTCGCGCCCTTGGTTCGCTGATCGAGGTACCGGCCCCACAACACGCGCGAATCGCGGCGGCGGCCGGGTTGCCGGAGGTTCCGGGGCCGGATGTCCACGGCACGGTGGTGGAGTTCCAGCGCTATCCGTATGCGTCGGTATACCTCGGGCCGGAAGGCATGATGGGGGGGGACGCCCGCGACCGGATCGCGGGGTTCCGGCGGGCGCTGGGGGTGGCCGACAGGGCCGCGCCGGGGGACGGCCACGGACCGGGCCACAGCCTCGCCGGCACCGATCACCTGGCGTCGCTGCTGGCGCTGCTGGGGTCGCTCGAGCAGTGGCGCGCCGAGGAGCCCCATCCCGCTCGCGCCGCGCTCCTGGAAGAGGCGCGGGTCACCCTCTACTGGGAGCACCTGGCGTCGTGGATGGTCCCGTACCTGACGGCTTTCGGGGGGTGCGGCGAGCCCTTCTACGAGGCGTGGGCGTCGCTGCTCGACGAGGTGCTGGCCGAGGTCGCCGAGGGAATGGAGCTGCCGGACTTTCTCCCGCGGGCTCTCCGGGATGCACCCGCGCTGGCGGACCCGCGCGACGAGGGAGGAGCGGCGTTCATCGCTTCGCTGCTTGCGCCGGTGCGCTCCGGCATGATCCTGCTGCGCGACGATCTGGTGCGGCTCGGAGAACATACCGGGATGGCGTGCCGCGCCGGCGAGCGCCGGTACGTGCTGGGCGAGTACTTCGCGCAGGACCCGGGGACGGCGCTGGGGTGGCTGTCCGGGCACGCGGCGGAGTGGGCGCGGAGGGTTGCGCCAGCCGGGCCGCCGCGCGTCGCGCAGTGGTGGGCGTGGCGGGCCGGGGAGTCGGGTGCGCTTCTCGCCGACCTGGCCACCGGCGTGGACAGCGCGGCGAATCCGGTCCCGGGGACCGTGGGGTGAGCGCACCAGCGGGCCGCCAGGATCGCCCGGTCATCGGAGCGGACGCCTGGAGCGGGCGGCGCTCGTCCTCCCGGGATGTGATGGCCGGGCTCAGCGTCGCCCTGCTCATCATTCCGCAGAGCATGGCCTACGCGGAACTGGCCGGGCTGCCGAGCGTCCACGGGCTCTACGCCTCGGCGCTCCCCCTGCTCGCGGCCGGGTTCTTTGCCTCCTGCCCCTACCTCCAGACCGGTCCCGTCGCGCTCACCGCGCTGCTCACCCATGGCGCCCTTGTGACCATCGCAACGCCCGGAAGCGGCGAGTATGCGGGTGCGGCCGCGCTCCTCGCGCTCGTCGTGGGAGTCACACGGCTCGCGATCGCGCTGGTGCGCGCCGGCAAGGCCACGTACCTGATGTCGCAGCCCGTCGTGCGGGGCTTCACCTCGGGGGCGGCCATCCTGATTCTTCTCTCGCAGTTTCCATCCACGCTGGGGCTCTCCGCCGCGGGCGAAACCGGTCTTGTCGGCAACACGGTGCGCGTGCTCTCCAGCCCCGGTTCGTGGAACCTTGCCGCGCTCGCGCTGACGGTGCTGACCGTCGTGATCACGCTGCAGGCCCGGCGCATTCACCCGCTCTTCCCGGGTGCGCTGGTCGCCGTGGTGGGGGGCGTCATCTTCTCCTTCGCGACCGGCTACCGGGGCCCCATCGTGGGAGAGATCCCTGGTTCGCTTCCCCCCATCAGCTTCGCGCTGCCGTGGTCGCTGTTGCCCGCGCTGGTCGTTCCCGGCGTAGTGATCGCGCTCGTCGGCTTCGCCGAAACAACGGCCATCGCGCGCAACTTCGCGACCCAGGACCGGGCGAAGTGGAGTCCGGACCGCGAGTTTCTGGCTCAGGGGGCCGCGAATCTGGTCTCGGGGGTCTGTGCGGGAATGCCGGTCGACGGGTCCCTGTCGCGCAGCAGCCTCAACCACCTGTCCGGGGCAGGCACGAAATGGTCGGGAGCCATTACCGGCCTTGCCGTAGTGCTGTTCCTTCCCTTTGCGGGAGTGCTCTCATCGCTTCCCAAGGCGGTGCTCGCGGGGATTGTGATCGCCGCGGTGGGCGGGCTGGTGCGCCCGCGGCTGCTGCTGGGCGTTTGGGCGCTCTCCAGGGTCCAGGCACTGGTGGTCTGGCTGACGCTGGCGCTGTGCCTGCTGCTGGCCCCCAGGATCGAACAGGCCCTCCTGCTGGGAATCCTGGTCTCCCTGGCCATTCATGTGTGGAAGGAGCGGCGCGCGGGCTTCGATAGCTGGATGGAGGGGAGCGTCCTGCACCTGGAAGTGAAGGGAACGCTCTGGTTCGCTTCGGCCCCGAGGCTGGAGGAGGCCCTGATGGGACGCCTTACGGCGGCCACAGGAGTGTCCGAGGTCGTCATCCACCTCGAGGGGCTCGGGCGCATCGACCTCACCGGCGCCCTCGTCCTGAAACGCGCCGTCGAGGAGATCCGGTCAATGGGCATCCCGTCGTCGCTGAACGGTGTCCCCCCGCAGGCAAGCGAACTCATCGACAACATCTTCGGAATGCCGTCGGAGACACATCTGTAGCGGGCCAGCCCGGATGCATCGCCTCACGAATGCAGCGGGGACTTATTCCACGGCCTGCCAGGCGGGCCGGTTCCCGTTCCCTTCCTCGCTGCCCTCCTCCGACACCGGCCGGGCCGGCTGGGCTGGAACGATCAGCGCCCGCACCGGGCGGTTCGGGGAAACCGTCGTTCCCGTCCGCTCCTGGTACTCGCGCATCCGCTGGTCCCTCAGCAGCTGGTCTACGGCGTCGATCAGCGCGCCGCCCCGCTTGTTCACGAACCGGATCACGCCCTTGTCGTCGATCACATAGATCGTGGGCCATCCGCGCACGCCCCACTCGGTCGCGATCGGGCCCTCGGCCGCAACCGTCTCGGCGTCCGGCTGGCTGTGTCCGTCCCACCAGGTCCTGTAGTCGAGGGCCTCGTCCTCCTTGGCCTGCTGAATCGTCTCCAGCCTGGCGTCGCTGTTGACGCCAAGCAGCGCCACCTCGTCCTCGTCGAAGATGTCCAGCATGGCACGCTGATAGGGGTATTCCCCGCGGCAGGGGCCGCACCACTGACCCGAGAAGATCAGGGCGACGACCTTGCCCCGGTAGTCTTCAAGCGAGAACTCGATGCCATCGGTGTCGGTGCCCACGATGTTGGGCGCGACCATGCCGGGAGTGAGGTTCTCCACCAGGAAGCGCTGGCGCGCGAGAAAGCCGGCCGCGCCGGGGTGCTCTTCCGTGAGCCTGTCGAAGTATGCGCTGATTCGCGCGCCCTGGTACTCGCTGACCTGACCCCGCTGCAGACGCCCGCCGAAGCGCCAGAAGGTGCTCGCGGCCTCGTCCTCGAAGTCGGCCGCGATCTCGGGCAGGTTGATGATGGCGTCAAGGGTGCCGAGCAGGCGGTCCACCTGGCCGTCCGTGAACGGCTCGCCGCTATTCGGGTAGCTGTCGGCGTCGCCGAAGAGCTGCAGGTCGAATGTCAGCCCCGGGACACTCGGCCTGGATGCGGCGTACGAGGGGAGGAAGGTCCGCCTGTACTCGATCATTTCGCTGTGTTCGGGATGTCTGGCAGCCAGGTCGTCCAGGTACGACTGGATTCGTTCCAGCTGGGCCTGGGACACCTCCGGAACCGCAAGGCGCCGGGTCAGGCTCCAGAGGTGGATGTCCGCCTCGCGGTCGAAGTCGGCCAGCGTCTCCTTCGCGGTTAGCGCCTCGTCGAGTGCGGACATCAGGCCGTCGAAGCGCTCGTCGTCGAGCGGTCCGCCACCGGTGTCGTAGTCGCTGACCGGCGGGAACCACGCCTGTTGAATCGCCATCGGGAAATCGGCGCCGGGCACCTCTCCCTTCTCTCCCGGCCCGCCCAGGCCGCCGGACAGAACGAACCCGATTCCGATTCCAGCTACTCCTGTTACCGCCAGCGCCAAAGGCTGCCGCATCATGATGCTCCCTTCTCGGCGTCCACCTCCGCATCCACCTCCGCGTCCTCCTCCGCTTCCTCTTCGGCCCGCTCCTGGTACTCGCGCATCGTCTTGTCCATCAGCAGCTTGTCGACGGCGGCGACGAGCGCTCCCCCGCGCTTGTCGGCATGCCGAATCACGCCCTCGTCGTCGATCACGTAGATCGTGGGCCAGCCGACGACGTTCCACTGCGTCGCGATCGGCCCCTTGGCGGCGACCAGGTCGGCCTCCGGCTGGCTGTGCCCGTCCCACCAGGTGCGGTAGTCGAGTCGCTCCCGCTCCTTCGCCTGGACAATCGTGTCCAGCACGGCGTCGCTGTTCACGCCGAGCAGCACGACGTCCCTGTCCTTGAACGCCTCCAGCATGCCGCGCTGGTACGGATACTCCCCGCGGCACGGCCCGCACCACTGCCCGGAGAAGATCAGCGCGACGATGTTGCCCCGGTAGTCCTCGAGCGTGAACTCGACGCCCTCGGTGTCCTTGCCCACGATGTTGGGCGCCACCTTGCCGGGCATGAGGTTCTCGACTACGAAGCGCTGCTGCCCGATCGCCTCGGCACCCTCGGGGTAGGTCACCTCGAGTTCGTCCAGGAAGGCCACGATGCGTTCGGTCTGGTCATCGTTCAGGACGCTTCGCTGCAAGCGGTTGCCCATCTGCCACAGCGGAATCCGCAGCTCCGTATCGAAATCGCCGGTGGCCTCGGGGAGACTCGCGACCACCTCGAGCTCCGCGAGCATTCTGTCCACCTGCCAGTCCTCGAAGGGTTCGCCCTCCTCCGGATAGCTCCCCTCCGCCTCCTCGAACAGCGTGACGAAGCCGGCGAATCCCGGCATCGACGGCATGTGCGACGCGTAGCTGTCGACCATCCCCTTGCGCTGGCCGATCACCTTGCTGTCCGGGTGCTCTTCGGCCAGGGCGTCCAGGTACGCGTGGACTCGCTCCTTCTGCTCGTCGCCGACCACCGGGACCGAGAGGCGCCGCATGAAGTTCCACAGGTGGAGATCCGCCTCGCGTTCGAAGTCCGCCAGCGTCTCCTCCGCCGTCATGGCCACTTCGAGCGCGGTCATCAACTCCTCGAAGCTCTCGTCGGAGAGCGGTTCGCCCTCGTTGTCGTACTGGTCCGCGGGCGGGAACCACAGCTTGGCCGCTGCGGCGGGGACGTCCAGTTCCCAATCGCCGCCCGCGGTGCCGGGGGCCCCGCTGCTGCCGGCCACGAGCGCGCCCAGGCCGAAGGAAACGGCGATGGCGCAGATGATTGCCAGGGGTTTACGCATGTCGAGCTTCTTTCTCCGGATTCAGTTCGTCTTCGTTGCGGGTCGGGGCCGGCTGGCGGGTATGACGATGCCCTGCGGAGCGCTGCCCACGCTCCTCATGCGCATCTCGGTGTGGAGCTCGTCCAGTGCGGCGATGAATTCGCCCCCGCGCTTGCCGACGTAGCGGATGACGCCCTCTTCGTCGAGGATGTAGATCTGCGGCCATCCGGTCACGTTCCAGGCGGTCGCGATCGGCCCGTCGGTGGCGGCCGCTTCGGCGTCCGGCTGGCTGTGGCCGTCCCACCAGGTGCGGTAGGGCAGGTTCTCGTCGATCTTGGCCTGCCGGGCCGTCTCAAGCTCCGCGTCGCTGTTGACGCCGAGCAGCACGATCGGCCGGTCGCCGTAATTCTCCAGCACGAACCGGTGGTACGGGTACTCGCCCCGGCAGGGACCGCACCACTGCCCGGTGAAGATCACCGCCACGATGTTGCCCCGGTACTCCTCCAGCGAGAACTCGACGCCTTCGGTGTCCTTCCCGGTGATGTTGGGCGCGACGTTGCCCGGGATCAGGTTGCCGGCGACGAACTTGTACCGGTCGAGCATCTCGGCGTGGTCGGGGTGCGCGGCCTTCACCTCCTCGTAGAAGCCCGCGACCCGCTCAACCTGCCCGGGCGTCAGCCGACCCATCTGCAGCCGGTTGTTGAGCCGCCAGAAGTGCGTGCCCGCCTCGCTTTCGAAGTTGTCCAGCGCATCGGGGGTCCGGAGCACCGCGTCGACGCGCGCGATCATGTCGTCGACCTGTACGTCCTCGAAGAAGCCGCCTCCGGTGTCGTATTCGTCGGCGCCTCCGAAGATCAGCAGGGATCCCGAGAGCGACGGGAGGCCGCCGCCCGGCCAGGGACGCGAGTAGCTCTCGACCAGGCCGCCTCGCTGGTTGATCATGCGGCTGTGATCCGGATGCTCCTCGGCCAATGCCGCGAGGCGCGCCGTGATCTGCTCCTTCTGCTCGTCGCTGATGGCGGGCGGCCCCAGGCGGCGGATGAAATTCATGAGGTGGACCTCCGCCTCCCGCTCGAAGTCGGCCAGCGTCTCGTCGGCGGTCATCGCCTCTTCGAATGCGGTCATCAGCGCCTCGAACTTCTCGTCGCTGAGAGGCTCGCCGTCGGTCCTGTATTCGCTCGCGGGCGGGAACCACGCCTTCGTGGCCGCAACAGGCAGCGTCCACTCCGCGTCTTCGGTACGGACGTCGTCCGTTCCCGCCCATCCGAAGACGCCCGGGACCGTGAGCCCCCCTACGAACGCGACGACGATTGCGCCGGTAACTGCAGCTGACTTCCGCATCGAAACCTCTTTCTTTCAGGCCGGCGGCATCACGCAGGCGTCCCTACATCGCCGCCTTCAGGAACTCCAGAAACTCCTCCCGGTCGCGCGTCAGGCCCAGGAAGGTCGAAATCGTATTGCCATCACCGTCAAGGATTGCGTACAGCGGCAGCGCGATGGTGCCGAACGTCTCCCGCTGGTAGTCCATCTGGTCTTCGTAGACCTCGCCGTCGCCGTCGGTGAAGAGGCGGGCCAGAACGAAGCGCTCGAGCTGCTCGGCCACTTCGGGGATCGTGAACATGTTCGACTCCATCCAGCGGCAGTTGGTGCAGGTGTAGCCGGTGAAGTCGATGAAGACGCGGTTGCCGCCCTCACGAGCGGCTGCGAGCGCGCCCTCGAGGTCGTTGGTGTACCATCGGAAGCCATCGTGTTCCTCGCCGCGCTCCGCCATTGCCAGGGCCCCGGCCGGTGTGTCCTCGAAGCGGGGCGGCAAGAACGGTTCGACCTCGCCGAGCGGCCGGCCGTCCAGCCCGAGGCCGAGCCAGACTCCGAAAACGGTGAAGCCGGTGGCCAGGGAGGCTGCGACGGGGTGGGGGAGCCAGCTGAGAATGGACGCACGGGCGGGGGTCGCTCCGGCGGGCGCGGGGGTGGCAGCGGCGGAATGGCCGGCCCGGGCGGACCCGAGGGGCAGGTGTCTGCCGAGCAGGTAGATCGCGATGACGCCGCAGATGATCGCCCAGGAGGCGAGGACCACCTGCCGCGAGAAGATGCCCCAGCCCATCACCAGGTCCGCGTTCGAGACGAACTTGAGCGCCGCGCCCACTTCGATCATTCCGATGACGATCTTCACCGACTTCAGCCACCCGCCGGAGCGCGGCAGCCTCGACAGCACGGTGGGCGCGAGGGCCAGGAAGAAGAACGGCACGGCGAAGGTTGTCGAGAAGAGCAGCAGTCCCACGACGGGCTGCTGCCACTGACCCTGGGACGCCAGGACCAGGAGCGTGCCGACGAAGGGGGCCGTGCAGGTGAAGGTGGTGACCGCGAAGGTCGCGCCCATGAGCACCGAACCCACCGCACCGGTCGAAGCGCGGTCACGGGTGGCGCCGTCCAGGCGGGTGAGGATCCCCGACGGGATCCGGATCTCGTAGAGGCCGAAGAAGTTCAGCGCGAAGGCGACGAACATCGCCGCGATCGCCAGGTTCACCCAGGGACTGGCCGCGAAACGGCTCATCCCGGCGGCGCCGACCAGCACCGAGGTGGCGAGCCCCACCAGTGTGAAGGTGCCGATGATCCCGCCGCCGAAGAGCAGCGCGTTCTTGATTGCGGCTTTGCGGCCCCCGCCCCCGTGCTTCGCGAAGTAGGATGCCGTGATGGGGATCATCGGGAAGACGCATGGCGTGATCAGCGCGAAGGCTCCGGCCGAGATGGCGAGCCAGAAGAAGGCGCCGTCGATCATTGGGTCAGCCCTCGGTCGACGGCGTGATCGTTACCGGCACCGAGAGCTTTTCGGTCTGTGCCGGCAGGCAGAGCCGGTTCGTACACGCCTGGTAGCGGGCCCGAACCTGGATCTCCTTGACGTCGGGCCCGGCGTCGGCCGCCACCTGCGCCGGGAGTTCGTAGGCGACGCCGCCCTCGTGCATCTCGACTTCCATCGAGAAGTTCTGGTCGAACTTGACCGTCGGCACCGTGCCCCTGACGTCTCCGGCCTGCGTGAACGGTTGCTCGGCCGCGAGCGAGATCCGGCTCGGTACCGGACCGCCCTCGCCCTGCGTGATCGAGTAGATGTACCACCCGGGATCGATTGCCGCGCTGACAGCCACGGTGAACTCCGCTCCCGCCGCGAGGCTCTCCCGGTCGATTTCAGCCGTCCAGTGGACCGGATTCTGGGACATGGCGCCTGGGCCGGGTGCCGCACGGCCTGCCGAAGCGGACGCCCCCGAGGCGGACGAAGCCGCGGCGGGTGTCTCCGACGCAGGCGCCTCGGAGTCGGGCGACCCGCAGGCGAGCGTCCCCGCGAGGAGCGCCATCGACCCGGCGACGCCCAGGATCTGCATCATTTCCGATATTCTTTTCGACATATTCTTCTCCTGATTATGCAGTATCAGATATTCTTGGATTGTGAAAATATAGCATAGTATATACCCGGCGCCGCCAACACTCGATCCCGAACTTCCTCAGCGCGTCCCGGATCGGTTTTGCGGCGCAGGTCGGACATCGTCGTGCTCCTCGTTCAGTCCCCGACACTTTGCCAACAGACTAGCCGTTCAGGGGGCCGGTGGGCAAGTTCGAGCGGAGATCAGCCGACTGGCCGGGGCCGGGGTGAAGCGTCCGGCGGCTCGAGGCCGGAGCCGGGATCAGGCCGGGCCCGGATCCAGGATCGCGTCCACTCGGGCCAGCGCGTCGTAGAGATGGGCCTCGGTGACCCGGTGGGCCATCCCGCGGTTCAGCCGCCTCGCGATGTCGTCCCGGAGGGTGCGGAGCTGTTCACGCACCAGTGGGCGAATGTCGGACGTGCTGACGTTGGGGCCGGCTGCGAAGAACGGCGTGGGGGCCGCCGGCGCGTCGGTCATGAAGGTGGCCATGCGCTCGATATACGCCCGCTGCAGCGCCCGCCGGTACGGGCCGACTTCGGTGACGCGTTCCAGGTCCTCCCACACCGCGGCGCGTACATCGTCCAGGAACTCGACGAGCGGGTAGGCGTCGTCGGGCTCGGTGACTTCCAGCTCCGCCAGGGTGGCCATGCGCGAGGTGGAAAGCAGCTGATTGAGGACGGAGCTCTGGAGCCGGGTGATGTTGGCCACGCTGGCCGCGCTCGGGCCGATCAGCTCCAGAATCTCGGGAACGTTCAGCCACGTGGGCGCGGTGAAGGCCTCGCGCGCGAGCCACGCCATGGCGCGCTTCTGCTCGGCGCGCGGCACCCCGTCGAAGACCGCGCCGTCCTGGTCGGCGGTCTTGAGGTCTGCGTGCACGCCCCCGACGATCGTCACCACGTGGCGCACGTACCGCGACCACTGGCTCACCGCCTCCCCGTAGATCTCGGCCAGGTCGGAGTAGTCCTCGCCGGGCCGGGTCGTCCACGCCACCAGGTTGGGCACGATGCGGCGCAGGTTCGCCATCCCGTACTGGTTGGCGCGCACCATGTCGTCGCCCATGTCCTCGGTCTGCGCGCGCGGGTCGCTCACGCCGAGCCCGCCCTGCGGCAGGTACTTGTACATGCGGTCGTGGGCCTTCTCCACGATCCACCGGTTGAGGGTGGGAATCTCGTCCTCGGGGGTCTCGGCGTCCGGCAGCACGCGGTATCCCCAGTTGACCGAGTAGTGGTCGTAGACGCCGATGCGCCGCAGGAAGTCCTTCGGCTCGAGCCCGTCCTCGGGCTGCGCGATGTAGTTCTGGCGCGCGTAGTCCATGATCGTGGGCGCGACGCCCATCTTGCTGGCGAAGGTCTGCGAGCGCAGCGAATCCACCGGGTAGGACGAGCTGGCCACCATGTTGTGCGACAGCCCGATCGCGTGCCCGATCTCGTGGGTGATGACCTGCTCCATCGCCTCCTCCATCAGCTCGTCGGTCAGCGGGAGCTGGCGCGCGTCCGGGTTGGCGGCGCCGGTCTGCACCATCATCCAGTTCCGGTACGAACGCATGTGGTTGTGGTACCAGACGATGTCCGACTCGATGATCTCGCCGGTGCGCGGGTCCGAGGTGCTCGGGCCCACCGCGTTGCGCGTCTCGCTTGCCGACCAGCGCGCCACCGAGAAGCGCACGTCCTCCGGGTCCCAGTCGGGGTCCTCCTCCTTCGACGGGGCCTCGAGCGCGACGATCGCGTTGCTGAACCCCGCCGTCTCGAAGGCGGGCTGCCAGTTCTCGATTCCGCGCCGCACGGCGTCGACGTAGCGTTCAGGCGTCGCGGGGTCGACGTAGTAGGTGATCGGCGTGACCGGGTCGACCACCTCGCCCCGGGCGTATGCCTCCGGGTCGGAGGGTTCCAGCCGCCAGCGGCGGATGAAGGTCTCCGTGGCGGCCTTCTGTTCGTTCAGGCCGTAGTTGATGCGGCTGACCGTGAAGTAGCCGACGCGCGGGTCGGCGTAGCGGGGACGCATCGGTTCGGCCGGGAGCAGCACGAGCGACTGGTTCATCTCCAGCGTCACCGTGTTGGCCGCCTCGTCGGTGGGGGGCGAAGCCGCGTCGTAGGTCAGCGTGTGGCGAACGTTCACATTCAGCGGATAGCTCCGCACGCGGCCGATGAAGCTGCGGTCCGCGTCGAGCCGGCGGACGCCGTAGTTGCGGCGCTGGGCGGGACTCAGGCCGGAGAGATGCGGGGTGTCCCCGCCGAAGAAGTCGGTCACGTCGATGACCGAGCTCGCCGAGTCGGGACCGCGCGCCTCGATCTCCCAGGATTCCAGGATGGGCGGGAAGTAGTTGGCCTCGACGGACGCCGCGATCGCCAGGGTGTCGTCCGCGACGGCCACGCCCGAGTGCTTCCGGAGCATGATCCGGTCGCCGCGCCGCTCGAACCGCACCATCTGGCGGTTGGTGGCCGCTCCCGCCGACTGGAATCCGCCGAGCCCGTCCATCTTGCCGGCGATCCGGCTGATCAGCAGCATGTCGCGACCGAGAAGCGAGTCGGGGATCTCGAAGAGGTAGTCTTCGTCCTTCCTGTGCACCGTGAAGAGGCCGTCGTCGGTTTCGGCGCCCTCGATGACGTCGGCGTAGGTGGCCTCTTCGCCGGAGTCTCCTCCCATGGCTGCACGGCCTCCGGGTCCGGGCGCGTCCGCGGCTTCCGGGGCCTGGCCCGCGGGAGCGAGAGGAACGGCGCTGGTCGCCGCGCGGCCGCCGCAGGCCGCGACGAGGGCGATCGAGAGCAGGGTGATGGAAGCGCGAAGTTCGTTCATGGTTTTCGTCCTCTGGTGTTCCCGGTCTGGTGCGGGTCGTGATGTCGTCCCCAGTTTGGTCCAGGATGGAGCCGGAGCGCACACGACCAAATCTGCCCGGCTGAGATGTGACCCGTCAAAAAAAATGGAGCCAGGAGATGTCCAGACTGCCCGCACTCGGTCTTGCCGCCGCGCTGATCTCGATCGGATGGGTCGCCGGCGCGACCAGGTCCCAGGATCCGCCCGCCACCTACATCTCGGCCGCCGACATCCTGGCCACGATCGGGAACGCGCCCGCAGGCCGGGTCAGCGACCAGCAGATCCGGCACATCGACGCGGGTGGGCACAACGTGGGGGTCGGGGTCGTCCAGCGGCCTCCCAGCACGACGCTCGGCGCGATCCAGCACCACAACCAGACCGAGGTGTACTACGTGGTGTCGGGGCGGGGGACCCTGGTGACGGGCGGCGAACTCACCAACGCCCGGGCCCTTCCCGCGGACGGCGCGACGGTGCGCACCCTTACCGGCCCGAGCTCGGTGGGCGGCATTGAGGGCGGCGAGAGCCGCGAGATCGGCCCCGGCGACATGCTGATTATCCCGGCGGGATCGCCGCACGGGTTCAGCGAGGTCATCGAGACGATCACGTACATCGTCGTGCGGGTGGATCCGGATCAGCTGGTGGAGCTGAAGTAGGGGGCCGGTGCGCGTCCGCCGACCGGGGCATTCTGGCTTCACCGGAGGATCGAGGGGTCGCCAAGACACGCTTAGCTTGACAGACGCGAAGACTGACAGAATTTGTGGAACACCGTCCCGACCTGTACATTCCAATGTCCGGCTTCATCCGGTTGGCCGGGTCGCTAGAGAGAAGGCTCCACGAAAGGGCTTGGCAACTGAACCGGGTTGGAGCGGAGAATGAAGAAGCAGAAAAGCGTGACCAGGAGCATACTCGCCTCCTGCATCACCTGCATGACATGGGCGGGGACGAATTGCAGGTACGAGGAGAATTATCTGCCTGGAAAAGTCAAACTGGAGCCTAATACGACATAGTCGGATCAGTCATCATGGTCGAGGTGCTTTCCCATTCGATGCCTCGGTATTCCGCAATGTCCCAGCCCACTGCATGTGTGAGCTTAGGCCCTCACGCATTCGCGCGTGCGATCTCGCCCGTGGGATTTGCGTACCGCCCAGTGCGGCAAATGGCACTGGTGTCCGCGTGGTTGATCGCTGCAGGTGTTTCACTGTTGGCTGTATCGGACGCAGCGACAGCTCAAGTCACGCCACGGGTCGATACTCTCAAGGCGGAACTGCTGTCCCAGCCTCCGGCGATTGGGCAACCCGGCTTCATACAGCCATGGGGAAAACACCTCCTGGTGTCCGACTGGCTGGGAGATCCCAATCTACATGTGCTCGACCGTGCAACGGGGGAATTGATCGTCTCATTCGGTCGCATCGGCCGGGGCCCGGGCGAGTTTCCCAACGTGTTGGCAGGCGTTCAGCGGCCATCGCACGACACAACCGCGATATGGGTGTACGACGCGAGGAAGATGACGCGAATTGAAGGACCTGGGGGCATGGGGCCGGACGTCACAGCCATCGACTTGACGGCGATTCCTCTCGTTCTAAGGGCAGCATGGATGGATTCCACCACGATTCTGGGCGTCACCTGGGAGCCGCCAGAACGCCGTTTCGTGTTTTTCGACGGGGCCGGAAGCGTGATCAGGGCGACGTCCGGAGTCCTGCTCGGCCACGATGGGATTCCTCTGTCACAACGTTTGGAGGCCAGTGCACAGTTTGCCTTTTGCATGCGTCCTGACGGGAGCCGGTTTGCGCTACTCTACAAGAGAGCCGCAAGAGTCCAGATCTACGACCGCTCAGCGAGGCATCTGACTGATGCGGATGTGCCCTATTCAATCGACGCTACCTTCAGGCAGGCCGACGGTGAGATCAGGTTCGTTCAGGAATGGATCACTTACCAGGCGTGCTGGGCGGGCGGCGATGTCCTGTATGCACTCTACTCGGGTGACGACTATGGGACCGCGTCAGGCGAAACACTTGGGGGTGAGGAAATCCACGTCTTTGATTGGGACAGTGGCCGGCTGATGAGGAGGCTCTATCTTGATACGCGCGTCTTTGGCGTTGCCGTTGACGAGGATTCGGGTTGGCTGTACGGTGGATCGCTGCAGGATGCGGGCATCTATCGGTTTCGGTTTTCCAGCGGAGGAAGCGAATGGTAACGCGGTTGATCAACGTGGTCTCGAATCTGGTAGTTACATTGGCAGCGATAGTTATTGTTTGGGGCTTGGTCGCCGATGATAGGGACGACACGCGTTCAGGTCCCGCGATTGCCCAAGTGTCGCCTCAGTTCTTGAAAGCGGCGGGCGTCGGTCCACGGATCGGACGGGACCCCCGAACACCTGGCGGTGGTTGTCAAGTCGTTTGTTCCCCTGGACACCTCTGAGGGGACCAGGTTATCCTTGGCGGCTGAATGTGCGCATGAACAAGGTGTTTTCGGGGCGTTTCACTCTGCGGCCATGCAGGTGGTGGAGGGGCAGCAAGGGGGTCCGGTTTGGGCGGTCGCGGCAGACGCGATTGCCGTGCCAGACCGAGCGGATTTCGATCTCTGTGTTGCGACGGCCAAGTACGCGGACCGAATACACGATGACTACGCTGTAGGTGTGGAACTGGGTGTTCGGGGCGTGCCTACCTCCATCGTCAACGGGTTGGTTTACGAAGGTTCATTGGAGCTACCCGCGCTGGACTCTGCGGTTGCGCGAGCGTTGCCGGGGCGGCTGACGATTGGCGGGCTTCCGCGGTAGGTTATCGCCGGCATTTGCGTCGGGACCCTTCAGAGCCGGAGGCGCGTTACCTTTTCCGTTTGAGTGTCGCCCGCTTCCCGGCTCGCTGCTCACGTAAGGTGCGGATCGCAACACGGATCGATGTCTCAGATCGAAGAGCACCTTGAGTGGCCAGATTACGCCGAGGCCACGCCCGCGATCCGCGAGCCTTCCGATCCCGTCCTGGAGCCGCTAACCGCTGCCGCCTTCCCCTTCGCCCGTCGGGGCCGAGACCGCGGGCGTCATCGGAACCGGCACGGCGGGCCCCTCGTACCCCCGCATGCGTAGATCCATGAGCATCCTGCCGACCGTCGCGATCAGGTTGCCGCCGCGGGTGTTCCTCACGTTGCGGATCACGCCCTCTTCGTCGATCACGTAGATCGCGGGCCAGCCGGTCACGCCCCACGCGGAGGCGATCGGTCCGCTGGTCGACACATCCGCGTGGCCGTCCCACCAGGTGCGGTAGGCGGGCGCCTTCCCGCTGGCCTTGGCTTCGCGGATCGTCTCCACGTCGCCGTCGCTGTTGACCCCCAGCAGCACGAGCGGCTCGTCCTTGTACTGCTCCAGAATGAAGTGGTGGTAGGGGTACTCGCCGATGCAGGGACCGCACCATTCGCCGGAGAAGACCAGCACGACGATGTTGCCGCGGTAGTCTTCGAGCGCGAACTCGACGCCCTCGGTGTCCTTCCCGACGATGTTCGGGGCCACGCGCCCCGGGGTGAAGCTCTCCACCCGCAGCCGTGCGTCGTCGATGGCGCCGGCGGCGTCGGGGTGGCGCGTCTTCAGCTCCTCGAAGAACTCGACGATGCGCGTGTGCTGCTCGTCGCTGACCAGGCCGGCCTGCAGCCGATTGGCGAAGAGGGTGAAGTGGGTGCGGGACTCGCGCGCGAAGGCGTCCGCCGCCTCCGGGATCCCGACCGCCGCATCGAGGGCCCTGAGCAGTCCGTCGATCTGGGCGTCGGAGAACGGCTGGCCTCCGGGGTTGAACGAGTCCCGGTAGGTGTAGTTCGCGATCACGGACGACATCGGAGCAGGAGACTTTGACGGCACCGCGTACCAGTCGACGTGCCGCTGGTTGGTCGAAATGGCTTCGGCGTGTTCCGGGTGGCGCCACCCGAGTTCGGTGAGGTAGGCGGACACCCGGGCCTTCTGCTCATCGGTGACCGTGGGAACGGCGAGCCGCCGGAAGAAGCTCCACAGGTGGACGGTGGCTTCCCGCTCCACGTCGGCCAGCGTTTCCTCGGCGGTCATGGCCTCTTCGAGCGCGGCCATCAGCGCGTCGAAGCGCTCGTCGTCGAGGGGCTCGCCGCCGGTGTCGTAGTCGCTCAGCGGCGGAAACCAGACCTGCGTGGCCGCGGCGGGGAGGTCGATCGGCGGGTAGGGGGCCGAATCGCCTGCCCCCGGTCCGCTGACCGAAATGACGAGCCCAAGGACGAAGGAAGCGATGATTGCGCCGGCAATCGCGATTGGCCTGTTCATGGTTCAAGACTCCTGGTGCCGTGAAACGGCGCTGTGCCCCGGTCCGGTCCCGGTCCGCGGCAGCCGTTTGCCCTGGCAGCCGCGCCGGAACAATCTAGTCGTTCGATTCGCTCTCCGCGTCCGTTCCCGTCTCGATGGCCGCGGCCCGTTCCGCCTCGAACTCGGCCATGCGAATCTCCACCACCATGTCGTCGAGTGTCGCGATGAGATCGCCGCCCCGCTTGTTGATGTGGAGGATCGCGCCGTCCTGGTCGAGCACGTAAATCGTGGGCCAGCCGAACACCTCCCAGCCCTTGGCGATCGGCCCATTCGTCGCCACGATCTCGGCGTCCGGCTGGCTGTGGCCGTCCCACCAGGTGCGGTAGTCCGGCGCCTCGCCCCGAGCCTTCGACGCGAGGATCACCTCGGGGTCGGCATCGCTGTTGACGCCCAGGAAGACCACCGGGTCGTCCTTGTACTGCTCCATGGCGAAGCGGTGGTAGGGGTATTCGCCGCGGCAGGGCCCGCACCATTCGCCCGAGAAGACGAGCACCACGATCTTGCCCCGGTACTCCTCCAGCGAGAACTCGACACCGTCCAGATCCTTGCCGACGGTGCGCTGGGCCACGCGGCCCGGGAGCAGGTATTCGATGTAGTGGCGCCGCTCGTCGACCACGTCCGCCAGTTCGGGGTGCTTCTCGGCGAATGCGTCGAAGTGGGCCAGCACGCGCTCGGTCTGTTCGTCGCTGATCCGTCCAAATTGCAGGCGCTGGGTGAAGCCCCGGAGCACGACTCCCGCCTCCCTCTCGAAGTCGTTGACCGTCTCCGGAAGCTCCAGCATGGCGTCGAACCCGGCCAGCATTCGATCGATCCACGCGTCTTCAAATACCCCGTCCGGGGGATACAGGCCGTCGGCGTAGACGTGCGACCGCACGGACGCCGTGAAGGAAGGCACGACGGGATAGGCCCGGCCGTAAACGCCGAGCATCGAGACCTGCCGGTTGATCAGGCGCTCGTGCTCCGGATACTGCTCGACCAGACCGGTAAGGTAGGCGGAGGCCCTTTCGGTCTGTTCCGCCGACAACTCGGGGATCGCGATGCGCCGGAAGAAGCCCTGCACGTTGGGCTCGATGCTGCGTTCGATGTCGGCGAGCGTCTCCTCGGCGTTCATGGCCTCGTCGAGCGTCGCCATGAGCGCGTCGAAGCGTTCGTCGTCCAGCGGCTCCCCGTCGTTCTCGAACTCCTGGACGGGCGGATACCACATCTTCAGCGCCGTCGCGGGGACGTCGATCGACGAGTCCGGCCCGGCCGATTCGGGACCGTCCGCGGCTCGGGACCCAACGAATCCGATGCCGACGCCAACGATGAGTGCCGCCGCCACGGCCATGGGCTTGTTCATTCGGTATGCCTCCAGGAAAGGCCGGCGGTCTTCCGCACCCGCTCCGGGTGCCGATGTGCCGTTGTCGCTAAGCCGCCGGTCGATTCAACATGGCCTGGCGACCTGGGATTCGCCAGCCGGTGGCGGGTTTGCGGGCCGGAAGCGCGACGCTTCCTGGAGTGCGGGGAACCTGTTCGCCGGACTACTGGTCCACCGCCCGCATTTCCTCCAGCAGCCTGTCCACCGCTCCGAACATCCCTTCCTGGCGCTTGTTCACGAAGCGGATTACGCCGTCCGCGTCCAGAATGAAGGTGCTTGGCCACCCCCAGACGTTCCACGCCTCCGAGATCGGACCGTTTGTAGAGCCGTCCCACCAGGTTCGGTAGTGCAACTCCTCGCGGACCTTGGCCTCCTGGATCGTTTCGAGCTTCCTGTCGCTGTTCACGCCGAGCAGCACGACCGGTTCGTCCGCATACTTCTCCATCAGCTCGCGCTGGTAGGGGTATTCCTCGCGGCAGGGACCGCACCACTCGCCCGAGAAGACCAGCACCACGATATTGCCGCGGTAGTCCTCCAGCGCGAATTCGACCCCGTCCGTATCCGCGCCGACGGTAGGCTGCGCGACCATTCCGGGGGTCAGAACCGAAAACAGACGGCGCTGCTCTTCGATCATCTCCGCGGACCTGGGGTGCTCCGACTTCATTTCATCGAAGTAGGCCAAAACCCGTTCGGCCTGTTGGGGCGATACGCGTCCGCGCCGAAACGATGTCCGGAAGCCGCGGATGTAGCTCGCCGCCATTTCCCGCAACATGGGTTCATCGTCGGTGGGGCTCAGCAGCGAATCCAGCGTCGAGATCAGTCGGTCGACGTGGGCGTCCTCCAGGGGGGCACCGTCGAGGTCGCGGGGCACGATGTCGGAAAACGCGTCGTAGTTGATGTTGAAGGGCATGTCGCCGCACGCGGGTGCCAGTGCAAGCGACAGTACGAGGATCCATTTGGAGACTCTGCTTCGGTTCATGACTGAATGCCTCGCTGCATGATGGGGGGCTGGCGGTTCGCATTACAATGCACTACAGCGTTTGCGGACTGCAGGTTTCGCCCCTGTTTCTGTATTGGTGGCAGGATCGCCGATCGACCCCTAGTGCGCAATCGCGTAGGCCTCGCGCCTGGGATCGGACGCGGCGGTGAGCGTGCCGTTCGGGTCGCGGTGTATCATCTGTGCGCCGCCGAATGTGGCCGTCCAGCCGTGCACGACCTCGATTTCGTGGCCGAGTTCCGCCAGCCGCGCCAGCACGGAAGGGGTGAAACGGTCCTCGAAGGCGACGCGCAAGCCATCGTAACTGCGGAAGCGGGGCGCCTCAATGGCTGCCTGGGGCGTCATGCCGAAGTGAACCAGGTTGTTGACGATCTGCAGAAGGCTCTGCGGCTGGCTGTCCCCGCCCGGCGTGCCCAGCGTGAAGGCGAAGGTACCGTCGGCGTGCAGCGCCATCATGGGCGTCAGCGTGTGGTATGGACGCTTCCCGGGCGCGATGATGTTCGGATGCCCCGGCTCCAGGTTGAAGAGCGCGCCCCGGTTGTGCAGCACGACCCCGGTTTCCGGCTCGAGCAGCCCGGAGCCGAAGCCCGCAAACAGGCTCTGGATCCAGCTGACCGCGTTGCCCCAGCGGTCGACGGCGGTCAGGTAGACGGTGTCGCCGGAGTCGTCGCCGGATGTGCGCATGCCTGCTGTTGCAGCCGGGACGCCGGGCTTCCGCGCTTCGGCCGCCGCGTCCGGCGTCACCATTCCCGCGCGGCGTGCCAGGTACGCCGGATCAAGCAGGTCATCCAGCGGGATATCGGTAAATTGGGGGTCCGCGGCCCACTGGTCCCGGTCCGCAAAGGCGAGCTTCTTCATCTCGATCAGCGCGTGCAGATACTCGGCGCTGCCGGCCCCCATCGCCTCCAGGTCGAAGGCCCTGGCCATCTCGAAGAGTTGCAGCTGGGCGATCCCCTGCGTGTTCGGCGGCAGGACCAGCATGGCAAAGCCCCCAAAACTGCCCCGGAGCGGCTCGACC
The DNA here is from genome assembly GCA_022823225.1 of Gemmatimonadota bacterium. Classification (GTDB taxonomy): domain Bacteria; phylum Gemmatimonadota; class Gemmatimonadetes; order Longimicrobiales; family Gaopeijiaceae; genus Bin94. The sequence continues at coordinate 59,390 of JAJDXM010000024.1, forward strand.
CAGGTCGTTGTGTGCACGGCGAGGTCCTCCGCGCGCAGGTAGCCGCCTTCCGCCTCGATGAATGCGGCGAGACGCTCGGCCACCGCCCCGTGGTAGAAGCCCCCCTTTCCCTCTTGGGCGATGCGCTCCAGCGTGGTCGCGAGTGCGGGATTGCGGAGCAGGCTGCCGGCGGGCGGGGGCTCGCCGCCCGGCGTGTAGAGCGCCCTCGCGTGGTCGTTCAGCGCGCGCGACGAGGCCGCGATGTCGCTGGCGAGGCGGGTGGAGACGGGGAAGCCGTTCCGGGCGAATTCGATCGCGGGGGCAAGCAGCTCCTGGCGCGGCATGGTGCCGAAGCGGTCGAGAGCGTCGACCCACGCGGCCACGGCGCCCGGTACCGACACCGAGAGCGGCCCGCTCCCGGGCACTTCGTCCAGTTCGCGCGCCGCGAACAGTTCCGGGGTCGCCAGTGCGCCCGCCCGGCCGCTCCCGTTCAGCGCGTAGACCCTTCCCGTTGCGGCTTCGTGGTACAGGGCGAAGGCGTCGCCTCCGATCCCGTTCATGTGGGGCCGCACGACCGCGAGGACAGCCGCCATCGCGACCGCGGCGTCGACGGCGTTGCCACCCCGGCGCAGCACATCGTGTCCGGCCGCTGCTGCGAGCGGGTGGCCGGCGGAGACCGCACCGCTGATCCCGCGGACTTCGGGGCGGTTGGTTGCGGGGAAGACGGTGCCGCGCGTGCCCTCGTTGGCGGACAGCGCGGGGTCGGCGCCGGAGCCGCAACCCATCACCGCAAGGACGAAGAACGCGGCGGGGAGGACCGGCAGGGCGGCGCAGAAAGCCATACTGGCCTGGGCGATCGAAGCTTTTTGCATGGTCGGATCCCTGATTGCAAGTCACCGGCCCGGCACCTCGCCGCGCCGGGGTGGTCCCGGACTGCTGAGGATGCCGGTTCCTGGGGGGATCGGCCAGTGCCGGGTTCCCGGCCCGTGCTCGCGAGGCGGGGCGCCCGGATTCGGGAACACGTCGCGCTCCCCGGGTTACAACCGAAGCGAAGGAGTGATTCGTGGTGGACAACCCCGGGGTGGAATGGTTCGGCAGGCGAGGCAACCGAGGACATTGATCGTCTTCGGAGACAGGATGATGGGGTCCGGAGAGCATCTGGATACCCTGATCAGGCTCATCGGTCCCGACGTGGTGTCCCTGGACGACTACATCCCGCCTCCCGGGGACCCCGATCAGCTCACGATGGACGTGATCGCGGGGGTAACCCCGGACATGGAGGAAGTGGCCGTCTTCCGATACAGCCTGGGCCTCCCCCGGCTGGCGCTCTACGACGGGCCCGTCACATACAGAAAGTTCCGCGTCACGCCGGAGGGCCCGATCCTCCTGACGCAAGAGAAGCGCTCACGCGACCAGATGGCCGAACTGCACTCCAGGGGCAGGGCGCGCGCCAAGGCCCGGCTCGCCAGCGAGTACGGCGACGATTGGCACCGACAGGTCAGGAGAATCGTCGAAAAGAACGATGCGCAGCCCTGTCCGCTATGCGCGAACGATGAGCGGTCCCGATACGGTTCTACGGCTGGCCCTCAAGCCAGGCCGAGGCTCGCCGCCGAGCCCACTGCAGCGCCGCGCTGGCGGCAACGGCCATGACCGCCGCGAGGACGTTGAAAAGGATGTCCACCGGGTCGAAGGTGCGGCTGGGCAGCAGCCACTGAACCCCCTCGTCGAGCGTGCCGACCAGCGAGGTGATGAGGATCGCAAGCAGGGCGGGAACCGGCACCCGGCGCCCCTGGCGCGCCCGTTCGGAGAGCGCCTCGTACACCAGAACGGCCACCACGCCATACTCGACAAGGTGGCTGCGCTCGGTCGGGATCGCCATGCGCACCAGGACCAGGAGGTATGCGGCGGCGACCCCGAGCGCGACGGCGATCTCGATCCCGCTCGGCCGGACCCGCAGTCCCTGAGTGACGACCGCGAGCAGAACCAGAAAGCACCCCAGGAGAAAGAGCCACACCCCGAAGAAGTCGTTTCCCAGCCAGTCCGCCAGCGTCCGGGCCAGCCCGAGGGTCGAGTAGATCGCCACCACGACGACCGCGGTCCAGGCCCATAGGCGGCGCTCGCGAGGCGAAGAGAAGAGGGATGAGAGGGACATGGTGGACTCGTGGGTCGGCGTGCCGATGGAAGCCCCGGTGACCGGGCCCGGCTCGTCCTCGAACGCGGTTGCGGCGAGGGTCGGCCGGAGACTACAGTAACATTGCAACGGGCCCGGGCGTAGGTTGAGTCGTGGGTGGGCCGGCCAGGGCCTACGGCGTGACAGAGTCGGGGGTTGCCTCGAAAGGAGGATCCGATGCCGAAGTTCGTCGCCGCACTGCTCCTGTTGTTCGTGGGCGTTGTCCCGGCGGGTGTTCCCGTTCAGCCTGCGGATCTCTCCAAGTGCCCGTTGAGGGTTGGAGGGGATCCGGACATGCTCGAGGCCATTGTCCTGCTCGACAATGAGATTTCCGCCTACGATGCCGAGGAGTTCAATACCTGGTTCCGGAGTGAGGGGGCTAAAATCCACTCGGTGGAGATCGTCTGCTGGAGCTGGGTGGAGGCGAACTATGACGTGCAGGTGCGGTCGGGGGCGGTCTACACGCTGACCAGGGCGTGGGTCGACCGTACGCGGAACGACCGGATGGCAGCGCTGGAGGCGGTGGTCGCCGCCCAGGGTCGGCATCTGGAGCAGACCGGCGGGTACACCGCCGTGGCTGAGGACCTTCCGGGATTCGGCACCCTGGCCGACTACGGCCTGCCCGGGCACCTCCTGCTCGACCTCGCCACAACCGACGAAGGCTGGAGCGCCCGGCTGGTCGCGAAGGACAGCTGGACGACCAGCCCCTACACTCACATGTCGCCGCTGCATGATTGTTTCGCCTTTGCGGGTGCGGCGCCGGCGGAGTGGGAGGAGTTGGCGGCCGAGGAGGAGACGGTGCTGGCGGAGCGGACGCCTGTGTGCCTCTGATGTCCCGGAGGAGCGCCTTGCCAGCCCGGGGCCTCGCCGCCCCCGATGCTGCGCGGGGCTCATCCGCGGACAGCCTGGGGTTGATCCTGCGCCGCCCAGCCGGGTGAACGGTGCAATTCGGCGTCGCCAGCATGGTCGCTCCGCTACGCCGCCTGGCAATGCGCCGGCCCGGCCCGGCAACCCTTGAGGCCGACCCCTCGCTCTGGCACTACGCGGGGCCCCTCGACGCGGACCGGCTGACGCACCAGTACGATGCCTTCGCCGGGTGCGTGGCCGACTCGGGCGCCCGGATCGAGTGGATCCCTCCGGCCGACGACGGCCTCGCCGATTCGAACTTTGTCTTCGATCCCTCCGTCATGACGCCCTGGGGTGCGATCCTGCTCCGGCCCGGCAAGGTGTTGCGCCAGCCGGAAGTGGCACTCCACGACGAACTCTACCGGCGCCTCGGCGTGCCGGTGATCGGCAGGATCGAGCCGCCCGCCACGGTCGAGGGCGGCGATCTGGTGTGGCTGGACGAGCGGACGCTGGCGGCGGGGCGCACCTTCCGCACGACCCAGGCGGGGATCGGGCAGCTGGAGCGCATTCTGGCGCCTCGCGGGGTTCGAGTCCATGCCTTCGATCTCCCCATGTGGCAAGGGAGCGCGGCCTGCCTGCACCTGTTGTCCGTGATCAGCCCGCTGGACCGTGATCTGGCGCTCGTCTATCCGCGGTTGCTGCCCGTCGCGCTCGGCCGGCTGCTCCGCGAGCGCGGGATCCGATGCCTGGAGGCGGGCGACGAGGAGTTCGGGGCATCGCGGGGGCTCAGCCTGAACGTGCTGGCGACCGGGCCGCGCAAGTGCATCGCGGTGGGCGGCTTTCCCCACACGGTTCGGATGATGTGCGACGCGGGATGCGAGGTGACCTGCTTCGACGCGGACGCGCTGTGCATTCCGTGCGAGGGTGGGCCGACCTGTCTGACGCTGCCGTTGCGGCGGGGTTGGCAACGGCGCGTGGATGATCCCCGGGTCGCACCGAGGGCGGCGCTTCAGGAATTCGAAAAAATGGATTCACTCCACGGGCTGCCAAACATCTGAACACATGGGTTCCCGCTCCGTGAACGCAGGCCTATCCTTGCCAGGGGCCTTTGTCCACTTCTCGGGCACGGCGCCAGCGAAGGCGAAGCAGCCTTTCGGAACCCCGTACTCCACGTGTTCCGACCAGCCGGTGTTCGCACTCACCCGCGCGCTCCAGCCGTCGTTCGTGGCTGTCAGGTCGAGTTCGAAGTACGACGGGAGGCCATGGTCGGCGAGGCTGCCGAAATCCGGCAACTCCCCGGCCTCCTGTGCATACTTCCCGTGTCTCTCTCGATGCCGGTCCTGCGCGGCGATCAGCGCCTCCAGAGCCGCACGTTGATTCTCCCCGCGGCGCTTCATCCAATCCACGGTGACCACGTAGACCCCGGTGCTCTTCACCCGAAAGCCATGGTGCTCTTCGATCCACCGCCAGCACACGAAACCGAAGCTGTGGATATCGGTATTGGTCAGACCGTGGTCGTCCAGGTCGAAATCCGGTATTTCGACCTCGATGACCCGATCGTCGAGGATCACCACCGTCTCCGGCATATCGGCGTGATTTCCGGCTCGCCCGCTGCACTTCAGGTCGCCGGGCGACGGCGCGGCACCGCCGGGCAGCAACGCGACAGAGGACACGAAAAGCAAAGCGGCAATCAGACTGGGCATCGGTCTTCCTTCCTCTCGGCTCGGGAACTCACGGCCCCGCCGCTCTCGTCAGCAGTGAACTTCCGGGACGCAACACTGAATCTACGCGTTGCCGTGCCGGACCATTACAGCGTCGCGCACATTCGCGCAAACACGGTTCTGACCCGGGCGATGACTGCGACGTGTGTATTCGCTTCCGCGCCGATCCGGAACCGCGGCCCACAATCGGCGAGATTCTTTGACCGCTTGAACTCGTCGTGACTAGACTAGGACTAGATTCCATGCACCCGCAACCCGTGCTCCCGGAGGTCACCAATGGCGGATTCGCCGAACAGGATTTCGGAGTCTCAGAAATCGCACATCCGGATCATGACTGGAGGTGCGGTAGGCCTGGCCGCAGGGTTGATGCGGGGACTGGACTCGGTGTTGATGCCCCTGTACGGGCCGAATCTCTTCGCTTTGGGCGGTCTCGCCGGAGCCGCGGCCTACCTCGGTTGGCGCGCCCTCCAGAGCATGAAGCGGGATTCCCAGCTCGATTTCCAGCTTCAGAACCTCGCGCTCTGGTTCGGTGCCGCGGCCGGGGTCACGGTGAGCGTGCCGATTCTGGCCGATGACGCCATTGGCGGATCGCTGCTCATGTGGCTGGTGGTGGCGCTCGCGGGCGGGATGCTCATCAAGTTCGGGCGGAAGGAGCAAAGGGACGGAGGGGGCACCGCCCCATTGGCCCGGCTTACGGAATCCGATGGGGGCCGGCAGTCCGTGGAATAGGTCCCGCCGCTCTCGGCTGTTCCTCGGACGAATAGCGGTGCCATTCGCCGCTGATCCGCGGCGCTACGAGGCCCCGCGCAGCCTCCTCGACATCCACTCCAGCATCAGCAGTCCCAGGAGCGCGCCGAACATCCAGGGCAGCAGCCGCGGATCGTCCAGAATGCTCGCAAGTTCGAGTTGGGCGGGCTCGGGCGCGCCGATGGTCTCGATCAGAGTGGCGCGGGGCGTGGGCTCGACTTCCTCGGATACGGCGCGGTCAAAACGGGGTGCGTACGCCACGCCGCTGGCCAGAGCGGCCCACCACAGCCGGTGGCTCTCCACGGCGCCGTCGTCGAGTCCGGCCATCCGCCAGCGCCAGGTGTCAAGGTAGCCGATCTGGATGACGCGGCCGTCTCCGACGCGCCAGCCGGCGATGGCGACGTCGTCGTCGCGCATCTCCAGAGCAATGGCGCCGCGCTTGAGATTGTAGAGGTCGCCGAGGGCGAAGGACCGGCGGGGGTCGTCGGCGGTTTCGGGACGGAAGTCGGTGGGCCGGGTCGGGATTCCCCACCGTGCGGGCAGGAGTGATCCGAGTCCGGGGACAGACGACGCCTCGCCCAGCACGATGAGCCCTCCGCCCCGCCTGACGTAAGGCGGGAGCTGGTCCGCGTACCGCCGGATCACCGAGTCCATCGCCACCACGAAGGAGTAGCGGGCGGTGTCGAGCCCGATCTGTCCCGGTCCCTGTTCCACATCCCCGCTGGGAGCCACGGCGAAGCGTGCGTCGACCTCCCAGCCATGCTCCTCGAGCGCCGCGGCGACGAACTTGCCCTCCCATCCGGCCATTCCCACGACCAGGGCGGACTTGATCGAGACCGAGTCGCGCAGGTCGTTGGTGGCGGCTCCCCGTCCGTCGAGCGTCGCGCGGATCCGGCCCTCCAGCCGCGGCAGAACGAAGACGGCGCCGTGCCCGTCCACGGACGCGCTGTCGACGGCGCCGAGTTCGTCGTCCAGCTGCACCCGGGCACCGGGAGAGGCCGCCACCCAGACCCGTGAAGGCTTTTGTGGATCGGCGACCGGCTCCACGCTTACCGCGCTCGGCGCGGGGGCATCGCCGTTCCACCCCGCCACCGTTCCCGCCCCGGGGAAGGCCGCGATCCAGTCCCGCACGCCCGGCGCCGGGATCGAGTCAAGCGAGACGTGGATGCGCCGCGGGTTCACGTCGGTGCTCCACCGGGCGAGCGCCTCCTCGACTGCGGGGCCCTCGGCCCGGAGGGAGGGGCGTGCCCGCTGGGCCCGGAGGGCGTGGCCCAAAAGCAGCGCGATGAGGGCCAGCGCTGCCAGCCGCGCCCCGCGTTCCAGCAGGATGCGGAAACGGTGCCGGCGCCTGATTGCAGCTTCGGCTTCGCGGGCGCGGGCCGTGCGTGCGGGCTCCGGCGCATCCGGCCCGCCGGCCCGCCGGTCAGCTGGTGAGCGCATAGACCACCAGGTTCACGCCGAAGCGCGTCGGGTCGACCGCGATGAACCGCTTGGTGTCGGGTCCGAAGGACCACTCCGAGGTGTAGTCCTTGCTGCTGTAGAGGAGCCCGATGCGGTCGTCGCGCATCACGCCGTAGAGGTGGCGGTGGAGCAGGTTGTCGCCCCAGCCGTTGAGTTCGTGCGACGTGGCGGGCGGACCGCGGTCGAACTCGAAGAACTTGGTGTAGATGGGATGATCGTTGGGGATCTCCTCGAGTGCGTCCGGACCGAAGACGGTGGCGATCTCCTCGTGGGCCGTCTTGTGGAACTCCCCGTCGATGTCGTGGTTGTGGTCGTCGATGACGATGAAGCCGCCCCGGTCGACGTAGTCGCGCAGGTTGGTCCGTTCCTGCTCGGTGAAGGCCAGGGGGAAGTGGCCCGTGAACCACATGAAGGGGTGCTCGAGGATCCGGCGGCTGCCGAGCGGGACGATGCTGCCCCGCGGCGCCACCGGCAGGATGGTGTAGCGCGCGATCGTGTCGATCAGGTTGGCCACCATGCCCAGGCCGCTCTCCCAGTCGCCCACCTCGTACTGCACCGACGTCCAGCGGAACTCCTGTGCGGGGAGCGGTGGTTCGAGGGGGCGGACGCCGTCTCCCCTTCTGGCCCAGGGGTGGATCACTCCGGCCAACTCGTTCGCAATCCCGGCGTCGGCCGGCCGGCCGCCAGCCGGAATCCCTCCTGCGGGATGGCGCGCATTCAACGTCTTCGCCACATCGCACTCCAGGCTGTGAGCCTTTGTCTGACGATCGTCTTACCCTCGAGGTAGCGGCGCACGTCCGCGAGCGGAGCGGACGCGTCTTCGTTGTCCCGGATGGCGTTGATCGCCTCTCCGAGGAACGATGCGAGGTCGGGATACTCCCGCAACGCTTCGACCTGCATGAGCATGAGTGTGTTTACGGCGCTGTCGGGCGCGGCCTCGAGGAACTGCATGGACCGCGTGTAGTGCCCCAGCATTTCCTGGCGCAGTTCGCCGGATACCGGTCTTCGGACCCGGGGCGCGGCGTACCCGGTATCGTGTCCCTGCATTCGCACCCGTCCCAGGTTGACCAGCAGTTCGGGCGGCTGGCCCCGGAAGTAGTAGCGTTCCGCCAGCGCGTATTCCTCCAGGAGTGCCAGAGCCGCCCACAGTGGCGGAAGCGCCTCTGCGGTCTCCGCGATGTAGAGTGCCCGTGCGCCCTCCCACAACGCCTCGTGCGCCTCGGCCAGAAGTGGATTGGGGTCGAACACGCCCTCCATCGTCCACTCCACCTGCATCTGTTCGACCGTGCGGATCAGTCTGCGCAGCTGCAGCCCGATGGTCTGCGCCGAATCGACGAAGAGGTCGCGGTCCATCGTGTGCTTCTCCGCGTCGATTTCCTCGGTGAGCTGGATGATGAATCGGAGGGTAAGGAACAGGGTGTCGTTGGGCGGCGGGGCCCCCTCGATCGCGAGCGAGTCGTACTCCGACGCGGTCGCGACGCGCAGCACGCGCGTCTCCGAGGTGGTGTAGCTGGGGCCGGAGAGCGTGTTGTTGTCGAAGGTGACGGCGCGCAGCGAAAGCATGTCCCCCTCTTCGAGGCGGAAGTCGGCCAGCGGGACCGTCATCGCGAACTCACCGGTCCGGGCGCCCGAGAAGTTCCTGCGCCGGAGAGTGTCGCGGCGGAAGGTGATGTGCCCCTCGTCCTGTCCCATCGTTACGATCGACTCGAAGAAGGCACCGCCGAGCCCGATGTCGTCGCTCATCCGGGCCTGCAGCGCGATGTCGCCGCGGATGACGCGAACGGTGGTGTCACGGAGCGGCAGCAGCAGTTCGACCGAGGGTGCATTGTCCCTGCTTGGCGCGATTACCACCAGGCGGCGGTACTGGCGGTCGCGGAGCTCCAGAGCCACGGCGGAATCGGGCATGGTGAACCCCGACCGCCACCCGTCGCTTCCGTCCGGTGACGCGTCCAGCGGGGTCTCGCCCAGCAGGATCTCGATGCCATCGGGGATTCCAAGGCCCTGAAGATCGACCCTGCTCCCCGCGAGGCCCGCGATGGACGCGGGGTCCTCGAACTCCTCGATTTCGAAACCGCTTCTCGCCGCGTAGGCCGGCGGGGTCACCGCCCCGCGGAGCACCTCCAGCCGATTGGGCATTTCGTATTCGGCCGACGCCTCGACATTGCCCACGCCGACCGCGGCCGCGCGCCAGTCGGCGGGCATCGCGGCGAAGGTGGCGCCCGTGAGCAGGAGGACGAACCCGGCGGGGAGAAGCGATCTCCACGCCGCCCGTCTCACGAACGACCCGGGGTCGGCCTTCGCGACGATCGGGGCCAGGCGCTCACCCAACCGGTCCGCATAGCGCGCGTCGATCGCGGTCATCAGGGCGTAGCGAAGCTCGGGGGCGCGCTCCTCGACCCAAAGAGCCACCCTGGGGACCGACCACACGAAGCGGCGGCGCCAGAGGACGAAGATCAGGATGCCAACCCCGGCGAGGAGCCCCCCGGGGAGGACCGCCGCCCGGATCCCGGGTGGAAAGGGGAAGAAGAGGGAGAGCAGCATCGCGATGACGAGGACACCGAAGGTCATGCCGGCACCCCACAGCAGCGCACTGGCCCCGGCAACAACCCCGAGTCCCAGCTTCGTGCGCCTCACCTGCTCGATCGCCGTCATGCCGCCCTGATCTCGCCAGACCGTTCAACCACCCTGTTCGTTTGCCCTCCCGACGCCAGCCGCCGCCTGAGCCAAAGTTCCGCGAGGGCCACCGCAAGGGCAAATCCGAGGATCCAGGGAACGGCGGGCGTCACGCGCAACACCTGGCGGGGCACCTCGGCGGCCGGGGCCAGCGTTTCGTCGCCGGCAAAGGCGGCCATGAATTCCTCCGAGAGGGGTGACATGTCGCGCGGCGGTCCGCAGGGGCCCTCCAGCCCGGCCACGAAACGCTGGAAGTCCGGGCGGAGGATGGCGTCTCCTTCGGTGGGCATGGGAATCGCGACGGATCGCATGCAGCCGCCGGCCGTGGGGCGCTCGAAGGCTGCCGGTTCGCCGTCCATCCAGCGGGCGTAGACACGGGTCTCGGCGGCGTCGACCGACCCGGTTCCGTCCCCCGGCTCCTCGACGGCCCCTGGCGCTGGCTGCCATCGGCGTACGAAGGGGTAGACCATCACGGCGTCGTTGGCGCGGACTCCGCCGATCGTGTCCGGTGGCTCACGCACGGCCCAGAGCGCGGTCGCGCCGGAGTCGGCCCACTCGACGCGCTCCACACTGCGGGCCCCGTCCGGCTGCTGCGCCGCCCCCGCAACCCGCACCGCGTCGATCCGGCCGGGCCAAAGGTCGCGAATATCTTCCGTGGCCGCGTCCCGCTCCTCCTGCGCGAACGGCGAGATCACCACCAGTTGCAGCGAGTCGGCGCCGTCGCGGAGCCGCGAGCCGATCCTCAACGCGGCGATCAGGGCGGTGGAGAGCGACCCCCTGGAAGCCCGGTCCCACCGCGCGTCGTCGCGCAGACCCTCCAGCGCGGCGGCCGTCCCGTCCTCGATCTCCCGCGCCTCGTCGTCGAAGAAGACGACCGCGGTGGCGCCTTCGACGTAACCGAGCGCGCTGTCCGCGAGTTCGCCGTGACTCCCGACAGCCCGCGACACGTCCACCACGGTGATCCGGGACACCGGCTGTGCGAATGGGTGAATCAGGGGGCGGGCCAGCGCCGCACCGAGCAGAAGGATCAACAGGACTCGCAGCGCCAGAAGCCAGAGGTCGCTGAAGCGAAGCGTGATTGTAGTCGCCTGCACGGGGACCCTCGGGACGAACCGCACGGTGGGAAGCAGGTCCGTGTCGGGCTCCCTGGTGGAGAGGAAGTGGAGCGCCACGACCCCCGCCGCGACGATCCCGGCGGCGGCGAGAAATGCGGGAGCAAGGAAGATCAAGCGCGGCTCCCGGTTTCCGGCGGGATCACGATCCGGCGTACCGCCTGCGCGGGGCTGGCGTCGGTGACGACTCGGGTGTAGGCGGCTCCGGCCATCCGCCAGTCCCTCGCGAGCCGCTCGCGCCAGTCGCGGAAATTGTCGAGGTAGCCAAGTCTTGAATAATCGGTGAGCGGCCTCTTCAGCGACGCCTCCTCCGGATCCACGACCAGGGAGGGACGCTCGGAGGGCGACATCTCGGTGGCGTGGATGACGTGGACCGCGTGAACCTCCCGCCCCGCCGACGACCGCTCGGTGGCGAGCTTGAGCAGGCTCTCCGCGTCACCCAGGAAGTCGCTGACCACTGCGATCCGGGCGCGGGGATGCCGAAGGGCCACGGTTTCGAGGACCGGTGCGAGTCGCGGGCTTCCTCCCGGTTCGACGCCCGCCAGAAGCGCGAGGATCTGATGTACGATGCCGCGCCGGGTCCGCGCAGGGAGATAGTGTCCGCCCCCGTTTTCGGAGGCCAATGCGATCCCGACGGGGTCGCGGCCGTTGTGAGCTGCTGAAGCGAGTCCGATGGCGATATGGCGGGCGAAGTGCCACTTCTCCAGAGTCGCGGACGGGTAGGCCATGGAGGCGGAGGCGTCCACGACAATCATTGTGGGAAGCACCGTCTGTTCGGTGGACAGGCGGATGTAGGCCCGGTTCCTGCGGGCCAGCAGCTTCCAGTCGATCTTGCTTACGTCGTCGCCCTGCCGGTATGCCCGGTAGTCCTCGAACTCCGCCGAGATTCCCCGCATCCACGAGCGGTGGTCCCCGGCCAGCCCGGCCGGTGCCTTGCGGCGCGCGGGCCACCGCAGCGACCGCACCGCGTCCAGAAGCGCTCCGTCGTCGACGGTCATTGGCGGATCGCCGCTCCCGGTGCCACGCGGAGACTATCCAACGACGGCTACAGCGGGATGTCGCTCTTCGGCGGGGGCACCGCTTCGAGGAGGTGCTCGATGATCCCCTCGATCGTGATTCCCTCGGCTTCGGCCGCGAAGTTGGGGAGCACACGGTGGCGCATGGCGGGATGAACGACCCTCCGGATGTCCTCCGGAGCGACGTTCACCCGGCCGTGCAGGAGCGCGTGTGCCTTCGCCCCCAGGATCAGCGCCTGCCCGGCGCGCGGACCGGCACCCCAGCGCACGTACTGCTTCACTATCTCCGAGACTCCCGGCTCGGCGGGGCGCGTGGCGCGGGCCAGAGCGGCCGCGTATTCGAGCGCGGGTTCCGGTGCGGCAATCTCCCGCATCATGGTGTTGAGGGCGAGGAGGCCGGGGCCGTCCAGCACGGGCCGGATCTCCACGTCGCTCACCGCGGTCGTCGTCCGCAGGATCCCCACCTCCTCGGGTCCGGACGGGTACCGCACCCGGATGTCGAAGAGAAAGCGGTCCAGCTGCGCCTCCGGAAGCGGGTAGGTGCCCTCCTGCTCGATCGGGTTCTGCGTCGCGAGCACGAAGAAGGGGCGGGGCAGGGGCATCGTTTCGCCCCCGGCCGAGACGTGGCGCTCCTGCATCGCCTCGAGCATCGCGGCCTGCGTGCGGGGCGGCGCGCGGTTGATCTCGTCGGCGAGGATGATGTTGGCGAAGATCGGGCCGGGCACGAAGCGGAAGGTTCGGTGCCCCGTGGCGCTGTCCTCCTCCATCACCTCGGTCCCCGTGATGTCGCTCGGAACCAGGTCGGGCGTGAACTGAATCCGCCGGAACTCGAGCGACATCGCCTGGGCGATGGTCTGGATGAGGAGGGTCTTGGCCAGACCCGGAACGCCGACCAGGAGCGCGTGTCCACCCGACAGGATGGCCAGGAGAACTTCCTCGATCACCTGCTCCTGGCCGATGATGACCTTGGCGACCTCGCTTTTGAGCCGAGTGACGCCGGTCAGGAGCTCGTCTCGGGACATGTTGGAGGCGACGGCCAGCGAGCCGCCGCCGAGCGCGTGCGCCGGCGCGTCGGATCCTGTGATTGTGGCCGCCTCAGACTGCATCTGCGATCGCCGTGAAGTTGAAGTCGCGTGACCGGACCGGCGGGAGTACGAAGCTGCCGCCCGCCGTCAGCACGGGCTCACCGATCATTTCGAGGTTGTTCAGGAAGTACATGTGGGAGTCCACGTAGCGCATGTTCGCGATCGGGCGGGTGATCCTCCCGCGCTCCACCAGCCAGGTTCCGTCGCGGGTCACGCCGGTGAATACGAGCCGCCTGAAGTCCGCGAAGAGCGTGGTCAGCCGGGTCACGTAGATCCCCCGCTCGCAGGTCGCGATCATCTCGTCCAGCGTGGAAAGCTGCGTCCCCTCCTTCGGCTGGAGACGGACCGAGACGGGATTCGCCAGGGGATAGTCCCGGCCGCGCTCCACGGCGGTGTCGTCACCGAAACTCAGGTTCCTGAGGATGCCGTCCTGTACCCAGTAGGTGCGGTCGAAGGGGACGCCCACCCCGTTGAAGGGGCAGAAGGGTCCGTCCGGGTCCATCGGATCGGAGACGAACGAGAGCCGGTCGTCGAAGACCTGCTGGCCGATCTTGGTGCCGCCCCCCGGGGCCGCCCAGACGTTGAATCCCGACTCTGCGGACTCAAGATCCATGTGGTACTGCATCATGAAGAAGATCATCTGCGCGTAGGCGTCCGGCTCCAGGATGACCGTGTAGCGGGCGGGTTCCACCGCCTGGGGCTCGCGCGAGCGGTCCGCCTTGTCGGTTGCCCGGTCCGCCACGGCGGCGCCGTCCAGTTCGTCGAAGTCGTAGACGTACTTGCCGGCCCAGCCCGATCCCGTGTTGTCATCGGTCCTCGCCGACAGCGACAGCGAGCCGTTCGTGCTTCGGCAGTACCCCACCAGCCCCGCCGAGTTCGCCACCAGCATCGAGGCCACGGTCAGGTCGACGGTCCCCGCGGAGACGAATCCGTCCGTCCGCTCGATGGCGCTGACCGCGCGCTCGATGCGGTCCTCGATGTCCACCGCGCGGGTCGCCTCGGACCAGAGGCCCGGCGGGGTCGGAAAGCTCCGGGGCTCGATGAGGCGGCTCGTCCCGTGCTCGCCGGGACCGTCGCCCGTGGCATCCTCCGCCCAGCGCACGGCTTCCATGAGCCCTTCGTCGTCGAAGCGTTGCGTCACTCCCGCCGCGGTCTTGCCGTTCATCATCGACGTGACCGTCACCTGACCCAGCGAGGCGTCGAGCTGCGTCGTGATCTCGTTTCGCGAAAAACGGCTGTTCTGCGCGTTGCTGAGCTGCACGTTGACGATCGTGTCCGCGCTCGGATCGGCGAAGGAGAGGACCTTCCGCGCGATCGCCTCGGCCTCCTCTTTCGTGAGGATCCGGCCGGTCGTTCTCCGCTTGCTCATTTAGCGCCTCCCGTAGGTGAATACGTTGACCTGTCTGAACCGGGCGGCCGGCGCGCCCACCGTGCGTCCGATCTGCTGGAAGGGATCGCCCTTGCCGGTCCCGCCGCCGTGATAGCCGAAGGTGCCGGCGCCTCCGATCATGTCCATGGAGCGCCAGAAGTCGGGGGTGCGGGCCAGGAAGTTGGGCTGGCTGATGGGATCGCCGAGCTTGCCGTCCCGGATTTCGTGGGCCATCCCCGACGCCGAGAACTGCAGGTTAAGCATCGGCGGATCGACGTAGCCGAACCCTCCGCGGTGGATGTAGATGCCGTCCTCCGTCTCGGCGATCATCTCGTCGATGGAGACGTCTTCCTCGCCGGGGTCCATGATCGCGATGCTCGGCGCCACGACCTGGACCAGCACCGATCCCTGCGAACCCGCCGCGCCGCGCGAGCCCGGCGGCATTCCGTTGCGCCGGTACCACCAATCGAGCTGCGGCGCGAACTCACGGGTGGTGAAGTAGTCCATCACCACACCCTCGCGGATGAGCGGGTAGTCCGCGGGAGCGACGCCCTCGACGTCCCACCTGTACATGCCGCCGGCGCGGGGTGCCGACCCGGTCGCGCGCACATTGAGCATCGGATTGTTGAAGGAGAACTGTCCCAGGACCTCTTCCGGCGGGCTCAGGTAGCTCGTCCCGCCGGAGTGCATCTCGTAGCCGAGGACGCGGTCGAACTCCAGCGCCCGCACGATCGAGGCATTGAAGGCCGACGACACCGCGGACGAATCGAGGACCACATCGTAGCGCCCCACGTCGGGTTCCCTCGCGTTCATCATCATGATGGCGTCCTCGACCGCCTGTTCCGCGTCCGCCGCAAAGGGGATCCCGTCGATCGCCTCCCACCCGTAGCCGCCCGTCCTGAACGATTCCGGGCTGCTGGAGCCGAAATTCATGCGGTCTTCCGAGATCACCTGGGCGCCGTACTGGTTCCCGAAGCCGTGGAAGCGCTGGGCGATGTACGACCCCTCGGTCGACGCGAAGACGACGTCGGTCTTTCCGAACAGGAAGTCGGAGAATCCGGTGACGCCGGGCACCCCCATTGCCTCGCCGGCGTTCATGACCGCTTCGTTCGCAGCGATCTGAAGCTCGAGCTGGTCCTGGATCGTGTAGTTCCAGGGGTCGAGGTCGATCGGGGTCTCCCACTCGCCGTCGGCGACGACGGGGGCCGGCGCGAGTTCCAGGGTGCGCGTCTTGCCCCATGGGTTCAGCGACGACTGCCGCACCGCAACCTGCGCAACCCGGGCAGCCTCTTCTTCCGTGACGATCGTCGACGACGCGAAGCCCCACGCCCCGTCCACGAGCACGCGCACCCCGAAGTTGAGCGATCCGCTGATCAGCTGCGTGAAAACCTGACGATTCTGCACGATGGTCCGGCGGCTCGCCCCGCTCGCGACGCGCACGTCCGCGTATCGCGCCCCCGCGGCCCGGGCGGCGTCGAGCGCGGCCATCGCGATCGCGCGCACGTCGGGGTCCTGCAGAAGCGGCCGGAAGGGCCGGTACCGGCGCGCGGCCTCGTGGGGGTCGGTGAGCAGCGTGGAATCGAAGCCGATGAGCCCGGCTGCCGCGAAGGCCGAGCCTGTGCGAACGAAGTCCCGGCGAGACCAGGTCATATCACAATCCTCCCGTCTGGAGCGCTTCTGAAACCGTCCCACAGTATGGGATCACCCAAGGTGCTGCAATACCGGCAACCGGGCGCCGCCGCAGCTTTGCGCGGACCGGGTGGGAGCGGGGGGCGTCGGTGCCCGTGAGCCACTAACGCCTCGAGTAGGTGAAGACGTTGATCTCACGGAACCTCGCTGCCGGCGCTCCCACGGTGCGTCCGATCTGCTGGAACGGATCGCCCTTGTTGGTTCCGCCGCCGTTGTATGCGAAGGTGCCCGCGCCCCCGATCATGTCATGGAGCGCCAGAAGTCCGGGGTGCTGGCCAGGAACACCGGCCGGCTGACGGGCTCGCCGAGCCTGCCGTCCCGGATCTCGTGGGCCATCCCGCTCCCGCTGAACTGCATGTTCAGCATCGAGGGGTCCACCGACGCGAATCCGCCGCGGTGGATGTAGATCCCGTCCTCCGTTTCCGCGATCATCTCCTCGACCGAGACGTCCTCCTCGCCGGGGTCCATGATCGCAATGCTCGGCGCCACGACCTGGATGAGCACCGACCCCTGCGATCCGGCGGTGCCCCGCGACTCGACCGGCATCCCGTTGCGCCGGTACCACCACTCCAGCTGGGGCGCGAACTCGCGGGTCGTGAAGTAGTCTACCAGCACGCCCTCACGGATGAGCTGGTAGTCGGAGGGCGCCACCCCCTCCACGTCCCATCTGTACATGCCGCCGGCCCGGGGCGCCGACCCCGTCGCCCGCACGTTCAGCCTGGGGTTGTTGTAGGAGAACTGCCCCAGCACTTCCTCCGGCGGGGCGAGGTAGCTGGTCCCGCCGGCGTGCATCTCGTAGCCGAGCACCCGGTCGAACTCGAGCGCGTGCACGATGGAAGCGTTGAAGGCCGCCGACACCGCGGACGAATCGAGGACCAGGTCGTAGCGCCCCACGTCGGGATCCTTCGCGTTCAACATCATGATGGCGTCGTCGACCGCCTGCTCGGCGTCCGCCGCGAAGGGGATCCCGTCGATCGCCTCCCATCCGTATCCGCCCGTCCTGAACGACTCCGGGCTGCCGGAGGCGAACCGCATGCGGTCTTCCGAGATTGCGTCGGCAGAGTATGTGTTGCCGAAGCCGTGGAAGCGCTGCTCGATGTAGGAGCCCTCGCTCGACGCGAAGACGACATCGGCCTTGGCGAACTCGAACCACGAGTAGGCCCGGACGGCGATCCCCTTCGTTTCGCCGACCCGCATGATCGCCTCGTTGGCTTCGAGCTGGAGCTCCAGCTGGTCCTGGATGGTGTAGTTCCACGGGTCGAGGTCGATCGGCGTCTCCCACTGGCCGTCGGGCACGACGGGGGCCGGGGCGAGTTCCAGGGTGCGCTTTTCCCCCCACGGGTTGAGCGACGATTGGCGCACCGCGAGCTGGGCGACCCGCGCGGCCTCCTCCTCCGTGACGATGGTCGACGAAGCGAAGCCCCACGCCCCGCCCACGAGCACGCGCACCCCGAAGTTGAGCTGCCCGATGACCGCCTGCGTGGAGACCCGTCGGTCGAAGACGATGGTCCTCCGGGTGATTCCGCTGGCGATGCGAACGTCGGCGTAGCGGGCACCCGCGGCCTTCGCCACATCGAGCGCGGCCTCGGCGATCGCGCGCACATCCGGATCCTGCAGGAGCGGACGGAAGGGGCGGTAGCGACGTGCGGCCTCGAGGGGGTCCTCAAGCAGCGTCGCGTCGAGGCCGACCAGCCCGGCCGCCGCGAAGGCGGAGCCGGTGCGCAGGAAGTCGCGCCGTGACCATGTCATCGGAACACTCATCCGGTTGGAGCAGACTGAACACCACCGGGCAGCGTACGGCGGCGGCGGTTCCGTTGCAACTGGTCAGACCGGGCTCGCTGCCGTCGGTGCGCCACCGCGCCGGAAGCTCCGCGTCCCGGCGCTAACCGCGGTTGGGCGACGCGATCCGGGGAGGGGCTACCGTGTTTCCGTCGGATCCGTCCGCGGCGGGTTCCGGCGTCGCGGCGGGGAGGGTGGCCGGATGTGGCGGATCGACCGTTTCCTCCTCCGTCTCGCGGGGACCGAACTGAACCAGGATGCCCCCGAGCACGGAGGTTACGAACCAGGCCATGAACGCGGCCACGAACACCTCGTCCGCGAAGAACATTTCAGAGGCCCATCCGCCCACGGCGACGCCCAGCCAAAGCACGAAGTTCTGGAGTTGGAAGTCCAGCTGGGCGCCCAGTTTCATGCTTCGGATCGCGCGCAGCAGGAGGTAGACCAGCGCGCCGCCGATCGCCAGCGGCCTGGCAGGTTCCTGAAGCGAGATGATGAATCCGATGGCCACGCCGAGCGCCCCGCCCGTGACGATCCAGTGCGGAGAGGGAAGCGAGGATTTCCTGGCCGGGACGGGCGCCGCGGGCGACTCCTCGCCGGGCATGAACTCTTCGCCCAGCACTTCCTGGAGGGCGGTTACGGTTGCCGCGGGATCGATGCCGGCCTCGCCGGCAATCCGGCGGAGTTCGTCAACGGTCAGGGTGTCTCCGCGCGCGTCGATCTCGGAGGCTCGCTGCAGAATGAGCGAAACCTGGGAAGAGGAGAGTCTCACGGGCGGAGCGGCCATAGCGTCTCCAGTCCTGGTGGGCCTGCAGAAATCCGGCAGCGCGGCGCCTCGCCACCCCGGGGTGCGACGCGGGACCATCCCTGGGCTGCCGGGGCATGAAATAAAAACTGCGCGGGCGACTTCCGCAACCCGCGTCTCACGTCAGGGATCCGTGGACGGCAGCTCCGGCGTGTCCGCTGGGAGCAATCCCGGCGGCGCAGCTACACCATCGAGCCTCCAGGGCCTCCCGGGCCAGAGGTGACGGGCTCGTCGCGGCTCACGACACGGGTGGCGGGCCCGACGATCAGCGGATCGGGCCCGGTGACCACGGCGGTGTCCTTGTCGGGGTACGGGAGCTTCGCAAGGAAATGCTGCATGGCGGCGATCCGCGCCCGCTTCTTGTCGTCCGACTTGATCACGGTCCAGGGCGCGTCGGCGGTGTCGGTGTAGAAGAAGGTGGCCTCCTTGGCCTGGGTGTATTCCGGCCACTTGTCGAGCGACGCCAGGTCGATCGGTGAGATCTTCCACTGTTTCAGGGGGTCCATCTTGCGTTTGTCAAAGCGGTGGCTCTGTTCTTCCTGCGACACCGAGAACCAGAACTTGAACAGCAGGATGCCACTGTTGACCAGCATGCGCTCCAGCTCCGGACATTGCCGGAGGAATTCGAGGTACTCCTGTCCGCTGCAGAAGCCCATGACGCGCTCAACGCCCGCGCGGTTGTACCAGGATCGGTCGAAGAAGACCATTTCACCCGCGGTGGGCAGGTGCTGGACGTAGCGCTGGAAGTACCACTGCCCCCGCTCGACGTCGCTTGGTTTGTCGAGCGCCACGACGCGCGCTCCCCTGGGGTTCAGGTGTTCCATGAACCGCTTGATCGTGCCTCCCTTGCCGGCGGCGTCGCGCCCTTCGAAGAGAATCACGATCCTGTTGCCCGATTCCTTGACCCATCGCTGGACCTTGAGCAGCTCGACCTGGAGACCGGCCTTGTGGCGCTCGTATTCCTTGCGCCTCATCTTCGTCTCGTAGGGGTAGACCCCCTCTTGGAAGACGCGGCGGATGACATCGCCTCCCGGCCCGTCCGAGCTCATCGTCCGCTCCTGTTCTCGAGCCGGCGCGGGATGATGTAGTGGATCAGCTCGCCGCCGGCCTCGGCTCCGGTCCACCGATCCGACGCCAGGTCCACCACCGCTACGGCACCGGTGGGGAACTTCGTTCGCAGGGCTTCGATCTCTTCCGGGGCGCCATTGCGGGACAGATGGGCCGCGAGTGCGTGCGTGGACGGGTTGTGTCCCAGGACCATCACCGTTGCGGCTTCCCGTGGGGCGGATGCGATACTGCCCAGCACGCTTTGCGGAGAGGCCAGATAGAGTTCGCGCAGGAAAACCACGCGAGCGTGGCCGCCGAAGTGCGGTTCCATCAGCGCCCACGTTTCGCGGGTTCGCACCGAGGTGCTCGAGTAGACGACATCGGGGATACAGTCCAGCGCGGCGAGTTCCCCGGCGACCAGTGGCGCCGCCCGGCGTCCGCGGGCGTTGAGAGGACGGTCATGGTCCTTCAGCGTGAGGTCGCCCCAGCTCGACTTGGCGTGCCTGGCGAGCATCAGCCGCCGCATGTCTGTGACTCCGGATTCATCGTCCTGCTCTCATCGGTGCCCGGGTGGAGCCCGCACGGGGGGGTTCGCAATGTTACACGACCGACGCCGTGATTGCACCCCCGGCAGCCGGATTGCCCCATCGGCGACGCGATTGCAGCTTGGGAAGCATCGGAGGTCTCGGACGGGCACGCCCGGCTTCCGCTCCCGGGCATCGGCGGAACGCTCCGGCGCCGGAACAAAGGAGGAAGGCAATGAGACCCAACTGGCATGTGCGCCGCGGAACCCCCACCGGCATTCTCGCACTCGTTGCAGCGGCCGCGCTCTGGACCTGTGCCGTGCCTCAGGACGCGCGGCTTCCGGCCGAATGGCACCCCGCGTTGTCGGCCTTCGCGGAGACGGTCGCCGCCGATGTGGAGAGCGACAGCGTGGGTGGAATGACCGTGGCGCTGGCACGCGACGGCGAGGTGCTGTGGGCCGGGGCCTTCGGCTGGGCCGACCCCGAGGCCGGGATCCCGGCCGCCCGCGAGACGATCTACCGGACCGGGTCGATCTCCAAGTCGTTCACGGCGGTACTGATGGCGATCCTCGTCGACGACGGGGTCGTGACCCTCGACCGGCCGCTGGAGTCGCTGGTCCCTGAAATCGCCGAACTGCAGGAGCGGCCGCCCGGTGCGAGCCCGGGACTGCGCCAGGTCGCGAGCCACACGGCCGGGTTCGCGCGCGAGCCGAGGCTCCAGGGTGCCGCGGCGGGTCCCATCGAGACATGGACGGCGCGCATCCTGGAGTCAATCCCCACGACCCGCTACCTGACCCCTCCGGGAACGGAGTATTCGTACTCGAACATCGGCTTCGGCATCCTCGGATTCGCCATGGAGCGCGCCGCAGGGGAGCCCTTCATGGAACAGGTCGAAGCGCGGATCTTCGAGCCGCTCGCCATGGAGAGCAGCACCTTCATTGTCGGTGAATCCCTGCTCCCGATGCTCTCGCGAGGCCACGCGAACAACGCAGACGGGGACGTGAACATCGAGCGGCCCGCGCTGGAGCACGCCGGCCGGGGGTACAAGGTTCCGAATGGCGGCGTCTACTCGACGGTGGACGACCTGGCCGCCTTTGCGGCGGGCGTGATGGGACGGGGCGGCGCATCGCTGCTCAGCGACGAACTGCGCGCGGAGGTGCTCGGCGTGCAGACCCCCGAAGACCCCGACTCCGGCTACGGTCTCGGCTTCTCGATCACGACCGTGGACGGCCGCGTCTTCGCGGGCCACGGCGGATCCGTCTCCGGATACACGGCGCACCTCCTCTTCGAGCCGGCCACGGGACTCACCGCGGTGCTGCTGCGCAACTACAACCGGGGCCGCACCAACCTGGGCCGCGCGGCGCGGGAACTGCTGGCGGCACTCTCGGTCGATCAGGAGCCCGGATAGGCGGATCCCTCCGCATTCGGGTGCATCCGCTGTGGCCGCGGCGCTCCGGCACGGGCGATGCGGAGTCGGCCGTCACCCGAGGTCCAGCCCCACCCGCAGCGTCAGCCCCCGGTTCCTGGCGGTTTCGTCCCCGACATCCGAGATGTTGACGAAGCCGTATCCGTACAGAACCTCCACCACCATGTCGAAGTCGATGGCATCGAAGGCGATGCCGGCGCCTCCGGCGACCCCGAAGTCGTATTTCTGGAAGGGGTCCTCGCCGGCATCCGCACAATCCACACTCTGCGAGCCGACCGCGCCCTCGACCGTTGCCGTACAGGACACACGCAGCCCCGCCGTGGGACCGGCGAGGAGGTACGCGCCGGCCCCCACCGGCAACTTTCCGAGCGCCGCGGCTTCGACATAGGCCAACCGGTATCTGAAGTCCAGATCGCCCAGAACATCGGCCGCGAAACCCGTACCCCGCTCGCTGTATCCCCCGGACAGGACGAGCCCCGCCGGCCCTCGCACGAAAGTCACGGACGCGCTGGCGTGCATGCCGGCGATCGAGGACACCTCGACCTCCTCGTCGGCGGTGGAGAATCTGGTGAGCGTCATGCCGGCCCTGCCGCCGAAGGACATCTGGGCGGCCAGGGGCGTGGCGCAGAGGAGGGCAGCGAGAATGGGCAGCAGGCGCTTCATCGGTTCCTCTCCAGGGCTGTGCAGGCTTCCAGCGCAGGGGGTCTCGTCCCCGGCGCCATGGCGATCAGGGCCATGATCACAAAAAGTGGCGGATGGGTGGGCGGCGGCGCCAGTGGCTGCGACGACCTTGCGTGCGATTGGCCAATCGACGGACCGCGTTTAGAATTCGTGCTCGCCGAGGGATGGGTTGACGGGATTCACGAGGAGGATAGGAGAGACATGTCGAACAAACCACTGGGCCGGTTCAGCTGGCACGAAGTGATGACCACGGACACGGACGCCGCACGCAGCTTCTATACGAAGATCACAGGCTGGGGCACGACGATGTGGGACGGGGGCGACAAGCCTTACGAAATGTGGATGAACGGGGAGATGCCGGTCGGGGGGCTGATGGAGTTGCCGGCGCCGGAGGTGCCACCGTGCTGGCTGGCATACCTTTCCACGCCCGACATCGACGCCACGCTCGCCAAGGTAAGGGCGCTGGGCGGCAGTGTGATGGGCGAGATGCAGGTTCCGGAGGTGGGCCGTTTCGCGGTGATCTCGGACCCGCAGGGCGGGGTGATCGCCGTGATCGAGTCCGAGGGCGACGCGGCCGGCCACGATGGTCCTCCAGCGGTGGGCGAGTTTTCGTGGCACGAGTTGGCGACGACAGACCGCGAGGCTGCCTGGTCCTTCTATTCCGAGATCTTCGGATGGGAGGAGACCGACCGGATGGACATGGGCGAGACGGGCATCTACCAGATGTTCGGCCGCGGCGCGCACCCGCTGGGAGGAATCATGAACGCACCTCCGGGCGTGCCCGCCGGATGGATGATCTACGTGCGGGTGCCGGACACCCATGCGGCCGCGAAGGTGGTCACGGACCTGGGTGGCAGGATCCTGCACGGTCCGGTCGAGGTGCCCGGCGGCGACCACATTGCACATTGCATGGACCCGCAGGGAGTGGCGTTCGCGGTTCATTCGACCGCCGGCGATTGAACGGCGCGCGAGCGCGATGAGTGACGAAAGTGTAAAGCAAACATTACATGATGTAAAGCGTACAATACATTTTCGTCTGCTGACTCCGGACGACTGGCCAGCCGTCTCCGAGATCTACCGGCAGGGGATCGCGTCCGGCGATGCGACCTTCGAGACCCGGGTGCCCGACTGGAAGAGCTGGGACGCCGCGCGCAGCCCGGACTGCCGGATCATCGCGGAAGTGGACGGGCAGGTCGTGGGGTTCGGAGGACTGAGCCCGGTGTCCGGACGGCCCGTCTACGCCGGCGTTCGCGAGGTCATGATCTATGTCGCCCAGTCGGCGCGCGGCCACGGCGTCGGGGGACGTATGCTCCGCAGGCTTGTCGCAGAGACCGAAGCGCTCGGGATCTGGACGCTGCAGGCCGGGATCTTTCCCGAAAACGCGGCATCGATCCGGATCTTCGAGAATGCCGGCTTCCGGATCCTGGGAACCCACGAGCGCCTGGGCCGCTTCCATGACGGGCGCTGGCGCGACGTGGTGCTGATGGAGCGGCGGAGCCGGGTGGCGGGGAGGGATTGAGGGTCGGCCCGCGCGGGACGGAGCGCGGCCGTCGCCCGGCGCGCGGACCACCCCGTGGCCTGCTACGCCACGTCGATCGACTCGTCCAGAAACACGTCCTGGATCAGGTTCAGCAGCTTGACACCGTCGGCCATCGGGCGCTGGAAGGCCTTGCGGCCGGAGATCAGCCCCATCCCGCCGGCGCGCTTGTTGATCACCGCCGTGCGCGCCGCCTGGGCGAAGTCGTTCTCGCCGCTTGACCCGCCCGAGTTGATCAGCCCGGCGCGCCCCATGTAGCAGTTGGCCACCTGGTAGCGCGTCATTTCGATCGGGTGGGCGTCCGGGACCAGGTCGGAGTACACCTTGTCGTGGGTGCGGCCGAAGCCGACCGCGCGGTAGCCCCCGTCCAGTTCGGCCTGCTTCTGCTTGACGATGTCGGCCTCGATGGTGACACCGAGGTGGTTGGCCTGTCCCGTAAGGTCTGCGGCGGCGTGGTAGTTCTTTCCGCCGGTGTTGAAGGCGGACTGCCGCAGATAGCACCACAACACCGTGACCATCCCCAGTTCGTGGGCCATCTGGAAGGCCTCGGAAGCCTCCTGGAGCTGTCGCATCCCCTGGTCGGAGCCGAAGTACACGGTCGCGCCGACGGCCACCGCGCCCAGCTCCCACGCCTGCTGGACGCTCGCGAACATGACCTGGTCGTAGCGGTTGGGGTAGGTGAGCAACTCGTTGTGGTTCAGCTTGACCAGGAAGGGAATCCGGTGCGCGTACCTCCTCGAGACCGATCCCAGCACGCCGAGCGTCGACGCCACGGCATTGCAGCCGCCCTCCAGCGCCAGCTCGACGATGTTTCCGGGATCGAAGTACACGGGGTTGGGGGCGAAGGACGCGCCCGCCGAGTGCTCGATCCCCTGGTCGACCGGAAGAATCGATACGTAGCCGCTCCCGCCCAGCCGCCCGTTGCCGAGGATCTGCTGCATGCTGCGCAGGACCTGCGGATTGCGGTCGGTTCCGGCGACGACCCGGTCGACGAAATCGGCGCCGGGAAGGTGGAGCCGGTCCCTGGGGAAGCCCCGTGCGCGGTAGTTGAGCAGGTCTTCGGCTTCGGCGCCGAGGAGTTCGTGGATTCGGTCGGATGTCGGCATGGTGGTGGTTGGGTGGAGGGCGGAGGTGAGGCCGCGTCGCCGCGCGTGTCCGTTAGAGTGGACCCGACGGGCTTCGGTGTCCAGTGGGGAGTGCGGGCCGTGAGGGTGCCGCCGCCCGCGCCGCCGCCCGTTGCCCCGTCGGCGATTCGCGCGCACTTTCGCTGGGAGTCCGTGATTTCACTTGACGGAAGGCACCAAATGACCAGATACGTTCCGTTCCCGGGACTCCTCCTCATCATCGCGGCCCTGGCGCCGGCCGGCGCAACCGCCCAGGGAGGCGACGACCCCATCGTAAGGCTCGAGGTCACGCCGGCCCAACTGGCCATGCGGGTCGGGGACGAAGTCGTGGTCACGCTGACCGGCTACACGGAATCCGGTGAGCGCGTCCAGGATCCCCCGGTGCGTCTCGTGGGCCCCCGCGCCGGGATGCGCGTCCGGCAGGAGACCGTGACGGCGCTGGCGGCGGGCGAGTTCACACTCATCGCCACCCTGATCCGGGACGATGCGCCCCCCGGCACCGAGCCCGTGGTCCTGCGCGTCCCCGTCACGATCGGGTGGCCCCCCCTCGCCCGGGTCGCGGTATCTCCAGTGACCGGCGACCGCCTCTTCACGGGCACCACGATCCGGCTGCGCGCCCGCGCCGAACACGCCGACGGGTCCGTGCGGCCCGGTGTGGAGCCGCAGTGGCGGAGCGGCGCCCCGGACATCGCCACCACCGACCGGTTCGGACGCGTCACCGCCCACGCCCCCGGCACGGCGACCATCACCGCCACGATCGAGGGCGTGGACGGCACGCTCGCCCTCACCGCCGAGCTCTTCACGGCGACCTCCCTCACCATCACCGGCGGCGTCTCCCGCGCCCGCACCGGCGACGTCATCGACTTCGGCACCGAGGTGCGCGGCCCCGGCGGCGACCTCCTCGCCGGCGTCCCCGTCGAGTGGTCGCACGCCTGGGAGGGGCCCGACGGGATCCTCGCGCCGCCGGCGCCCGCACAGATGCACGGCAGCCGCTTCGTCGCCGATGTCCCGGGCATCTACACAGTGATCGCGGACGCGGGACCGCTCACCGCGCGCACCTCCTTCCGCGTCACCCGGCGCGACGTCATCCAGGAGATCGAGATCCACGGCCAGGGGCGAGAGCAGCGTGTCCGGACCACCGACTTCTGGGTCTTCGAGGGGCGCGACGGCCGCGACTACGCGCTCACCGGCGCCAAGCGCTCGGACGGCTACGGCTTCGTCTGGGACGTCACCGAGCCCGGCAACATCTTCAAGACCGATTCGATCCAGGTCGACGCGCGTTCCGTGAACGACATGAAGGTTTCGCCGGACGCGCGCTACGCCACGATGACCCGCGAGGGGGCCTCGAACCGGCGCAACGGCGTGGTGATCCTCGATCTCGCCGACCCCGCGCACCCGAAGATCGCGTCGGAGGTCACCGACCACGGCCTGACCGGCGGCGTCCATAACGCTTTCCCCACGAATGAGCACGTGTTCGCGCTCGCCGGGGGCGACAAGTACGTGATTCTGGACGTCAGCGACATCTACAACCCGCGCTACGTGGGCGAGTACAACCACCCGGACAGCCGGCTCCACGACGTGTGGGTGCTCGACGGGCTGGCCTATTCGGCTGAGTGGGAGAACGGCCTGGTCGTCGTTGACGTGGGCGACGGGCGGTGGGGCGGTTCGCCCGAGAACCCGGTCTTCGTCAGCAGCCTGCCCGTGCCGGCCGGCGCGACGCACGCGGTCTTCCCCTACATCTCCAAGTCGACGGGGAAGCACTACGTCTTCGTAGGCGACGAGATCATGAGCCGCCGGGGACTGGCGTGGGCGGGTCCGCAGGGCAGGGGATCCTACCAGCTTCCCTACGACCCCGAGACCGGGATGAACGGAATCCCCCTGGCCACCCGGGGATACATCCAGATCATCGACTTGTCGAACCCGGAGTCGCCGGAGATGGTCGCCCGCTACGAGGTCCCCGAGTACGGAACCCACAACATCTGGGTCGAAGACGATGTGCTCTATCAGGCGTACTACGAGGGAGGACTGCGCGTCGTGGACGTTTCGGGCGAGTTGATGGGTAACTTATACACGCAGGGCCGGGAGATCGCGGTCTTCAAGCCCTACGACCCGATCGGTTATGTTCCCAATTCGCCGATGACGTGGAGCGCGATGCCCTTCAAGGGCCGCATCTTCTTCTCGGACACGAATTCGGGACTGTGGTCGGCGAGACTGGTGCCGAGGAGCAGGCCGATCAGCTGAGGGGCGGCTGGCGGGCCGCTCGGACCGGCGGGCCAACGCCGGTCGACAGAACGCACCAGGGCGGTGAGCGAGGGGCGCCGCCGGCGGGACACCGGCCGGCGGGATGAGCCAACAACCGGACGGGTGAAAAATGGAGTCCTCGTACATGATGTGGATGGCTATCGCCATCGTTGCCGTTCTCGCGCTTCTCTTCGTGCTGGTCAGTTTCTTCTTCGGGTGGGGCGAGTGGCTGCGCCGCCGGCGGAACATCGAAATGTCGCTGGACGCTGGGGTGCGGCACCTCCTTGACGAATACCTGAACGAGTTCGCCCGCCGGCTCGGGTGGGAGGACGAGTCAACCGGAAGGCTGCGGTCCGCGGGCGAAGAGGTGCTGATGAGCCTGGCCGGGCAGGACGGAGACACCTCGGGGCTGCGGCGCCTGCGGGTCTCCGTGCGGCAGGAGAAAGGGGCCGCGGTCATGGAATTCCTGGCCGCGCCACAGGGCACGAACTTCGAGGAGCAGATCAAGCTGCTTGAGAAGCATGCGGTCCCCGTGGAGCAGGAGATGTCACTCCGGCTTCTCAGCCACTACGCGTCATCGGTGCGGCACCGCCACTACCACCTGAACGATCTGGTGACGGTGCGGGTGGAGCGGTCGCGGTAGAGGCGGCTCCCCCCGGCTTACTCCTTGCCGGGGACGAGCTGCGGCACCCCGTCCTGCGGTTCTTCTTCGCGGGGGCCGAACTGCACGATCATCCCCCCGACGAGGGAGCAGATCAACCAGAAGAGGAACGCCGCGGCGAAGGTCTCGGCGTCCGCGAAGGCTCCGATGGCCGTACCTCCCATCGCCAGCCCGAACCAGACCGCAAAGTTCTGCAGCTGGAAACTGAGCTGGGACCCCTTCTTCATGCTCTGCAGAGCCCTGACGACCAGGTAAAGCACGGTCGCCCCGAATGCGGGGATGCCGACCACGCCCGGCAGCGCGGTGATGAACCCCAGTGCCAGGCCCACGGCGCCCCCGGTCACGATCCACGCGGGCGAAGGCGCCTGCGGGTTCTTCGTCGGCAGCCGGTTCCCACCACCCGCCTCCGGCACCGCCGGCACCGAGGCGCCGGCGCGATCGGCCATGATCTCCTGAATCGCCATCTCGGTAGCCGCCGCGTCGATCCCCGCCTCTGCAGCGATCCGCCGCAGTTCCTCGACGGTGATCACTTCGCCGCGGGCATCGATCTCCGCGGCGCGCTCCAGGATCAGCGTCACCTGCGAACGGGATACTCGCGTCGGCGAGAGCGTCATGGGCTCGTTTCTCGGGGGAAAGCGCGGGGTGGGATGAAGAATATGTATCGATTCGGATGCAGGCGGCAAGCCGGCTCGTTGGGCCTTACGAGGAAGGCGGCCCCAGCGCCCGCGACATGAACGCGACCGCGCGCGGGATCGCGTCTTCCAGCGTGAGGAAGTCGTGGCCGCCCGACTCGTAGATGTACGCTTCGAAATCGGGCGGTCCGCGCCCGATCGCCTCCATCGCCCGCATCAGTGAGTGCGCCTGCGAGACGGAGACGACGAAGTCGATGGTGCCGTGGTGGACCTGGGCCGGTGGAATGTCGGCCGCGAAGAGGACGGAAGACCGCCGCACGAGTTCGAGCCGTGCCTCGGACCGAGGCATGTCGCCCCGGATGTACGGCTGCACGATCGTGGAGTCCAGGTGCGCGACCCCGGTCAGCCTGCGGGGCGTGCGCAGCGCGGCCTCGCGCACGATTTCCCGCACCCATTCGTCGAAGAAATCCGTCGGGCCGAAGAACGACACGATGCGCTCGACGCGCTCGTCCCTGATCCCGGTCAGCATCGCCACCCCTCCGCCCCTGCTTCCGCCCAGGAGGTTGTAGCCGCCCGGCCGGGCCTCCGGGGTCATCTCGAAGGCGACGTTCACCAGCGCGATCACGTCGTCGACATCGTAGTCCCAATGGCTCGAGGTCCCCTCCGAGACCCATTCCCTGTCGCCGTGGCGGAGCGGCTCGCTGCGGAAGGAGGGAAGCACGTAGGCGAAGCGGCGGGTGATGTCGCCGAGCCCCAGCGCGGCGATCTGCAGGTCCGCGACCGAGACGCCGCTCTCGCCGCCGTGCAGATAGGCGAGGATCGGGAGGCTCTCGGCCTCGGCGCTGTCCGGAACGACGATCGCGCCGTAGTGGCGTACCCCCGTGACCAGGTGGCTCACGATGCGCAGGGTGGCTGCCGTGCTGCCCAGCATGAGCGGCTCGGTGAGTTCGACGCGCACGCCGGCGGCGGGTGCGCTGCGGCCGGCCCAGTCGGCGCGGACGGCTTCGAGTTCGGCGGGCGCCGGCGCGGCGAAGAGCGCGTCGAGTTCGGCCTCGAGGTCGATCGACTCGGCCGTGATCCCCGTGCTGGCCGGACCCGCCGATACGGTGAGCGTCTGCTGGCCCGGGTCGGGACCGAGCGTCCAGAGGGCGGAGGCCCGGCCGGTGCCGTCGGTGGTGACCGAGGCGGAATCGGCGTGGCCGTGGCCGGGTGAAGGGGTGAAGGAGATCGCGGCTCCGGCGATGGGCTGCCGGCCGGCGTCCAGGACGCGGACCACGATGGGCTCCTCGAGCGGCAGACCCTGAACCGCGCGCTGGGCGTCGCCGGAGAGGACCTCGACCGCGGAAGGCAGGCGGTCGGGGGTGACGGGGTCTGAGTCGCCGCCGCAGGCGACGAGGGTGGTGGCGAGGAGAAGTCCCTGGAGACCCGCCCAGCGGCGATCAGCGCGAGTCAAGGTGGCCTATCTCCCGAATGCGTAGTTGAAGTTGATGAGCGGAAAACAGCAGCCCAACTCCCCGTCTGCCGCTCCGCCGAAGACGCCGACCTCCGCGGAGAACCGATCGCCGATGAAGCGGAACCCTCCGGAGAAAAGCGCGCCGACGGCGTCGGGAAGGATGTAATTCTCGGTGATCAGTTTCATCCGGCGACTGACCCGGGTTTCGCCGCCGATCATGAATGCCGGCTCGTTCGCGACGTCGTCTCCGGTATAGAAGAAACCGATACCCGCGGAGAACGCCGTGATCTCGCTGCCGAACGTGCCCACCCCGAACGCGATCCCGGCCAAATCGTCATCGACACCGAAGGCGAGCGTTCCGATCGACGCTCTGACCGAAGGGGTACGGACGACCTGCACCTTTCCACCGACATAGTACGGCTCCAGCTCCCCGAAGAAGATCGGCGCACCGCCGTAGACCATGATGCGGTCGGTGAGCCCGGCTGCCGCGAAGGGCAGGACGATCAGATAGGTGCCGATGTATGCTTCGCCCGCCTCGAGGGTGCGGCCGGTTGCGGTGAAGTACAGCCGCGTGTCCGCCGGGTCCGATTGCCAGTACTGGCCGTCCACCACCTGCCCGCCCGCCGCACGGATCGATCGGATCTGGCTGCGGTCAATCTCAAGCGTGCCCCCACCCACGGTCGTGATGACCACCCGCTGCGGGTCGGCCTCGGTGATGCGCCCGATGATCATGGAGCCGTCGGCAAGCCCCACCTCGTAGATGGTGTCGCTCGGGGCGGGGATTTCGGGCGGCTCCTGAGCCCGGATTGCCGCCGGAAGGAGGGCTGCGGCGATGAGCACGCCCTGGAGAAGTCCAATCGCTCGCGACGACCGGTTTTCGATGCGAGTCATTCTCAATCCTCGTTGGGGGTCTGGCGGACGGCGTCGGGCGTCGTCCCCATGGAATCGCTCCCATCCCGGGTAAGCTACCCAAGGTTCCTGCGATGGCAATCGCAGTGGGCGCAGGCTATGGTCCACGCCATGCAAGCAGTCCTGCTCACCCACCAGGTCACCCGGCGCACCTTCCTCGGGGCGGCCGCAGGCCTGACGCTCGGCGCCGCGAACGCCCTGGGAAGAGAACTTGCGCCGGCGGCGGACCGGACCAGGCAGGACCTTTTCGTCATCAACATGCTCGGAGCCGTCCGCAACCCGAACCCCCCGAGTCGGGGCGGCCCGTCGGGAGCGCTTCAAGCCGGTGCGCGTCCCGGTCCGGATGCACGGGCAGTCGCCGACGCCCTCACCTCGGGAACGGCCGCCGTCAACATCACGGTCGGCTATGTGGCGGGCTCCCAGGATCCGTTCGAGAGTTCGGTCGCGGACATTGCCCGCTGGAACCGGGTCATCCGGTCGCGCCCCGAGTCTCTCCTGAAGGTGTGGACGGCTCGCGACATCGAGACGGCGGCGGCGGACCGCAGGGTCGGCGTCATCCTGGGGTTCCAGAACGCCGCGATGATGGGGGACGACGCCGGGCGGGTCCATGTTTTCGCGGGGCTCGGGGTGAAGGTCATCCAGCTGACCTACAACGTCGCAAACCAGCTCGGGCACGGCTCGATGGTGCCCGAGAACGGCGGGCTGACGGACTTCGGGCGGGAGGTGGTTGCGGAGCTCAATGCCAGCCGGACGCTGGTGGACCTGAGCCACAGCGGCGAGCAGACCTGCCTGGACGGGATCGCGGCCTCGAGCGCGCCCGTCGCGATCACGCATACGGGTTGTCGGGCGGTCACCGACCTGCCGCGCAACAAGACCGACCGGGAGCTGCGGCTGGTCGCCGAGGGCGGCGGAATCGTCGGGATATACTTCATGCCGTTCCTTGCGGCCGACGGGATGGCGGTGGCGGACGACGTGGTGCGGCACATCGAGCACGCGGTGAACGTGTGCGGCGAGGAGCATGTCGGGATCGGCACCGACGGGGGGACGACGGCCCGCGACGACATGGAAGTGGCCTACGAAGCGGCCCAGAGGGATGTCGAGGCGCGACGGGCGGCGGGGATTGGGGCCACGGGGGAGCGCGCGGGGGTTGTGCCGTTCATCCCGGACCTGCAGGGACCGTATCAGTTCCGCAAGCTGGCCGGGATGTTGCTGGGGCGGGGGCACTCGACCGGGCGCGTGGAACGGATCCTGGGACTCAATGCGCTTCGGGTCATGCGGGAGGTGTGGGTGGCGTAGCAGTCCGTGGAGCTTGTGGCGCCTTATTGGCGCCGCCAGTCCGCCCGGTCGGGAATCCCGCGGCTGAAGAACAGCTCGAAGCCAGTTTCCGCCGCCAGCGCCTCGGCCGCCTCGCGGCCCGCGCGCCCGGGCGGTAGGTCACGGGTGATCTGCCGTATCTGTCCGGTCGCGGGGTCGCGCAGGATTGCCATCGGCCGGTCGCTGTCCCTGTCCAGGGTGAACGACCCGCCGGGCCCCTCCAGGGTGATGCTCGCCAGCCGGTCCGCCCACCCCTCCTCAACCGGCACGGCGAAAACGAACGACCCGCTCCCATCCCCGTCGGCGATCACGGGCATCTCGAATCGCAGCGAGATGAATTCGGTGCCGTCGGCGTCGCGGCCCGTGATCAGGTGAGGGCCCTCGTTCTCGGGAAGCGAGGGGCGCGCGTCCAGCACGAAGGCGGGGTCGAGGTGGGGCGTGCCCTGCGCATCGGCACCGCCCCAGAGGAAGAGGACGCGCTGTTGGGCGGCGGTCGCGGCCGGCGTGAGCGGGTCCGCGCCCTCCGCGGTCGCCGCTGTCTCCGCGTTGTTGTGGGCACAGCCGATGGTTGCAGCCGCGAGGATGAGCGTCCACATGGGGCCCGGCAGGCGGCGCGGATGCATCGCCGACCGAATGCAGCGGGGACTCATTCCACGGCCTGCCAAACTGCCCGACGCGCCCGCCATCACGCAAGCAGCTCCGGCAGGACCTCCCCCGCCGCCCCCCGCAGCGCCACCTCGGCCGCGCGAGTCAGGTCGGTCGCCTGCGGGTTGACCTCGATGATGCGGCCACCGCCGTGCAGCGTGGCCAGCGGGATCCCCGCGGCCGGGTAGACCACCGCGCTGGTCCCGATCACCAGGCAGAGATCGGCGCGAGCGGCCATCGTCTGGGCGCGTTCCAGGAGCGCGCCGTCGAGCATCTCGCCGAAGAGCACGACATCGGGGCGGCGAAGGCCCCCGCACTCCGCGCAGCGGGGCAGGGTGCCGCCCGGCGGCGCCTCGCCGGTTCCGGTGCCGCGCGCGGTGTCGTCATGGGCTGCCAGTGGCTCGGCCTCGGCGCGGAGGCCGCAATCGTTGCACCGGTCGCGCGCGATCGCGCCGTGAATCTCGATGGGGAACGCGGCGTCGGGCGGCCCGTCCCCCGCTTCCTCAGCCGCCGCGCGCGTGTGGAGCCCGTCGACGTTCTGCGTCACGATGCCGTCCACACCCCGCCGCAGGAAGAACCGGGCCAGAGCGCGGTGCCCCTCGTTGGGCTCGCAGGTCGCCAGGAAGCCGCGGCGCCATTCGTACCACTCCCACACCGTGCGCGGATCGCGCTCGAACGCCCCGATCGTGGAGAGTTCCTCGGGCCGGTGGTTGCGCCAGAGCCCACCCGCGTCGCGAAAGGTCGGCACGCCCGACTCGGCGGAGATGCCGGCGCCGGTGAGCGCGACGACCCGCTCGGCCTGCGCGACGAGGTCGCGGGCGTGGGGGAGGTCGGGGTGGGGCAGGGTGGCCTCCGGGGACGGAAGGGGGTGCGAACGCGCCTCAAAAACAATGTAGCGGGGAAGACCGGAGAAGGGGCGCGCCAAGATGCAGCGGTCCGGCCAGCCCGGCTCATCCAATCGGAATCCGGAACGTAACCATGTCCATCGACGGCGACGCCGGTTCCGCGTCGTTTACCCTGGTCAACATGAAGGCGATGTGTCCCGCCAGCGCCCCGACGAAGGCGCCGCCCAATACGAAGGATGCCCGACTCTGGGAGCAGGCCCCTTCCTTCTTCGCTTCTTCGGCCTGACGCCTGTCACGCCCGGCCCCGCCGCAGACGGCGTACGCGAGGAGACCGCCCAGTACCGCCCCGCCGCCGGTGAACAGGGCCCGGCGCCTGCCCTCTGACATTCCCTCGTTCGTGACGCACCGCTGGCTCTCGATGCACCGCTGGGCCAGAGTGGCCTGGACGGAAAAAAGCCCGACACCCGGGCTGGGCAGCGCAGGCCGCGTCCACAGCTGGCGCTCCTGGCCAGCGAGTGGCGTGGCGCTCAGCGACAGTGCGAACAGCGTGGCGAGTGCGGCTCTCATGGGGGGCCTGCCCCCCTCAAGCCGCCGGCCGCCCCCCGCGCCTCGACACCAGCACCTTCCCTGGCACCGCCATCAGGATCACCCCGTCCCGCACTACGAACTCCCCATTAACCAGCACATGGTCGATTCCTTCGGAGTGTTGGTGCGGTTCCACGAAGGTGGCGCGGTCGGCGATCGTCTCCAGGTCGAAGACGACCAGGTCGGCCCAGTAGCCCTCGCGGATCTCGCCCCGGTCGGCGAGGCCCATGATGCGGGCCGGGAGCGAGGTTTGCGCCCGGATCGCCGACTCGACCGAGAGCGCCCCGGCGGTCAGCGCGTAGTGGCGGATCTTGCGCGGGAAGGTGCCGTAGAAGCGGGGATGGACCGGACCGTCGCCGGGCCACGCGATCCCGCCGTCCGACGCGGTCGCGACCCATGGCTGGGCGGCGTAGTTCTCCACGTCGCCCTCCGACATCGAGAATCCGCGGAAGCGCCCGCCACCCGGACGGTTCCGGTCACCTTCGAGCTGCAGCGCGATCGCCGTTTCCACCGGATGCTCGTCCCGCATCGCCGCCACGTCGCGGAGGTTCATTCCCACGTAGTCCGGGTCCGGGTAGTCGAAGGTCACGACCCGCTCAGGCCCGCCGCGGCGCCCGATCTCATGCCAGATGTCCATGCGGATCCGCGCCGCCGTCTCCGGGTCGCGCAGCCGCATCTCCAGCATTTCGGCGGGCGGCCGGGCGTCGCGCGGGTTCTCCGCCTCCGGATCGGCCAGTGCCCAGCGGGGAACCAGGACCGTGTTGCCGTCTGTGCCGCTCGTGGAGTAGGGGTATTGGTCGGCCCACACGCGCACGCCTTCCTCCCGGGCGCGCTCGATGAGCCCGATCGCCGACGCACTCGACCCCCAGTAGGACACGCCCTTGGCCTTGATGTGCGACGCCACCACCCGCACCCCGGTCTGCCGCCCGATCTCGATCGTCTCCATGACCGCGTCCTGCAGCGTCGGCGGACGCCCCTCGTGCTGACTGGGCAGGTACCACATCGGATCCGGCCCTTCGGCCCGCTCATGCGAGATGTACACGCCGTCGTACGGGGCCAGCTCGGCCACCAGCTCCACCAACTCGCCGGTCGTGCTCCAGCGCCCGGGCGCGTATTCCAGTCCCGCGGTCAGCCCCACCGCGCCCTCCTCCAGCCCCTGCCGCACCAGCGCCGCCATCCGCCGGGTCTCCGCGGGGGTCGCGGCCCGCTGAAAGTCGTCTTGCATGACCATCCGCCGCACGGTCCCGTGGCCCACCATCATCATCACGTTGGGCCCCACCCCCTGCCGTTCCAGGGTCGCGCGCTGCCCGGCAATCGGCCACGGCGAGCGCCCGTCCTGGTTCACGACGATGGTCGTCACGCCCTGCGACACGACGTTGGGCGCCGTCTTGCGGTGGGTTGAATCGTTGCGGATCGACCGGCCCCCGCCTTCCGCGTCGCTGTTGTCGGCGTGGGAGTGGATGTCGATGAACCCGGGCGACACGTAGCGGCCGGTCGCGTCGATCTCGCGGTCGGCCGTCGCCCCGGCGAGGTCGCCAAGCGCGACGATACGTCCGTCCACGACCCCGATGTCGGCGCGGAACCAGGGGTTGCCGGTGCCGTCGAGGATGCGCCCGCCGCGCACGATGAGGTCGAAGTGGCGGGTGTCCTGGGCGGCAAGCGGGGCGCCGGGGGCCGAAAGCGCGAGGGCAAAGAGGGCGCTGGCGATGAGTAGGCGGCGATAGTCGAACATGGCCTGGCCGATGGTGTAGGACTGGAGGTGGGGAAGTGGGAATTGTACCGCGGGTCCACGGGGCAGGCCAGCGAGAGGGCAACGCCGCCGGGCATCAAGGCCGTCCCATTGGCAAGTCGCCCTGTGGGGTTATCATGATCGCGGGAGGTGACAACATGTACCGGTTGACCCGCAAGCCAAGGTCGAAAACCGACCCGCGGCGCATCGTGCCCGCCGTCCTGACCGTAGGCGCGACGCTCTCGATTGCCTGCACGGGCTCGGGCGACGATGCCCGCCGATCGGCCAATTCGACGGATGCGGAGTGGGAGCTCGTCGAGGATCTGCGGCTCGACGCGGAAGTTGAGGACTTTTCGCTGGTCGGGCGTCTCTACGTCGGGCCACGCCGCGAGATCGTCGTGCCCGAACCGCAGGACTCCCGGATGCGGGTCTACGACTCGGCGGGAACGCTGGTGACGATGATCGGGAGAAGCGGGGAGGGACCTGGAGAATTCCAGCACGTCGGCCCGGTCTACTGGGCTGCGGACACGCTGGTTGTGGGGGATGGGCGCTTGGCGCGCACGACGTACTTCCTGGCGGACGGGACGGTGGCCCGCACAGAGGCGTTTCGATTCTGGAACCCGAACTTCGATGTCGGGAGACCGGACAGCACCTTCTTCGCTTTCGGCCCCCAGGCCATCGATGACGAGGGAGCGATGCTCGGGGTGGCCTATCTGAATCTGAGGGAGTCAGCGGAACTCGTGGTTCTGCGGGTGCCACGTGACGGTACGCCGGGCGTTGTCGCATCTCCTCCGCAGTACGAGGATGAACGCTGGAGCGTCACCATATCCGGCCTCACCAACCGGGTTCCCTTCGCTTTCCAGCCACGAGCTGAAATCGCACCGGACGGAAGCGGGTTTCTGTTCATGACAGCCGATCAGTCGACCCTCGACCCCACCTACAACCTGACGCTGGTCCGCCCGACCAACGACACGGTGTTTGCGCGGTCCTACGCGTACCCTGGCGAGGCGATTCCCGATTCGGCGATGGAACGCGGCATCGCCAATATGGTGCCGGAAAACAACCTTGCCCGTCGCTTTCGGGCCGGCGCGCGCGCACGGGCGCCCTTGGTCTACCCGCCGGCCGTCGTCACGCTCGGTCTCGACGGGACGATCTGGGTGGAGCTGCGCCCCACCGATCATGGAACCCCCGTGCACGTGATCAGCGAGGCGGGAGACCCGATTGGCTCTCTGCTCCTGCCGGCGCGATCGCGCATCCGGCAGGCCAGCCTGACGCACCTCTGGGTGACCGAAAGTGACGAGCTCGGTCTCGCAAGTGTGGTTCGCTACCAGGTGATCCGGCCGGGCTGAGCGGCTGGACCGCCAGGGATCCAATCCGCGCGGTCTACCGACCGCCACCTGGGTCTGACCGGCGCGGAGGTGCTGCCGAGGGGCTCACGCGCGGCCACGGGACGGTCAGGAATGCGGGATCCGGGCGCAGACGCGGGGTCGCCGGAACCGGCTGGAGGAGCCGGGGTACGGCGAACTCTCCGGGCAGCACCCCGGGCTCCGGTGGGGCGAGCAGGGGCGGCACCCCCAGGAAACTGCTTGCCGGCGACGCGAGTCCCGCGCCTTGTGAAGCAGGGCTCATCCGCTTGCGGCAGGCTCCGACCCTGCGGAATCCGGTGTAGGAAGAAAACCCCAGCGCTCCGCCAGCCACGGCCCCGAACCTGACGGCGTTGCCATCGGAATTCGTGAGGGCGGTCGCGACGCCGGCCACGGCGCCCACCGCGTCGACCAGGGGAATGATCCTCTCGGTTGTGCATGCGCCGACCGGCACCGGGTCGTTCGCGGGTATGTAGCCCGGGGGCCCGTCTACGAGCACCATGGAACAACCGGAGGTCAGGGTTGCAAGCGCGCCGATCACAGCCAGTCTGCGTTTCATGTAAGCATCTCCTTGGGTCGGGCCGATTCGTTCGACTCGAAACTATCGCCTCGGCGCCTCGAATGACAACGCCGCCGCGCGGATGGGGCGGGCACCTGCCGCACGGTCAGGGCGGCCGCCCGACAGATCCTCCGTGATCGCATGCAAAGTCGCGGCTGCCGACAGCACCACTCCCGGCACCCCGGCGCCAGGGTGCGTCCCCGCCCCCACCAGGTAGAGGCCCCGCACCTCCTCGCTGCGGTTGTGGGGCCGGAACCACGCGGTCTGGGTCAGCCGGGGCTCGATCCCGAAGGCGTTTCCGAGCGTCGCGTTGTACTCGGTGGAGAAGTCGTCCGGAGTGAACGCGTGCTGCACCTCGATCGCGTCGGCCAGGCCGTCGAGCCCCCAGGCCGTAAGGGCCGCGATCACGCGGTCGGCCATCGGCCGCGACTCGCGCCACCATTCGATCCCCGATGCTCCGTTCGGCACGGGCACCAGCACGTAGATGCTCTCGCAGCCGGGCGGCGCCATGCTCGGATCGGTCCGGCTCGGCACGTGCAGGTACATGCTGAAATCGTCCGATAGGACCTTGCGGTCGAAGATGTCGCGCACCAGCCCCCGGTAGCGCGGCCCCAGGATGATCGTGTGATGGGACAGCTGCGGGTACCTGCGGCGCACCCCCAGGTAGAGGAGGAAGCAGCTCATCGAGTGCGCGATCCGCCCCAGGCGCCGCCGGCTCCAGCGCCGCCGCCGCACGTGGCCCAGGAGTGAACCGTACGTGTGCCCGACGTCCGCGTTGCTGACCACGATGTCGGCCGGGAGGAAGGAGGTGCCAGGAGCCATGTAGTCCGTCCGGATGGCACGCGAGCCCGGCGGTGCAGTCCCGTTGTCCGATGTCGGCTCCTGAGCGCCTGCCGCGCGAACTGTGCGCGCCGCCACCCGCACCCCCCGCACCCGTCCCCCTTGCACCTCGATCCGCTCCGCGGCGGTCCCGGTCAGCACCCTCCCGCCGATGTCGCGGAAGAGCGCGCCGAACCCCTGCACGAGGCTGTACATCCCGCCCTTCGCATACCAGACGCCGCCCTCCTTCTCCAGGTACGGGATCATCAGGAAGATCGAAGGGGCCCTGAAGGGGCTCCCCCCCAGGAAGAGGGGATGGAAGGAGTAGAGGAAGCGGTGCCGGGGGTCGCGGAAGTACCGGCCGACGAAGCGGGCAACCGGCCTCCAGGCGCCCAGCCGTGCAACCCGGGGCGCGAACGCCGCAATCTTCCCGAGCGAATCGAAGGGCCGCGCGCCGAGCCCTTCGTGGATCACGGCGTCGTGGATCGGCCGAAGCCGGCGGAAGAACTCCGGCAGTCGCGCCGCGTCCCGGGGGTCGAACCGCGCCATGGCCGACTGCATCCGCGCCAGGTCGGAGGTGTAGTCGAGGTGGGTGCCGTCGTGGAACCAGACGCGGTAGAAGGGGTCGAGGGGGACGAGCGAGACGTAGTCGCTCAGCCGCCGTCCCGCGGCCCGGAAGACATCGTCGAGGATCGCCGGCGCGGTGATCAGACTGGGGCCGGTGTCGAAGGTGTACCCCGCGTCGCGGATCTGTCCCGCGCGGCCGCCCAGCTGGTCCCGCTGTTCGATGAGCGTGGTGGCGATTCCCGAGGCCTGCAGCCGCACCGCTGCGGCCAGCCCTCCAAAGCCGCTGCCGATGACGACCGCGCTCTGGCGGCCGCCGCTGCCGCCGGGCGCGGCCCCTGGCCGTGGGACGCGCGAACGGTGCCTGGGTGGCCGTGTGACGGCAGCGCTACCCGGCACTGGCGAACTCCGCGTGCCGAGTGCGGAGCCGCAGTCGCCGGAGCCCCCGGTTTGCCAGAACGACCTTCTCCCTGAGCGAGGTATGGGCCCGCCGGTTGAGGTTGTCGT
Source organism: Gemmatimonadota bacterium (assembly GCA_022823225.1). Taxonomy (GTDB): domain Bacteria; phylum Gemmatimonadota; class Gemmatimonadetes; order Longimicrobiales; family Gaopeijiaceae; genus Bin94. Next base: position 99,005 of record JAJDXM010000024.1, read on the forward strand.
AGCCGTTGGCGCGGACCCCGTCCTGAATGCCCCGGTAGACTTGTGCCGCCACCGCGACCGGTCGCTGGAAGAAGGGCGGCAGGTGCGGCATCCCCTCGCAGGCGGCGGCGTAGGACGAGTCGGCCGCAGCCATGATCTCTTCCAGCAGCGCGATGTAGCCCGCGTCCACGGCACCGCCGGCGTGGGTGCGAGTCTTCATCGCGGAGAGCGATTCGGGTGTGACCCCGTGCGCGGCCATGCGGTCGGCGGGCAGGTAGATGCGGCCCATCGCCAGGTCCTCGCCCACGTCGCGAACGATGTTGGTCAGCTGCATCGCGTGCCCCAGCGCGTGCGCGCGCTTGAGGACCCACGCGTCGCGCACTCCGAAGGCCCGGGTGAGCCACGCGCCCACCACCGAAGCCACACGGTGGGTGTAGCGGCGCAGCTCTTCCATGGAGGGGTAGTGGTGCGGCTCCACGTCCATTCGCACGCCTTCGATCAGTTCGGAAACCAGATCGAAGGGAATCCGCTGTCTGCCCATGCCACCCATAACCACATCCGCAAGCGGGATTCCCGTGCGATGCCCCTCATACGCCAGACCACAGATCTCGGCCCAGACATCGAGGGTTTCGTGAAGCCGCACCACCAGATCGTCAGACTCGTCCACCAGATCGTCGGTGAAGCGGCAGAATGCGTAGATCTCGCGTACCCGCCTGCGCTCGTCGGGCGGGAAGAGGAGCGACGCGAAGGAGAAGGTGCGGCTGTTGCGGGCGAAGTACCGGCCCCACTGCGCGGGGGGGCCGAGCGCGAGGGCCCGGGCGGCGATGCCGGCGGCGGCAGTCGCCTCGGACAGCCGCGGTCTGCCGGCCGCCGGCGGGGGTACGGAGATCGCGGCCGACAACCCCTCGCGTGCGGCTCTCCGGCAACGGGCCGTCCAGCCATTGACGAGCCCGATGATCTCCGGCCCGGTCCGCAGCGCTTGCAGCCGGTTTACCAGAGCCGAGCGGCGGACTTCGAGACGGGCCGCGGCCGCTCCGGCCATCGACTCGCCCCTGGCAGGGGTCGTGCCCGTTCGGCCGCCGCCCGCCCGGAAGAACTCCCGGGCCGCGTCTCGCGGACTGTGCTCGAACCACTCCCACCCGCGCGCTCCGAGGACGGAGGTCCAGGTGCGGTTGTTGAAGTCCTGAAGCTTCGGCTTGCCGGTACTCTCGGCGGGGCAGTAGTCGAGGAAGTCGTCGACCAGCTGGTAGAAGGCGCCGAGCTCCACGCCGAGTTCGCGCAGCACCTGCGGCGAGAGCGACACCACCACCTCACCCGGCTGCCTCCCCACGCGACCGGCGAGCGAAGCCGCCGCCCCGAAGAGGGCGCCGCTCTTCGCGCGCACCACCTCCTCGTAGCGGGCCGCGGGCTCGGGCACGGCGGCGAGTTCGCCCTGCAGCTTCTCGCCGCGCACGGTGGCAGCCACCGCGGCGACGAACGCGGCCACGAAGTCGTTCCACCCCGTCATGAGCGCGACCCGGTAGGAGCCCGTCAGGTACAGGTCACCTGTCAGCAGCGCCGCGCCGGGACCCTTTCGCGCCAGCAGGGTCGCGCCGTCGCGCCGCCCGACGCCGCCATCGAGCACATCGTCGTGGTGAAGCGACGCCTCGTGCACCATCTGCACCGCGAGGCACCCGAGCCAGAACCGCTCGCCGATCAGGCCGCGCCGCCCGGGAGGCACGAACGAGAAGGCGGTCACGGGGCGCAGCAGCTTGCCGCGCAGAGGCGGAACCGCGATCCCGCTCCGCTCTGCCAGCCTCGAGGCGCGCTCCATACCCGCCTTCACGACAGGCAAGCAGGCGCCCAGGCCCGGTCCGCCGGCACCCGAGACCGGATCGCCCGCGGCCGCGCTCCCCGAGGCCCCGGTTCCCACGGTTGGCCGCCCGCCCATCGCCGGCACGCTCGTCACCGGCCCGTTACCCACCGCCCCACCTCCACTTCACGATCCCGAGGACCCCCAGCGTCAGAACCACCGCCAGCCAGTACCCGGCGACCATCGTCATCGCGAGCGACAGCGCGAGCACCGTCGCGTAGTAGACCTCCATCAGCCGGGCGGGCACACGGTCCGCCACTGGCCCGGCCCTGACCGCGTCGAACCCCGCCATGATCAGCACGCCGGTCCCGAACCACCCCGCCAGGTTGACCAGCGGCATCCCGTAGTAGCTTCCCCCGGTCTCCCACACCCAGTACGGCGACAGGTCGCTCATGGCCGGGTCGAGGCTCAGGTCCCAGGCCGTGAGCAGGAGGGCCCCGAGCGCCCATCCGGCCACTCGGCCGCCCGCCATCCTGCGCGCCAGCACATACGACGGGAACGCCATCATGAACCAGCTGAAGGGGATCAGCACCGGCACCAGCCCCGCCACGCGGATCCCGAGCAGCTCGGTGTACCGGTAGGCGCTGAACGGAAAGCCGGTGGCCGTGCCCAGCAACTCCATGCCCAGCGACAGGGTGCCTGCCAAGACAAGTGCCGGGATCCAGCGCAAGCCCACCCGGACGGTCAGAGACAGAGCCAGCACGGCAAATGCGATCACGATTTGGCCGCGCGCGAAGATCTCGAAGGCCGGCGCATAGAAGCCTCGCGACGACGGGAACCGCGCGAGGAGCTCGGGGTGTCGGCCGAACGTGGCGAAGCCCGCGACGGTGACGGCCGTGAAGAGACCGAGGACGATCAGGCCCCAGTTGTCGAGCCGGTTGAAAGCGCGCTCGGACTCACGCACGGGACGCGGAGGTCGGCGGGGCCGGGGGGGTGGCCAGGTCCGGGTGCCGATCGAGCCACCGCCCGAACGCGCTCAGCGAGTCCAGGACCGCGGGGGTTCCGAAGGGCCACTCACATCCGCAGAGATCGACTCCCTGGGCTCCGCCACCCCCAAGGGCCAGCGAATAGGGTCGGCACCGATCCGCGAGCCGGCCCGCCACGTCCACGAACCGCCGAACGTCCGCGGGCCCGCGGGGTGGAGTGAAGGAGACACACACCAGCGAAGCCCCGGCCACTTGCTGCGTCGCGACGATCTCGGCCACCGGAAGGCCCGTGCCGAGGTGCTCCGCGCGCCAGCCCCGCTGAACCAGCATCAGGCGAACCAGAAGCGATCCCAGGACGTGCTGGTCGGGCTCGACCGTGGCGACGACGGCGGTGGGGCGGGTGGGGGTACGCGCCCCGCCGGCCCGCTCGAGGAGTGCGTAGATGGTCTCCGAGACCTCCCTGCTCGCGGCGCGTTCGGCCCGAATCGGCAGTTGCCCACGGGCCCATCCGTCTCCCACCCGCTCCATGAATCCCCCGAAGACGCCGTCGAGGATTCGGGGATCGACAGACCGGGGCGCATGCCCCGGGGACCCTTCCCTCTGCCCGCGCCGCGACGCAACGGCGGCTTCGTCCAACCCGGTCACATGCCGCAGGAACCGCCCGATGCACCGGGTGCGGCCAGCCTTCAGCCAGTCGATCAGCAGCCTCTGAGCCGGTCCCGGATCTCCGGCGTCGAGGGCCCGGCCGGCGTGCCAGACCGTTTCCGCATCGAGGCCGAATCCATGAAGGTAGACCGCATGTCCGCGTTCCCGGGCCACGCGCAGCACCAGATCGAGAGAGATGCGCCGATGCCCCCCGGAGGTGGCGGAAACGCCTCGCTTTCCGGCCTTGGCGGTGGTCCGGCCACCCCCGAACCAGCGCTTCACGGTCGAAGGGTGGATGCCGATGAGCTCGGCCACGTCGCCCGTAGTCAACGTCGTGGCGTGTTCGCTGGTTACGCCGGCCAAAATCGGCCTCCACAGACTGAAATGAACGAATTATATAGACTATTTCACTTCATAATAGTCTGGAATCGTTTATTCTACAAGTAATGATCGGATTTTGAATCACCGATCGTGCCAATCCGGTGTTTATTGCATCCTACACGGGGAGTGCAGATCGGTTCCGGAGGGTCCGTCAGGAACGGAGAAGGGTCCCCAGCGGGGTTGGCGGCCTGTTATCCCCCCGCGCCCTTGATGCCGGCGGGCCGGCGCGCCGCCTCAGTTCCCCGAGCGCACGTACTTCGTCAGCCCGCCGCCGGCGGCCCGCAGCGAGATCGGCCCTTCCGCCGCGTAGACGTTGCCGTCCCAGTCCACCGCCACGCCCTCGCCGGCGAACCCCTGCGGCCAGTCCGCGGACAGGCCGTGCGGCGGAATGAACGCGGTGACCCGGTCCTCCGATACGTGCCCGATGCGGATTCCAGTCACCCAGCCTTCGTGATTGCCCGGGTTCGACTCCGAGTCGATGGCGTAGAGGTTGTCGTCGCGGTCGATGAAGAGGCCGCTGATGCGGCTGAACGCGTGGTACGAGTCCAGGTGGTTGCCGTCCTGGTCGAAGATCTGGATGCGGTGGTTGCCGCGGTCGGCCACGAAGAGGCGGCCCTGCGAGTCGAAGGCCATGCCGTGCGGGGTGCGGAACTCGCCCGGACCGTCGCCGATCACACCCCACTCCATGATGTACTCGCCCTCGGGCGAGAACTTGATGATGCGCCCGGTGGAGCCCTCGGGGGGGTTGGCGTTCTGCCCGCTGTGCCCGTCGGAGACGAAGATGTCGCCGTTGGGCGCGGTGATCACGTCGCAGGGCTGGTTGAACAGCCCGGGTTCCGTGCCTGTCACCCCCGGCTGCCCCAGCGCCATCAGCACCTCGCCGTCGGGCGAGAACTTGATGACCTGGTGCCCCTTGTCCTCGGTCCCCTGCGAGTCGGTGACCCAGACGTTCCCGTCCGCGTCGACGTGGATTCCGTGGGGGAGCACGAAGAGTCCCGCGCCGAAGCTGGCCAGGATCTCGCCGGTCTCGCGGTGGAACTTGAAGATCGGGTCGACCAGGTTTTCGGCGCATCCGCCCGCCAGCCCCACGCCGCCGCACCGGTCGTAGGCCCAGATGTGCCCGTCGATCGGGTCGATGTCGACGCCCGCGGTCGATCCCCATTCGCGCCCGTCGGGGAGGTCTGCCCAGTCGGCCATGACGGTCGGGTTCGGGTTCGGGAGGTCCAGCGACGGATCCTCGATGGTGGTGGGCTCGATGGGGGTCGCGTCGACTTGGGCGGATTCCTCCGCACCTTCGGGTGCGCAGCCTGCAGCCCACAGCAGGCAGGCCAACAGCGCCGACGTCGAGATTCGGGAAACGATGCGCTTGCTCATGACGGCTCCTCGCGGCTTCGGACCCTGGTCGCGCCCCCGGCCGGGAACGCCCGGACTGGCATGGTGCGCCGCGGGGAGCGTGTAGTCAAGGAGCGGGCGAGAAGCCCGGTCCGAGCAGCCCCGTGGGCAAGGCCGTCGCCGCCGCTAGCCGCCCGACCGGCTCAACGACCACACCTGTACGTATTCCACACCCAGTTCGTCCGTTGCGTAGCCGAGGATGTGGTCCTCCCCGATCTGGAAGATGCGCAGCCCCGCGGGCGTCTCCACGAAGCCCAGGACGTGTCCGCCGGGGTCGAAGACCGTCCACACCGGATTGGGCCCGCCTTCCCCCGGCAGCGTGTACTCCTGAACCCAGAGGTGGTTCAGCTCGTCGGCCCGGACTCTGCTGAACGCGGGGTGGGTCTCCGGGAGGCGCACGTTCTCATACCGTTCTCGCTCCTCACGCCTTCTCGCCGCCCGTTCCGTCTCTGGCGATCCCGCCACCCGCCGCTCGATCAGCGCTTCCAGGTGCGCCGGCGTCGTGGGGATGAGATCGTGCTCCCGGCGCACGATGCGCTTCAGCGTCCCGTCGGTCGAGTAGACGCGGAATTCGTAGGTGTCGTCGGAACCGACGATGACATCGTCTCCCCATGGGACGACGACGTCGCCGCGGGAAAACGGGATCCCGATGACCATGACCCCGTCCTCGACGGGAGGCGAATACCACTCGCTCCCCGGGAACGACCCGAGGGTTGGGCCCGGTTCCCCATCGGGGCCCCTGATCTCGTAGATGCTCCGTGAGCGCGAGAGCCCTGGCTGGGAACTCGCGGTGGGGTCCATTCGTGAACCGACGACAAGACCGCCCGGCAGCACCGTTTCGACAGAGATGCGGACCCGGTCCTGCATCCCGAAAACGCGCCCGTAGTCGCCCTGCGAGTCGAAGACGGTCAGGCGATTCCCCTGCGACCAGCGCGCAACGAGCGAATCCCCAGGCCAAGGGTCGACACTTATGAGGTTTATGAACTCCCCGGGTCCTTCGCCCGAGCCTCCCCAGGTGGCGAGGTGGACCCCCAGCGTGTCGAAGGCCCGCAACTCACCGGAAGCCCGGTCCGCCACGATGATCCTCCCGTCGGGCATTCGGAGAATATCGGAAAGGTCCAGCAGATACGGGTCCGGCCCGTCGACCTCTCCGATCGACAGGGCGGGTCTTTCGCCGATCCGCCAATCGAGTCTCGAATCGGCGGGCGGACGGGCGTTTTCGATGATGGGGACCCCGGTGGTGTCCGGAGTCTCGAAGTCGGGGGCCGGCCCCTCGGGCGGCGCTGGTGCGGGATCGCCCGAATCGGCACAGGCGGCACCGGCAAGGGCCACGATGGTCAAGAGAATGGACGGCTTCATTGCGGGTCCTCAGTCGTGGGTGCGGCCAGACGGGTCAGCGCCGGCCCATAGTCTACTCCCACCCCACCAGACGTGCGCGGTACATCCGGTGTTTCGGCACGATCCGTGGCATCACTCCCTGCTCCCGCCCTGATTTCGCTACAATTTCTGACGACACCCCGAGTTCGCATTGGTTGCGAGTTCGCCGAACCGGAGACAAGGTCCCGCCATGCCGCCTTCTGCCCCCGGCAATTCGCCGTCCGCCGCCTTCGGTGCTCGGCCCGCCGACTCGGGAGCCGCCGCGCCCGCCGCCCCCCCCGCCCCCATCCGCCACGCCGAGCGCCTCGACCCGGCCATCTTCGACTTCCCCGTCGAGAAGATGCGGAGCGGCTACTACTCCGACAAGTACTTCGTGCGGGCGCGCGACCTGCTGCTTTCGCGGGGCCGTGGCCCGTCGGTGACGATGCAGTTCTTCCAGAAGCGCGACGCCGTGGTGGCGGGCACGGACGAGGCGATCGGAATGCTGAAGCTGTGCCTGACCGAGGGCTACGACTTCGGCGACCTCGAGGTTCGCTCGCTGCGCGACGGAGACCGTGCCGGCCCGTGGGAAACCGTGATGTTCGTGACCGGGCCGTATCCGGCCTTCGTGCACCTGGAGACGCTCTGCGCGGGGGTGCTGGGACGCCGGACCCGGATCGCGACCAACACGCGCGCGGTGGTCGAGGCCGCGTGGCCCAGGCCGATCATGTTCTTTCCGGCGCGCCACGATCACTGGCGGGTGCAGACGGGGGACGGATGGGCGGCGCACGTGGCCGGTGCGATCGGCGTGTCGACCGATGCGCAGGCCTCCTGGTGGGGGTCGTCGGGGATCGGCACGGTGCCGCACGGGCTGATCGCGGCTTTCGGGGGCGACACGGTGGCCGCGACGGTGGCGCTGGCGGATTCTCTGGCCGAGGAGGTGCGCATCGTGTCGCTTGTCGACTTCGACAACGACAGCGTGGGGACGAGCCTGGCGGTGGCGCGCTCGCTCGGGGAGCGGCTGTGGGGGGTGCGGCTCGACACCTCCGGCACCATGGTCGACCGCTGCATGGAGGGCGAGATGGGCGACTTCGACCCGCGCGGCGTGAACCCCCGGCTGGTGCACAAGGTGCGCGATGCGCTGGACGCGGAGGGCTTCGGCCATGTGCGGATCGTGGCGTCGGGCGGGTTCGACGCCGCGAAGATCCGCGCCTTCGAGGAGGCGGGCGTGCCGGTGGACCAGTACGGCGTGGGCTCGTCGCTGATGCGGGGGCGCTTCGACTACACGGCCGACATCGTGATGGTGGAGGGCAGGCCGGTGTCGAAGGCGGGGCGGTGGCACCGGCCGAATGAGAGGCTGGAGGTGGTGGAGTGAGCGGTCGGGCCCTGGTCGGCTGGATCGTGGACGTCCAGGAGGACTTCATGAACCCGGACGGCCGCCTCTACATCCGCGACCTCTTCGACTCCGCCGATCCCGGCGCGGTCGAGGTGATCCCCGCGCTGGTGGCCGCCGCGGCGTGGATGCGCGCGCACTGCGACGTGATCGTCTACACGGGCGACTGGCACGGCCTCGACGACCACGAGATCGATCCGGTGGCGCCAGATCCGGCCCGGGAGACCTATCCCCCGCACTGCATGGGGCGGTCGCCGGACGCGGACGAGCGCGCAGGCGCGGAGGTGATCGCCGAGATCCGGCCGGCGGGTCCGGTGGTGTTGGCCCACGACGCGACCGACGAGGATGCCGCCCGCGTGGCGCACCGGGCCGTGGCGCAGCGGCGGCCCGTCTTCGTGCGGAAGACGCGGTTCGACGTCTTCGAGGGCAATCCGGCCTGCGAGGCGTTCGTGCGGTCGCTGGGCGAGGCGCTGGGCGAGGTGGCGGGGGCGGGGGGAGGGGTTGCCGCGCCGGCGGGCGACCAGGGTCCCGCGCCCGAGGCGGTGGGCCGCGCGCTCGAGTTCGTCGTGGTCGGGGTGGCGCGGGACGTGTGCGTGACCCAGGCGGTCGACGGGCTGCAGGCGCGCGGCTACGCGGTCACCGCGGTGCGAGACGCGACGTGGGGACTGGGTCTCGAGCCGGAAGAGGACACGCTTGCGCGGTGGGCGGGGCGGGGGAGGGTGGTGACGCTGGCCGAGCTGGTCGCGCGGGAGCCCGCCTCACCTCCGCCGTGAACCCCCCTTCGGGCCCCCGGTGAGCCGGGCTCGCAGCCGCGTCCCCTCGAACTCGCGGGCGTGGGCCCAGGCGATCATCGTGTCGAAGGTGCAGGTTTCCCTGCCCTTGCCCGGTCTGCGCTGCGTGTAGCTGCCGTCGGGTCCCATCCGCCAGGCGCATCGCCGGTCCGCCAGCTGGATGTCCAGGACCTGGCGCAGCTCGGCGCGCAGGGCGGCGGTCTCGACCGGCACCAGCGCCTCCACCCGGGCGCTGAGGTTCCGTCCCATGCAGTCCGCCGAACCGATGTAGTACTCTTCGTCGCCACCATTGCGGAAGTAGTAGATGCGCGAATGCTGCAGGAACCGTCCCACGATGCTGACCACGCGGATGTTCTCGGAGAGCCCCGGGATCCCCGGGCGAATGCGGCAGCTGTCGCGCACGATCAGGTCGACCCCGACCCCCTTCGATGCCGCAACGTAGAGCGCGCGCGTCACCTCGGGGTCCTCCAGCGCGTTCATCTGGAACTGGATGAGTCCGGGCGACTCCTCGCTGTGGGCCGCGATCTCGCGCTTGATCCGCTTCAGAATCGCGGGGCGCAGGAACTTCGGCGCCGGCAGCAGTTTCCAGTACTTGCGCTTCGGCTTGTACCCCGTGGTCAGGTAGTTGAAGAGTTCGGTCAGGTCGGCGCCGATCGATGGGTCACTGGTGAGCAGCCCGTGATCGCAGTATTGGCGGGCCGTCCCGACGTGGTAGTTGCCGGTGCCGACGTGCGCGTAGCGGCGGAGCCCGTCGTGGTCCTGCCGGACGACGAGCGTGACCTTGCAATGCGTCTTCAGCCCCAGAACCCCGTAGGTGACGTGGATCCCGTGCCTGGCGAGTTCGTTCGCCCACTGGATGTTGGCCGCCTCATCGAAGCGCGCGCGCAGTTCGATCACGACGGCCACCTGCTTGCCGTCGCGTGCGGCGCGCACCAGGTGATCGATGATGCTGCTGCGCGGCGCCATGCGGTAGAAGGTCATCTTGATGGCGCGGACCTTGGGGTCCCGCGAAGCGTCGTGCAGGAAGCGCAGCACCGAGGTGTCGAAGGCCTGGTAGGGGTGATGGAGCAGGATCGGCCCCTCTTCGCGGATGATGTGGAAGATGTTCCGCCCGGTGAGAAGGTCGGGGTGCTCCGAGGGGTGATGCGCGGCGTCCTTGAGGCCCGGACGGGGGAGGTCGTGGAACGCCATGAGGTCCCTGAGGCCCAGGAGGCCGTCGCCCTCGAATACGTCGCTCTCCTTCAGCCCGAGTTCGCTCGTGAGCATCTGCAGCCGCCTGGGGTCGAAGCCCTCCTGCACCTGGAGGCGCACGATCGGGGCCAGCCGCTGTTTTCGCAGCCCCGCCTCGATCAGCTCGAGCAGGTCGTCGGCCATGTCCTCGTCGACGTCGTAGATTGCGTTGCGCGTGACCCGGAAGTACTCGCAGGCGAGGATCTCCATGCCGGGAAAGAGCAGGTCCAGGTTGTTCGCCATCACGCTCTCGAGCGGCACCCAGGCCGACGCGCCCTCGATCCGGACGAAGCGGGGGATCCCGGTTCCCACGGGCACCTTCACCCGGGCCAGCGAGACATGTTCGTCATCGGGGTAGCGGAGCGTGACCAGAAGGTTGAGCGACAGGTTGGATATGAAGGGGAAAGGGTGTGCGGGATCGGTCGCCTGGGGCGTCACCAGCGGGTAGATGTTGCGGACGTAGTGCTTCCGCAGCCACTTCCTGCGCTCGGCGTCCAGTTCGTCCCAGTCGGCGATGTGGATGTCCTCGCCGGCGAGTTCCTCGAGTAACGCGCGCGCCGCCCTCCGCTGACGCGCTTCAAGCCGGGACACGACCTCGTAGCACTGTTCGATCTGCTGCACCGGAGTGCGCCCGTCCACCGTTCGCTCGGTGATCCCCGTCTCGACCAGCTGCTTGAGCCCGCCGATTCGCTTCATAAAGAACTCGTCGAGGTTGGAACCGACGATCGACAGGAACTTGACGCGCTCCAGCAGTGGAGTCCTCGCGTCCTCGACCTCGTGCAACACCCGGAAGTTGAAGTTGAGCCACGTCAGCTCGCGGTTCAGGTAGTATTCGGGCCGGCTCAGGTCGTGCGGGTCGGCGGGCCCGGGGATCGGCGTGGGGTCGGCCGGCGTGCGGAACCGCGCAGACGCACCGGGGGTATCAGGCGCAGCATCGTGCGGCGCGGGAGCGTGGCGGCCAGCCGGGATCTTCCGGGGCACGACCGATGCGGATTCCGACATGACGTAAACATATGTTATCGTGTCTATGGGAGCCAGAAACCGGACGTGGCGCGCGGTTGACGGACGCAAGAGCCGCGCCCAGTTTGCTATCACGGGGCCGAGCCGGCCTTCCTACTGAGGAGTTGTCATGAAAAAGTCCATCCTGTTCCTCATCATCGCCACCGCAGCCTGCAGGTCGTCCGCGCCCGTTTCCTTCCAGGGGGTGGCGCCGCCGGGCCGGGAGGCCGCCTACCAGTGCGCAGTCGCCCAGCTCAACATCATGGGCTATGCCATCCAGGATGGAAACGCGGATGCCGGGTACGTGCTGGGGCGGAAGCAGACCTCCGGGATCGGCACCCAGATCATCACCGGCAACACCTATCACGACGTGCTGAGGGCCCAGGTTTTCGACAACGCCGGCAACACCAACCTGCGTGTCGAGGCCTCGCGAATCGTCGACCAGGACGTGAGCCTGGTGGGGGGATTCACCGACGAGCCCGAGCAGGGCGAGGACCGGATCGCGCCCTCGGAGAGCGGCATGAGCGATGCCAGGGCGCTCCTTTCCAACTGTGGCGTTTCCAGCATCAGCAACCCTCCGGGGGAGCAGGCGGCGTACCTGCTGCAGGGAACGGTTGACAGCTTCTGATCCTCGCACCGGCTCGCGCGTCCCGGGTTTGCACCGGTGACCTCGACGGGCCTTCACGAGATACGGCGCGAGGTTGCGCCGGTCTGCCCGCATCTGTTCCTGCATCTCAACGCGCACGGTCCCAGAGGTTTCTGGGCCGCGGGCGACCGCTGGGTGGCCCATGCCGGAGTACTGGACGTGGTGGTTGTCGGCCATGGGTCCGCGGACGTGGCGGATTCGCGATTCGAGACCGTGCGGGAAAGCTCGGTCCGCGTGTTCGACGCCCTCGGGGCCGGGGGTGCATCCGAAGATGCGCCCGTACGCCTCTTCGGCGGGTTTGCCTTCGCCCCCCGGCGTAACGCGGATCCGGTTTGGAGATCGTTCCCGCCTGCGCTCTTCCACCTTCCCGAGTTGGAGCTCCAACATCACCCGGAGGCCGGGGTCTGCTCCCTCGTCGTTCGTGCGCGGCATCCGAAGGCGGCCCAGGAAGGCTGGAGGCGCTGGGCTGAGACGCTGAGGGGCGGAGCCGTGCGGGGGGTTGGCCCCGGCCGCCGCGCCTCGCCGGCGCACCGCGGCGAGATGGCCGGCGCCGGGATGCGACGGTCCCCGAGTCCCGCTGCCAGGCACCTTTCCGGGACGGAGCGGCCAGCCTGGGGGCGGATGGTATGGCAGGCGCTCAACACGATCGGCCGCGGGGACGCCGAGAAGGTTGTGCTGGCCCGCGCGCTGGAGGTCGCACCCGCACGGCCCGTCAACCCGGCCGACCTGGCGGTTTCGCTGTGGGAGGAGAACCACGGCAGCTACGTCTTCCTCTTCGAGCCGGTACCCGGAGACGCGATCGTGGGCGCCGCGCCCGAAAAGATCGCCACCCTCGTCGACGGTGTCTTCAAGGCGACCGCGGCCGCCGGGAGCGCCGCGGTGGGAGCCGATTCGGTCGCAACGGCGCAATTGGCCCGGCGCCTGTTCAACAGCCCGAAGGATCGCGCCGAACATGACTGCGTCGTGCGGGACATGACGGCCCGGCTGAGAGCGGTCGGTTGCACGGTTCAACACGACGTGGAGCCGCACGTCCTGGCCCTGGCCCGCATTCAGCACCTCGAAACCAAGATCGCGGCGCAGGTGCCGAACGGGACCTCGCTGCTCGACATCCTCGCGGCGCTTCACCCGACCCCGGCGGTGTGCGGGATGCCCCGGAGCGTGGCGCTTGCGGTGCTGGGGGACAGCGAGTCGTTCGACCGGGGGTGGTACGCCGGACCGGTGGGCTGGTTCGACTCGGAGGGCGGGGGGATCTTCGTCCCCGCGCTGAGGTCCGCCGTATCTTCAGGGGGACGGTGGAGGCTGTTCGCCGGCGCGGGCATCGTTGCGGGATCGGATCCCGCGCTTGAATGGGAAGAGACCGAACTGAAGTTCCGCCCGGTACTCAGGGCCATTGCGAGGGCAGGCGCGGCAGCGCGCGCCGCGGCCGGCTCGGGATGATAAAGGGGTGACGGACGGAGAACTCAACTTTGCCTGGGCGCGGGCAATCCTCGAGACACTCGTGGAATACGGGGTCGATGAGATCGGGATTGCGCCGGGTTCGAGATCGGGTCCCCTCGTCCTGGCTTCGCGGACGATCCCGGCTCTGAACACCCGGGTTCACCTCGACGAGCGCTCGGCCGGGTTCTTCGCGGTGGGCTACGGACGCACGCACCTCGGGCCGACCGCCGTGGTCACCACATCAGGCACCGCCGTGGCCAACCTGCTTCCCGCGGTGGTGGAGGCCGACATGTCCGACGTTCCCCTGGTCCTGATCACGGCCGACCGGCCTCCCGGCATCCGCGGAGCGGACGCCAATCAGACGATCGACCAGCCGGGGATATTCGGAGACCGGGTGCGTTTCGAGGCCGATCTCCCCGTGCCGTCCCCGAGCTACCTGGAGGGAGCCGGCTCGCACTCGGTGGTCGAAATCGTCCGGCGGGCCGCGCGCCATGCGGTGGGGCCGCCGAGCGGGCCGGTCCACCTGAACGTGCCCTTCGACAAGCCGCTGGAGCCCGAGTCGCCGGAGGGACTGGGTCTGAAGGGGCCTGGTGGTGAGGAACGCCTCGATCTGAGCTCTCTGGAAGTGGAGGTGGTGGAGGGCGAAGTCGTCCCCGAGGGACCGTGGCGCCACAGGGGCGAGGCGCGCCGAAGGGGAAGGGACCAGGAGGTCGTGCTCGCCCACCAGCTCGCGCTCTCCCGCCGGCCCCTGCTCGTGGCCGGTCCGGCTACAGATCCCGGGCTGGACGGTCCGGCCGCGGTTCGGTTCGCCAGGCATTTCAACGTCCCGCTGCTGGCGGATCCGCTTTCGGGCGCGCGCTTCACGCCGGACGACGGGGGCGATCGGCCGGTCCCGGTCCTTGGCGCATACGACCACTTCCTGCGGGTTCCCGATGTGATTTCCCGCCTGGCGCCGGATCTGGTCATTCGCACCGGGCGGTCACCCACATCGGAGGCGGTGGAGGCGGCGTTGGCGAGCTGGCATCGTTCGACCCAGGTCGTCGTCGACGACGGGGGACACCGGAAGGACCATCAGGGTCTCGCCAGCCACTACCTGCACGTCTCCGCCGGAGCCGTCCTGGAGCGGCTGGCGCGGGAGAAGGAGGACGATGCCGAGGAACCGGACAGTTCGCCCTACCGCGAGTGGACCCGCTCGTGGTGCGACCTGGAAGCGGCGGCCTGGGCGGTGATCGAAGAAGACCCGCACGCGGACAACGAGGGCGACTTCGCCGCGGCTGTCGTCCGCGCGCTTCCGTCCGGCGCGACGCTGTTCGTCTCCTCCTCGATGCCGGTGCGGGATGTGGACGCCTACGCGCGACCCGCCCAACGCGACATCCAGGTGCTCGGAAACCGGGGGGCCAGCGGGATCGACGGGATCGTCTCGACGGCGCTGGGGTGCGCGGCCGGCGGTGCCGGCCCGGTGGCCGTGCTGATTGGCGACATCGCCTTCTACCACGACATGAACGGCCTTCTGGCCACGCGCGATCCCCGCCTCCACGTCGTCTTCGTGGTGGTTGACAACGATGGCGGTGGTATCTTCCACATGCTTCCCATCCGCGAGTTCGAGCCGGTCTTCACGCCTTACTTCGCCACCCCGCACGGACTCGACTTCCGGCATGCGGCGCGGCTGTACGGACTGCCCTTCACCGACGCCGCCACCCCCGCCGAGCTCGAACAAGCGGTCGAGACCGCCGCCGCGCGCCAGGGCGCCGAGATCATTCGGGTTCGCACGGGAAGGGAGGCGAACCGGCGCAGGCACGAGATCATCCGCGAGCGCGTGGCCCACCGCGTTCGTGCGCAGCTGACAGAACCGGAGAACACATGACCGCCACCGACTGGCAGACCGCCAAGTCCTACGAGGACATCACCTACCGAAAGCGCGACGGCGTGGCCCGTGTCGCGATCAACCGGCCGGAGGTGCGCAACGCCTTCCGTCCCGAAACGCTCTTCGAACTCCTCGACGCCTTCAACGACGCCAACGAGGACCCTTCGATCGGCGTGGTCCTGCTGACCGGAGAGGGGCCGTCGAAGGACGGCAAGTACGCATTCTGCTCAGGCGGGGACCAGCGGGTGCGCGGCGACGCGGGATACGTCGGGGGCGACGGGGTGCCCAGGCTCAACGTCCTGGTGCTGCAGAGGCTGATCCGGACGATGCCGAAGCCGGTGATCGCCCTGGTCGCGGGCTACGCGATCGGTGGCGGCCACGTGCTGCATGTCGTTTGCGACCTCACGATTGCCGCCGACAACGCGGTCTTCGGACAGACGGGTCCAAAGGTGGGCAGCTTCGACGGCGGCTTCGGTTCGTCCTTCCTCGCCCGCATCGTGGGACAGAAGAAGGCGCGCGAGATCTGGTATCTGTGCCGCCAGTACGACGCCGCCGAGGCCGAGGCGATGGGGCTGGTGAACAAGGTCGTGCCGGTCGAGGAGCTGGAGGACGAGGGCTTCAGGTGGGCACAGGAGATCCTGAATCACAGCCCGCTCGCGATCAGGCTGCTGAAGTCCGCCATGAACGCCGATGTGGACGGCCAGGCGGGACTTCAGGAGCTCGCCGGGAACGCCACGCTCCTCTTCTACATGACCGAGCAGGGGCAGGAGGGAAGGGACGCCTACCTGCAGAAGCGCAAGCCGGACTTCCGCAAATACCCCTGGCTGCCGTGGTGACGCTGGCGGGGCCGCCGGGCCGATGGGGTCCGTGGGTGTGCTCATGGAGGTGACGCGCGCGCAGGCCTGGATTCTGGCGACCCGGCCTCGAACTCTTTCGGCGGCTGCGGCCCCGGTTGTCGCCGGTTCCGGCTTCGCCGCGGTCGACGGTGTCTTCGCTCAGCTTGCGGCGCTGGCCGCGCTGGTGGGGGCTCTCCTCATCCAGATCGCCACGAACCTCGCGAACGACTACTACGACTTCGTGAAGGGCGGCGACACCGGGGACCGGCTGGGCCCGGTTCGGGTGACCCAGGCGGGCATCCTCCCGCCCGAAGCCGTGTTCCGCGGGATGGTCGTGGTGCTGGCGCTGGCGCTTGTCACAGGGGCGTATCTGGTCTGGATCGCGGGGTGGCCGGTCGCCGTGGTGGGGTTGGTGTCGATGCTCATGGGGGTCGGGTACACCGGTGGGCCGTACCCCCTCTCCTACCACGGCCTGGGCGATGTCTTCGTCTTCGTCTTCTTCGGCCCGGTGGCGACGGCGACCACCTACTACGTGCAAGCGGGGGTGTGGTCGCCGGGAGCGATCGTGGCCGGGGCGGGACTCGGCGCCTTCAGCACCGCGATGCTGGTGGTGAACAACCTGCGCGACCGCGAGACGGACGGGGCGGCGGGCAAGCGCACGCTCGCCGTGCGGTTTGGCGACCGCTTCTCGGTGGTGCAGTACTTCGGGTGTCTCGCGGCGGCGGCGCTCGTGCCGCTCGCGGGCGTGTACCTGATGGGGTGGTCGGGGTGGACGATGCTCGCGCTGGCGGGGCTGGCTCCGTGCCTTCCCGCCGCCGGGCGCGTGCTGGCGGTGCTTCGAGGCAACGGTGCCGGCTCCGGGACGGACGGGCGGCCCACCCTCGACCGCCGCACCCTCAATCCGGCGCTGGGCATGACCGCTCGTGGTGTTGCCCTGTACGGTGCGGGCCTCGGGGTCGGCGCGCTGCTCGGGGCGCTGACCGGCATCGGTTCCCCTTGACCCCCCCCCACCTCACCCGGCACGCCCCCACGCCCGCCGACGACCTCGCCCGGCGCGCCCTCGAGCACCCCTCCGCCACCGCCGTCGCGTGGGATGGTGGATCGTGGAACTACCGCGAGCTGGACGCCCACGCGACGGCCCTCGCGGCACGCCTCCACACGCTCGGCGCGGCCCGGGGCGAGGCGGCGACCCTTTGCGCGACCCCGGGCCCGGAGGCGCTCGCCGCGCTCTTCGCCCTCTGGCGCGCGGGCGCGATCGCGGTGCCGCTCCACGAGCGGCTGGCACCCCCGGAGGTGGCATACGCTCGCCAAACTGTAAGGCCAACATTACATCTTGACAACTCGACTTTACATGCAGTGGCTGGCACGGACCCCTTGACGGCGAGCTGGCCGGAGCCTCGGCCCTCGCCGGCGCCCTCGCCCCCCGACGCCCGCCCGCCCCCCACCACCTACGCCGCCTTCCCCGACCTCGCCGCCTTCATTCTCACCTCCGGCTCCTCGGGCGCGCCGAAAGCCGTGGGCTTCACGCGCGACGCCTTTGCCGCCTCAGCCGCCGCGGTCACTCGGCGGCTCGACCTCGGCCCGGACGACCGCTGGGGGCTGTGCCTCTCGCCGGGACACATCGGCGGGCTGTCGCTGGTGGTGCGAGCCGTGATGACCGGGTCATCGGTGCGGACGTGGCCCCGCTTCGACCCCGGCGCCCTGGCGCGCGCGGTACTCGGCGGCGAAGTCACCCACCTGGCCCTGGTGCCGGTGATGCTGCGGCGCCTCCTGGCCCGCCTGGGCGGTCGCCCCGTCCCGCCCACGCTCCGCTGCGTGCTCGTGGGCGGTGCTGCTGCGCGCCCCGCGCTCCTCGACGAGGCCTTCGGCGCCGGCCTCCCCCTCGCCACCACCTGGGGCATGACCGAGACCGCTTCGCAGATCGCCACCGCGCCCCCCGACCTCGCCCGCCGGCATCCCGGCACCGCGGGACGCCCGCTGCACGGCGTGGAGGTCCGCCGGGATCCTTCCGGCACCTTCTCCGTGCGGAGCCCTGCGCTGGCGCAGGTGGTGGTGCGCAGCCCCGGCATGCCGCCCGAGCCGCTGGCCACCGACGCCGACGGGTGTTTCGCCACGCGCGACTTCGGACGGATGGATGCGGACGGCCTCCTCTGGATCGAGGGCCGGGCCGGGGCGATCATTGTGAGCGGGGGGCTGAACGTGAGTCCCCGCGAGGTGGAGCGGGCGATCGAGACGCTGCCGGATGTGCGCGAGGCGGTGGTCTTCGGCCTGCCCGACGGCGAGTGGGGCGAGATGGTTGCGGCCGTGGTGGAAGGCGACCGGGACGCCGTCACCGCCGGGGACATCGACCGCCACTGCCGGGAGCGGCTGGTCCGCGGCCGGTGCCCGTCGCGGATCCTCGTGGTGGAAAGGCTGCCCCGCACATGGACGGGGAAGGTGATCCGGGCGAAGGTGAGCGAGGAGTACGGACCGGGTCTGGCGGCTACGCGCGCCCCGCCGAACAGGAACGAGACGACAGGGGAGACGAGATGATCGAGGAACTCCGGTGGCGCGGACTGCTGGCGGACGCGACCGAGCGTGCGGCGGCGGCCTTCGCGGCCGGCCAGGTCACCGGGTACATCGGCTTCGACCCGACCGCCGCATCGCTGCACGTGGGGTCGCTGGTCCCGATCATGGGGCTCGTGCACCTGCAGCGTGCCGGCCACTGCCCGATCGCACTGGTCGGCGGCGGCACCGGGCTCATCGGGGACCCGTCGGGGAAGGCCTCCGAACGCGCGCTCCTCGACCGGGCGCGGGCCGAGGAGAACGCGGCGGCGATCCACCGGCAGCTCGCCCGGTTCCTGGACTTCGAGTCGAAGAGCGCGCCGGCGCGCATGGCGAACAACCTCGACTGGCTCGACGGACTCCGGCTGGTGGACTTCCTGCGCGACATCGGCAAGCACTTCTCGGTCAACGCGATGCTCCGCAAGGAGTCGGTGCGCCGCCGCCTGCAGGACGACGAATCCGGCATCTCCTTCACGGAGTTCAGCTACCAGCTGCTGCAGGCCTACGACTTCCGGGAGCTGAACCGGCGGTACGGCTGCACGCTGCAGATGGGCGGGTCGGACCAGTGGGGGAACATCACCGCCGGGATCGACCTCGTGCGCCGGCTGGGCGGGCCGCGCTGCCACGGGGTCGTCTTCCCGCTCCTCGAGTCGTCCAGCGGAGTCAAATTCGGCAAGACCGAGGCCGGAACCGTCTGGCTCGACCCCGAGCGCACCTCTCCCTACCGCTTCTACCAGTTCTGGCTGAACGCCGAAGACGCCGACGTGGTTCGTTATCTGAAGCTGTTCACGCTGCTTGGCCGCGCCGAGATCGAGGAGCTGGAGGGCGCGGTGGCCGACCGACCGCACGTGCGCGAGGCCCAGAAGCGTCTGGCCGCGGAGATGACCCGGATCGTGCATGGCGCCGACGGGCTGGACCGTGCGGAGCGCGCGTCCCGGGTGCTCTTCGGGGGCAGCCTGGAGGGGCTCGGTGCGGCCGACATCGAGGAGATCTTCGCGGACGTGCCTTCGGCGGCGCTGGCCAGGCCGGCCCTGGAGCGGGGCGTGGAGCTCGCGGTGGTGATGGCCGACGCCGGCATGACCGCGTCCCGCAGCGAGGCGCGGCGCCTGATCCGGGGTCGGGGGGTGTACGTGAATGGCGCGAGAGTGGCCGAGGTCGGCGCCCTGGTGCGCGCGGAGGACGCCATCGAGGGGCGGTTCGTCGTCGTGCGCGCGGGCAAGAAACGGTACCTGGTGGTGGAGGTGGCGGGGTAGGGGTGTGGCTGGGCGTGAGGGAAGCACCGGGTTGCCACGCATGACGTCGCCCAGCAAGCAGGGCACCCCCGGGCACCGCCGCCAGCAAGCTGGAGAATCGGATCATTCAGTTGCGCTCGGTCAGCACCGCCTCCAGAATTGGGATGTAGAGCATATCCTCGCTGGGCTGAAACCACAGATTGCCGTGGAAGGGCAGGGGCTGATCCCACACGGCATCGAATCGCACGGATCCGATCAGTCGACCATCCGTCGTGAGTGCCTCGACTATGGCATCCTCGCACCCGATCATCCTGGCCCGGTACGCCTCGATGTCGGGATCCAGCGGCTGGTGATCCGAATAGATGTCGTCGCACCAGCCGGGCGCATCGGAATCCGATGCACGCACGACCGTCCAAAGCAGGCCGCGCTCATCCGCTTGAAACCAGTAGATTCGTGCGTCGTGTCCTCCGGGATCGGGAAACCAGTCGCGTGCCACGACCAGCGAGTCCGCCACGGAACCGTCTGGAAGCGCATGTCTTCTGAGGACATAGCGGTCACTCTCGACCGACCAGACACCGGCCTGGTCCGCCGCGGCAAGCAGCAGTGACGACCCAAGTCGGGCCGGGACTCCGAATGGCCGGATGCTATCGTGTTGTAGAGCGAAGGCCTGCTCGCCGGCAGGGATCCGTGCACTCATGATTGCGAGATCCCCGTATGTGACGGCCGACTCCGCTCCACCGGCTGCGGGAAGGCGATACGAGCGCAGGAAGCGCCCGCTGACCGCATACCGATGGAGCGTTGTCCGCCCGGTAAGGACGAGAAACTCATCCTCCGTGACCTGCGCAAAGCCGGTTGGGTGGTGAAACTCGCCGGGGCCCTCTCCCGGGCCCTCTCCTGCGACATTCAGGAGTTCCCCTCCCGGTGCCCAGAATGCGAAGGCTCCGTCGTGGTACGTTGCCGTGATGTACTGGCCATTCACCACGGCCAGGACGGGATAGGGCGTGATGCTGTCCGCCCCCTCCAGGCGAGCCACCTCGCGAAAACTGATTCCGCACGGTGCTTCCGCCGAGTCGCCGGGCGGGGGTGCGGCAAGCCAACCGCATTCGTCCGCCGACAGGTGCAGCGAAGACCCGGACGACGCTCCGGTGTCGGGCTGACAACCGATGGCAACGAGAACGACCGCCACCACCGGGGCGACCGCCCTACGGGCTCCCCTGAACACGGGTCGGCAAAGTGGTGCGCCGCTAAGTGGTAGCGCTGTGACCCGTTCCGGCTCGCCGCTCACGAAAGGTTCGGATCGCAACACGCACCCACATGGATCGAGCATTGCCCAGGATAGAAGACACTGGTACCGGGGGCAGTGAGAAACTCGGTGTCGTGGTAGACACCGACAATGCCGACCCTCGGAGTTGCATCGGCGAAAGAATTGCCACGGTGAACCCAGCCACCGTACCCGGCGTGATATCGATCCCAGCAACCCTGGCAAAACACAGGCCCTGGATCCTGCACTGGATCCGCGCGAACATCCAACGGAACCGGGGCCGGTCCACCGGGGTCGGCAATTCTCATCGTCCTCTCATCCGCGGTCGCAAGTTCCGTTTTGGTGCCCATGCCGAAGAACAGGAGGCCTGCGGCGGCGAGGATGAAGGCGGTGGTTGGGTTGGCAGGCTTTCGAGCGCGCATTTTGGATCCTCCTCGGAGGTTGGATGTTTCCCCCCGGGAGGTCTTTCCCCCCGGGAGGTCTTTACCCCCCGGGAGGTTACGAACTTTAACATCTTCGGCCCATGATGTCAACCCTATCCTATCGTGATTATCCCTCTACTACGCGACGGCAGGATGATTCTGTCGCATGATTGCGCGATCATATCGGGTCGGACCACCAATCCCACCCTGCCACCACCTCCAGGTACTTGCCAATGGCACTGCCCTGCCCCGGACACAGCCCCGCCACCTCCGCCCGCTGCCGCACCAGCGCCAGCACGATGTCGATCGCAGGCGTCGGCACGGCGCCTCGCCGCTCTCGGGAACGGTCCTTCTAACGACCCGCTCTCGCCGAGTCCGCCTTCCCGATCGGCGCGTCGATCAGCTCATCCGGGATCCCGAACGCGTCGACCAGTTCGAGCGCGCGGTCCGCCAACGCGGCGCAGCGTTCGTTCACCTCCCGGCGGATCGCCTCGCTCTTGGGCGGCTCGAAGTATCCCTTTTCCAGATACCACTCCCGGTGCGCCTCCAGCGCCGCGAGTCCGTGCAGCGTGATGACCACCTCGATCAGTTCCCTGCCGGGTCCCTGCTTCATGCCCTTCAGCGCCGCGACCGATTCGGCGAGCATGAAGCGGTCGGCGTGGGCGCGCGCCAGGGCGATCATGTGGTCCTGGCAGGCGTTGACCGCGCCGAAGGAGTCCATGCCCTCGTCGAGTCGTGCCTTCAGGCGGCGGGCCGCGGAGCGCAGCAGGCGCTCTTCCCGGTAACGGAGCGCCGAGAGCTGGAAATCGTGGCTGGCGAGGTGGCCCGGGTCGGTGCGCCGGGTCACCACGGGGTTCATTTCGGCCAGACGGGTCCCGGCCAGCTCGGCCAGATGGCGCGCGATCCCCCACATTGACAGGTCGCCCATGTCCCGCCGGTAGTTCGACAGCAGCCCCTTGGCAACGAGTTGCAGGAGCACCGGGTTGGCGCCCTCGAAGGTGGTGAAGACATCGGTGTCGGCCTTCATGCGCGCGAAACGGTTCTCGGCCAGATACCCCTGGCCCCCGCAGGCCTCGCGGCAGGCCTGCAGCGTCCGCATGGCGTGACGCGACGCGACGGCCTTCAGCGCGGCCGCGCGGACCTCCAGCTGGCGGCGGTCGGTGCCCTCGTCGGCGAAGCGGCGCACGAGGTCGCGCAGGGCGAAGGCGGTCGCGTACGAGGCGGCGATGCGCGGGAGGAGTTCGCGCTGGAGCGCCAGGTATCCGAGGATGGGGACTTCGTCGCCGCCGGCCGGGCCGAACTGCCGCCGCCCGGCCGCGTACCGGATCGCGATCGTCAGGGCCTTCTTTGCGACGGTGTGCGATGCGGCCGCGATGCTGATCCGTCCCGCGACGAGCGTGCCCAGCATGGTGAAGAAGCGCCGTCCGGGGCTCGGGATCGGGCTCTCGTAGCGGCCGTCGGCCGTCACCCGGGCGAAGCGGTCCAGGAGCGCGGCGCGCTCGACGCGCACCGAATCGAACCATATGCGCCCGTTGTCGACCCCGTTCAGTCCCTGCTTGGCCCCGCAGTCCTCGATCCGGACCCCGGGACAGGTGCCGCCGTCGCCGCGCCGAATGGGGATCAGGAATGCGTGAACGCCGTGGTCGTCGTCGCCGATTCGCAGCCGCGCGAAGACGGTGGCCAGCCGGCCGTGCAGGGCCGCGTTCCCGATGTAGTCTTTCGCTGCATCGTCGTCCGGGGTGTCGATGACGAACTCGGCGGTCGCCGGGTCGAAGGTCGCCGTGGTGCGGAGACCCTTCACGTTGGAGCCGTGGCCCGTCTCGGTCATCGCGTAGCACCCCGGCAGCGCGAGGGTGCCGGCGCGCGCCAGGTAGCGGCGATGGTGCTTCGCGGTGCCCAGCTGGGCGATGCTGCCGCCGAAGAGCCCGAACTGGACGCCGTATTTGACGAGCACGCTGAGGTCGCCCAGCGCCAGTTCCTCAAAGGCGGCCACCCCCGCGCCGGGATCGCCGCCGCCACCGTATTCGCGCGGTTGGGCGATCGCGCCGATCCCCTCGTCCGCGAGGCGCTGCACGGCCGCGAGGGTGCGGGTCCGGTACTCGCTGCGGGAAATCTCGACCGGGAAGCGCAGTTCCGGCCGCCTCAGCGCGGCGCGTACCCGTGCGCGGATGTCGGTGTAGTCGCCCTGCAGCAGGGCGGCGGCCTCAAGTACCGCGCGGGAGGGGGCCGCCACCCCTGGAGGAACCGGCACCGCCATCCCGTCCACCCGCGTCAGGTCGCGGAGCGCCTCCGCGCTGGCGAGTCCCAGTTCCAGCTCGAGCTGTCCGAGCGTCGCGAGGGCCTCGTCCCGCCAGGGCGCGTCCCGCGCAACCATCGACATGCCGGCGCCCGCCAGTGTCAGGCTGCTCCCCGCTCCCTCCCGGAGAACCGCCAGCGCCGCACCGTAGGCATCGGGGGTTGGGGGCGCGGCCGGATCGAGCCAGTCGGCGATCCGCGCTCCGCCCTCGGCCGTGATCCACCCGGCTGCCTCCAGCGCGCGTGAAACCGCGCCCAACTCCGACTCCTCCATGAGGCCGTCGGCCCACACGGCACAGAGCAGCGGCAGAAAAGCGAGGAAGGTGGGCTCGTCGGAGAGTTCGGGCTGACGCTTCGGCGGCATTCTGGCGAAGGAGACAGGGGTGGACCGGCTTGCCACCGAGCCCTCCGATGGCGGTGCTTCACCGAAGTATACCGCTTTTCCGCTCGCGGACCGCGGAGCCATCCCCTTGATATTCGTTCGCCGGTCGCGCAAAGTCGGAGCTTGCCCCGCCCATCGAGCCACCGGAGAGGATCCCGATGCCAGCGAAGTTGCCCACGCCGCCACCCCGCCGTCCCCTTGTAGGGGTGATCATGGGATCCCGGAGCGACTGGGACACGATGAAACACGCGGCCGACACGCTGGAAGCCCTGGAGATTCCGTACGAAGTGCAGGTGGTCTCGGCGCACCGGACGCCCGATCTGCTCTTCCAGTACGCCGGGGCGGCCGAGCACCGGGGACTCCGGGTGATCATTGCGGGTGCCGGCGGAGCGGCCCACCTGCCCGGCATGGTGGCCGCCAAGACGGTCCTTCCCGTGCTGGGCGTGCCTGTGCAGTCGAGGGCGCTCAAGGGAATGGACTCGCTGCTGTCGATCGTGCAGATGCCGGGAGGCGTCCCGGTCGGGACCCTGGCGATCGGCGTGGCCGGCGCAACGAACGCCGCGCTGCTCGCCGGACGGATCCTGGGCCAGTCCGACCGGGCGATCCAGGAGGCCGTGCGCGCCTACGCCCGTGCACGTACCGACGCGGTGCTGGCCGACCGCGACCCAAGCGCTCCGCCGCCGCAGTGAGGGTCGGCGTGCTGGGCGGCGGGCAGCTCGCTCGCATGCTCGCGCTCGAGGGGATCCCCCTGGGACACCGCTTCACCGTGCTGGAGCCGGCGCCCGACCCGCCCGCGGGCGCCGTGAGCGAGGTCGTGGCTGCCGCGTACGACGACGCGGAAGGGCTGGCGAGGATGGCCGCGGCGAGCGATGTGATCACCTGCGAGTTCGAGAACGTGCCGGCCCGGAGCGCCGCCTACCTCGCCGCACGGCTCCCCGCGCTCCCTCCGCCGGCGGCGCTCGAGGTCGCGCAGGACCGCCTCGCCGAGAAGGAGATGTTCCGCGAACTCGGGATTCCGACCGCACCCTTCGGCCGGATCGATTCGCCGGCCGACATCGAGGACGCGCTCGCCGTGTCGGGGCTGCCCGCCGTATTCAAGACGCGCCGGCTGGGCTACGACGGCAAGGGGCAGGTGGTGGTGCGGTCGCGGGGCGACGCGGCGCGGGCGCGTGAGAAGCTCGCCGGGCCCCTGATTGCCGAGAGCTTCGTCGCGTTCGAGCGCGAACTGAGCGTCCTGGCGGTCGCCGGGCGCGATGGTAGCCGGGTCTTCTATCCGCTGACCGAAAACCATCATGCGCACGGTATCCTGCGCGTCAGCTATGCTCCGGCACCCGGCCTCGATCCGGAGCTTCAGGCCGAGGGCGAGCGGATCGCCGGTCTCCTGCTCGGCCGGCTGAACTACTGCGGAGTGCTGGCGATCGAACTCTTCGAGGCGGGGGGCCGCCTGCTTGCCAACGAGATGGCCCCCCGGGTCCACAATTCGGGCCACTGGACGCTGGACGGCGCCAACGCCAGCCAGTTCGAGAATCACATCCGTGCGGTGACCGATCTCCCGCTGGCCCGGCCACAGGTCTCCGGCCCGGCCGCGATGGTCAACATCATCGGCGAGCTGCCGGACCCGCGCGCGGTTGCCGGGGTGCCCGGCGCGCACCTGCATCTCTACGGCAAGGCGGCACGCCCGGGCCGCAAGCTGGGGCACGTCAACCTGACCGGCCGCGACGCGGCCGAGGTGATGGACGGGGTGGCACGGGTGTGGGAACTCCTTCCCGGGGCGGCACTGCCCCCTCGGCCCACGGGCTGGTAGGCGGGGACTCTTCGCGGGGCGCCGGGAGGTGCGCTCGCTGCCGGCCCCCGCCGTCTTCGGATTGGCATTAGCTTTCGCGCTGGAATCACAACACAGCGAGGCATCATGCTTGAAGCGATAAAGGCCAGGATATCGGACGAGGTCGAGGCGCTGACCCGCGAACTCAACGTCGAGCTTCCCGACCGGATCAAGAAGGCCGCCGAGTTGGGGGACCTGCGAGAGAACTCGGAGTACAAGTCGGCGCTGGAGCGGCAGCAGTTCGTTCAGGCACGGATCGGACACCTGGCCTGGCGAATGTCGGAATTGTCGAAGATCGACGTGAAGGACATCCCCTCGGACCGGGTGGGCTTCGGTTCGACTGTGCGCGTGCTGAACGTTGCGACCGACGAAGAGACGACCTTCACGATCGTCGCCGGGGATTACATCGATCTCGACGCGGGACACATCTCCCTGGACTCGCCGCTCGGAAGGGGACTGCTCGGGGCTCGCCAGGGAGACGATGTCGACATCACGCTTCCCGCGGGCGAGCGCCGTTTCCGGGTGGTCGAGCTCACGACCCTGCCGCAACAGCTGGCAGCCCGTGGATAAACCCGCGTGAGCACCGCGGCCAGCCCGGATGCATTCGCCGCTCGAATGCCGCGTGGGTTTTGTCCATGGGCTGCTTCGGGGACGGGTAGGACGCCCGTCCCGGCAGCCGCCGCCGGTCAGAAGCCCGGCGGCGGGGCGATCCGCGCCACGATCACGGCCACGTCATCGGGCACGCCGGCGTGGAAGATGGCGCCCGCACCCGCAGTCATTGCCTCGAAGTCGTGCATCCGTACGCCGCTGTCCCCCAGAAGGCCCCTGAACGAGGCTGCCTGACCGAGGACGACCGCCGCGACCGCGCTGGCGTCGTCGTCCCCGGTGAGCGTGACCGGCCACGGGTAACGCCCCGGGGGATCCGGGTTCACGAAGATCTCGGTTGCGGTGGGAAAGTCGTACGCCAGAAACCGCGGCGTGCGCTCGTCGGTCAGCCAGGGTTCGGAGCCGGCCACCGTCATCGCGATGCCGTGGTATTCGAGAAGCTCCGCCATCGAAACGCCGGTGACCGCCTCGAGCCCCTCCACCCCCGGAACAGTGAGCGAGTCGTTGAGCGCGGTCACCAGGGCCGGGTCGGCCGACGGGTCCGTTTCCCCCGCGGCTCCGGCCACCCAGTCCCGGACGAGGCGGTGAAAGTGCCACCCGCTTCCGTACACCGAGAACCTGAGCTGGATCTCGTAGGTTACCGCATTGGGGTCCAGGTGGAAGGCGTCCACGGTTCGGTCCATGAGGTTGCGGACCCCGTACGATGCACGTGGGGCGTCCCGGAAGCCATCGCGCATCATGCTGCCGTCGACCCGGTCACCCCTGTCGGGCCCTCCCGCGCGCTCCCACGCCAGCCGCGAACTCATCTCCTTCGCGATCTCGGCGGTTCCCTCCTCGATCCAGACGGGATGGAAGACATTCGAACCGGTGTTGCCGCGCCGCCGCTGGTTTATGTTGCGCTTATAGAGGCTGCTCACGTGCTTGACCTCGTGCACCAGCGCCGACAGCGCCCAATGGTTCCCGCCGGTGAACCGGAACGCGCCGGGGGTCATGTGCACGAGCTCCCTCTGGTTGGACGCGGCGCACTGCGTCGCCGAGTAGGTCATGTCGGCCGACCAGACGTAGGCCTGCACGCCGGGCAGGGTCGGGTCGACCAGGAGCGAGATGCGCCCGTCGCCGTTCACGTCGCTGACCCCGCCGAAGTAGTCCTCGATCACCTCGACGCCGTGAGCCGAGTAGAAGTCGATGATCGCCTGCGCGTTGTCGACCGAGACCTTCGAGCCGCCCTCGACCGATTCGTAGACGGTGAAGTGGTCGTTCTCGGCGATCACGTCCGTGACCAGCGTCGTGTCCACCCGGCAGCTGAAGTTGTCGGAAATCTTGAAGGTGACGGGACTCGTGGGCGCGCGCTGCAGCTGCGCCGCCGGCTGGTCGGGGAGAATCTCCACCGGCCCCTCGGCGGAGAGTTCGCGGTGGAGTTCGGCTTCCCGCCGCCGGACCTGGCGGTGGAGCGCGGCGTTGGCCCGCTCGATCTGCCGGATGTCGCTCCAGTCGATGTCCGGTGCGGGCAGGTCGTCCGGTGTGCGCGCGGCGGCAACGGGGCCTCCGGGCGCCCCGGCCGGCGGACGCAGGGCGGCGATTTGCCCGAACGCCGCCGCCGTGCTCCCCGGCATCTCCTCCACAACCAGGTCCACGTTGCGAGACGACTCGCCGGTCCCGTCGAGGCTGGCGAAGGTGACGCGGTAGTAGGCACCGGCCGTGTCGGCCCGCAGGAAGAACCCGCACGGCTCCAGCGCCGCCGGGTCCACGATCCGGACATCTCCCAAGGCGAGCCCGAGCGGTCCGTAGCAGACGCGCAGGCCGAGGGCGACCCGCGCTTCATTGCCCTTCGAGTCGGTGAGCCGCAGCTCGACTTCGGAGGCCCCGGCCTCTTCCGGGGTTCCCTGCAGGATCCCGTCGGCGCCGATCTCCAGCCCGGCCGGGAGCGTGGTGCCCTCAGCCAGGGACCACATGTATCCCTTGCGGGAGCCCCCCTTGGCCGAGAGCGTCTCCGCGTAGGGAAGGGTGACGCGCCCCTGCGGAAGTGCGTTGGTGAGAATCTCCAGCGGGGCGTCGACGCCGGTCACCGTGAAGTCCGTGGTCAGGGACTCGACCGTGGCGCGCAGCGTCTGCACGGAGTCCTCGCCGAGGGTCCAGTCGGTTCGGGCGATGCCGTCGGTGCCGGTATCGGCGGACTCCGGACTTATGCTGCCTCCCCCGGAGGTGACCTCGAAGGTGACCGCGATGCGTGAAGCCGGGTTGCCGTTCGCGTCGACCACCCGCACGGCCGGAGACACGGGGAGCTTCTCGCCCAGGAACCCCTGCTGCCCGTCGCCCTCCGCGTTCTCGAGAGCACGCGGCACCTGCGTGACGGTGACCGGCACATCGCTGCCGACCCTGCCGGAGCGTGCCCGGATCTCGGCCTGACCGGGGCCGGTGGAGGTCGCCAGGCCCGACGCGCGATCGATCGCCACGATCTGCGGATGAGTGCTTTCCCAGCTGACCGTCACGCCCGTCATTGCGCGCCCGTTCTGGTCCAGCACGGTGGCCTGGAACTGCTGCTGGTCCCCGACCGCGGTGAAGCTGGCGGAGGCCGGGGAAATGTTCACCGTGGTCGCGACCGCGGGGGGCTCGGGGGGCATGGGGTTGCCCCCATCCCCGCCTCCGCAGCCGGCGAAGACGAGCAGGGCGAGGCAACCGGCGAGGCACCGGAGGATCGGCTGGCCGGCGGCGGGCAACGTGCGGCGGATCATCATCGCCCATCCAGGATCGCGTCATGGACGATGGGGCGAAGCAGCCCATCCACCTGCGCCGCACCGTACGGTTGCAGCTGCGTCCACGCCAGCGCAATGATCTCCTCCGCGGGATCGATCCAGAAATAGGTGCTCGCGATCCCGGACCACCAGTAGGTGCCCGGGTTCTCGCCGACCGACACGGCGAAGCCGAGCCCGAAGCCCTGCCGGCCGATCCCCGGCATGATGGGGATCATCTCGTCCGAGAGGTGGTTTCGGGTCATCAGCCGCACCGTTTCCGGCTGCAGGAGGCGCACCCCGTTTGCCTCTCCCCCGCCGAGAAGCATCTCGCAGAACCGCAGGTAGTCGGCTGCCGTCGAAGTGAGGCCGCCGCCGCCGGAGAACCAGCTCGGCGGACGGGTGTAGCGGTCGCCCTGGGGGGCGGGAGGCGCGAAGAGCCCGTCACGGGCGCGGTAGTAGAGCCGGGTGAGGCGGTCCACCTTGTCGGCCTCCACGTAGAAGCCTGTGTCGGTCATGCCGAGCGGCTCGAAGATACGCCGCCGGAAGAACTCGTCGAGGGTCTGGCCCGAGGCCACCTCCACGACGCGTCCGAGCACGTCGGTGGACATGCTGTAGATCCAGCGCTCGCCGGGGTCGGCCGCCAGGGGGAGCGACGCGATCACCTCGGTCCGTCGCTCTAGGTCCGCCTCGCCCGCCGCGTCCAGCGCGCCGAGACTGGCCCGGTAGAGCGAATCGACCGGGGTGTTGCCGAACAGGCCGTAGGTGAGCCCCGAGGTGTGCGTCAGCAGGTCCCGGATGAGGATGGGCCGGGCGGGCGCGCGCAGCTCCCCGTCGTCGTGGACCTGCACGCCGGCGAAGGCGGGGATGACGCCGGAAAGCGGGTCGTCGAGGGAGAGGCGCCCCTCCTCGACGAGCATCATCGCGGCAACGCTGGTCACCGGCTTGGTCATCGAGAAGATGCGGAAGATGTCGTTCGGCTCGAGGGGGTCCTCGTCCAGGACGCGCCAGCCCTCGGCGTTCCAGTGCACGACCTCGCCGCGGCGCGCCACGAGCGTCATGATCCCTGCCGTGCGGTCGTTGCCGATGAAGTCCCGCATTGCCGGCCCGATGCGCGCGAGGACTTCGCTGGACAGGCCGACCTGTTCCGGAGGCGCCGTAGTGAGGTTCCGGCCCTCCTGTTGGGAGTCGGCGTCCAGGGCGAAGGTCCAGATGCCGGGGGCGAGGCCGTAGCTTGAGAGTCCCGCCGCGATGGACACGTACTGCTGCCCGTCCACCTCGTAGGTCACCGGCGACGCCGGATCCGCGCCTATCTCGGCCGACCACAGTTCCTCGCCGGTCCGTGCGTCGAGGGCGGCCAGCCGCGCTCCCGTGCCCCAGAAGAGGAGTTGCCCCCCGGTGGCCATCGTGCCACCGTGGCCTTGCTCGGCAGGCACCCGCCATGCCTCGCGGTTCTCGGCCGGGTCCCACGCCAGAAGCACGTTGCCGGGGCCCTTGAGCGCGGGCCGCTCCGGGCGGTCCTCTCCGCTCGTGGTTCCGGTGTTCCACCTGCCCGCCCTGTACTCGAACTCTTCGGTCTTCTCGAAGTAGTAGTTGTTGTTGGTGGCCGGGATATACACGAGCCCGGCTTCGGGGCTCCACGACATCGGATACCAGTTGTGCGCACCGGCTGGTCCCGGAGCCAGGTAGACGCCCTTGCCGGTCATGCCGTAGCGGGCCTCGGGCGTCTCCATGGGCCGCCCGGTCGTCGGATCGACTCCGGTGGCCCAGGTGAGGTCGTCGGCGAAGGGCTCGGCCGAGATGAGTTCGCCGGTGAGCCGGTCCACGACGTAGAAGAACCCGTTCTTGGGCGCCTGCACGATTACCTGGCGCTCCCGGCCTCCGATCTCCAGGTCCAGCGCCATGAGCGGCTGGGTGGCCGTGTAGTCCCAGTCGTCGCCAGGCGTCGTCTGGTAGTGCCACCGGATGGCGCCGTCGGCAGGGTCCAGCGCCACGATCGACGAGAGGTACAGGTTGTCGCCGCCGCCGGGGCTGCGGTTGTCGCGGTTCCAGGGTGCCCCGTTGCCGGTGCCGATGTAGACCAGGCCGGCGTCCGGATCGGTTACGATGGCGTCCCAGACCGTGCCCCCGCCCCCAGCGACCCACCACTCGCCCGTCCACGTCTCGGCCGCGGCGCGCATGGCCTCGCTCTCGAAGCCGTCGGCCGGATTCCCGGGGACCGTGTGGGTGCGCCACAACTCGTCGCCCGAGTCGACGTGGTAGGCGGTGACGTAGCCGCGCACACCGTACTCGGCGCCCGCGTTTCCGATGATGACGGCGTCGCCGATCACCCGCGGCGCGCCCGTAATCGAGTAGTCGGAGCCGGGCGGGGTGGTCTGCACCGACCAGAGGAGCGACCCGTCGGTGCGGTTCAGCGCGACAAGCCTCCCGTCGAGGAGTCCCACGAAGAGCGTTTCGCCGTCGACCGCAACGCCCCGGTTCACGTCGCCGCAGCAGGTGGGGGGACCTCCCTTGCGCTCGTGCGGGATCGCCGGATCCCAGCGCCAGATCTCCTCGCCGGTCACGGCGTCCAGCGCAAATACGAAGCTGAACGCAGCGGTGCCGTAGAGCACCCCATCGACCACGATGGGGGTGGTCTCGAGCCGGGCGCCGGTCTTCGGAATCTCCCAGCTCCAGGCCACGCCGAGCCGCTCCACGTTCCCGGTGTTGATCCGGTCGAGCGGACTGTAGCGGGTCTCGGCGGCGTCCCGGCCATGCATCGGCCAGTCGGACTGTTGCGCGCCGGCGTCCGCGGCCAGGCCGCAAAGGGCTGGAGCGAGGAGGAGCAGTGCCGGCAGGGGACGGCCAGTGGCAAGGAGTGGCTTCATGCTGGCGGTTCCGGTGAAGGTGCTTCAGTGACGAGTCGCACACAAAATGGGCCACAGAGGCAGCTTCCGCGAATGGGACCGGCCGCCGGGCAGTTCGTGGACATAACTCCCGCGGCATTCGAGTGGCGGTGCATCCGCGTTGGAGCACGGACTGCTGCAGGTGCGGTCTCCACGCGGTCGGGGTACCTTTTTCGAGCCATGAGAATCGCTCTTTCTGCCTGCGCGCTGCTCGTCGGCTGCGCGGACGCGCCCGAACCGCCGCCCTTCGCGGCCGTCGCCGACTCGCGCCAGCTGATGCTGTCGGTGATCGAGCCGGCCGCCGAGGTCTACTGGGATGCGGTGGGGACCATCATGGACCTCGAGGGCACCTACGAAATCGAGCCGCGAACGGCGGAGGAGTGGGAGGCGGTCGTGAACGCGGCCTACCTGATCGCCGAGTCCGGCAACCTGCTGCTGATGGATGAGCGGGCCCAGGGACGGCCGCACTGGACCGCCATGTCCCGCTCGATGATCGACATGGGGCGCAGGGCCGTGAGAGCGGCCGAACTGCGCGACCCGCAGGCCGTCTTTGAAGTGGGCGGCGACGTGTACCTGGTCTGTACCGGATGCCACGCCGTCTACGCCACCGAGACCCTGCGTCCCAACTACGACATTGGCGCGGACACGGCGGTCGAGGCGGCTCCACCCCGGGAGCCCGCCGCCGGCTCCAGCCGCGAGCACCCTTGATCGAGCGATTCCTCGGCTGGCTCGGCGAAACACCCTGGAGCGTCGCGCTCCTCGAGTCGCTCTACGTCTGGCCCCTGGTCGAGTCGACGCACGTTCTCACCCTGGCCCTCTTCGTCGGCACGACCGTCATGATGGACCTTCGGCTCCTTGGGGTGGCCTTCCGGAAGGTCCCCATCACGTCATTTACCGGTCGCCTTCTGCCATGGACGCACATCGGGTTCATCATCATGACCTTGACCGGGCTCCTTCTCTTCTACTCGCAGCCGCTGCGCTACTACCACAACCTCTTCTTCCGCGTCAAGGTGCTGGTGCTGCTGCTGGCGGGCGCGAACGTCGCCATCTTTCACAACGGCGTTCACCGCAACGCGGCGGAGTGGGACAGCGATGCATCACCACCCCGCGCGGCACGGATCGCCGGCGCGGTGTCGCTGGCCGTCTGGACCATCGTGGTGGTCACGGGCAGGCTCATCGCATACAACTGGTTCGACTGCGACATCCAGCCGCAGCCCGCATGGGTCAACTGGGTTGCCGGTTGCGCCGCAGTGACGGAGTAGCAACGCCATGCTCGAGCCCTTCTTCCGCTGGTGCGAGGCGAGCGCGATCGGCAGGGCGGTGGCCGAATCGGTGTGGGCGTTCCCGATCCTGGAGGCGGTGCACCTCCTGGGCCTGTGCATGCTGGGCGGTGCCGTGCTGGTGGTTGACCTGAGGCTTCTCGGCGCGGGACTCACCGGCCAGTCGGTCGCCCGCCTTTCCCGTTACGCCCGGCCCTGGCTGGTCGCCGCCCTGGTGGTAATGGTTCTGACCGGGGTGCCCCTGTTCCTCTCGGAGGCGATCAAGGCGTACTACAACACCTCGTTCTGGGTGAAGATGTGCACCTTGCCCGTCGCGCTGACCTTCACCTTCGCGGTGCGTGAGCGCGTGGCCCGCCGAGAGGACCCCGTCCCTGACGCTCTGGGCCGGCTGGTCGGAGCCGTATCGCTGGCGCTGTGGTTCACCGTGGCGGCCGCGGGGCGCTGGATCGGGTTCTCGTAGGGCCGGGCCGCCGGATGGCGGGCGGCCGCCGTCAGCAGCGCCCCCTCTCGCGCCGCGCCTTCAGCAGCTCCTCCTCGTAGGGCGCGCCCGTCCCCGACGAGCCCAGGAAGATCTTGCTGCCGTCGGTGAAGGTCACGTCGCGCCCGTTCGCGCGCTTCAGGGAGTGGTCCTTGGCCTGGTATCCGTCCACGATGATCTCGGTGCCGGGCTCGAGACAGTCTCTGCGCAGCCCCCGCCGCAGCAGCACGTTCGGGGTCCCCCCCTCCACGGCCCACACCTCCTTGGTCCCGTCTTCCTTCTCGATCTCGATGTGGATCCAGGTGTGCGGGTTGACCCACTCCAGCTTGACGATCTTGCCCTGCAGCTTGATCGGTGCATTCCGGTCGAACTCCGCACCGAAGGCGTGGTGGGCCACCACGGGGACCGCGACCGCAAGCGCCACGACGGCGGCGCCCATGAGGATCCAGGTCTTGCGCATCATTTCAGCTTACCTCCGCTCTCGCCGTTCCTGCCGCTCCTGCGCCCGGGCACCGCGCAGCACGTTTTCCAGCGCGTAGTTGCCCTCGTGGCAGGCGTATTCGTAGACCAGTCCGTCGAGACGCTTGAAGGGGACTTCGCCCCGCCACGGCTCGGACCACATGATCGGGTCCTCGACGGTGAACTCGTAGTTGACGGTGTGCTCGTCGGCCCGGGTGAAGCGCTCGATCACCTTGAACTCCTCGGACGGCGCGATCCCCTGCAGGGTCTGGTCGGGGTGAAGGTTTGTGGTCTCGACGATCAGCGTGTCCCCCTCCCAGCGTCCCCAGGAATCGCCCATCCACGGACGAATGTGCGCGGGCAGCGGCTTGCGCTCACCGAGGCGGATGATCCGCACGTCGTGCACCATCTCGGTCATGATCATCACGTGATCCGGCGTCTGCACGATCGTGTAGTTGTTGTTGTAGAAGTAGTTGGGAAGCATCGGCGGTCCCGCGTTCGACCCGAACGACATGATGCAGCGCTCGGCCAGCGGCCGGTTCTCCGGGTTGTCGTAGGAGCCGAACCGGCTGCGGAAGCGCCGCCGCTCGGCGATCCGGCCGCGCCCCCCTTCCGTCAACTCCGGCAGCCGCCCGTTCTCGGGGTACACGACGAGCGATGTCCGGGGCTCGCCGTTGAAGACGGCCACCAGCTCGCCGGCGTCGATGTAGAAGGAATTGTAGCCGCCGGTGCCACCGGAAGCGGCGTCGCGGCGGGCATCTCCGCTGAAGATGCCGCCCACCGGGGGAGCGCCCCGGTCGGGGTCGCTGTCCTGGGCGCCTCTCTGACGGGCGGTCCGCACGAACCCCTCGATCCTGGCCACCGCCTCCCAGGTATGGACCGGCCCCTGGTCCCTTGGCCGCTGGATCGGCGTCACCGTGGCGTTGGTCCAGTTTCCCTGCAGATCCGGGTGCCCGTGGGGCGTCCGTGGAACCACCCAGTCGCTCCGGACCTCCCTCTCCTGGGCGGCCGCCGGCACCGCAAGGCCGGTCGCGAGCCCCGTTGCGGCCACCCCCGCGAGCGCCACTGCAAGGGCGCATCCGGACGCAGGGCCGACCGGCCCGGGCCCCCCTGCGGCTGTCGGCCGGGTACCGCCGAGCGTCACGGCGCCCCACCTACCGGCGAATCGGGTTCTTGCGCAGGTGTCCATACATCAGCTCCTCCACGAATTCCACGCACTTGAACTGCCCCAGACGGGCATTCGGATCGATGTTGCGGTAGAGCGGCATGCGGATCTTCCAGGGGCGCGAATACGTCTCCGGATCGTTGAGTTCCGCCTCGTACATGATGTGATTCGGGCCGACCATCGTGTATCGCTCGGTGACCTGCAGCCCCGCACTGTGGTGATTGCCCGCGCGGTCCAGCCAGGCCTGTCCGTTGAAGCCGTTCACCTCGATCACGAAGGTGTCGCCCTCCCAGCGGCCCACCGACTGCCCCATCCAGGAGTCGACCTGGGGCGGTCCAGGGTCGTCGAGGTAGATCTCGCGCATGGCGCCCGCGTACTCGTACGCCATGAAGACCTTGCTGTCGCTCTGGAAGATCTGGAAGGGAAAGGGCATGTAGGTCGCCCTGGGAACTCCCGCCAGGTAGCACTTGATCTCCGGGTCGCGCTCCAGCCACTGCTCGCGGTTTTCGTCGCGCAGCGCCAGCGCGTCGGGCAGGTACGGAATCATGCCGCCTTCGACGACACCATAGCCGGACGGCACGGACCCGACGGCACCCAGCGCCAGGACCTCGTTCGCCGGCACGGGAATCACGGGCCCCGGCTGCATGGCCAGCGCGGGCCTGGCGGCGTGCGGCTCGATGTCCCAGTGGGCGTTCCCCAGCGCCTGCCAGAGGCCGTTCATGTCGGGCCTGCCGGAGGGAGTCCGCGGGATTTCCCCGTCCTGGGCGCCACCGCAGGCGGGCAGGGCCATCATGAGGGCCGCGAGAATCACGGGGCGAACAAACACTCTCTTCATGACTGACAATGTGTGGGAGCGCGGGGCCCGGGGCCAGTCGGGCCGGCCTGGAACGAGGTTCGGCGAGCTGTCCGTTCCCCCGTCAGTTGCCCGCTCCACCAGGATCGTTCACCCCGAACGCCAGCAGCAGATTGCCGGGCATCTGGCCGAAGGTGGCGTAGCCGCTGTTGACGAAGAGCGTGCCGCCGGCCACCACGGGTCCGGGCCCGTCGATCGCGCCGCCCCGCCCCGGCACGCCGCCCACCGTTTCGACGGGCTGCGTCGTGTCGAACTCCCAGATCACCCGGCCGTCCTCGGCGGAATGTGCACGGATGAAGCCGTCCAGTCCGCCGGCGAAGACCACGCCGTCGATCGAGGTGACCCCCGCCGAGTTGCTGGAGTAGCAGCGTCTCCT
Organism: Gemmatimonadota bacterium; assembly: GCA_022823225.1. Taxonomy (GTDB): domain Bacteria; phylum Gemmatimonadota; class Gemmatimonadetes; order Longimicrobiales; family Gaopeijiaceae; genus Bin94. Next base: position 135,521 of record JAJDXM010000024.1, read on the forward strand.
GCCCTCACAGGCCTCCTCGGGCATCGTCGCTCTCCAGACCACCTCGCCCGTCATGAGGTCCAGAGCGTACAGGCCCGGCGACAGTTCCCGGTCCGGGTTCACGTCCACGATCACGGCGTTGCGGTCCGCGTTGGGCGCGTAGGCGTAGCGGCCATCGGTGGCCATGCCCCAGTGGATCCCTCCGAGGGCGCTGCCCTTGCCGACCGCCGTCGACCACAGCAGCGCGCCGTCGTTGTCGGGATCGAGCGCCCACACGTCGCCGGACTTCTGCCCCGCGACCAGGATCTCCTTGCCGTCGGGGCGGGTGACCAGCATCGGCGCCATCCCGAAGTCCAGATCGGGCCCCGGGGGATTGGGGCAGTTGTCGCGGTTTGCGGGCTGTGTGCAAGCCATGTTGAAGGCGTCGCCGGCGGTCGCCTGGAACGACCAGGCCAGCTCCCCCGTCTCGAGGTCCAGCGCCAGGATCGCGTCGCTCGACTCGGTGGTGGGGTGGGTCAGATTCTCGCCGGTTCCGGCGTAGAGGAGCCCGCGGGCGGGGTCGATGGTGGGACTTGACCACACGGCGGCGCCGGACGGGCCCCAGGTCGTGGTTCCGGCCCCGTTCTGCCCCGTCTCCTCCGGATAGCCGGGGATGACGCGGTGGTACCAGAGGACATCCCCCGTCGCGGCGTCCAGGGCCGCAACCGCCCCGGAAGAGGTGCAGCATTCGTAGCGCGGATTGCCCGCGACGCTCACCTCGAGCGAGGAGACGGGAACGTAGAGCCGGCCGTCGTGCAGGGCCGGGCTGCCCGTCCCGTAGGCCACGGCGTGCCAGCCGACCCGGACCCGCCACACCAGCGAGCCGCTCTCCAGGTCGACGGCGTAGGCGTTGGTGCGCGAGTCGACGAAATACGCGGTCGAGCGGCCGTCCGGTCCCTCACCGACCGTGATGGCGCCGCGGACCGTCGCGTCGGCCTCGAAACCCCACCGCACACACCCGGTGGCCAGGTCCAGTGCCATCACCTCGCCGAAGGGCCCGGCCACGAGGGCGGCGTCCCCGGCGACCGCGGGCGAGGTGCGCATGCCTGTGCCGCCCGGAAAGGCGAAGGCCCAGCGCAACTCGAGGTTCGGCACGTCGGCGGCGGTCAGCCCGGCGCGCTGCGGAGGCTGGTAGCCGGTGCCGGCCAGGTTGCCCGCGAATCCCATCCAGGAGACCGCGGCCGGGTCCATGCCGGTCCAGGGGAGCCCGGAGCAGAAGGTGGACTCCGGGACGGGCACCGCCTCGTACCGGCGTCGGGTCAGGTACTCCGCCACACCGATGCGCTGCTCGCGTGTCAGGTCCGCCCCCTCCGCGCGCATCACCCCGTCCTCGAGTGAGGCCACGATGGCGCGCGGGGTGAGCTGCCGGAGGAGGCTGACCCCCGGTGTTCGCTCGGTGCCGGCGGGCGTGTGGCAGCTGGCGCATGCCGCCTCGAAGATCTCTTCGCCTGTCTGGGGGTGCGCGGGGGTCCAGGAGGCCAGCCATGCGAGGACGGTGAAGACCGTTGCGGTCGCGGTGGAGCGGGGCGTCATGGGCAGCGTCCGGTTGAGTGGAGCCGACGCGGTCGGTTGGAAGAGATGGCTCCCGGACACGATAAGCCCCCGAAGGCTCTGGACGCTACACAGAGCCTCCGGGGGCTTCTGGAACCGGCCGCAACCCGGCGCGAAGGCCGCTTACGGCGCGAACGTTCGATCGTGTTTCGGCTTAGTTGCCGAAGCGGCGACCGCTTGCCCTTGCCGGGTTGGGCTGGGTACTTGGACTAGACAAGTGATCACCTCCTTTTTCATGGGTTCGACTTCGGGCGGGACATTTGCATCCTGCGCGAGCCGGCACCGCCACGCATGGCGGCACCGCTTTTGGCCACCATGGCCAGAACAAATGTATACTGACAGGTGGCGGCGGATCAACCTTCGCGATCGAGGCCTTTCGGTGCAAGGGGGGCCGCCAGGAAGCAGAAGGTAAAGCGAACATGACAGTTTGTAATGTCGACTTTACAACCCGGACGGGGATCCGGGCCACGCGACGCTCCGTGCCCCGGGGCCGGGCCTTCCCGGGTGTCGGCGCCGTACCATCGGGTGGCGCCGCCCTGGCCCGCGCCGCCACGGCCCGCACCGCCCTGGTCAGCACCGCCGTGGCCTGCCTCGTCCTGACTGGCTGTACACCCGAGCCTCCCCCGGAAGCCGACCTCATCCTCACCGGCGGCCCCGTCATCACCCTGGACGCGGAGAGCCGCGTGGCCGAGGCGGTGGCGGTGATCGGCGAGCGGGTGGCCGCCGTCGGCACCGTAGCGGAGATCGAGGTGCTGGCGGGGCCCGGAACCGAGCGCATCGATCTCGCGGGCCGCGCCGTCACCCCTGGGCTGATCGACGCGCACGTACACTTCGCGAGCGGGGGCGCGAACCGCCTCTACAACCTCGACATGAGCTACCCGAACGTCGAGAACATTGCGGACGTGCAGCGGATGGTGGCGGACCAGGTCGCGATCGTGGGCGAGGGAGAGTGGGTACGGGGGGGCGGCTGGGACGAGGGCAAGCTGGAGGAGGTCCGCTACATATACGCGACGGACCTGGACGAGGTCGACGAGGGGCGGCCCGTCTGGCTGATGCACACCATGGGGCACTACGGGACGGCCAACTCGATCGCGCTCGAGATGGCGGGGATCACTGCGGACACTCCGGATCCGCCGGGCGGCACCATCGACCGCGACGCCGCCGGCCAGCCCACCGGCGTCCTCAAGGAATCGGCCATGGGGCTCGTCACCCGTCTCATCCCCCGCCTCGGCCCGGACCAGCAGCGCGAGGGAATCCGCTCCCTGACCGGCGCCTTCAACGCCGCGTGCATGACCGGCGGCAAGGATCCGGGGATCACGCAGGCCACCTGGGACGCGTACGCCGACGTCCTCGCCGCCGGCGACCTCACCGTCCGCATCTTTGCCCTGTGGAGCGCGCTGGACGGGCCCATCGAAGAGGTCCGCGCCTACGCGGAGCGCCTCGCCGCCTTCACCCGCCCCTACGAATCCACCGGCGACGACCGCCTCATCGCAGGGGGCGTCAAGCTCTACATCGACGGTAGCGGAGGCGCCCGCACCGCGTGGCTATACGACGACTGGAACCGCGAATCCACCGGCACCGACACCGGCAACCGCGGCTACCCCACGATGGACCCCGACGAGTTGCGCCGACGCTTCCGCGCCTACCACGACGCCGGCCTCCACGTCAGCATCCACTCCATCGGCGACCGCGCCATCGACTGGACGGTCGAGAGCTTCCAGGAGGCGCTCGCGGCCACCCCGACCCGGGGCCTTCGCCACGGCATCATCCATTCGAACATCCCCACCGACCGCGCCCTCGACGCCATGGCCGAGCTGCAGCGTGACTGGCAGGCCGGCTACCCGGAACCCTCGCCGACCTTCACCTGGTGGATCGGCGACACCTATGCGGGCAACTTCGGCCCCGAGCGCGCCCTTCGCCTCAATCCCTTCCGGTCCTACCAGGAGCGCGGCATGATCTGGGCCAGCGGGTCGGACTTCTTCGTCACGCCCTTCCCGGCCCGCTACGGCGTTTGGGCGTCGGTCGCGCGCCGGCCGCTGCTGGGCGTCTACGGCGAGGCGCCCTACGGCACCGCCGAGTCGGTGGATGCGGAGACGGCGCTGCGGTCGTTCACCGTGTGGGCGGCCCACCAGATGTTCCTGGAGGACAAGGTCGGGACCATCGAGCTCGGGAAGTACGCGGACCTTGCCGTCTGGGACCGAAACCCGCTATCCGTGCCGACCGACGGGCTGCGCGACATGGTCTGCGAGATGACGGTGTTCAACGGGGAGGTGGTGTTCGGTGGGGGAGCTGCCCCATGAGGATCGCCTGCAGCCTGCTTTTCTCCCTCGGTGCGGCTCACGCTTCGGTTACATGCCTTCGCGCGCAGGAACCCGAGGAAGTGTCCGGCGAAGTCACCGGCGCGGAATGTGTCATAACACTTGACACCATCGTGACCATCGGCGGCCAGGACGGACCCGGCGTGGAACTTGTCTCACCGTTTTCGCATGTCGCCGTGGACCGGCGGGGCCGCATCCTGCTCTGGGAGTCCAGGGAAGCGGAGATCGCGGTGTTCGATTCGACCGGCACCTACCTGCAGACCATCGGGGGACGGGGGTCTGGACCGGGGGAGTACCAGTCCATCTCGCACATCGGCGTGGGTCCCCAATACATCCACGTTTTCGAGTATCATAGGGGTCGAACGATGCTCGACCACGACTTTCGGGTGGTCCGCACCGACCGCTTTCCGGGACAGGTCAGATCCGCCGCCGTACTGAGCGATGACGTGGCGGTGTTCGTGGCCCTCGTCCCGACGCCCGAGTCCGTGGGTCACAAGCTTCACGTGCTGCAGCCTTCCGGGGAGATGGCCTCATATGGCCACGATGGAGCGGTCCATTCACCCGAATCGAGCCACTGGGCCGCAACCACCAGCGTTGCCGGGTGGGACGAAACCGTCTGGGCGGCGCCGCGTGAGGCCAACCGAATCGTGCGCTGGGATCTGGCGCCGGAGCCAGGAACCGGCAGGGTCTTTGATCGTCGTGTTGCGGAGTTCGACGAGGGCGGCGACGAATTCGCGCCAGCGGCGATAGACTTGGGGATGCTGGACGATCGGGGACTCTGGGTCGTGTGGCACACAGCCGACCCGGACTGGACAGGTCCACCGCCGTCGGCGGAAGCCAGGCTGCATGAAATCGACCTCGCCCAATTACGAGACGGATGGCTTGATCTTGTAGACCCCGCTACCGGGCTAACGCGGGCGCGCTCTCACCACGACGGTGTGTTTGTCGGCTTTGACGGGAGTGCCCGCTATGTGATCGGCTACGAGGAGACGGACGCCGGGGTGCCGTTCCTCCACCTGCTGGAGCCGCGGCTGTCCCGGCGGCCCCTCACGCCGCCTTGAACGCCCGCCAGAACGCCAGCGCGCTCACCACCACCGCGACCGCGATCCAGATGACGCCCCAGGTCATCGTCGGCACCCCCGTCAGTTCCGCCAGCATTGCGGCGTCGGACTCCAGGTGGGGCCGGTCGAGCACATCGCTCTTGATGTCGAGGATGGCGTAGAGGCAGCTGGTCAGGCCCAGCGCGGTCATCAGAATGCGGCTGGCGGCGGGCCCGAGCTTGCGGCCGGCGATCATCAGGGTGGCGCCGAAGGCCAGCCCGAAGGCCAGCCCGAAGCCGTTGCGGACGTAGAGCGCGGTCAGCAGGACGACCAGGGCGCCCACCCCGAAGACCAGCGTTTGCGTGGGGATCCGCCGGCTGTTCGTGGCCGCCAGCAGCACCAGCCCCCAGACCAGGCTGCCGAGGTAGCCCGCGGACAGGGTGAGGAAGGCGTTGCCGCCGCCGCAGTAGCAGGCGCCGCCCTGGTAGGGGTCCAGAACGATCTTCTCGATGGACCCCCCGGTGGCAACCGACGCGATGCCGTGACTGATTTCGTGCAGCATCACCACGAAGATCTTGAGCGGATAGACGAAGGGTGTGTTCCAGAGAAGCCAGAGTGCGGCGAAAAAGACCAGGAAGCCGGCCAGGAAGACCAGCTTGCGTCTGGCGTCGGTCGGTGGGGTGTCTGCGGCCATGGTGCCTGGCTCCGGTGAATGTGTGGTTGGGACGCCTTTCCCTACGCGGAGGGTTGCGCGGGTGTTCCACCGCGGGACCCGGGCCGACCGTCCGGTCGCGGCCCCCACTTTCATTATTGGCGCACCGGCCCGCCTTGGGTAGGTTGATCTGCCGGGCGGCTCCCGCGAAGGGAATCGCGTGGAGTCACCCGTGCTTCCCCCCCAGCCAGGAGCCTGTCCCGTGACCCGATATGCGACGCTGACCATGGCGGCACTGGTTGCCGCCGCCTGCGAAGTGCCGGAACGTCCCCAGGTCGGCGGCCCCGCGCCCCCGTTCACCGCGCTGACCCTGGAGGGGGCCGAAACGGGCAGCGAGGATCTGCTCGGGGCGCCCTACATGCTGAACATCTGGGCGACCTGGTGCGCACCGTGCCGTGAGGAGATGCCCGAACTGCAGGAGCTGCACGACACCTACGCCGACCGCGGCTTCCGGGTGGTCGCGGTCAGCGTCGACAACCGCAGCGACGGAGACCAGATCCTTGCCTTCCTTGAAGAGCACGACATCACGTTCCCGGTCTGGCACGATCCAACCTGGGAGATCCAGGACACCTATTTCCTGTACGGGCTTCCCGGGAGCTTCCTGATCGACGCCGAGGGGAGGATCGTCCGGGAGTGGCTGGTTCCGTTCCGGCCGATGGAGGAGGACGTGCAGGCCGACGTCCGCGCGCTGCTGCCCGCGGCGGCGGAGCAGCCTTGACCGAGCATCCGGTTCGGATCCGAACCGAGCCGCAGGTGAACGCTGAGAAACCGGCACCGGAGGCGGCTGCGTGAGCGCAGACGGGTCTTCGGCCTCGAGCGCCAACGGGTCTTCGGCAGGCGAGCCGACCGTGGTCGCCGGCCTGAGCCGCGACCTCGGACTGGTTTCGGCGCTGGCGATCGGCACCGGCACCATGATCGCCGCCGGGATCTTCACGCTGTCGGGGCTCGCGGTAGGGTACGTGGGCAGCGCCGCGATCGTCTCCTTCCTGCTGGCGGCCCTGGTCGCGGCCTTCACCGCGCTCACCTACTGCGAGTTCACCTCGATCTACCCGTCCTCCGGCGAGGGCTACCTCTACGCGCGCAAGACCTTCCCGCCGCTGCTGGCGTACCTGGTGGGCTGGTGCATCCTCCTGGGCTACGCGTCGTCGTGCGCCTTCTACATCGCGAGCCTGTCCACCTACTTCAACGAATTCATCTGGCACGCGCCGCTCGTGGCGCTGCCGGGCCTCGTCTTCCTGGCCGCCCTCACGCTCCTCAACATGAAGGGCACGAAGGAGAGCGGCACCTTCCAGATCGTCGTCACGGTGGCCAAGATCGCGCTGCTGGTGTGGTTCGTCGCGGGCGGCCTGGGCGGCTTCAGCGCGGCGTCGATCACCGAGCGCTTCAGCACCGACCTCCCCCTCATCGCGTCGACCGCCGCGCTCGTCTTCATCACCTTCTTCGGGTTTTCGGCGATCGCCGCCTCGGCGGGCGAGGTGATGAACCCGACGAAGACGATCCCGCGCGCGATCTTCATCTCGATGCTCGTGGTGACGGTGCTCTACGCGCTGGTGGTGCTGGTGGTGGTCGTGGCCGACCTGACCGAGTACACGGAGGCCGCGATGGGCGTGGCCGCGCGGGCCTTCCTCGGGCCGATCGGGGGCGCGGTAATCGTGGGCGGCGCGATCTTCTCGATGATCTCCGCTTCGAACGCGTCGATCCTCGCCGGGTCCCGCGTGGCGCTGTCGATGAGCCACCGCAGCCACCTGCCCCGCTTCTTCGGCCGCATCGGCGCGCGCACGCACACGCCGTACGTGGCGGTGCTGGCGGCGGGCGCCTCGATCGGCGTCTTCGCCCTCCTGCTGCCGCTTGAGGACCTCGCTCACTTCGCGAACCTGGTCCTCCTCCTGGCTCTGTGCTTCGTGAACGCGGCGCTGATCATCCACCGCCGCCGCTTCCCCGACATCGAGCGCCCCTTCCGGGTCCCTCTGGTGCCGCTCCTGCCCGCGCTTGGGATCGCGGCCAACATCTACCTGATCCTGCAGATCCCCATTCAGGGACACCTGCAGCCGGTGTTGCTCGCCATCCTCGCGCTGCTGGTGGGGCTCTTCTGGTACGCGGCCTGGCGCGGCACCCGCTTCGAAGTCCCCGACGCCGCGGGGCCCGGCTCGCGCATCGTCGCGCTGCGGGCATCCCCGCGCGAAGCCCCCTTCCGCATCCTGCTCCCGGTCTGCAATCCCCACACGGCCGAGCCCCTGCTGCGGATGGCCGCCACCCTGGCCCGGCACCGCGACGGCGAGGTCACCCTGCTGCGCGTTGTTCAGGTCCCCGACCAGCTGCCGCCCGAGCTCGCGCGCGAGGCGATCGAGGCCGAGGACGACATCCTGGAGCGCCTGGCCGCGCTGGAAGGCGAGCTGGGCGTCCCGATCACGACCGAGGTGCGGGTTGGGCACAACGTGGGACGCGCCATCCTCGAGGCCCGTCGCGAGGACCGCTCCCACCTGATCGTGCTCGGATGGAAAGGCTTCACCACGACCGCCCGGAAGATCCTCGGCGAAGTGACCGACGACGTGGTGCGGCTCGCCCGCGCCGACATTCTGCTGGTCCGGTTCGGACCCGGGCCTGCGATGCCCACCCGCATACTGCTCCCGACCGCGGGCGGTGTGCATGCGCGCAAGGCCAAGGGCTACGCGGTGGGGCTGACGGCGCCGGGCGACGCGGCCGCCGGCGAGGAAGGACTCCTCACCCTCGCCTCCCATGTGCCCGCAACGGCCAGCGCGGAGCGCCGGACCGAACAGGAGGAGCGGCTCGCCAAGGAGCGGGCGGAGCTGCCGGAGGGGGCGGCGGTGGAGACGAGGATCCTGGAGGGCGCGGGCGTGGTCGAGTCGATCGTGGCAGCGGCCAGGGACTACGACGCGGTCATGGTGGGGGCCTCGGGCGACAGCTTCTCGAGCCGCATCGTCTTCGGGACGATCCCGGAGCGGATCGCGCGCGAGGCGCCGGGCACGGTGATGGTGCTGAAGAGCCACGAGCGCGTGCGGGCGTTCATGGGGAGGGTGGCGGCGGACTGACGCCGACCCAGATGTAATGCCAACATTACAAGATGTAATGAAAAGTTTACGCGGCGCGGCATTCCCTGGACCTGGAAGGACGGCGGGTCCCAACCTCTCCAGAGACCGCATCCTCGAACAGGCCATGCAGTTGCGTCCGTGGGACGTGGTGGTCGTCGGCGGGGGCTGCAGCGGACTGGCCACGGCTCTCGACGCCTCCGCCCGCGGCTACCGGACCCTTCTGGTCGAGCGCGGCGACTTCACCGGCGGGACGTCGAGCCGCAGCACCAAGCTGATCCACGGCGGGGTCCGGTACCTGCGCCAGGGTCAGGTCGGGATGGTCTACGGTGCGCTGCGGGAGCGCCATCGGCTGTGGAAGAACGCGCCCCACCTGGTGAACGACCTGCGGCTGATCGTCCCGGCGTACCGCGCCTGGGAGCGGGCCTGGTACGGCACCGGCCTCAAGGTGTACGACGCCCTGGCGAGGGGAAGGGGCCTGGGTTCGTCGCGTCTGCTGAGCCGCCGCGCCTGCCTCAGCCGGGTCTCCACGCTCCGGGGCCGCAAGCTGCGCGGCGGCGTGCTCTTCCACGACGGCCAATTCGACGACGCCCGGCTGGGTTGGGCGCTCATCCGCACCGCGATCAGCCTGGGGTGCGCGGCGATCAACTACGCCGAGGCGGTCGGGCTGCTGGAATCGCGCGGGCGGATCAAGGGCGTCCGCGTTCGCGACCTGATCGGCGGCCGCGAGTGGGAGGCGCGCGGCGCGGTGGTTGTGAACGCGGCGGGCCCCTTCGCCGATTCGGTCCTGAGGATGGACGAGCCGCGCCAGGATCCCTCCGTGGTGCTGAGCCGGGGCGCCCACATCGTCGTCAGCAGCGCCTTCCTTCCGGGCGACTCGGCCGTGCTCGTCCCCTCCACGGACGACGGTCGCGTCCTCTTCGCGATCCCATGGAAGGGTCACGTCGTGATCGGCACCACGGATGTCCCGGTGGACGCGCCGTCGCGCGAACCGGTCCCCGGCGAAGCGGAGGTGGACTACCTGATCGACCACGCGGGGCGCTACCTGACGCGCCCGATCACGCGCCCGGACATCCTCGCGGCGTGGGCGGGCCAGAGGGGACTGATGGCGGCGGGTACCGGGCAGAACACCGCCGCGCTGTCCCGCGGCCACAGCGTGAGCGTGTCCCGGCGGGGGCTGGTCACGGTCACGGGAGGGAAGTGGACCACCTGCCGCAAGGTCGCCCAGGACACCGTCGAGGTCGCCTCCGATGTCGGCGGACTCTCGCCCACTCACACCCGGACCGCCACGCTGCGCCTGCACGGCTATTCCATACGCCGCGACGTCCACGATCCCTGGAGGGTGTATGGGAACGAGGCCGAAGCGGTCCGCGCATTGGAGGAGGCCGACCCCGCCCTCGGGGCCCTCATGCACCCGAGCCTGCCCTATCGGCTGACCCAGGCCGCCTGGGCCGCACGGAACGAGATGGCGGTGCGCGTGGAGGACGTGCTGGCGAGGCGCACCCGCGCCCTCTTCCTGAATGCCAGGGCGGCGGCGGCCGCCGCGCCAGCCGTGGCCCGCGTGATGGCGCGGGAACTCGGCCACGGTCGTGGCTGGGCCGACGGGGAGGTGCGGGCTTTCAGACAGCTCGCGAGGCGCTACGTTTGTGAGTGAACTGCGGTGCCGGTGGTCGACCGGCGCGGCAATCGCCATCGAACAGGATACGAAAGACCCATGTCACATACCCCGGGCAGACCCGGAAGCGACGAATACGCCGACTTCTACGGATCCTACATCGCCGCAGTGAAGGAACCGCTGCTCGACACGCTCGAAGCGGAGGCCGGCCAGTGGCGCGCGCTCCTCGCCCGCGTTCCGCGAGAGAGAGAAGGGTACCGATACGCGCCCGGCAAGTGGTCGGTGCGCGAGGTGGTCGGCCACGTCATCGACGCCGAACGGATGTTTGCCGCCCGCGCGATGGCCTTCGCGCGCGGGGACCGGTCGCACTACCCCTCCTTCGACGAGAACCTGTACGCGGCGAACTCCGGCGCGGACCGGCGGCCGCTGGCCGGGCTGGCCGAGGAGCTGGCGGCTGTGCGCAGGTCGACGGTCCTCCTGCTTCGGAGCTTCGAAGAGGACACCTGGAATCGCCGCGGAACGGCCAGCGGCTACGAGTTCACGGTCAGGAGCCTGGCGTGGATCATCGCAGGGCACTCCCGGCACCACCGGGGGGTCGTTGCGGAACGGTACCTGCGGGCATCCGCGGCGCAGGCGCAGCAGCAATAGCAGGGCGATGAGGGTCCGGATTCTCTCCCGCGCCGAGGTCCTCTCGCTGATCACGATGCCCGACGCCATCGAGGCGATGGCACGCGCCTTCAGGCAGCTGTCCGCGGGTTCGGCCGAAATGCCGGTGCGCGGGGCGGTGACGACGGGGGACGGGATTTCGCTCTTCATGCCCGCGCGGCTGGGTGCGACCGGGGAGCGGGGCGCCAAGGTCGTGTCGGTATTCGGTGGGAACCGGTCCCGCGGACTCCCGTCGATCAACGGCGTGATTCTCATGCTCGACGACGGGACGGGGCTCCCCGCGGCGCTGATGGACGCCGGCGAGCTCACCGCGATCCGCACCGCGGCGGCAGCGGGCCTCGCGGCGAGGCTGCTGAGCCGGGCGGAGTGCCGCGTGCTGGCGATCTTCGGGGCGGGCGTCCAGGCCCCGCGGCAGATCGAGGCGATCCGGGCGGTGCGGCCGATTCGGGAGGTGCGGGTGGTGTCGCGGGGCGGGGAGTCGGCCAGAGCGCTGGCCGATTCACTTGATGGCGTCGAGGTGCGCGCGGTGGACGACTCGGCGGAGGCGGTCGACGGGGCGGACATCATCGTGGCCGTGACCACGTCGCGCACACCGGTCTTTGATGGCTCGGGGCTGCCTGCCGGGACGCACGTGAGCGGGAGCGGAAGCTTCCTGCCGGACCACCGGGAGATCGGCCCCGAGGTGGTGACCCGGGCACGGGTGGTGGTCGAGGAGCGCGAAGCCGTCCTCGAGGAGGCCGGCGACCTGATCATCCCGATTCAGGAGGGGCTGGTGACGCCGGATGTGATCGACGCCGACCTCGGCGAGATCGTCAACGGCGATGCGCCGGAAGGCCGCGCGGGCCGCGATCTCACGTTCTTCAAGTCGGTGGGCACGGCGGTCCAGGATGTGGCGATCGGGGCCGAGGTGCTGCGCCGGGCGGAGGAGGCGGGGGTGGGGCGGGTGGTGGAGATGTAGGTCTGGCCGCGGCGCTCATGCGCTTGGCCACCGTCTCCCGCTACGCCGATCCGTAACCGGACAGAGTGATGCCGAATCCCTGGTTGATCCACAACGGAGACCAGCACGGTGACGAGCAACGCCTCGCGACAGTTCCGCATGATCGCTACCCGCTCCGGTCTTTAGGGACGACGGACATTTCCTACACCACCTCCTCCATCTCCCTGACCAGCACCTCCAGCATGTCGGTGTAGAACACGCGCCGCGACCTCTGGTCCTGGGTCAGTGGCGCGACCACGCCTTCAATGTCGCCCGAGAGGCGGCCGATGCGCGTGACGAGTTCCCCGAACTCGCGCTCCAGGTCCCGCAGCTTGGTGGCCCGTGGGCTCTCGTCGTCCTCCGCCACGCCCTCCAGCGCCTCCTCCACACGGGCCAGTTGCCGCTGGGCCCGGGCCCGCAGTTCGCCAAGCTGGAGCAGGGTGGCCGTCCAGGCCGAGCGGGTGGCGGGCGTCACGTTCAGCCGCGGATCCTCGTGCACCTCGAACGGCTGCGCCAGCTGCGCACCCGCGACGGCCTCCGCGCCTTCAACCTGCAGCCGTGCGGTGTAGTTGCCCGGCACGACCAGCGGCCCCCGTCCCCCGCCGCCGAAGCCCCCCCGCCCGCCACCCCCCGGCCCGGCCTCGTCCCCGACCCGGTGGCGAAGATCCCAAACGATCCGGTTCATCCCCGCTCGCCCCGTACCCTCCACCGTGGCCACGCGGCCGCCCACCCCGTCCTCGATCACGACCGACACCGCCCCCGGCTCGGCTTCCTCCCCGAGCCAGTAGTCGAGGATCGCGCCGTTCGGGGGGTTCTCGCCCCGGTAGAAGATGTCTCCGGTGTGCGCCTGCCTCCCCGCGCGGCGGATCTGCGTCGCGGGCCCGACCGTGAAGAGGTGGGCCGCCCTTGCCATCACCTGCGGGGTGAGTTCCTGGAGCGCGTTGATCTGGTCGAGGATCCACACGCCGCGCCCGTGCGTCCCCAGCACGAGGTCGTTCTCGCGCGGGTGGATGACCAGGTCGTTGAAGGCCGCGGTGGGCATCCCGCCGCGCAGCTCGGTCCAGTGCGTGCCCCCGTCCATCGTGTAGAAGAGACCGATCTCGGCGCCCAGGAAGAGCACGGATTCGTTGCGGAGGTCCTCGCGCACCGTCCGCAGCACCCGGTCCGGGGGCAGGTCGCCGGTGATGGAGCTCCAGGTGACCCCGTAGTCGTCCGACCTGTACAGGTAGTTCGCGTAGTCGTCGTTGCGGTAGTTGTTCCAGACGGCGTAGACGCGGGCCTCGTCGTGGCGCGAAGGCTCGATGCCGCTGACCCAGGCGCCCGGAGGAAGGCCGGGGAAGCCGGTGGGGATGGCCCCTTCCGGCCCGTCCGAATCCGTCGCATCGCGGGCCGCCACATCCGTCCAGGTCGCGCCGCCATCACGTGACACGTGAAACCGCCCGTCATCCGTCCCCACATACAGCAGCCCCCGCGCCAGCGGACTCTCCGCCACCGATGAGATCGTGGGCCAGTAAGGGATCCCGTCGTCCAGCGAAGGGGTGTAGTCGTCGGGCATCTGCCCCATGATCGGGAGAGTGCGGCGGTCGGTGCCCGTGGTCAGGTCGCCCAGCTCCTGCCACGAGTCGCCCCGGTCCGTCGTCTTCCACAGGATGTTCGTGCCCGCGTACAGGGCGGACGCGTCGTGCGGCGAGATGATGAACGGGCCGTCCCAGTTGGCCGGGGCCATCGCGTTGCCCAGGCGCTGCCGCTCGAAGGTGCCGACCTCGCGCCAAGTCTCCCAGTTGCGGCGGCCGCCGATGTGCCCGATCGGGTCGCCGGGCCGGATCGAGGTCCGCTCGCCGGTGCGCATGTTGACGCGCGACAGCCCCAGGTACTGGGACTCCGTGTAGACGATCGTGTTGCTGGTCGTATCGACCAGGTTGATGAAGCCGTCGCCGCCCCCCAGCCGTGTCCAGTCGCTGTTGAGGATGCCGCTCTGCCGGTACGTCTCGCTCGGTCCCATCCAGGAGCCGTTGACCGGAATATGGTCGTTGTAACTATAAGTGAATCAACATTATACACGTTTCATCACGGATAGATTATCACTTTAGATATTCCTAGTGTTTCGAGTCGGGTTGGGGCAGAGAAACGGGGCGTGGAACCGAGGAGGCGGCACTGGTTGGAAGCGGGTGTCGAGGGGAGCTTGACCTGCGGGGCGACCTGTTGGCCCGGCGCCGGGAGGTCACTGCGCCGCCGAAGGAGTTAGCGGCAGAGACCGGGAATATCGCGGAACGGGAATCGGTGGTGGTGGCCAACAAGCTACTTGATGAGCTTCAGTCTTCGAAGGTCGTCTTCGGTCCATCCTGTCTTGCCGAGCAGTGCCTTTAGCAGCTTCGGTTGGTAGGTATTCTTCGGGTGGTAGTGGATGACTATGCGCAGGTCGCCCTTCTTGAAACCACAGGTTGCCCCACGGCGGTCTTCCTCCTCCCATCCGTCACGACGGAGAGCCCGGATGAGGTCCTTGGCGGTCAGTGATTTGAGTTGGTCCCATACTACGCGGTTGCGAATTCTGGACACGGAACAGACAGCCTCCTAGTGGTTCGCTTCTTGACGGTCGTCGGGAGACGCTGAGGCGTAGGCTCATTCAGAAGGATGGCACAGTCCTTTCCGATTGGAAGAGGATCACCATGTCGCTCGAGAGAATCCAGGTACAGATCCAGCCCGTCACGGACTCGATGCAGTGTCTCGTCGATGGTCTTGCCATCCATGAGCAAGCCGCTGAAAGCAGGGCAGTGACCGAACCATCGATCATCGTCGCGCTCGATGATGACGGTCACCAAGAGGTGCAGTTTGGCGCTCGACATCAGTTTGGTCTCCTTGATTCAGAGGAAAAGGACGGGGAAGATGGGGGATACATCCCCATCACGCAACCCCCCGTAAGGGACGACACCCGTAGGGACGAGTACCCCCTAATCCCCCTGGGGATCCGCGCGGCTCACGGCGTAGAAAGCTGAGGCAGCGCACGAGAGAGATCAGGGGCCACGAAGGCGCACTTTCCGAACGGCGGGGGCAACTGCCCCTCACCGGGTTCACTTGTTGCTCCGCCCTTTCCACAGTGCGGCGTGAGGCGGTGCAAGTGGCTTGAGGGGCGTGTCGGCTCGGAAGGAGGCGCGTGGCAGAGGAGGGAACGGTCGGGTTCGCTTCATTGTCCGTCAGCCCAGGCGTGGGAAGTGGGGGTCTGAGAAATGACTGACCCTCCATGATACCACACCCCACCGGATTCCGCTAACCTTTCTCGGTCACCGCTTTCGGGGTAACTGGGGCTTCCAAGGCCGCTTCCGGGGTCCCCAGGCACTCACGCGTGTGCTGGTCGTCACGGGGCCTGATCAACGTGAGGTCACGCAGTTGAACGCGCTGAACCCCGAGTTCGTCGGTGTGGACGCCGAGGGCTTGGCCGCGGCCCACTTCCTCGATGCGAAAGGAAGTGGGGACGGCCACCCGACCGAGGTAGACGCCGTCGGCGGCGAAGACGTTCCAGCGCCGCATTGACTCGCCCGGGAGCCGGTAGCGCCGGGCCCAGATCTCGCCCTCTTCGCTAAAGAGGACATCGGTGTACCCGGGAAGCGAGTCAGGCAGTGCGACCTGTTGGTATCGGTCGATCCGCTCGCGGATCTCTGCTTCATCGGCATCGGAGCTTCCCGCACCCGCGTACCTCTTCAGGTGCTCGTCCGTGCGAGCCGGAGGGGCGTCGTCGATGCGCGCGATCATGCGTAGTGCGCCGTCTTCGCCGAACACTCTGATCTCGTACGCGACCCCGTCGGTGACCACAACACCGTACGGGGATCCCGCGGCCGAGGACTGTGACGAGAAGGGAATCGCGAAGGAGCGCGCGCCATTCCCCTGTGCCAAGGTAGCCATTGCCACATCCCTTCCCTCCGCCAAGGTATCGACCAGCCCACCGTCCAAGCGATGGCGCACAAAGAGGACTCGGCGGTTCTCCTCGCCCCCGAACATGGTTTCCATCATGTTCACCACGGATCCGCCCCTGAAAGCCGCGAAGTCGGGCAGGTTGTAGGGGGAGGCGCGGCTCAGCGCCGCGTTGGGACCAGCGAGCCCGACCGTCCGGATGGACATGTCGTCCGTCCCGGCAAGCGTGGCCGTTCCCATCGGTGTCCCCTCACCGCTGAAGCGGGTGATCCGGTCCAGTTCGGAGTCCGCCGCGATGATCTGTCGGGAGTCCACATCGGTTTCGTCCAAGTACCTGATCGGCCAGGCCCCGCTGAGGGTCCGAAACTCCCCAGGACCCTCTCCTTCTCTCCCTAGCGACTGAATGTGCCGGCCCTCAGCGTCGAAGGTGCGGATCTGATGGGCCTGCCCATCGGCCACAACGACATTGCCGACCGCGTCGCGCTTGGCGGATACGATTCGGCCGAACAGCAACTCGTCCGGGCCGCTGAGTTGGCCGATCGAGAGCGTGGGTTTTTCGGCCAACTCCGCGTATACGAGATCAGCAGGCGGATTTGTGACGACCCGGATCCCGGCAGAGTCGGTGATCGGCACGTTCGAGGATGGCGATGCCTCCGAATCACCACAGGCGGCGCAGGCTGCAACCAGACTCAGGAAAAGCAGGTGTCTCATTCAGTTCCTCCGCGAGTCCCGCCTCTGTGGAAGGCGGCGGTGCTGCTCAAATGGGATGTCGGCTCGGTCAGTTCCCGGCGCCGGTGCCCTCGGGATCTTCCTCGCAGGTCACGTAGCCGTGGAAGTCGACCCGGTCCTCCTCCTCGTTGTAGTAGGACTCGGCGTCGAAGTCCGACTCGAGGAACCCGCCGCACGCGCGCACGGCGCGCTCCATGCACTGCAGGAACTGCCGCCAGCGGTGGCTCTTCTGAAAGATATTGAGGTTTTCGACATCCTCCACGATGCAGGTGGGCTCGCGGTCCTCGTCGGGCTCTTGGTCGAAGGCCGTCCCCTCCCAGCCCGGGGGCACGTACGGGATTTCCCGGTACACGTAGAGCACGACGCCGGGCGCCAACTCCGACTCGTGCGCGATCTCGACCATCTCGCGCATCCAGGCTTCCTGGGAGGTGGCGATTACGTCCGGGTCGGTGAGAATCGACATCTTGTCGACACCGGGCTTCATCTGTGCGACCAGCGCCCCGAGCATGTCGGCGTTCGCCAGCAGTAGCCCCTCCTCCTGCTCCCCGACCGGAGCGGCCGGGCCGGCGTCGCCGCAAGCGACCGTCAGGGTGAAGGGCAGCAGGACGAGGTTCAGGATCGCGAGTGCGATGATCCACTTCTTCCGATTCATTTCCATGCCTCCTGTTGGGGAGTTTGGGTTCCTGGGGGCCGGGGATCGGCCCTGCCCCCCTCGTACACATCCGCACACGGCTCTCCGCTGACGCGGCGCAGCGGGTGGAGCGACACTCCGGTAGCAATATCTCTGAACGAAACGAAGGTCTCGTTCCCCTCACGGGTCACCACGGCATGCCGGCGGAACACCAACACACTGTCCGCGCGTATGTTGATCGGCTTGTGGCGATGCTCTCTCGCTGCACGAATCAGAGCGTAGCATCCACTCTCCGGGTCGATGATCGCGCCGTGAGTACCCGTATCCATACCGAGTAGCACGAGATTGCCAACGGTCATCGAACGAGAGCCAGGCACCTCTGCTCCAGTGGGGACATGGCCGCTCAGGCCGAATCAGACTGCCATCCGCGCGACGCTCTTCCGCGATAGTACAGGCCAGCCGTCCCGTGGGATCCTCGACAGGCACGGCCAGCGTCTCTGCCCTTCCGCTGCCGTGATAGACGAACAGCGAGTCCGGCTGGTCCTCGGCATGGGACATCAGCACATAGGCCCTGTCTTCCGTACACGCGATGGTAGCCGTACGCAGTCTCTCGCGGACTGTCGTGAGTTCGTCCACGCTCTCACCGGCAATGCTGCGGCCCCGTGCCCTGACAGGACCGACGGACACGCTCGCTCCGTCAGGTCCACGCCTGACCACCCCCCCCTGGGTCGGGACCGCCGGTGCTCCGCCGAAGCCACACACCGTCCGCGGGACCGGCACTTCCGAAGTCCAGGAGTGGATGGGCTCGCCTGCAGGATCGTACTCGACAACCCTGACGAATCCGGCCACATAGAGCCCGCCGCCCGGACCGATCGCGATGCTTCGGTGGCCCTGGGCGAACTCATACGGGCCTTGGCCCCTTGGAGTCCGGATCGTGCGTATCCATTCGCCCGTCTCGAGGGAGAAGGCCATGATCCCGAACGGCTCCTCGGCATCTTCGAAATAGATGAGGCTCCGGTCCCAATCCACCGCCACCGTCGTGGTGCTCATCGCACGAAACTCGTCCTCGAAGATGGTGCGGCCGGCCGAGTAGTCGATCTCAAGCACCTGCTGGGCATCGGCAACCGAAGCCCAAAGGCACGTCATCCCGGCAATCCAGGGGAGAAGTGGTCTGGTCATGGGACTACGCCGGCACCAGCAAAAGCCCGGGAATCGTCGGCACTGATCCACCCCCGGTCCTTTCGCCCTCGCGGTCGAACTCACGTTCCAGACAGCCCCATCCGCTGACCCCGCCTATTGGTCGACTCCAGATGAGCCTTGCGTATCGGCTACGTCGTGGGTCTCGGCAAGGAGCTTGCCGAACCAGCGCATCAACAGCAGAAGGATGATTACCGTGAGAAGCGTCCCGCCGTGTTCACGCAAGAGGTACATCCAGTCGCTCGCGTCCATGTCTACCTCTCGGAATTGATGTGGTCGGCGCCCACAAGCGGCTCCCAAGCGGGCAACCGGGTTACAGTGAATCCAAAGATGGGCAACGGCTCATGGACGCTCCCAGAGGGAAAGCCCGCGAATCTTGGCAGGAGAAACCCGTAGCGGACCGGCCCGGAGAATCCCGTCAGAGCTTCGGCCCCCCCGCGCTTGGTGAGGCGTGCGGAGAACGCGTCCTATCTCGAAGGGCCGGGGCAGAACCAACCGTCGCTGGCTGACGACGGACGAAGGCGCCCGGTCCGGCCCCGTTCGCCACGGTTCGCGCCGAAGACCGCTGGGCCGTGAACGTCCCGGCCGGACGCGAGAAGCCCCCGGCGGCTCGCCTTCCGGATTTCATCCCCATGAAGACCTGCGGGGAACAGCGGCGCGCCGGGGGCGGTCCCTTCCTCGGCTGTCGGGCAGTCTAGCCTTCGCCGGGCTTCTCCGCCCAATAGCAGGCGTAGTAGCGGATCGCCGGGTCTTCGGGTCCGTTCGTCCGTTCGCCTTCCGTGCAGGCCATCGGCGAGCCCCGGTGTTCCGCGCCGATCCAAGACAGATACTCCACCGGGGGCGCGAGGCAGTCGGAGTCCACGCGCTCAAGCGGGGATGCTTCCGACCCGTGCGCCATCAGCGGGCTTGCGTAGGCGCACGTCTCAAGGCTCACCAAGCCTTCGTTCTTCGGGATCGTCACCACCAGCTCGCCCGGCAACACTTCCTCGGAGAACCGAAAGCCAAGGTGGTAGTCCTCCCATATCACCGCCGCCCGCACCCGGTGCGCCCCGGCCTCGCCCTCCACGTCCTCGACCACCACCCACACCGGGAACAGCGCGCTTTGCGTCCCCACCGTGGACTCGGCCGTGTCGCCCGATTCCTGCGCCGCCGCAGGAAGCGCCAGCGCCAGCACGAACAGTACCCCAAACATCGTCCTCATGGTCCCGCTCCTTTCTAGCTCTCGGTGCATTCCTTGACGGTCTTCCAGTAGCCTTCCTCGATCACCACGTCCACCCATTGGCCCTTGCTGTCGGCGCTCACCGTAATTCCCGGAATGGGTACCGCTTTGTGCTTCGTCGGCACCGGCTCGCCGCCCTCCAGCGTCGAAGATTCCGGCTTCACGAACACCTCGATCGTCACCGGCGGAACCCACTCCTGCGTCTCCGTGCACGTCACCGTCTTCGGAGTTTCGCCGCCGTCGCCGGGCTCGTCGTCTTCCTCCTCCTCTTTTCTGTCCTCGTCGTAACACTCTTCAATGGGCCGCCCGATGGTGGAGTCGTTTTTCAACCGGGTGTTGAGTTCGCTGATATCGTTGTCGGTGGCGCCCGTCGCCCGGTGCCACGCCTCGTGAATCAACGTTTCAAACCCCGCCGGGCCGAACAGTGCCCAACCGTGCACCACGATTACGTCCGCATCGTTGACGGATCCACCCTTTTTCGAGGGACCGAAATACTCACCGGCAAAGGTGCCGATCCCCTGTTGAATGTCGGCGTATTCGAGCGCGTCGAGGGTGTAGTACAT
The DNA here is from genome assembly GCA_022823225.1 of Gemmatimonadota bacterium. GTDB lineage: Bacteria > Gemmatimonadota > Gemmatimonadetes > Longimicrobiales > Gaopeijiaceae > Bin94. The sequence continues at coordinate 155,709 of JAJDXM010000024.1, forward strand.
GGCGTTTTGGCACTCTTCGTTGCTGTGCCACTTCGAGGTGCCCGCCGCGTCGCTTTTCCAGCCTGCCAAAACACCGGCGTCCATGGGCCCGAAGCTGTTCCACCAGCCGGGGTTGCCGTCCGGCGTCAGGTGGCCCGGAATGGTGTCGAAGTTTTCCTCCCACGCCCGTCCGAACTGCCCGTAGCTCGTTCCCGGGGCGACCAGCAGCACCAGCAGGGGAAGCAGGACGCGGGTCCGCTTGAAAAGCTGTCTCATCGGCGCACTTGCTCCCTTCGCTGGGAACAACACGTCCGCCGCCTGTATTCAGACCGCTCCTGAGGCGTTAGTGCGTTGTACGTGTGGATCCGCTGCCACCCACCGTCCGCGGTGGACCCCATCAGAACGACAGGTTCATTGTCTCTGACTTGGGCGGCGCGCTCGGCGGATAACGGAACAAGGCGCGCGATGTCTGGATGATCCGTCACCCCCAAGAAGTCTTCGGTCGCGCGCTTTGCTTCCTCGCTGTCGAATTGCAGGAATCGCACAAAGAGGGGATTCTCGGGAGGCTTGCCGTAAAGCAGGGCTTCGTAGATCGTCTCGGGGTCGAAGGCTTCCGGGGCCTCCGGCTCGGCGAACGCGCCGGGGCCGTCTTCGGTGCAGGCGGTGGCGGTGAGGGTGAGGGTTGCGGCCGTCAGGGCCAGGGCGATTGAGTTGGTCCAGTTCTTCATGGGATTCCGCCCTTCCAAGTAGCGGGAAACGTGTTGGGGACCTTCCTTCCGAAACAATACACGCTCATCGGCTTCTGGACCAGTTCCGGGAGGATCGGCCCCACCAGTCTCGGTCACCGGCCCGCACGGCAAGGCCGGGCCGGTGTGTGAGAAAGCACCGGATCAGGGGGGAAACCCCATACACGAGTCCTGCTTGTTCGCCGGTGAGCGCGGGCGGTTGCAGGCCGCCCGGCCCATTGGTACCCGGCTTTTGTATTCGGCGGGTGGCCCGGCGAGTCGCCGGAGGCCCCCTTGAACCCGGAGTGCTTTTCTCACGGTACGCGCCCACCCCGATCCCGCGCAAATCCTCCCCTCGACACGGGGAGTCCAGACCGGCCGGAACCGCTCGGCCCGGATCATCCCCAAGCCTTCCGGAGCGTCCGTCCGGTCCGCTACCGCTTCGTCCGGGCCCGCCGTTTGCGTGCCGCCTCGATGCCCGTTGACGGCGATCCTGTCCGGCAGCCGCACCGCCCGCCTGGCCGCCCTTGCTCGTGTCTGGACGCCCGCACCCGATTCGCGTCTCTTCATCCTCGATCTAGCCGTGCGCGCCGGGGTCCAGTTCCCCCGCCGGCTCGTCGGCGCAACCTGCGCCCGCCAGTGCCAGCATGACACCGGCGAACCCGCCATGTAAACCCGTAGCAAACCGCCCCGAAAAACCCCGTCAGAACTTCCGGCCCCCCGGCCGTGGGCCGTAGCGGATAGGCGGAAGCGGCTCATGCGAACCAAACTCGCGCTGAGGCTGCTTGCGTTGACGGCTTGCCGTAGCGGAGACGTGCGTTACGCGAGGTGGCCGGAGTGCGGACCTGAAGCGCGCGATACTGGACGATCCCCGAGGTGCGGACCAAAGTACGGCGGCATGAGGTCCTCGTTAGGAGCCAGGGCCCCCTCCATCCCGGTCCCGTAAAGCGCGGACGCTTGACGCTGGGCAGCCGGGGTCTAGTATTCCTTCCAAGACGATCACCAGCGGTGCCCGCATCCGCTTGACGGAACGAAGGGATCAGATGAAGAACCTCACGGCGGTACTCATGACGCTGGTAGTAACTCGCGTTCATGGTGCTGGTGGGCGTGAGGGTGGTGGACGAGGAGCCGTTCCGCATGGTCTTTGAGTGGGTCCGGGAATGACCCCCGGACGTGCAGGATGGGCACATGCGGGAAGATGTGCGGGGTGCGGGCGTAAATTCCGCCGAAGAGACAGACCCGTGGACCCCCGTCGCTACCGCTGTTCCCGGTGCGGCTACAGCTTCCCCCTAAACGTGAGCTTCGTGAGCGGGGGCAAGGCCCCGTCCCAGAGGGGGCGGCGCATGAGCTTTTGGGAAGCTTGGTGGTTAGCGTACTGGCCAGTTGCCATGGTGGTGCTTCTGGCCACGGGCGCGGAAGGGGAGGGAGTGGCTGCTGCGGTGATCTGGTTGCAATTCCCTTGGATGCTGTTGGGCTGGCCGGTCCAAGCGAGTGTCGGCGTCTGGATGGCCACGATGCGGCGCAACCTCTCGAAGAGCAGCCGGGGACACCGGATGGAGTGCATCGAGACCGGCGAGGCGGAGACGGGAGACCCGAACTGATGGTGCGGACCAGGAAAATGGCGATCGCCGGTGTTTTGCTGGCACTGGCAGGCACAGGCTGCACCGACGAGCCGCCGGGGGAGCTGGACGGCGCCCGCCAGCTCGAGGCCGCATTTGCCGAGGAGTTCCATGTGGGCGACGAGCGCTCGGAACGCCAGTTCGTGCGGGTCACGTCGATGGCGTTTGCGCCGAACGGCCAACTCGTGGTGACGGACCGCGACGCCTTTGCCGTGGTGGTCTTAGACGAGGGGGGGCGTGAGGTCGCAACGTGGGGCGGCGAGGGCGATGGGCCAGGAGAGTTCGCGACCGAGCCCAACGACGTGGCCGTATCCCACGAGTCACGGGTGGCAGTACGGAGCTTCCGGCGTGTCGACGTGTTCACGCTCGACGGCGAACTGATCGGGTCCCAACTGCTCGACACGCTGGTGGTCACCACGCTCGCCTTCAGCCGAGAGAGTGATGTCGTTGCGAGGGTGGCGGCGACGCCCCATCCGCTGGCGCTGCTGTCCTCGTCCGGTGAAGCCACCGCTATGCACGTCATGCGCCTGCGCGACCGACAGGTGCTGTGGTCGTCACGGCCGCTTCAGCCGGCCAGCCTGCTGCGGTTCTGGTCCCCGCACGTCCAGTTGGCCGGGATCGGCGATGGCCGGATCGCAGTGGGCGTGAGCGACCGATACGACATGGATGTGCTCGATGCCTCTGACGGCACGACGCTGGGGCGCATCTCCCGTGCGGTATCGGCCAGGGGGCCGTCGGAGGACTTCCAGGACAACATGCGCGAGCAGATGAGGGGTATGGATAGCGACCCGGCCATGAGGGAGTTGATCGACGACATGACCTTCGTGGAAACGTTCCCGATCCTAAGCGGAGTGTTCGCGGGACCGCCCGGACGAACCGTCTGGGTTCGCCGCGGAGTGGGCGTCGGGGATGCTCTCGCACCCCCCGCCTCGGACGACATCAACGACTGGACATTTCGGCTCTACGACCTCTTCGACGGCGACGACTACGCCTACATCGGCACCGTCGAGGTGCCGGAGGATCTCACTCTCATGGCCGGTGACAGCGAACGCGTCGCCGGCGTCCACACCGGCCCGCTGGGCGTTCAATCCGTCCGCGTACTGCGCGTCGAACTGCCGGGGTAGGCGAAAACGACCCCGCCAAGGAGAGGCGCGTGGCACCGAATGCTGCCGAGCGGCGCCCCGAAGATCAAGCGGCAAAAGGGCCGCGGTGGGCTTGGGTTTGTTTCCAGGGTGCCGGGGGAGCCGCCGCATCGCCTCGGCCGACGCGACGCTCTCGCACGCCTGTTTCGCCCGTCTCAAAGGTCGCCCCCGTTCGATGACACTGGCTTGGCCATCGTGAGGCTCATGCACACCGAGCTGCTGAGATAACCGGAACGCTGATCTACCAGTAGCCCCCGCCATCAGGCTTGCCGTTGGAAAAGAACTGCCCGGAAAAGACTGCCCCTTGACAAGAGCGGCCGGAGCCTTCAGCGTAGTTAATGGCTTCGTCAACAGATACCGTCATGATCAGCCGGATCGAGTACGAGGAGTTGCTGGCCGACCAAGAGAAACTTAGAGCTACGAAAGCCGCCGTTTCAAATCTCGAATCTCGCGCTGAAGCCCTCGAATCTGATCTTCGAGCTCTTTTTGCTCGTCGAGGTGTTCGGCCACAACACAGTTTCCGAACTTCGCCAGCTCCCTTTGGAACGAGGGATCATTCGTCTGGACGAGATATCCCAGACGCTTGATGCCATCGTCGATGAACTGGTCGAAGGGGTCTGGAACCTCTTTTGGGCTCGACATCATTTTCTCCTAGTTCGTAGGTGTCGGGCTTTCAGGCGGGCGTTTCCCGGTGGAGACCGAAGCACCTCGCCGCATCAGGACTCTAGCGGACGTAGTGCCCAAGCTCGTTTCCCCCCGTGCCTCGGGCGACCCGCTCTCGCACATTCCGATCCTAGCGGCTAGTCCAGCCAAGTTCAGGCGGAAAAAGGTGTCCTCTCCGCCAGAGGGCTCGAACGACAAGATGGCTTCGCTTCCTCCGGTCAGAATGGCCTGCAGTCGCTCTTGCCCCTCCGCGTCGAAGAGCGTGCGTGCATTGCCGAAACCCGACAGCGTAAAGGCATTGGATCCGAGTCGCTCCGACCGAAACCAAGAAATGTCGGCGATTTCCCCGCCATCAATCCGAGCCGCACCCGATGCGAGGTCGCTGTGCGACCCGAATAGCCTGACCTGAACGGTTGCCTTCTCGGAGGACTTGTCCCCGCAGAGGACGAACATCGCGAGTTCCAGGTCCGATTCAGCAGGCTCGATTGCAGTGGCGTACTTCAGGAATTGGACGGGCTCTGCCCGGCCCAACGGGTCCGGCTCCCCCCCGAGCTTGATCCACTCTTGAGCTTGGGCTGGTTCCAGACAGGTTAGGGCCAGCGTGCCCATGAGAATGGCACGGATCATCTGTTGTCCCCCCACCTGCGGTCGATTCGTGATGAGTCCTGCGTATCGGCTACGGTTTGGTTCTCGGCAAGGAGCTTGCCGAACCAGCGCACCAGCAGCAGAAGGATGATCACCGTGAGAAGCGTGCCGCCGTGTTCACGCGAGAGGTACATCCAGTCGCTCATGTCCATGTTACGGCCTCCGCAGGTGTCGGCCCCTGTTGCCCTCGTGGCGTCACGGCAGACTCGGCAACTTGAACGTAATGGGTGCCCCCGCCGGTGGGAAGCTCAGGGAAGTGTGTTCGCGGAGGCTACCTCCCCATGCGGGCCGTCCAGGCGCGTTCCAGCCCGTCGCGCCGGCGGAGTAGGGGGCGCCCGCCCCGCTGGCCGCGTGTCTCTTGCGGTTCCGGGCCGTCGCCGTCAATGTCCAATCCGGTGTGGGACGGGACGTGGGCGGGTCGAGACCCCGGTTTTCCCCTTACTGACGAGCAGCAGAGCAGGTGGCGAAGAGACTGACGGCAGCGTTCGTGCGGAGCGCCAAGCCAGGCCGCTACTACGACGAGCATGGCCTGATGCTGCGGGTGCTGCCCACGGGCGCCAGGCAATGGGTCTGGCGGGGCACGGTCCGGGGCAAGCGTGTGGACCTGGGGCTTGGCGGGTTTCCCTACACCAGCTTGGCGGAAGCCAGGGAGACGGCCTTCGAGTACCGGAAGCTGGCCCGGGCCGGTGGTGACCCGCGGGCGGCGCCGGCGGCCGCGCCCACCTTCGAGGACGCGCTCGAGGAGGTCCTTGCGATCCAGCGGCCGTCGTGGCGGCCGGGCAGCCGGAGCGAGGCCCAATGGCGGGCGTCACTACGCATGTACGCGCTTCCGAGGCTCGGCGAGATGCCGGTCGACCAGATCACCACGGCCGACGTGCTGGCCGTGCTGGTGCCGATCTGGAGCACGAAGCGCGAGACGGCGCGCCGTGTGCGGCAACGGATCGGGGCGGTGATGAAGTGGGCGGTCGCCAACGGCCACCGCGCGGACAATCCCGCCGGCGGCGCGATCGCCGCGGCATTGCCGCAGGGCGGCGTGCGGCGGAAGCACTTCCGGGCGCTGCCCCACGCCGAGGTCGCGGCGGCCGTCGAAGCGGTGCGGAAGTCCAGCACCGGGATCTCAACCAGGCTGGCGCTCGAGTTCCTGGTCCTGACGGCGGTCCGGTCCGGAGAGGTGCGCGGCGCGCGGTGGGACGAGATCGATGTCGGGGCCGCCACATGGACGGTTCCGGCCGAGCGCACCAAGTCCGGCCGGGAGCACCGTGTCCCGCTGTCTGGACGGGTGCTCGCCGTGCTACGGAGCGCAGAGGGGATCGGCGACGGGTCTGGTCTGGTATTCCCGTCGGCGACCGGCGGGGTGATCGCCTCGACCACCTTGGCGAAGGCCGTCCGCGACCTGGGCCTCGACTGCGTGCCGCACGGGTTCCGGACCAGCTTCCGCGTGTGGTGCGGCGACACGGGGGTCGATCGGGAGGTCGCGGAGGCTGCTCTGGCTCACGTCGTCCGGAACAAGGTGGAGGCGGCCTACGCGCGCGGGACGCTGTTCGAGCGCCGGCGCGAGGTCATGGAGGCGTGGGCCGTCTACGTCACGGGTGGATGAAGCCATGATGGGCGAGCGCGAATGCAAGCTCGTCGCGGAGTTCATCGAGTCGGAGTATCGACGGATGTTTCCGCGTCCGCCCGAGGAATGGAACACTGAAGAGCAGCGCCACTCGTCGCGGCTGTCCTGCCGCCCCTGCCGGAGATCACACCGGGCAGTGAGGGCAGCGCGATGGCTGTCAACCCCTCCGCGCGGGTGATGTCCACCGCCGTTTTCGCTATGTTCATGTGCTCGCTTTTTGGTCGATAGAGCAGTAGTGATGGGTCGCGGGGGGGTCTTCCGCTTGCTTGCCCTCCCGCGACCACCCACTACATCGCGGTTCGGAAGGCCGCACTGGGCCAAAAAGTACCGACCTCAAGGCAAGTGGAAGGGCTCCCAATCATGGGACTCAAGCAGCAATCGCAGACCGAGCACCTAACTCTACGCGAAGTGCCACGCTGCCTGGACCGCCACGCGGGCTTTGCCGAAGAACTGCGATCTCTCCCGCCGGACGAGGCCGTACGGCTGATCCGGCTCCAGATAATCACGGATCGGATCTTCGATCGCGTGGTGCGGCGAGACGAGCGCGCGCGGTGGCGGGAGCAGTCGGCGCCACCGCCGGGGGGCGATCACTGCCGCCCGCTGATTTTCCTCGCAGTGCCCGGGCGGCTGGGAGCACGACGGGGCGGGGGCGACGACGACCTCGGAGCCAGCGGCGAGTCGCCATTCTGCCATTGCGTGCGTGCGGAGGCCATCGGTAAGCAACTGCCGGTGGCCTCTCTCTGTACGTGCCCGCGTGACCCGCTCGCGGCGGAAATCACACCGGGCATCGAGGCGCGGAGACGCCCGGTGCGGCGGATGCAAGCGGAGTGGGCCGCGGAGAGGAGGGCATCATGGGACTGACCACGACAGCCCAAGACTGGCTTGACGCCCTCCACGCGAGTGGATGGCAAGGCCGAAAGGCGGGCTCCAAGCGCTGGCGAGGGCCGTGCCCGGTCTGTGGCGGCGAGGCCAAGAGTCGCAGGTTCTGGGTCGAGCAGGGAGATGTCCAGGTGTTGGCAGGCTGCAATAAGGGCTGCGACTTCGAGGCGCTTGCCGAAGCGGTGGGAGCCGTCCCGAACGGCTCGGCACCTGCCCAGCCGACGGCGGCCCAACGCGGTGCCGTAGCTGAGACGCAGCGTAGGAATCTGAAGCGCCTGCGGCAGCGATGGGAGGAAGCGATCCCCCTCAAGGACACCCTCCACCCCTACCTCGAGGCCAAGGGATTTGACGGCCCGCCGCCCGGGCTACGGACGGACGGCGAGACACTGCTCGTGCCGATGCGCGATTCTGAGCGCCGGGTGATGGGCCTCCAGCAGATATGGGGTACCCGCTCCAGGTATCGGAAGCAGTTTCAGAAGGGGAGCCAGCCGAGCGGCACCTACTTCGCCGTGGCGCCCCGACAGGATTCCGCCCGAATCTACATCGCCGAGGGCCTCGCCACCGGCCATACCGTCGCGCTTGCGATGCCGGATGCGGCGGTCGTGATCGCTTTCACGGCCGGCAATCTGGCCTCCGTCGCCAGAACGCTACGGACCAAGTACCCGGACAAAGAGCTGGTCATTGCCGCAGACAACGACCGATGGAAAGACCCCGCCAAGAACCCCGGCGTGACGGCGGCGAAGCTCGCCGTGCTAGAGGTGAAGGGCTGCCAGATAGCTATTCCGGACTTCGCGGACCTCAGCGACGTGCAGCCCGGCGAGAAAGGACCGACCGACTACGACGACCTGCGGATGCGCGAGGGGCTCGACGCCGTGCGGCGGTGGCTGGATCCGGCCATGGCCGATCAGGCCGTCACCGAGCAGCCGGCCGCAGACGAAGCGGAAGCGGAGCCCGCACCGGCAGAGTCTCCAAATGCCGGCGACGATCAGTCGCTGATCATCATCCCCCGCACATCCGCCGGCCTGGAAACGGCGTTGAATCACTTCGGGATCTCGCTCCGGTGGAACCTGCGGGGGCGCCGCATGGAGTTCCGCGAGGGTGACGGCGAGTGGGAACCCGAGACGGACCGCTATATCGATCACCTGATAGACCGGGTGGCCGACCGCTTCAAGTTCAAGTCCAACAACCCGGAGTCGAGCGGGCTGCAAGCCGCCCGCTTCGGACTGCAACGGTTCGGGCAAGCCGTCAACTCCCTCGCCTACACCCGTGAGACCGACACCTTCCTCGACTATCTGGCGGCCCTTCCGGAGTGGGACGGCATCAAACGGTTGGACTCCCTGCTCAGCGATCTGTTCCACATCCCGGGCGATCGCGAGCTGGCCGCATGGGCCAGCCGGTTCCCATACATGGGCGCCGTCACCCGGACGCTCCGCCCAGGAAGCCAGTTGGATGAAACGCCGGTCTTGATCGGCGGTCAGGGCATCGGCAAGTCCACCGCTTGCCGTCTCGGTCTCGAGGACCCCGCATGGTTCGGCGACTGCTTCGACTTCTACGCCACTGTGAAGGAGCAAGCCGAAGCGACCGCCGGATGCGTCATTGTGGAGATCTCCGAAATGGTCGGTTCGAAGCGTGCCGACATAGTCCGGATCCGTGCAGCCATGACGCGTTTGGACGACGGCCAGCACCGGGCCGCCTACGCTCGGGCCAAGGAACCCGCACCGCGCCGGTTCGTATTCGTCGGTACTGCGAACGACGATGAGACGCTTCCCAACGACCCGCACGGCAACCGCCGCTTCGTTGCCGTCAGGATCGAGCCCCGGCCGGATATGCCGGTCGCGGACATTCGCGAGTACCTGATCAAGTACCGGGACCAACTGTGGGCCGAGGCCCTCCACCGGATCAATGCCGGCGAGGAAGCCCGCTTGCCCGACCGACTGTTCGACAAGCAAGCCGAAGTGAACGAGGACCACCGACACAAAGATCCGTTGGTGGAGGACGCACTCGACATCTGGCTGGCAGAGTCATACACCGGCCCGTTCAAGCTCGCAGACCTGATCAGGGGCCTCAACCAGTCCAACGACGCGAGCGTGAGCATGAAGCATGACTCGCGCCGTCTCTCGGCAATGCTCACCAACCGGAAACTCCTCAAGTGCAAGCACTGCACCTGCACCGGGGAACAGCGGACCCGTCGGTGGGCCAAGCCTGCCGACTGTCGGAAACGAAGCTGAAAGAGTGGGCGGCAAGCGGGCGGCAAGCGGGCGGCAAGTGGGCGGGGTCGGTTTCGCGGTCACCCCCTACGGGGGTGCGGTGGAAGTGGGCGGGGTCGGGCGCCATCTCTTAAGGGGGAATGGCTGTTCACGTGAAGAAACGGGTACCCTTAAGGGGAGCCGCCCACCCCGCCCACCCCGCCCACCCCGTTCCACTCGCTGCCCCTCCGGGGGCCGATTCAAGGCTTGGTCACGCACACGACGGGAGGCAGCCCGTGACTCTGAACACGACCCTGCCCCCATGGCGATTCGACACACCGTGCAACCTGTGAGGCCACAGCACTCCATCCGGAGGCGACACGGGTGGGCCCACCGGGGGCACGGCGAAAAAAGGTTACGGTTCTCGTTTGCGCCCCGAATCGCGCCCAGACCCCCCCCTCCCCTCCCCGATTCGCACTATAAAGGCCCGTTTTTCACCGTCACAGACGTCACAGTGTCACAGGGGGAGGGGGATAAGGGCTTCGTGGAGGCGCGAAACTGGTGTGACGCTCGGGGGTCTCGAAAAGGGCCTGAACGTCACACACCGTCACACGGCGGGGGTTTCGGCCCTATGTGTAGGGTTGGGCCGCCTCGCGCTCGTAGGCGCATGCGACGTGGGCGTGCGCGACGTGCGCGCGCGCGAGGTCTCCCCTTTGATTCGGGCCGGATCGGGCGGCTCGGGGCCGAGCCTGACCGTAACACGGTTCCGAGACGCCCGTCCGTGCCGCTCAGCGCCCTTCTGGCGGGCCGGGATCGTGGGTCTCGCCCCCACCTCGCCCGCGTGTTGCCCATGCGTGGAGGGTCACCATGGGCCGTGGTCGTGCCCGAGCACCATGGTTCAGGGCGCTGGTGGTCCAGCCGACGTCCAGCCGGGGCCGTGGGCGGGGTGAAGGGGTGGGCATGATGAGAGTAGGTTGACATCGCTCGCTCACCGACCGCTATCGCTCCCGACCCCGACCTCGACGAGGGAGGGGGAGGGGAGCGGCGGGGTGCCGGGAAGGCGTTCCCGGACCCCCTTGCTCCCTGACGTGGCAAGAAGCCACCTCGGATCCGTCCGAAGAGCCCCCCTGCCCCGGCGACGCTTTGATGCCGGTAGCAACCGACGGCGACGGCCTCATGGCCCACCAAGGCTTACCACGACCGTGTGTTTGCGGGCCGCGCCACTCCGAATGGTGTGTTAGTCATAGTAGGGGGTTGGTGGCTTCGTGAAGGTGCGAACAGGAAGAGGCTGGGGATTGGAAACTAGACACCCGGGCGGTTTCGCCCCTTCGTGAAGGCGGGAGGCTACCCGCACGGCGGATCGAAGGGCGGCTGCGTCCACCGGAAGAGAGTGCCAATTGTCGGCCAGCCAGGCCATGCGCGGCGGCGATTGGCGAGAATATTACGGTCAGCGCCGAGGGCCTTTTTGGCCCCGAGACCCCCCCAGACCGCCCCCAAACACACTCATGTGGGGTAACTCCCTTCAACTTCTCTAGACAGTCATGACAGGGTAAGGGGATGAGGGCTAAGAGTAGGGCCGAAAGGCGTCTAGGTAGAGGGTCATTTTCACCTAGACACCGGAAATGACACCTAGTACGGCGATGGGGTTTCACGGCTTCATGTAGGCTTGGCTCGCGCGCGCGGGGGCGCGCCTCTTACCGGTAGGTATAGAGTACCGGAGACCCTCTAAACACCGGAAGGCGGCTCAGGTGGGCCGGATCGGGCCGGATCGGGCCGCAGGAGGGGGTGGATCGACCCGCTTCCCGGCGCACCGGACGGCTCGGGCGGCCCGAGCGAGCCCGAGGGTGGACGGAGACGCCCGCAGACGCCCGCCGGATGGTCGGTGGGCCGTCTGCCGCCCGTCTGCCGCACCTCGCCCGCGTGTGCCGCTGTGTGGAGGGTCACGGTGGGCCGTGGTCGTGCCCGAGCCAACCCATGGTCAGGGCGCTGGTGGTCCAGCCGACGTCCAGCCGGGGCGTGTGGGGTGGGGTGGGGGCAGATGGGGCGCACATCGAGGGTCTGGCGAGGCGCAGCGGGTGGCGGGGCGGCGGGTGGGCCGTCCTCCCTCCGCCAGCTCGGGACGCCCGGGCCGGAGGGGCGTTCGTTCGCCCTGGGTCGCCCGCTGGCCGCTTCACGACCGGAATACGCGCCGGTTCGTACCCCCTCACGGGGGGCGGGCGTCCGGGCCAATCCGGACGCCCGAAACATTACGGTGCCCCCGGAAACGGCCCCTCCACCCCCCCTTCCCCCCTTCCAAAGCATCCCAATGGGGTATATCCCTCTCATTTACCGTTCCATCGTCGCCAAGAGAGTACAAAACACCATGGGAAGGGCAGAACGATGGGAACGGTCGGCGCCGATTTGAGCGTACCCGTCGGATGTTGTTCCACCGTACCCGGATTTGCACACCTCCCCATCGGACGGGGGGCGTCTCGCGCGCGCGCAGGGGCGCGCCCCTTACCGGAGTGTATGAGGGTTACCGGAAGGGGCGGGCCGGACGGAGGGCGAAACCGTCACCTCGTCCGGCGCATCGGGCCGTTTCGGGGCCGAGCCTGAGCCCGAGTGTGCCCGCATCCGGCTCGTCCTGCCCGCCTCGCCCGCGTGTGCCCATGCGTGGAGGGGTCTCAGGGGGCCGTGGTTGTGCCCGAGCCCTTGGCCCCCCCATGGCCGACCGGCCCTCAATCGGACGACCGCCGGTAGTACCGAGCCACGGCACCATTCGCCGCGGACTGCCCACGGCTGTAGTGCGCCGGCATCCGTGCTGCCTTCCACCTCCCGACTACCATCAGATCGGTGGTGGAGGCTCCGGCCTCGACGAGATCGATCGCCATTCCCACTCGCGGCGAGTGCCCCTTGAATTCGCCCTTCAGGCCGGCGGCCTTGGCGGCGGCGGCGATGCGGCGGTTGACGGTTTCGCCGGTCTGGATTCCGAAGACGCTCTGCGCGGCGATCGCGGCTTCGTCTTCGTCGTCGGGCCGAATGTCCATGAGCGCGGCGGCGGCGTCGGATCCGATGAACTGGACGGCCCCGGTCCCTTCCTGATCCGTCTTCGAGCGCCGAATGGTCACGAGTGCGTTGCCGTCGTCGCGGAACTCGATGTCGGCCCAGGTCAGCGCGACGGCTTCGGACCTGCGGAGCAGCGCGTCGCGCATCACGGCGATGAGTGCAATGTCCACCTTGCCCCGGCGCTCGGCGGTCTTCTCGGACTCCCGGGCTCCGCTGCGAAAGACGCGGCGCCGGAGAGCGGTGGCGCGGATCGCGCTGAGGTGCTGGGCGGTGAGCCCGGCCGCCTGGCCTCGCCCCTGTGGAGTCTCCGAGGCCGCGGCCCTGCGGCCCAGCCCGCGGAGCACGCGGCCAACGCCAGCCGACTGCGTCGGGCTCTCGAAGCCGCGAAGCTGGTGAACGTGACGGATGCTTGCGCGATCGACTTTCAGTGTGGGGAACGTCCTGCCGTCGTCCGCGCGCTTGGCGAGATAGGCCGCGACGGTCTGCGGGGCGGCCGGCAAATCCTGATAGCCCTCTTCCTCGCACCACATGGCGAACTGCTTCCACGCCGCTTCGTAGGCGCGGCGGGTCGCAGGGGAGTGGGACTCGACGGCCGCCGAGACGACGGCTTCGGCGTGCGATTCCTTCAGGTCGGAACCGGCCGAGTCAGCTTGGACGGGCGAGACCGTCGGGTCGGTCGGTCTGTTCGGGGTCGTGGACATGGATGATCGTGCTCCTCTCTCGCGGGTCTGGTGGTTCCGTGGGTGTCGCGGCCTTACGCTCCTGCGGCCAGCCATCTGGCGATGAATCGGCGGGCGACCGGCACGTGCTCCTCGAGGGGGAAATGTCCTTGTAGAGCGACGTGTCGCGGTCGGCAGGGAGATGCCGGGGGAATGACCCCCGGCACCCCGTTGGGGTTTCCTGACTGGACGGCAGCCGTCATCGCGGGTCAGGTCCGCGCACCGGATCCGGCTGCAGGGACCGCTCAGGTCGCCTTCGACCGGACATGCCCGTGGGGGCTGTTCACCAGGAACGCGCCGTACCGGCTGATGTAGTTGCACTTCGGGCACTCCATCACCGAGTCGTGATCCCACTCGTGGTCGCCCCTGCCCGGTTCCTCGCTCGGCACCGTGCCGTCGTCGGTCAGATCGAGCCAGACCGTCGCGGCGATGGTGAACTGCTCGTCGTTGCCGCAGCGCGGGCACTCCACGCCCTTCAACAGATTCTCGTTGGCCATCTTCCTACCTCCTGTTCGGAGTAAGCCGCCCCCGCCCGCATGGCGGGAACGCAGGAAACCGAAGACGTGGCGAGCGTCCTCGGATCAGAAGTAGAAGTGCCTCACGACGACGATGATCTTCGTGATGATGACCGCCGCGATGAACGCGACGACCAACCATTCGCCCAGGCCCATGCCTTTCTCACGGCTCATTACGCTGTCCTCCTTGTGGTTGCGGGAACGTGGATGGTCCCCATCGTGGGGACCGGAGAAGGGTTGAGCAAGCGGTTTAGTCGGCTGGCGCCTCCTCTCTGTCCTGACGGACGTCCGGGTCGGGGTGATGGATGCGGGTGGCCGCCGCAGCCTCGCGGCAACGGCGGCAGTCGCACGGCTGGCCGTGTCGGGCATGTCGGCAGTCGCACGACAGCCCGTAGGCGATCTTGGCTTCCTTGCGAGACATGGTCATACCGCTTCCTGCCTCTCGGCAGCGGCCCGCATCAATGCGTCGAGCGCCTTGTCGTGCAGGCGGGTCGTGTTGGCCGCGTGAACCGCCTTGAGGGCGCCAGACTCGACGATCTCGGACAGCGCGTCCCAAAGCGCGTTGAACGCGCCCGGTTCCTCCGACGGCGGCCACAGCGCGAGAAAGTCCTCGCCGCCCAACTCTTGGTCGATCAGCTTCTGAATCGTGTCGTTGGCCTTCTTGCACGAGAAGCTGATGGCGGCGATCTCGACCTTCTGGTAGCCTCCCGCCATTGCGGCCTGAACCGCAGCCGCCAGATTCTCACCGGCGCTGTACAGATGCCTCGCGACCTCTACGTCGCCCTCTCTGCGTGTCAGTCCCATGTTCTGCCCTCCTGTTCTGGAGTGTCCCGCCTCCCACCATGGAAGACGGCAAGCCGCCCGCCCCCGGCGAAGGGGACAGGCGGTACGAGACTCAGGTTTCCTCGGTGTCCTACTCGACCATCTGGCGCTCCATCCGCAGCCCGACACGCGATGTTCGGATCGGGTGCCTCATGCGCCCTCCTCCTTTCGATGCCATGTCAGGATGGCGTAGCGGGCGCGGATGCCCGCCCGCATGTGCCACCGCCGGTCGATGAGGACCACGGCGTTCGCTGGCAGACGCTTCAGCCAACGTTCGACCTCCTTCCGGCTGACTTGGAACGCGCAGTCAGGATGGAAGGGGTAGAGGCTGCCGGACATCTGGCCGAGTTTCCAGCGGTAGAAGCGGGTGGCGCGACTCTGTTCGACTGAGCGCCTCATGCCTGCCGCCTCTCCGGCAGAAGTCCGGCCCGTGCGGCGGACGCCTCCCAGATCGACAGCCGCCTCCCGTACCGGCGCAACTCCTTGTAGGCCGTGGTGCCCTTACACGTCTGGCACTTCACATCCCTGAGTTTCCGTGTCCCGAGCTGAGGCTTGTTGTCGGTCGAGAGCGAGTGCCCGCCCTCGTAGCTCACCAGCCCGCAGGCCGTTGTCTCGATGTGCCCGTCCCATGTCAGGGTCAGATGCTTCGGTTTGCTCATCCCGTGCCTCCTCTCATCAAGGCACGGCACACGTCCTTGGCGGGCATCTTCACATACTCGTGCAGCCCGCCGATGGACAGAAAGAGGTGGGCCGTGCCCGGTGCGCTGTCCTTCACCTGCACGACATGGGCGGGGTTCACATGGATGAACCCGCCCCGTGTGCCGGGAAGGCGCACCAGGGTCGCGTTTTCTCCAGCCATGGTTCCTGCCTCCTGTTGCGGAGTGAGCGCCCCGCCCGCGTGACGGGGACAACAAGGGCGGGAGCACCCTGTGACGGTGCCCCCGCCGGTTGGAGGAACGGGGATCAGTACGATCCGCAGGACTGGTAGCCCTCTTCGATCCAGCCGCCGCTCACTTCGGCCTCGGGCCACCGCTCGCGGAGCGCGTCAATGACGGGCTCCGGCGGTCCCCACGGCGTATCGAAGCGGAGCAGGATCGAGCGGTCGCCCTTCGATGCGTGGCTGTGGCTGGCGTCCCATTTGACGCCCCACTTGGCATCGCGCCAATCGTGGCCCGACGTGAAGCCGGTCGCTTCGATCTCGGCCAGCTCCTCGGGCGTCGCCGGTCGCTCTCGGACCCGGCCCCCCGGCGCGGGCTCGGGGTCGAAGCTGACCATCACGACATCGCCGTTTGCGCGCCTCTGCGCGTTGTCGAGAATCGGCGGGGGCGGCACGAGCTTCTTGAACGTGACGCGGCGGTCGTCGACGTTCTCCTCGCCATCCTCCGGAAGATCGGTGAGCGTGTCGAATATCTCGTCGATCACGGCCTGATCCTCGTGGAAGATTTCGACGTTGTTTGTTACCCAGTTCGGCATGGGCTACAGCCTCCTGTATGGAGTGTGATCGGCCTCCGCGTGAGACCGGAGAGGCACCGAAACGCCTTCGACGGCGTTCCGGTGGAGGAAGGGGGGGGCTTCACCTGAGCTTGTCGTAGTCGAGGTTCGAGCCAATGCTGGCGCCGAGCACTTCGACCACGGTGGCGTCGTCCACCTGTGACGGATTGGGGTCGCCGTCGTCGGGCACTTCGATCTCACCGTTCTCGGCGAGCAGGTTCGCGGCCCACTGCCGGGCGTTCTCGATATGCACGGCTTCGTCGTGTCGGTGGTTGCCGGAGAACACGATGATGCGGACGCGCTCATCGCTCTTCGGCGGCGGAATCGGCTTGACGCCCTTCGCCTCGTTCCACCAATCCACGCTCGTCCATGAGTCACCGTCCCAACCGATGACGCGGACGCTGTGGAGGCCAGCGGCCCTCCACGCCTTGGCGGCCTCGATCGCGTTCTCGCGGCTCGGGGTTTCGTGGCGCATGAGCTTGCCGTTCAGTCCGCCGGCGCTCACTTCGTACTCAAGCATGTTCCTGCCTCCTGTTGGGGAGTGACGTTTCCCGCCCGCCTGGCGGGGAAACAACGGGACCGGAGCGGCTTTGACCCGCCCCGATCCGGGGGGAGGACGCCTTATGCGGCGTCGGGGAGGCTGACGATGCGCCGGGCGGTGTGGGCGGCGTCCGCGTACTCGCGGAGCGTGCCCTGTGCCTTCCAGAACTTGTCGCGCTCGATCGGCAGGCCGAACGGCTTGAACCGGATCGACAGCAACTCGTTGAGCGATGCGTAGCCAAGCTCAGGGAAACCCAAGCCGGGGTCGCAGAGCCCGAACATCTCGATGTCGTCTCCGTAGACCCTCGCCTCGCTGAACAGCCAAGTGCCGGCGGATCCGCCGAACATCTTGACGACGGGCTTCGGGTCGTGGCCGTCCTTGTTCCGGCCCTTCGCGTTGTCGAGCAGCTTCTGCCATTCCTTCTTGGTAATGACGATCTGCCCGAGTCGGTTCCTGATCGGTGGCTGTACCACGGTGGACCTCCTGTCCTGATGGGAAACGGAACTACACGGAGGCGACGACAGGGGGGTCGAGTCCCTGCCGCCGTGGGTTGTGCGGTGTTGGTCAGAGTCCGCCAGGCGTCGTCACGCCGGGATGGGTGCGGCGTCGGTCGTCTTCTCGCGGACGTTGCCGGTCTTGCGGTTGACGGTGAGAGTCCGGTCGCACAGACGGCAGACCCACACCATGCAGCGCCGCGTCTCTTGCTCACGGTCGCGGACGTACTGGTGGAAGCCGTGGGAACCGATTGGACACGGAGGCTTCGCGAACTTCGTGCCTTTCAGCACACCACCCGTCTTCGGGTTCCAGCCGTCGAAACGGTCGCCCGTCTTGCCCTTGGCTTCCTTCTTCGCCTTCGGCTTGCGCTTCGCCATCAGTCGTCCTCCCGGCGCGATGCCAGCGGGTCGTCCACGATCTCGTCCGGCTCGCCATCGTCGCGCGGCAACGCCTTGAACGCGACCTTCACGATCCGGTAGGACTCGGCCTTGCCGCCGTGGTCCTCGCGCCACTCCCGAGCCCGCTTCAACCGCAGATGGTACGGGCTGACCGGCTCGCCGGCGTCGTCGATGACGATGAACAGGTCGCCGTAGTAGTCGCGGGAGAGCTGCGGCTCGCCGCGCTTGGGCGGGAGCGGCACGAACGTTGCCCATTCGCGTCCCTCGCACTGTTGGCAGAACGGCTTCTCGCACGCTTCCTCGAAGTCCATCTGCTGCGTCTCGGTGTTCCAGGTGCCGTCGCCCTCGAAGGTCAGCTTGTCGCTGCCGCAATGGCTGCACACCCATTTGCCCGGCCCGTCGTCTGGACCATACAACTCGTTGCTCATGGATTCCTCCCCCTTTTGAGGAAATGGGACGGGGAACGGCCGATCCGTTCCCCCACAGGCGGCCGGGAGGCGTTGAGACCTCCCGGCCGATCTTCCCTACGCAGGGCGCAGTCCCATCACCAGCAAGTCGAGCGACCGTCCCGCAGCCTCGGCGCTCGCGTCGAGCACCGGAGCCCAAGTTGCCCGCCTCTCCTTCGGCGTCAGGTTCCGTTGCCGCAGCGTCACGGCCAGGCGGTTGTTCCCGTGGTTCTGGAAGATGCTGCCCACACGCCCCATCTCTTCGAGATAGGTGGCGTTCAGCCCGATTGCCGTCTTGGCGACCGCGTAGTGCCGATAGCGCCTGAGCACATCGTCCACGTTCGGATAGCGCCGGAAGCATCCGCCAGTGCTGGCCGGGTCGCAGCCTACCGCCTGATGGCCCGCCGCGCTGTCGAGCACATGTACGCTGCCGTCCTCGAAGCATTGGACCGTGACCGACGTGTCGAGCACCTTCTTTGCTCGCTTCCGGCTGAACAGGTCCGACGGAATCACCGCGTCGCGCTTGAAGCGGTCGGTCGGCCACTCGCCCTCCCATGTGCCGCCGATCATGCTGACCAACTTGTGGCTGTTGGACGCGATGGTGCGCAGGTTGCCGCGCTCCTTTGCGGCGGGATCCTCCGGCCGGAAGCAGATGCTGTTGAGCAACGGCCGGGCCGGGTCCATGCTCACGGCAAGCAACGCCACAAGAATGTGACGCCTGAACACGGTGAGTCGCAGTACCTCCTTCGTCGATTTCGCCATAGGTTTCCCCCTGTTGGCGTTCCAGAGACCGGCTCTCGGTCTCCCATGGGCGGGAAGGGGTGCGATCCCCCTCCCGCCGTCGCTCAGCGTCGCCAGTGCTCCCGGTCGCGCGTCGGTGGCCCGGTCGTGACGTAGCGTCCGTGGATGCCCTTCTCGTGCTTGCTCGGCATCTCGCGGATGCGCCGGTCAAGGCAGGTCATGCACACGCGGTTGCTGTCCTTCGGCTCGAACACCCAAGCCGCGAGCGACAGGATGCTCGCCAACCTCGCGTTGTCGTTCCCGATGGCCCATGCCCGTGGTGCGCCCTTCGGCCCTTTGAGAAGGCGCTGCCAGTCGATCATCAGCTTTCGCACGAGGAACACGATCAGCGTCCGTGTGATCCAGTCCCGAATCCTCTTGAGTGTCCTCATGATGCCCTCGCCTTCCTGCTCGCGGCGTCCTGAATGGAGCGCAGCACCGGGCGGACATGCACCGGCACGTCGGCGGGCTTCCTGTCCACGATCTCCCGTGCCGCGTCCCGGCAGAAGTCCCGAATCAGCCGGTGCAGCGTCGTGCGGAGCGGGCTGTGGGTGAACCCCAACACGAACAACAGGGGTCCGATCTGGTCCAACTCGTCCTCGATGTCCGGAAGGTGCGCGGTCAGGTTCGTTGCGACCTGACGGCGAAACTCGTCGCCGTCGAACATCTTGTGTGTGAGGATGTGGGCGAGCATTGCGCGCTCGACCACCTTCGCCGCCTTGTCTGCCATGGTCTCTCCCCCTTTGGGCAGTGTCCGGGGACCGTCTTTCGGTCCCCCATGGGACCGGGGGCCTGTGACGGCCACCCGATCCGGTTGGGGGGGACTACAGCGCGTCCCAAGCGCGAACGAGCGCGTCGAGGTCGCGGCGGATGTACCGGCGCGTTCGTGCTTCGGCGTCGGTCAGCGTCTCGGCGGACTCTCGCGCCGTCCAGAGGTCGCGGTCGTGCTGATCGAGAAACGCGGGCGGGACCGACCGGAGGACTTCGCGGTCCTGGTGCGCCAGCATTGCCCGCATCCGCCCGATCTGGCGGGCGAGTCCCCGCTTGGTCGCGTCGGTGCAGGGCGGTATCAGGTTCGTGGTCTGCGCCGCCTTGACCGGACTCACCTGCCGCATGGTGTCGCGGACGGCGAGCACGGCTTCCGGCCCTTCGCCCCGGTCGGTGGCGGCGGCCAGCTCGCGGAACATGACGGCCAAGTCCTCCATGATGTCCACCGCCGCCTCACCGGCCTTGCTGTGAACGCGCTCGGCCACCTCGTTGCCCCTCGCGTCGATCTCGCGCTCCAGTGTCTTGAACGCGCCGCGAAGATACGCGGTGACGTTGCGGCCCTTCCCTTCGGTGCCTTCCTGCATGGGCTCTGCCTCCCGTTTGGCAGTGACTCCGGCCTCCAACCATGGGGCCGAACAGTCTCCCCGCCCGGTGTGATCCGAACGGGAAGGGGGGGAGAGTCGGGACGGCTATACCCCGGCCTCGGGGTCGTTGTGGTGGTCGTAGACCAAGAAACTCGTGGTCCGCTGGACATGGGCGACGACACTGCGCCCGGTGCGCTTGCCCTCGGCTATCGCCTCGGCCCGGTCCTCGCGGTCGTTCAGGTCCGTGTCACCTTCCAACTCGTAGATGACGCGGGCGTCGGCGTCGCGCTCGGCAAGTTCGAGAATGTCCGCCAACGCGGGCGCACCGTCGGGGCTCCGCTTGCGGTCATATGCCGCCTCGGCGGTGTCGAACGGTCCCGCCCACTGGCTGTGCTCCGGCTGGAAGTAGTACCAGCCTGCCGGGTTCGGGTAGGCGTCTCGGGATCGGGCATGGTAGCCGCCGATGTGGTCGATCCCGCCCCGTGGGAAGTAATGGACGCCAACGCCCATCATCTGGGCGACCGGCCTCGGGTCGATCCGCACCTCGTCGAGAAGCGTCAGCAACTCCAGACACGTCGCAACGTGATCCTTCGCGTCCTCGGCGTGCAGGTCGTTGTCACGCGGGGGCCGCGTGGTGATGGTCCCGAGAAAGTCGCCGCCAGCACCACCGCCGGGGTCGTTGGCGTACAGTTCGAGATACGCCGCCTGAGCGTTGTACGTCGCCATGATGGTGAAGGGGCCGTGCTTCTGGACATCCGCAACGGTGACCGTGCGGTCCTGTGGCTTGTCAGCCATTTCCTCGCCTCCTGATGGGGAGTGACAGCCTCGCCACCCCGGCGAGACGCATGGGACGGGGACGGTTCGATCCGTGCCCCGCCCGTCAGGGTCAGAGTGATTCGATCTCCACCCACTTGCGCGACGGCCCGCCATCGCCGAGCGGGAAGGCGTACTGCTGGCCTTCGACCTTGGCGATGCGGCCCACCGCCCGCAGCGCGTCGCGGTCCTTCGCCGCTTCATGCCACTCGGCGTGACGGCCGAGCGTCCGCAAGAGACGGCCACCCTCGGAAAACACGGCCACCCGGTAGCTCGTGTAGTGATAGCCCCGGTCGCTCTCGGTGTAGCCGCCGATGACACCGCCCGCCTCCACCCGCTCCAGCGCCACCATGCCGTCCTCCGCACCGGCGTCGTACCAGTCGGACGGGTCGATGTCGTTGAAGTACTCGCGACGAAGCGCGGTCACGAATCCGAGCCAGTACTCGCGGAGGTTCTCGGGACCGTCCGGCTCAATGGCCATCTGCCGGACGCCCATGGCCGTGTCCCGGCCCGCCAGATAGTCGTGCGGCAGGTCGCTGTCGTTCATGTCCCTCGCGCGCGAGTCGTGCATCCCGCTCAGCGCGTCGCGCACCCCGTCGCGGTAGGTGAGCGTGTCGGCCACCCCCTTCTTGCCTGTGTCCATCGGCTGCCTCCTGTATTCGGCAGTGCTGCCCGATCCCCGAGCGGGACCGGGCCAAGCACCCGCCACAGTGCGAACCGTGACAGGTGTGGGGGAGAAGGGGTGACGGTCAGTGAATCTCGAAGCCGCCCGAGTGAATGCAGAACTCGGCGAACCGCTTCATGTCGTCGAGATTGAACCTGTAGATCGTGGCGTCCGGTCGAAGCGCGCCCGAGCCACCGCAGGCGTTGCAGACGGTCGGATGCGGCTTGATGTCCGTCCGCTTGCCGGTTGCCCGGCAGTACTGGCAGGGCTGATCCGGCACCTCGTCGAGTGCGGCGTTGCGGAGCGCGATCAGGTCGGCCATCCGGCCGTCCTCGACCATGGCCTTCAGCTTGCGGCCCAACTCGCGGGCGGCGCGGGCACCGAGTCCGTCCCCTTCGGTTGACTGCCAGTAGGTGCAGCCGGACGCCAGACCGGGAAACTCCCTGCAGATGAAGTCGGCCATCGGACGCCACGTCCACCAACTCGTCTGGAAGAAGCGCCCCGGCTTGCCCGGCTGCCACGGGCGGTCCTCGGGCGGCATGTTCAGGTGCGCCTCGGCTCCGATCTCGTCGAACAGCTTCGAGTCGGCTTCGTACTCGGCGTCGAACGCCTTTCCGAAGATGTCAACGCCCATAGTGCGCTCCCTCCTTGGTGCCCCGCTTGCCATGCACCTGTTCGAGCGCCCCGATTGCGGCCCGTGCCATGGCCAGCGCGCACTCTCTGGCCTCGTGCTCGCTGAACCGCATCTCGCTCTTTGCGATCACGGTTCCGTTGAGCGTCACGATGGCGTCGGCGGCGACCAGAAGCGGCGTCGGCTTGGGCTGGACCAGCGCCTCGACGATCTGATCGGCCCCGTCCGTGTCCCCTTCGAGCCACCACTTGAGCACGGTGTAGGCTTCCTTGCTCTCGGACATAGGCCCTTACCTCCTGTTCAGAGGGGTGAATCCGTCCTCCAACACGGAGAGACGGCAGGCGCGCCGGAGGCTCTGACACCCCCGGCGCGCACCGTTGTGTCCGGTGCTACGCTTCGAGTCCCGCCGCGCGGATCAGCGAAGCCCGCAGGTCCGCGTCGTAGCTCTCACCGTGAGGCGGGCCAAGCGTCCCGAAGGCTGCGGCAACCTCGGGACGTAGCGGGGAGCGGGGTCAGGTCATGGGGGTGAGCACCATCATGACCTTGCGGACCACCGTGTACGATTGGACGGCAACCATCGAATCGTCCGTCTCGCAGACCTGATAGCCGTCGAACAGGACGATGTAACCCGTCATGGTGCGGCGCAGCGTGACGCGGTGCTTGCCCCGCTTCTCCGTCTCCATGATGCGGGGGACGGCGCGGTCGTCGTCGATCATCCGGTCGATGTCAGCCATGGTCCAGCCCTGCCCTCTCGCGCGTGACAGCGAGTTTGAGCGCGTGGACCACAGCCGTGTGCGTCGTCTCGTCATTCCAGGCCCACAGGTCGTCCGCGTAGCACTCGCCGGGCACGATCGCGCGGAACGCCCCGCACAGCGCCGCGTGTGCGTACCGATAGACCTGAGAAGGGAACAAGCGCCGGTCGTGCTCGTCGGCATCGGGGGCGATCTCCTTCACCGCCTCCATCAGCCACTCCTTCCGGTCGCGGTAGACCACCCGGCGTAGCGCACCGTCCAAGCACAAGCACTTCGGCGGCTTGTCGGTGAGCAATCCGCACCGATCTATGCTCCGTCCCTTCGCGTCCCGCGCCCAAGCGCGTTGCGTCCACCGCTCCGGCTTGCCCACCATCGTGAGCGTGTCCGTGAGCACCGTGGACACCACTTCCTGAATGGTCATGGTCTCCCCCATGGTTCAGGTACTCGCCCGAGCCACCATGGCCGGGTCAAGCGTCCGGCAGGCTGCGATACCTGCCGGGCGCGGGTCGCTACCGGATTCGGTAGCCGTTGGTCTCTGCGGCCTTGCGGGCCTTGGCCTCGGACGGCCACATGGTGGCGTAGTGCTTCTTGTCCGTTGGCGTCTGCCCGCTGCGGTGATAGGTGCCGTCCCCGAAGGCGAGGACGTACCAGACCGCGTCCCGCTTGCCGAACGGGTCTAGGGTCGGCGTGTGCGGCTCGATGGTGACGGTCTGCGTCGTGTCCTGCATGGTGCTCCCCTCTTGCGAAGGTGAATGGGGTACTGCGGGAAGCGCCCGCACAGGGCTCCGAACCCTGTGGGGCGTGGTGGCGGAGGCGTTTTCCCTTACGCTGCCGCCAGTTCGATCCGCTCCAGCTCGTCGGCCAGCTCGGCGAGGCTGTCGAGATGCCGCTCGAACATGCCGCGCGTCTCGAACATGGGCTCCTCGGGGCCCTGCCGGTTCTCGGGGGTGCGGCGACGGCGGGTGTCGCACAGCCGATGCACGTCAGCGCGGAACGCTTCCCGCTGCGGGTCACGCTTCCCGTCCGGCGCATACCAGCCATGGAGCGCCCGGTACGCACCGTCGATGTTGCCCTGCCGCACCCGGTCCAGAGCGCACAGCGCGTCCGTCTGCGCCTCCTCGTAGAGCGACACAAGCACATTCGAGTTGACGGTGCCGTAGTCCTCCAGCGGTTGACGGCTCAGTCCGGCCAGCGTCCCGAGCATCACGCCACCGGCGAGACACGCGGTACACTTGCCGTCTTCGAGTGTCGGCGTCCTGAACCACATGGCGTAGTACGGTCGAACGTCTGGCCGCTCGGCCAGCATCTTCCGGCCATCCTCGATCCCGACACGGATCAAGGACGCCAGCGACGTTACCGGCGTTGCGGTACGCAACGCTTCCTGCACTTCCTCCACGGTTTGCATGGTCTCCCCCAATGCAAAGGTGAACGTGGGTACTGCGGAAGCGCCCGAGAGGCTTGTGAATCCCCTCGGGCGGTGGGCGACCCGTCAGAACATCAGCAGGTCGAAGTCGGCCATGTCAGCCGCCCAATCGTCAGGATGCGGCGACATGTCCATCACTGCCGACGCGGCCATGGCCTTCAGCCGGTCGGCCTCGGTCAACTCGTCGTCGCCCGTACACTTGGCATCGAAGGTCTCGCAGCCCTCGCGCGTGAACTTCGCCCGAGCCTCGTCGAACGTGAGGCCGGGCACATCGTGCAGGCTGTAGATGTCCCAAGGCTCGGCGCACTTGGGGCAATAGATGTCCGCCATACTCTCCCCCTTCGGTTGGCGGTACGCGGGGACCGGCGGTCGATCCCCCATTGAGGCGCGCACCGTGCGAGAGTGCGCGCCCCGAGCCATCAGCGGCGAGCCATGCGGTTGACCCGGCGAGCCTTGCGGGCAGCCTTGCGCTTCCGCTTGCGCTTCGCCCTCGCCCTGATCTCGGCCCGCCCCGGTCCAGCCGTCGGAAGCGCAGGACGCCAGTCCTGCCCGCCCGGCGGCAGAAGCGGGAGCAAGCCACCCAACAGGAGCACGCTACGGTTCATGGACGTCTCCCCATGGTGGTAAACGGTCGCGGCCCGAACGGCCACAGACTCAAGCCACCCGCGCCCGTGTGAAGGGCACGGATGGGAAGGTTCCTACGCCTCGACATCCACTGAGGAAGCCACCTCCTCGCCGGTGCGCCAGCGAAAGACGTCAAGGGTCTGGTCGGGCAGGTCGTGAACGTTGTCGGCCACCTCCTTGATGGCATCGTCAACGGTCTGCGCCCGAAGGAACACAACGCTCGCGTCCCCGTCCGCATCGCGGGACACGGTGTAGAACCTCGCCAGCACCCTTGTCATGCGGCCACCTCCGCTTCCTCGTCGGCCAACCAGATGCGGACGTTGCTCAGGCCGAACCCGACGTTCGCCCACTCGCCCGTGCGCGTGTGAGTGATCCGGTAGGAACCGTTGGACTGGCGTTCGATCCGCCACGGCCCGTAGCGGTGGACGGTCATGAAACCGTCTTCCTGGACCAACTCCAGTTTGACCTTGAGTGCGGCGATGTGCCCGCCGTGCTCGGCCAGCACACACGCCCCCAACAGGTCGCTGACGTGGAAGTCCCCGCGGGGCGTCTCGACGAAGAACGGGAACCGCTCATCGTCCGTGTTGTCGTAGATACGGTTCACACCGTTCACGACGCTCCGTAACACCATGCTCTCCCCCTTGAAAGCCGTGTCAGGGTTGGCAGGTCCAACCCAAGGACCGGATGGGCTTTCGAGACCCACCCGGTCGCGTGTGGCGGCTACACAAGGTCGCGCGCGTGAATGAAGATGTCCCGCTCCCGCTGCACCCTCCGGTACGCCCCCCCGATCCCGCCGGGGTCCGTCTCAAGGCTGTACTTCGGGTGAAGGTCGGTGACGGCCCGCTTGACGAAGCGGTGCAACTGCTGCTGCTTCCTGTCAATCAGGGCCGACAGACCCTTGATGACCACCCGGCGGCGCGGCGGATGCGTCTTGCCGTCCGACGCGACCCGCTCGATCTCGGCGTCTGCGAGCGTCTTCGAGACGGCATCGGCGACCTTGCCGCCTCCCGGCGACGTGGCGATCTGCCGCAGGACGTAGTGAAGCGTGTCGGCCACATCCTGCTTCTCCCGAATCCCACCGGCCTTGGGCGTGGTCTTCAGCACATCCTCGACGCCCGCATCCCACAGGGCGGCATCGAACCGCTGGAGCGCCTCGTTGGCCCGCTTCATGGCGACGCTGGCCTTCTCGAACTCCGTGTCCATCTCCCGCTGCACCTCGTCGGCCAGCGCCTTCACCTCCTGCTCGGTCATCATGCTCCCCCTTGGAACTGTGACCCGCTTCGCGAATCGAAGCGGCAGACGGTCAGGAGGAGGCGAACCCTCCCGACCGTGTGGGTCAGGCGTTGCGGAAAGTCTCGTGGATGCCCGTGTGACGGTTGAACGCGACCCGCAGCACCAAGGGACGCTCGGTGTCTGCCGTCTCGGCGGATTGGGAAGGGTCTGAATCCCGGCAGGAAATCACGTAAAGTCTTACAGGGCTGCACGATCTGCGTTTCCTGCCGTTGTAATGGACCCTGCTGGACCGTACCGCGAAAGCGGGAAGGTCGGACGTGAATGGCGGGAGTGTCGCGGCCACGCGTGCCCTTCTCCGAGGGTCTCTGAAACCGACATTTCGCCCACGTCCCCAGAGGCTTGGTCGTCCGGGCGCATTAGCGGGCCCGACCTGGCGGCTCGCCGCGCCCGAAGTCCTCCACGCAACTACGTCATGCAGCGACCGACCGCCGTTGGTCGCTATCTGCAAGCGCTGGCTAATGGACGAGGGTGCTGGATCGGCGACTCCTGTCGGCAATTCCAGAACGTCCAGCGCCTCCAGCGCGCCGGCATACATGCCCATCGAACTCTCGGGCGTCCCCCGTTCGAGTCTGATCACCGAAAAGCGAGACACACCCATGCGGCCGGCCAGATCCCGCTGAGTGAGCCCACGCCGGATTCTGGCCGCGCGGATGTACCTGCCCAACCGTGCCATGGCCCGGGTCAACTCGGGGGGCGTCCCCGGAGTGGCCTCGCCGCTCATTCGGAGCGGCAGCCGCGTGGATCGAAATCGGTGGTCGAGCAACGTGTCCGGGGTTGCATGTTCAGCGCTCCCGCGCCAGGGACCTGAGCAGCCCGGCGATCATGAACAACAGCACGACGCTGACGGGCAGGGCGGCGGCTATGGCCGCGGTCTGCAGGGCCTGTAGACCGTCGGCGAGCAGGAGCACGGCGGCCACGACGCCGATGCCGAGCCCCCAGACGATGCGGAAACGCCGGGGCGGGTGCGGGTCGCCCATGCTCAGCAGGGTGGTGATGACGAGCGTGCCGGAGTCCGAGGACGTAACGAACCACGTCACCAGCAGGAGGGTGGCCGTGGCGGACATCGCCCAGGCCAGCCAGCCGATGTCGGTCATGCGGTCGATGGTCGCGTAGAGCGCGGCTTCGTAGTCGGCGCCCCTGACCAGTTCCATGATGCCGGCCGTCCCGACGCCGCCCGGGGCGTTGAGTTCCAGATGGATGGCGTTGCCGCCGAAGATCCCGAACCAGAGCAGCGCGAGTCCGGCAGGGACGAACATCACGCCCAGGATGAACTCGCGCAGCGTGCGTCCGCGCGAGATGCGGGCGATGAACGTACCGACGAAGGGCGCCCAGGAGATCCACCAGCCCCAGTAGAAGATGGTCCAACCGTTCTGCCAGGCCGCGTGCTCCGGATCGTCCGCGATCCACAGTGACATGGGCACCAGGCGCCACAGGTATTCGGCGAACGAGGACGCGACGAATCCGGCGAGCCAGGTGAACGGTCCCAGCAGCACGAAGCATGCCAGCAGGACGATGCTCACGCGGATGTTCCACTCCGACAGGACGCGGATGCCGCGGCTGACGCCGGACACCGCCGACAGGGTGGCCGCCAGCGAGATGGCGGCGATGAGCGCGACCTGCGTGGCGACGCCCGGTTCCACACCGAACAGCACGTCCAGACCGGTGGCCATCTGGCTTGCCCCGAGGCCTAGGGAGGTAGCGATGCCGAAGACCCCGCCGAACACGGCCAGCAGGTCCACCAGATGGCCGGTGGGGCCGTAGATGCGCTCGCCGACGATCGGGTACAGGGCGGAGCGGAGCGTCAGCGGCAGTTTCTTGCGGAACCCGAAGTAGGCCAGGCACAGCCCGACCACGACGTACACGGACCAGCCGTGGATGCCCCAATGGAAGTAGGCGACGCGCATGGCGTGCACGGCGCGCGGCTCGTCCAGCGCCACGGCGCCGGCCAGATCGGCGGCCGGGTTGTTGGGGTAGCCCGCGCTCTGGCTGTTGTCGAAGTAGAACAGCGGTTCGGCGATGGAGAAGAACAGCAGTCCGATCCCGATGCCGGCCGAGAACAGCATGGCGAGCCATGCTGAGGTCCTGAACTCGGGCCGGGAACCGTCATCGCCGAGCCGGATCCGGCCGAACGGGCTGCACACGAGAAACAGGCAAGCGAGTACGTTGACGCCGACGACGAGGAAATAGAACCAGCCGAGCGTGCCTTCGATCCAGTCGCGGATGCGGTCGAACACGGCGCCGGCGGCGTCCACGTCCCGGACCGTGGCGAGGACGAAGGCCAGCACGACACCCTTGGCGGCCAGCGCCATTGCGGGATTCAGCCCCTTCCACGGCCCCGCATCCGCCGTGGTTCGCCGGTGTCGCCCGTTCCTCATGGTTCGATGGCCGGGCCTCCCGTGTATGTCAGTACGAGACGGTCGCGGTCATGGATATGGTTCGGGGCGCGCCCAGCCAGGCGGCGTTCTCGGTGATCGCGGACAGATAGGCCGTGTCGAGCAGGTTGTTGGCCACGATCGAGAACTCCGTGGACCGGAACACGTCGCCGAGCGCCTCGCCCTGGAAGGTGACGTAGGCGTCCACGGTCCAGTAGGCGTCGGTCTGCCAGTCGGCCGTCAGGCTGACGCGGCGTGAAGCCGTGTACTTGGCCGACAGGCCGCCGCCGAGCGGTGGTCCTTCGCGGTCGAGCGAGACGACCCACAGCCGGGGCGGCACACCGGTGACGTCGGTGCCGGGCACGATGCCCTGGCTCTCGTCCACGAGCGGATCGTCGGTCCCGACGTACTTCGAGTCGTTGAGCGTCAGCGCGCTGTAGAGCGATGTACGGGCCGGCATCGCCAACGTGGTGGCCAACTCGAGGCCGCGCGTCTCGATGCCGCCCGCGTTGAAGTACGCACCGCCGCCGGGGATGAGGTAGTTGGGTCCTGCGGGTGTCTGCGGGCCGAGGAAGAAGATCCGGTTCTGGAAGTCGATGGTGTACAGCGTGGCGCTGAGCGCGAGCCTCTCGCCGGAATACTGGACACCGACATCGATATTCGACGCGGTCTCGGGCTCGAGACGGTCCAGGCTGCGGCCCGGCACTTCGAGCAGGATGCTGCCGATCGCGCGGAAGTTCTGGGCGTAGCCCGCGAACAGGTCGAGGCCATCGACCGGTGTCTCGTACGTGACGCCGCCGGAGAAGAGCAGCTTCGAGTCGGAGTTGACATCAAGTGGTTGGTCGATGCCGAACTGGTCCTCGCGCGACACGGAGACGAGGTACTGCTTGACGCCGGCGGCCAGTTCGAAGGGGCCGAAGTACAGCGTTTCCTCGACGTACCACTTGAACACGCTCTGCGGGAAGTCCCATTCGTATTGGTGCCAATAGGGCCGCTCGTCCCACTTGAAGTTGATCGCGGGGTCCAGAATGCGGTGCCAGTCGCGGCCGAGGTCGCGGCGCGAGCCCTCGTACCAGATGCCGGCGCGCAGCGCGCTGCCCCGGCCCCCGCCGAAGAGCACCGACCACTCGCCGTCGACGTTCATGCCGAGCCGGTCCTTGCCGTAGTGGCTGTGGCGGTACGACTGAACCGCGCTCGCCCCCGGGTGGCACGCCGGATCGACCTCCGGCCCGCCCGACCCGTAGTAGTTGAAGATGTAGGACGACGCGCAACCGGGCGTCGGTCCAACGGCCGCACCGTTGCCGTCCACGAACCGGATCACCCCGAGCTGGGCACCGCCCCTCACCGGCCTGCGGCCCCCCGCCAGTTCCGACTCCGGTCCCCCGCCGTCGTCCACCACGTCGACGATGTAGGGAGGCAGCCAGTCGCCGCGTCCCGAGTTGTGGTGATGGTAGGCGCCCGCGCTCACCGAGATCAACTCGCTGACCGACCAGTCGGCCTTGGCGTAGGCGAGCGTGTTCTTGCGCCGGGTCTGCCAGCCGGGCCGGTAGAACTGGTTCATGTAGGGCACGCCCGGCCACTGGCCGATCAGCCGGTCCCAGCGCGGGTTGGCCCGGAAGTCGGCCTCGCTGTAGAGCCGCTGGTAGACATCCTCGTGGATCTCGTCGTACGAGAGGTAGCCGGTGAAGTCCACCGCTCCGTGCGAGGACACGATCTTGGCGGCGACGTGCTCGCGCTCGTTTCTGGCCGAGCCCTCCATCCAGTCTGTCGCCTCCTGGCGGATCGCGGCGATCCAGGCCCGCGTCGTGCCGCCGAACAGCGAGCCGGTCTCGACCCGCGCGGCGAACCGCTGGCCCTCGTTCTCGCCGATCGTGACAGACGCCGTGTGGCTCCGCTCCGCCGCCGGGTCGGCCGTCAGAAAGTTGAGCGTGCCGCCCAGCGCCTCGACCGAGCGCGACGCGATGTCGGCGGTTCCCTGCGACACCTCGACGCCGCCGAGGTTCATCGGGTCGACGAACCGGCTCGCCTTCGCGCCGCTCCAGTAGTCCGACGTGCCGTTCGGGAACCCGTCGATCGTGGTGCCGATCTGCGCGTCGTTGATCGTCGACTGGAACCCGCGCATCACCACGTTGCTCGACCAGTCGTCGAAGGAGTACGGGTCGCCCTCCTGGACCGAGACGCCGGGAAGGTTGTCGATCACCGAAGTCACGGCCGTGATGCTCGACTGCTGCCGCATCATCGGCTGCGCGACGAAGTTGCGCGCAAACACCGTTGGCTCTTCCGCCACCACGGTGATCTGATCCAGTTGGAAAGAAGGCTGCAACACGATCCGGACCGTTTCGACGGCGCCGGCGCGTACCGTGACCTCAAGCTCGCGGGACAGATAGCCGAACAGGGTGGCGGTCACAACATGGTCGCCGGGTGCCAGCCCGGTGAGTTCGAAGCTGCCTTCGGCGTTCGTAACGACCTCCGCGTCCGCGTCGGCGACCGTCACCCGGACACCGGGCATCGCGGCGCCGAACCCGTCGACGACCGTGCCCCGGATGGTTCCCGTCTGCTGCGCGGTCGCCGGTGCCGCGGCCAGCAGCAACAGCAGCGCGGCGCGGCCGCAGAACCCGGCGAACAGTCTGCCGGCATTCCTGCCAGAATCTCGCCGTAAGGTTGGAATCGCCATCGAAGCTCCCTTTCTGTAACGTGCGTTGGTGCGGGTGTGATCCCCCAAGGTTACGCTGGGACACGCGGTTCGCAAGACCAATGTAACGCGCATGAAGTGCAGCGGGAGCACCCGGGCCGCGCCCGCCGGCTGTCCGTAATGTTCTGGCGTACCCTTTCAGCAGACCTGTCTCGCGAGCCGTCGGGGGGCGTTAGGTTAGGTGCCGGCTTTGGGGCTTGAGCAAACCGGTGGCTTGCGGAACTTACGGTCCGGGGTGCCGGGGTTACGGGGGGAGTCGCCGCGACCCGGCAAGGCTTGACGGGGACTGCCGCGGGCGCAGATTGGAGCCATTGCGACGAGTCGGCAGTCTTGCACCAACGAGGAGGTCGGTTGCGAATGCTAACGAAGGCGCGGAATGCAGCCGCGCGGGAGAGGACGCTCTTGAAGACCACCGCGTCCGTGGGGGTGCATATGGCCTTCTACCGCACGCCGGGAGACTGCTCCCTCTTGCCCGGACTTGTGCCGCTGAGCGTATTTCACGTCTGGACAGCGCGGCGCATTAGGGGTCTCGCCGTTCCCATCGGCATCGACCGGCGCGCCGACGAGATCCACATAACGGCGAACTGAACGCAAGGAATCGAACTTGGTGTGAGTCGCCGCTCCCCGATCGTCCATTCGCCGCCGGCGGAAGTCGGAGACGCCGTTGCCCGCCTTGGCAAGAGGATACGCGCCGCGCGCGAGAATCTGGGCCTGACCCAGGTGGAGCTGGCCGAGCGCATCGCCGTCAGCCGGTCCACGGTCATTTGTCTCGAATGCGGCACCCTGGGCACGGCGGCGGGCACCTACTTCAAGGCGTTGCAGGCCGTGGGACTGCTGGACTCGATGAACCGGAAGATCGCGGCCATCGAGCAAGCCGGGAGCGTGTCCGGGGCGCGAGAGCAAATCGAGTGAGGGGCCGCCGCGACGCGGAGGGGAACGATTGCGGGCGTGGCAGGCGAGGGGATACCTTCCGCTTTCGTTCGTCGTTCATCAAGGAGATTCCGAATTGGGCAGGCCGGCAGCGCAGGGCCGTGACGCTGGCGGTCCGCAGCGCCGAATGACCGGGGCGCAGGCATCGCGCGGAACTCGGCCACGCCGCGCCGCCGCCGAAAAGGTGGTCGTGGATCCTCGACTACGAGGCGGGGCGGAGGGGTGGGCGCCTCGACACGAAATCCCGCCCCGCTCGCGCCAACCCGTGTCTGTCACGGAAGCCCGGGTCGCCATGCTCTTGGCAGTGTGCCTTCACGGCCTCCTGGCCTGCGACACCCGGCCGGCGCCGGCCGGCACGCTTCGAACCGATTCGGCCGGCGTTGCCGTCGCGCAGGCCGTAACCGCCGCTGTGGGGCCCGGGCGAGGGATGGATCGTGGCGGCCGAACCGAGAGGTGGCGATCGGCAGTGTCGACGGTCCCGCCGAGTACCAGTTTGCCGATGTGGTTGCCGCGGTTCGCCAGACGAACGGCGACATCGTCGTGGCGGATGGCGGTGCTTTCGAACTGCGCAGCTACGATGCCGGGGGCACCTTCCAATGGCGCGCGGGCAGGGAGGGAGAGGGGCCCGGCGAGTTCCGGAGCCTGGACTTTCTGGGCCGCATGGCCGGTGATTCGCTGGTTGCCTACGACAGTTGGCTGCTGCGCGTGCAGGTCTTCACTCCCGGGGGACAGCCGGTCAGGACGCTTCCGGTCCTGGTACCGGAGCTGGCGACGACGACGGGCTCGGCGCCCGACAAGGCGGTCGGGGTCGTGGATGGGCGGCTCATCCTGCGCTTTCTCGATCTGGGCGCCGGGGGAGCCCCTTCGGGCATCGTGCGCTGGCCGGAGGAACGGGTGGTGGCCCTGGATCTCACGGACGGACGGGGCACGTCGCTTCTGAGCGTGCCGGGCGGCGAGGCAATGGTCGAGTGGCCCGCCGAAGACCACTACCGTCACAGCAACTATGTGTTCGGCAACGGGCCCGAGTACGGGGCTGCTGCCGGGCGGCTCGCGGTGATCGACACCGA
Source organism: Gemmatimonadota bacterium (assembly GCA_022823225.1). Taxonomy (GTDB): domain Bacteria; phylum Gemmatimonadota; class Gemmatimonadetes; order Longimicrobiales; family Gaopeijiaceae; genus Bin94. The sequence goes on from JAJDXM010000024.1 coordinate 189,030, forward strand.
AGCCTACGCCGTGCGGATCGTATCGCCGGCCGACGGCTCGCTGCTCGGCTTGGTGCGGCGCGACGTGGCGCCACGCGAGGCGACCGAGGCGGTCTTTCAGAGTCTGCTGGACGGCATTGTCGAGGAAGCCTTCGGGAACCCCGGGGACGCACCCCCGGAGCAGGTGGCGCTTCTCAGGCAGGGGTGGACGGCCATGCCCAGGGCGCCCTACCTGCCGGTGCTGCGCTCCGTGCATGTGGATGCGACGGGCAGCCTTTGGATCACCCCTCACTATGTGGCGGGAGCGGATCCGCCGCCGTTCGAAGTCTTCGCCCCGGACGGACTGTGGCTGGGCAGGGTATCGGCGCCCCCGGGACTCGACCGCGGATACATCCAGTATCAGGCACCGTACCTGCGGATCGGCGACGACTACATCCTCGGCGTCTGGACCGACGAACTGGACGTGCAATACGTGCGGTTGTACCGCCTGAAGCGTTAGTCCTCAGCGAACGTGCACGGGCAGCCGGCGCACCACCACGCTGGCCACGCCCAACTCGTCCAGCTCGATGAACGCCGCCAGTCCGCCGGGACCGAAGGCGTCCGGCATCGCGGTCGCGCCGGTCGGGTAGGTGCCCAAGTAATCGCCCCCGGCGGTCACGATGTCGATGGGTCCGTTCTCATCCGGCTCATCGCCCCGGCGCTGCACCCAAATGCGGCCGTCCCAAGAAGCGGCAAGCCCGCGGAGCACGGGCAATTCGTGGTAGAATCTTTCCTCGATCTGGAAGGATGACGTCGGACCGGGATTCGGATTGGCGCCCCTTCCACCTTCGACGAACATCATTCGTCTGCCCGAGACCGGCCCCATGCCCCCCGACTCTTGCCAGGCGGCAGCCCGCCTTTCCAGAAACTCCTTCTCGACTTCGGGTGTCACGGGCTCGGGCTGGAAGGGCCGCTGGATGATTCGAGCAACTTCCGTCGCTCCGGGTGGGGTGATCTTGAGCGTCCAGGTCGAGGAGTCGGAGTGAACGATCCCCCCGTTCGGTAACACGCCCACGAGCATCTCGGGCTCGAACACCGTGGGCATGGACATTCGGCTCATCATTTCCCGAACCTGGGCGGGCACGTTGTTCGGTGCGAGATCGCTCATTTCGCTTCGCGTGGGCAGCCAGCCGTGAACCACGGTGTCCGTCTGCATGGTCTCGCCCTCGAGTCCGACGCGAATGACCGGACGGGAAGTCGGCGGGGCCACGGGACCGGCACCTGCGCCCGATATGGTGACCCCCGGCCCCCCGACGGCGCCGGCGAACACGGCCGCGCCGCGCGGATCGGGCAGTATCTCCCCGAGCACCGACATTCCGGCGAGGCCGTCGCCGACGCGGACCATGCGGACCAGACCGCCGGAAGCATAGAGAAGCTGGAAGGCGCGGTGGCCGACATCGCTCACGACCACGGTTCCGTCCCGCAACACCGCGAACCCGTTCGGCCGGTTGAACTCGCCGGGACCTCCGCCGGAGGATCCGAACTCGTGCAGGAAGCCTCCAGCGGCGTCGAACACCAGGACCCGCAGGCTTCCGGAACCCATCAACCGGGTTGCCCCGTCAAAGACATACAGGTTCCCGTCGGCGTCGAAGGCCACCTTGGAAACCTCGCCGAACATCTCCCAGGACTCACCCTCAAGTACGCCGACCCGGTAGACCTCCTCGAATTCGGGTTCGAGGCGCTGGTCCCGCCCGGTGACCTCGACGACCTCCTGCGCAGCGAGGGCCGGGGACACGGCGAGGGCGGCCGTGAGAAGGGCTGACGAGATGGTAACGAACGACGTGCTGGTCCTCATCGTGATTCCTTTCCGGGTGAACGGGAGCGGAGGCTGCGTGGCCAACATAGTCCGACGTTTTGCTCCGGCAAGTGGGTTGCCCGGAGTCTGCGCCGAGTGCTTGAGCCGCAGCCGAGCGGACGGGGCACTTGGTCGGGGGGGGCGCCGTCTTGTTCCTGCCAAGCGTCAACGTTCGACCATCGTACGGCGGCTCGCCGCGCCGTCAGGAACCGGGACCGAACCGCACTCGCGCCACGCGCCGTACATCGAGGGAGTCCCGTGTCGTACCGTATAGCGCAGACTCGGTAACCCAAGGGACATCTCCAACGCTGACGCTGCGCGGCCAGCGATACCGGGCCACCAGCGCGGACCCAGCGTAGACATCGGCTTCACGCATCTCCTCCCCATCTGCGGCCGTCTTCTCGACCCACAAGCGACCGGACCGATCAAAGAACATGTCGGCGAGCGGCGGTTTGCGTTCGGGAATCCCGAAAGGATGGTCGCGGAGATCGAACCGCTCGAGGTCGCGGTCGATCGCGGCCTGAGCGCCCTCGCGTTCGGATGGGCTGAGGGGAGGGCCAAGCTGCTGTGGCCTCTCGACCCGCGAGACAGTCCCATCCGGGTGGTGGAGCGTGACCGAGTACTCCGAGGTGACCGCTTCGGCCCACGCCCCGCCGGGGCTGTGCGCGTGAACCCACAGCGGGCCGTACGGTTGGTACACGAAGAACATTGCCGGGGTGTCGCCTATCATGCGTTCAACGGTGGTCGAGCCCATCCCGAACGTCTCCGGACTGGACATGATGACCGTGTCCACGGCTCCGCCGGAACCGTGATGGAAACGTGCGATGGCACCTCCGTCGTCCGTCATCAGCGATCCGATGTCGACAAGCCGGCCTTGGGCGTCGAAGGTGATCGGGGCGACCATGCCGATCCCCACATGAGCGATCCTGGCTCCACCGTCATACTCGGCACTCGCGCTGTCCAGCCGGAACACACTGTACCGGGTACTCTCTCGCACCCACAGCCTGCCCTCCGGCCCGAACGCGAGACAGCAGGGTTGCGTCAGTTCGCCCGGTCCCTCTCCCTGACCGCCGAAGCGGAACTGGAAGTCGCCCTCGGAACCGAAGACCCGCACCTCGTGCGACTGCAGGTCGGCGACGATCAGACGCCCGCGCGTGTCCTCGACGATCGACTCAATCCTCGTGAAGAGATAGGGATCTTCACCTTCGATCTCCCCGAACTCCAGGTCGATCGTGCCATGGAAGGTCGGGACATCACCCGGTGAGCGTTCGATGCCTCCCTCCGCACAGCCCACACCGAAGCAGAGCGCCGGTAGCGCGGGAACGAACATGAGGGCGGTAGCGCGGGAGTGTACGTTCATTGGTCAGAAACTCCAACTCCGGCGGAAACACGGTCTTGAGCGGAGCGGCCCGCCCCTTGGGAGCGCCTGGAGCTGCCCGCGCCGTTCCCGGGGGGTCTCGCCCAATAGCACCCGAAAGCCCGGAAGTTCGGATCCTCGATGCCGTCGGTCCTCCGGCCCAGTGCGCACTTCATCGGTGAACCGCGGTGCCGAACGACCACCTCGGGAATGGAGGCGATCGGTTGCGCGACGCATTCGTCATCGACACTGCCGATATTGGTGTAGCCCTTCGATCCATGCGTGAGCATTCCCGTGTATCTGCAATCCCTGCCCCGATCGGCTGCGGGCAAACTCACAACGAGTTCGCCCCTGCGAACGTTCTGTGCAAACCTCAGACCGGATCGGCGATCGTCCCACATCACCGCAACGTCCACACGGACTGTATCCTGTCCTTCCTGCCTGACGACCACCCACACGGGCACCGAGGCGCCATGGTACAGCGCTCGGGCGTCCAAGTGTCCAAGAGTGCGCATTCCCTCCGGTGCTGGCGGGATGCACGCGACAACGACGAGCAGTGTTGCGAGCGCGACGAAGATGCCCGCCGACGTGCTCGGCAATTGCCGCTCGGCCGTCGCGACGATGAACCGTGTGATACGCACCCGCCGGCCTATTCGGGCCTTCGTGAACCCATGGGCCTGCCGTTCTTCACTGACCTGTCGGGCAATCGACTGCACAGCGGGCGAGATCCTCCGGTGTCGGGTCATGGGCTGGTATGCCGCCGGCCACTTCATCGGGTCTCAGGGTGTGGCCCGGGGAAGGGCGGAAGGCTGGATATGCGTCAACGTGAGGCGCCGGGACCGGACGTGTCAAGTCGAAGCCGACCTCGATTCAACCAAGGTCGTGTCCGCATGCCCCCACGCCCGGTGGATCGCCGCGCTCTTCGCGCCACAGCGACCTTCCTTGGTGCTGGGACCGATACCGGGGGCCGACGGATTCTGCCCAGGGCGGGGGCGGTGTGCCAAGCGCGCTTGCCGAGTGCGCGCCGTGCCTGCTACGTTCGCTTTTCCCCGCCCACCTGATCCTGCCAGGAGAATCCATTTCACGATGAAAAAGACCTACTTTCCGGAGGCGTACAGTCTGCGACTGCCCGACGGGTACCGGCACCGAATCGATGACGCCGCGCGGGAAAGCGGCATGACCCCGGCGGAGTGGATCCGAAACGCGGTGACGCGGGCTCTGAACGATTACGAGAAGAGCCGCGATGGGAGCAGTGCCTGAAGCGTGAAGCCACGGGCCGGCGCCGCGATGTGGGTGCTTCTGCGGATCGAATGGCTCAAGGCGGTCAAGCGGCGCGCCTTCTGGGTAGCGGTGGGCGCATACGCCGCTTTCACGGCGGTTCCCGCGGTCGAAAGGGTCCGTAACGCCCACCGTGATCCGAACGCGGTCCATGCTCTGCCGGAGAGCTGGCCGGAAATCCTGGGCGCGGCAACCGGGCTCGGACCGTTCGTTGCCGGCGCATTGATGATCCTGCTCTTCGCGCCCGAGTTCTCATGGCGCACGGCGCGCCAGAGCGTGATGGACGGACTCAGCAAGGGAGAGGTTCTCGGCGGGAAGGTCATGCTGCTCGCCGGGCTGGTTGCGCTGCTGATGGCCACCACCGTGCTGATCGGCGCCGGCGCCACGATGCTCAGCCCCGGCGAGGGCGGCCCCGGATTCCTGCGGCCGAGTGATCTCAGCTACATGTGTGGTCTTGCCTTGGGCATGCTGGTCCTCGGGAGCGCCGGGCTGACGCTGTCGGTGCATCTGCGATCATCGGGATCCGCGTTGGCTGTCCTGCTTCTGTACGTCTTCGCCGAGGAGGCCGTCGTTGGGCTGATGTTGGGATCGGGAATCGAGGTCCTGCGCGTCGTGACGGACTTCCTTCTATTCAATCTGGTCGAGGATCTCGGGGAGGATCTGGCCCACTATCCCAGGGTGCTGGCCGAGGTGAACGCGGAGCGTGCGGAACTGGGACTCGCGCCTCTCGCGTTTCTCGAAGTCAGGGTGCTCGCCATCGCGGCGATGGCCTACTGCGCGTTCTTTCTCGGCCGGGCGTTCCTCAGCATGCGCAGGCGAGACCTGTAGAGGAAACCCGCAGGGTGTAGAAAAGGGAACTGCGAGTCCTCCGCTCCTATGTTCGTGGCGACAGCACTGGGTAACAGGGCGTTAGGAGTCTCCGACGGCTGGCATACCGACGCTCCCATCACTCCAGAATCATCGTCCTCGTCACCACACCGCGCCACACAGGCGGGGCCGGGAAGCGGGCCGAGCGCTTGGCGGAGCCTTGCCAAGAACGTGAAGGATCGTTGAGCGGAGAGAGTCCCGACTTGCGCGGAAGTGTGGCGGGGTGTAGGTTGCCCGCCGTCAAGACCCTTCGGTTGTGGAGGCCTTCCGGCGACTTCGCCGGGCCGCCCGCCGAATACAAGAGCCGGTATCAGTAGGCCGGGCGGCCAGCTACCGCCCGCGCTCACCGGCGAACAAGCGGGAACGCAGTGTGGGGTTTCCTCCATAACCGAGTGTCTTGACAAGACGGCCCGGCCTTGCCGTGCGGGCCGTGACCGAGACAGGGGACGGACCCTAGCCGGAACTGGTCCAGAAGCCGTGAGCGGTGTATAGTTCCGGAAGGCAGTCCCCGCACGTTCACCGCTACCGGAAAGGCGGAATCTCATGAAGAACTGGACCAACTCAATCGCCCTGGCCCTGATGGCCGCAACCCTCACCCTCACCGCAGCCTGCACCGAAGACGGCCCCGGTTCCGTCGCCGACGCGCCCGAGCCCGAGCCCGGAGACCCGGCGATCTACGCCCCGGACGGCTGGCCCCTCCAGATCGGCGATAAGGTGTCGAGTCGGCGGAGGCAGGAACTGGGGGCAGAGTTTCCCGGAATGGGTGGCGTCTACGGCATCAACGTAGTGAACGGACGGACCTACGGAGCCCGGTTCGGTGTTGGAGACGGGTATCTCCCGGACGAAGACTTTTCCGACCCCCAAATGGCGCGCTGGCGCGATGCCGGTTACCCCGGGAGCCACTACATCTACGAGGGCCATTACCGGAAGACGGTGTCCGATGTGTGGTGGCAATATGAGCACCAGCTTCCGGAGCACCTTCACGGGCGGATCGAGTATCACGAAGCCGTGAAGCGGCTGCGCCGTCCGGATCAACAACGGCAATGGGAAGAGCACCGGGCGCAGATGCGGGCCGAGGGGCGGTTGCCGACACCGGCCCAGCGTTCGCCGGAGCGGAAACGATGATGCGCGCGCGGCTGGCGTTGCTGGCGGCGGTAGCGGCCCTTGTCACAGCTTCCGCCGTCCTCTACGCCCAAACCATAGAGTCCATTCAACGGCATTTGGCTCCGGATGGCTGGACGAACGTGGCGCAAATGAGTGCTTACGGCGACAGCGTCACCCGGTCGTGGTTCGGGAGCCTGTTGGGCCGCGCCGAATGGGATCTCACCCAACATGACGAGTGCGCGGAGATGGAAAGCGCCGCGGACATGCTGTTTTCGGAGGTTCACTGGCTTCTTGGGAACAACGCGGGCATGTGGGGCGAGTATTATTCGGACGTCGCGTTAGCAAACGGCGACACTACTCAAGTCGCCGCCTTCGACCGGGATCTCTACGAAAACCCCGCTATGGGCTTGGCGACGCTGCTGCACGAGTCCGCGCACCATATCGGGTACACCCACAGTGGCACCTTCAACGCATACACGGCCGAATCGTGCGCGGAGTTGAAGCCACCCGAGGAGGAGGACGAGCCGAACGGGGGCGGCGAGCCGACGCCGGTTTGCGAGGAAAAGACGCGGTGGGTGACGAAGACGAAAATGGTGTGGGTGCCCAAATGGGAGATTGAGTGGAGGTTGGAATGGGACGAGGTGGACGAGTACGGAAATGTCACTCACGTCAAGATCGGGACGCGGGTGGACAACGGCTCTTGGAAAGAGGTGACCACCCTCCCCGAATTGGAGACGTACACCGAATGCAGCAACTAACCGGAGGGGACGGACCTATGAAGACGGCAAAGACGACGATTGCCGCCGTTCTGGCGGTGCTGTGGGCGTTCCCGGCGACGGCCCAGGAGACCCCGCCCGACACGACGACCTACGAGGGCGCGGGGGTTCCGGTGTGGGTGGTGGTCGAGGACGTCGAGGGCGAGGCCGGGGCGCACCGGGTGCGGGCGGCCGTGGTGTGGGACGACTACCGCTCGGGGCTCCGGTTCGCGTCCGAGATTCTGGCCGGTGATCTGGTGGTGATGCTTCCGAAGGGCGAAGGCGAGGACGCGGACCTGTCGGATTCCTGCACGTTCACAAGCGCGCTGATGGCCCACGGGGCGGAACGTCCCGAACCGATGGACCGGGCCGACACGGACTGCCTTGCGCCCCCGGCGGAGTATCTGCCGTTCATCGGCGCGGAGCATCGGGGCTCGCCGCTGGCCTGCAACGAAGCGAAGCGGACGGACGGGACCGAAGACCCGCGCATCCGCTACTACGGGTGCTATTGGGCGGAGAAGCCCGGCGGCTAGACCCGCCAACAACCGAGGGAAGGGGACCGCCCCGGTGCTCCGAACGGCGAGCGCCGGGGGCGTCTTGCGTCCGGCCGGGAACGTTCAAGCCCAGAGGCCTTCGGCTAGAAAGGAACCCGAACGGTGTGGGAAGAGGAACTGCGAGTCGCCCGGTCCCACATCGTGGCAGACAGCGTTGGGTGACGGGCGTTATAAGGGGTCGCCGACGGCTGGGCATTCCGACGGCTCCCCATCACTCCGGAATCATCGCCCCCGTCACCACACCGCGCCACAGGCGGGGCAGTGGCCGCCCGGCCCTGGGGAGACAGAGAACGCGCGCCGCAGGACGCGGGGGCGCGCCACTTGCGGGGGATTTCCCCCGCCGGAGGGTCGAGGGTTTTCCCCGTCATAAAACGCGGGATTTCCCTGTAGCTGGTCGGGACCGCGATGGCGATACTCTAATCACCAGTTGGCGCTCCCAGCGGATTCACTTGATTGATTGACCCAGTGGGTCGCCACCATCTACTTTACTCTTCAGGAAGGAGCAGTCCAATGAAGAGGTTCATCGCTGTTTGTTTCACCTTGGCCTCCCTGCTGGTAGTCAGCAGCGACACGCCGCCGGCCACTGCCCAGACCGACGAACTCTGCGATCAGATGCGCGAGACCTGGAAGGCCGTGTGCGATGCGGCGATCGAGGCCGCCGGGTCGGCGAGCACTGAGGAGGAGCGTGACGAGGCAAGGAGGCTGGCCCGGGCATGCAGCTCCCACGCGTCCACCTACGCGTCCGTGTGTCTCCCATACGAATTCGAGTAATGGGACGCCAGTTGGCCGGGCTCGTCATTGCCACACTTCTGGCACTAGCGGGCCCGGCCTGCACGGATGAGCGGCCGGGCCATGCGGCACCCAAGCCGTGGATGCTTGACACGGAGTTCACCGAGTCATTTCACACTGGCGACGAGAGTCACGAGCGCCAGTTCGCACGGATCACTTCAATGGCGTTCGCCCCGAACGGCCACTTGGTCGTCGTCGATCGTGACAATTTCGCAGTAAGCGTACTCGACCGCTCCGGCACCGAAATCACACGGTGGGGGGCGGAAGGTCAGGGGCCAGGCGAGTTCGAGGCCAGACCTGTCAGCGTGGCTGTGTCCGACGCAGGGATGGTGGCGATTCGCAGCTTCCAGCGCATCGACATGTTTACGCTCGGCGGAGAGCCGGTCAGATCGCATGTGGCTGACGTAGCCATGCTGGACCTCGCGTTCGACGCACAGGGTGGCGTCGTTGCCCGGATAAGACCGGTGAGGGGCCTTGAGGCCGTCATGGGTGAGGAGGGTGTGCGTGAGCAGGTCATGCGTGTGCCCGACGGCGATGTGCTTTGGACCGCCCCAAGGCCCGGGCTGCCTCCCGGCAGTTTCCAGCTTGGCGCAGTACATGCGCTTCTCTCCGACCTCGGCCAAGGTCGCATCGTCGTTGGCGTAAACGACGAATACGACCTGACCGTGCTCGACGCATCGAGCGGCCGGAAGCTCGGGAGTGCGACGCGCGACGTTACGCTGCGTGGACCCACGGAGGCGTTCAACGACGCGATCCGTGCCGAGGGTCTCGCAACCGCAACCACAGAGCTTGACCGGTCCATCGCCAATTCCATGGTGTATGGCGACCCTTTTCCGGTCGTGGTCAGTACGCTCGGCGGTCCGCCCGGTGGGGCGGTATGGGTGCGCCGCGGCATCGGAGTAGGCGACGATCTCGCTCCGCCGGTCGGCGATGGCAACTGGACGCTCGTACTCTACGATCTGTTCGATGGTGACAGCTACGAGTACATCGGCACCGTCGAGCTTCCCCCAGGGCTCACGCTCATGGCCGGTGATAGCGAGCGCGTCGCTGGTGTTCACACCGACGACCTAGGCGTCCACTCAGTGCGCGTGTTGCGTGTGGGTTTCTTGAATTGAGGCCCATGGGTCGGAACGCCCCGAACCGATGGACCGGGCGGACTCTGGCTGTCTCGCGCCCCCGGCGGAATACCTGCCGTTCATCGGGGCGGAGCACCGGGGCGCGCCGATGGCCTGCAACGAAGCGAAGCGGAAGGACGGGACCGAAGACCCGCGCATCCGCTACTACGGGTGCTACTGGGCGGAGAAGCCCCGGCGGCGGCTAGACCCGCCAGCAACCGAGGGGAAGGAACCGCCCCCGGTGCTCCGAACGGCGAGCGCCGGGGGCGTCTTGCGTCCAGCCGTCACGCCCAGCGGCCGGACCGGGCGCTGGCCTGCCGTCCGTAGTGGGCGGGCATGGTCCGGTGTGGTTCATCCCCCGGCCTGCTGCATAGCTACCAGACTGGCCCCGCCGGCTGGCCCATTGAGAAATGGCGGCCCCCGAAACCCGGAGCGAGCCGCCCGGTGGCCCGCAGTCCGATGGTGGCGGCGGTCGCCGTCCCTGCGGGCGTCCGCGATCGCGTCGGCCCCCGAGCCGTGCGGCCTCCCCGATCCCGGCGGCGGCGGCCATCCACGCGTTATGGAGTCTTGAGCGCCGAGAGGAGGTGGAATCCGTCATGCCTTACGCGTTAGATTTTGGCCGTAACGGTGTGGCGGTCCGGCAAGAGCGTAAGCGTAACCCTTTAAGGTGCATCCGGCCGTGCCCACGCCTAACTCGCTGCCTGAGATGGACATTACGGAGGAATGCCAATGAGCACTGCCAAGACTGAAGACCGGACGGCAGAGTCAAGACGGACCCGCGCAGACGCTGCGGCGCTGTGGCGAAACGCGCGGCCATGCGTGTTACACCCCTTTCTGGACGAGAACGGGATCAAAGCACCTCGTAACGTCAGAATCCACGAGTCTTCGCTGGTCATTCCGTTGTACTCGCTCAAGAACAGAAGTGTTATCGCCAATCTCATGCTCGTCGACGCCAAGGGTCGCGTCTCGTACCTGATCAGGCGGCTCGAAGCCGAGGTCACGCATTTTGCGTTTGGCACGAAGGCCGACCTGCAGCGTACGAACACGCTCTACATCTGCGAGGGGTGGACCAACGGGTGGACGATTCACGATGCCACCGGATCAGTCGTGTTGGGTCCGGACGGTGGATTCGAACTCAAAGAGGTCGCGGAATCGTATAGACGCGGGTTCCCGAAAGCGCGTATGGTCATCTGCGCCATTAACGAGCGTTGGACCTATGTCGACCGGTCTGGGCGCCTGGTGCGTAATCTTGGATTGGACTTGGCCGTGGCGGCGGCGAAGCGAGTTGGGGGAAGCCTTGCGGTCCCGGATTTCGTCGATCTCGAAGGCAAGCCGACCGGATTCAATGACCTGCGGCTGCGGGAGGGCTCCGAGGCGGTGTTGCGGTGGCTGAAACCGGGGAAGGCGCGGCACGCGCAGACGCGGGCGGAAGCTCATGATGTGATCGAGCGCGTGTGTTCGGCCAGGCTGCCGGGACCGGACGGGGCCAGTCTGGCGGTTGATGCAGTTGTTGCCCAGGTCGTCAGAGGCACGTCACCCGAGTCCCGCCGTAAATCGAAGGTCGTCAAGGCGGCCATCCGGCTTCTCGGAACTGCGGGCCTGAAGGTCGAGGACGGGCGTGTCCTGTTGTCGAACAAGGAATGCTGGCTTCACGAGCGCCTGGGGGAGTGGTGGCCCGATCGCCGGTGGCTGTCGCTTCTTCGCGAACTGCGGGGTGTTGAGCCGACGGACCCCAAGTATTTCGCTCGGGGTCTGACCAGCCGGGCGACGGCTGTTCCGCTGTGTCTGTTCTCTCTCCCCCAAGAGGCATCGACGAATCCGGTTGCGACTCCGCAGGGTCAAGCCGGCCCGGCCACGGAGTCCCGCCCCTGAATTGCAGTTGGGCCGGACGACACGTCGCATCGTTGACGAGGCCCGCAGCTTGACAGAACGGGAAGCCTGTGCGCGCCGCGCGGCCTTTCCCCCGGACTTGGGGGGGTCAGTCGTCGCCATCGTGTCTGCCGGAGAGGGCCGGTTGCCCCACAGGCTCCGCCTCTGCCCCGGCCAGTGTGCGGACAAGCCGGTCGCGCTCGGACGCCAGTGCGTCCCTTTCCTTCTTCTCGGCATTGTAGAGCTGCTCGTAGCGGATGCGCCGGGCGATCTCGGTCGAGTTGGCCCGCTGGAGTGAATCGAGGATCGCTTTCGTCTTGCGCGTCTCGCGTTCTGCGGCCTGGGCGCGTTTGCGGGCACGCCCGAACGCGAGGGCGAGTGCCGCCGAAGGGATCAGCGCGAGTGCGCAGAGGACGGGGTCCGGGATCATTCGCTCGAAGTCAAATCCCCCGCGCGGGGGGCGTGGTCTTTGCTGTCATCCTGGGACCACGTGGTAGCAGACCAGTATCACCGCGATGGCGGCAAGGAAGACGATGACGAGCCAGTCGCTCGCGTCGATCGGGTTGCGCGTGCGCGGTTCGGCCAGGCCGGGCGGCTTTCGGGGTGTCATGGTGAACCGTTACATCCGGCGGGGCGAGTGCGTGGCCGCCGCGTCCTCCGTGGCCCTGGGGCGAAGGGCCGGGTGCCATGGTTGCCGACCAGACTGGAGCGGCACCGTTCTCATCACCCGATCCACGTCCACGCGAGGCACTCGCAGAACTGTGGAAGCCGGGCCGCGGCCTCGCGATGGGCCGCCGCACCGACCTGGAGAGCCACGAGCAGCCAGGGACCGTCCGGCGGACTGGAGGCGGGGTCCACGCCGCCCGCGATGCTGGCCGCGTCGGCGGTGGTCTGCCATGCGGAACGGTCGCCGCCGGGGGACGCAGCGCACCGGAGCACCTTCGAGCCGTCCGGCGCATGGACGCGCCAGCACAGGGCTTGGGCGTTCCTCCAGGCGGTCCACGTCCAGCCATCGAAGCCGGGGACGCATCCCGCGCCCGCCGCGACCATGGGCGCCAGCGCAGCGAGCGCGGCCGCGTCGACCTCGGAGCGCAGGGCCGTGCGAACGTTGCCGGTGTCGGCCGCCCAGTGTTCCAGGCACGCGCCGGCATCGCCGGAAACACCGGTTTCGACCTCCGCCGGGCGGCCCTCGGCCCCCCTGTGGGGCTGTTCCGGCACTTCGGGAGTGCCCAATTGCAGCCGCCCGCGCAAGGGACCGTTCCCCACGCTCATTCGGCGTCTCCCACGGTTCGGCGGTCGCCGTGCCGCCATGCGGCCAGCCGCTCGAGCGTCCGCCCCTCGTCGGTGGTGGGCATGCCGAGGGCGGACCGCAGGACTTCGCGGACGACCGCGCCGGCGTCGAGCCGATCCCACCAGTTGTCGGCCGGGTCCTGAACCCCTTCGGCCGCCTCGTGGAGCCGGTCGCGGAGTTCGGAAGTCACCGGTACGTCAAGACGGCAGTTCCGTTGAGGCCGCGAATTGGGATCCGGCTCTGGACCGCGAATGGGCAGGAGCGTAATCGGCGGCGAGTGGTTCCGGAGATGTCCGGTTCCGCGAGACGGTTCGGCGGACACGTCTCGGGGCCGACCCTGCGTGCTCATTCCGGCCGCTCCGCCACGTCCGTTTCCGAGTTCGCGTACGGCCGGAGCACGTTGATGGCGTGCTGCGTGGCCGCTTTGCGCAACTCGGGGTCGAAGATCTCGTGCCAGCGCACGTCCATGTCACGGGCGCGGACCATCTCGCCGATGACGAACTCCATGAACCCCGGATATTTGCGCCGCGCGAGCTGGACGGCGAAGGCGGCCGGGAGGCTCTGGCGCGACGGAAGGGTGATCGCGCTGTGCTGGCGCACCCGCTGCCGGATGTTCGTTCGAGTCTGGCCCACAAAGACGTGCCGCCCGTCCGCCTCGGAGTACAGATACAGCCCCGGCCAGCGGGAGATGACCGAGGGCTTGTCCCACGGCCGGACCGGCGGGCTGGCGAGCATTTCGGCAACGACCCGGTCCAGCGTTTCGCGCCCGCTCACCGCCCCGGTCCAGAGTTCGAGTGTCCGCTCATTTGAGGCTCCTCCCCCGGCAGTTGATTACCCCTCTTCAGGTTTCCAACTCGCAAGCACACCCAAGCCGCACCATTATCGGGAACGCGTCGTTGCGGCGCAACACATACGCAAGACCGATCCGACCGGTAGATGTAGACGCAGTGCTGGTGCCGTCAGCGTCTTGGCGGCCGAGCCGGCCGACCCGCGTACCGGAAGTCCGTGATCTCTGCCGTAACGTCCCAGAGGTGACGCGCAAGTGCGTCGCTGCCCGCATTCCCCCGCATGCGGATTCTGCGCGGCGCACCCCGAAGGCCGAAGCGGGGACCGTAGAAGTCCAGCTTCTCCGCCGCCGGGTCGGTTGCCGCGCGCAACTGCGGGCGCACGCCGGCTTCCACCGGAGGGAAGAGCAGGCGGGCCAGCGCCCCGCCGATTCCCACCGGACGTTGACTCCCCGTCGCCGTCATGCCCGGGTGAGCCGCAAGCGAGAGAGCCGAGGCACCCGCTGCATCCAGCCGACTCTGCAACTCGCGCGCGAACAGCAGATTGGCCAGCTTGCTGTCGCTGTATGCCTTGCTGCCGTTGTAGGGCCGCTTGCGCCAGTCGAGATCGTCCAGGTCGATGGCGCCTGCCAGATACGCCGCGCTCGTGACGGTGACCACCCTTGCGCCCGGCGTCGCGACCAGAAGCGGAAGCAGGTGGCCGGTGACCAAGAAGTGGCCGTAGTGGTTCGTGGCGATGTGCATCTCGTGGCCCAGCGGAGTCCGTTGCAGCGCGGCAAGACCCACCGCGGCCGCGTTGTTCAGCAGAACGTCGAGCCGGCGCGTCCGTGCCGAAACGCGTCCGGCGAACCGCTCGATGCCCGCCGGATCTGTGAGGTCGAGCGCGAGACCCTCGACCCTTGCGCCGGGCAGGTCGGCCAGAATCGCCCCGGCTGCGGCCCGCGCTCTGGCCTCGCTGCGGCTGGTGAGAAGGACCCGCGCGCCCCTGCACGCGAGTTCGAGTGCGGATCTGTAGCCGAGTCCCGCGCTTCCACCGGTCACTACGGCCGTACGGTCGTCGAGACGAGGCATGTCATCAAGTGTCCAACCGGGCATGGGCGATGGCTTCTCCGGGCATGCAGGAACGTTTTCGAATCGAGTGTCCGGCTCTCGGAGCCGCCGAACCTTGATGGCCCGGCAATCCTGGCGCAAGCCGTGCCTTTATCGCTCTTCACGCGGGCTCGCGCGTGCGCGGTCTCCCCGCCCCCCTTCGGCTCCCCCGAATACCGCTCGCCCGTGGCCCGAGGACGGAGTGTGGTTGGGCGGATGCGGACGCCCGAGGGATCTCCCCGGCCCCGATCCGCCTATCGCCGCCAATCCCGGGGGCTCGGGATCCCGCGGCTCGACAGCGCCGTGGCCGGGGGGAGGTCCGCGCCGGCGCCGTCGGCCGCGACCCGGGCGAGCGGCGTGTCGTGGAGGATCGCCACGATCCGGCGGGTCGCCTCGTCCAGAACCAGTGTGGTGGCCGGTCCCGACGTGTCGGCGGCCTCGAGCGCGACCGATCCCTCCGGGCCGGAGAGCGTGATCGTCGCGAGCGCCTCGGCCCACCCGTCCTCGACGGGAATCGCGAAAAGGAACCCGGCGGCGGAGGTCCCGATGTCGGTCACCTCGCGCATGGCGAACCGGAGCGCGAACAGTTCGCCGCCACGGTGGTCGGAGCCGACCAGCCGGTACGGCCCGCCCTGTTCGGGCAGCGCGGGCCGCGCGTCCAGGACGAACGCGGGTTCGATCCTCAAGCGGCCGTCCTCGACGCCCCCGCGCACCACCAGTGTCCGCTCGGGGCTCCGTGTGGCGGCTGCCGAGGTGGCGTTCGGATTCCGGTAGCGGAGCGCCTTCGTGTAGGTGTAGTCGCTGATCCTGTCGTTGGCGCGGCAATACGTCATGAGGTCCTTGGCGCCCGGATCGACGAGTGTGCCGGTCAACCGGTCGTATCCCCATGCTCCGATGCGTCCGTTGGCGTGGGGGAACCTGCCGTCGACGCCCTGGGCGCCCCCGCACGGAGAATGGCTGAGCGACAGGTTGTGCCCGAACTCGTGCGCGATGGTGTGCCCGTCGAAATTCGATACGCTCAGATGACTGCCGATGTACGCAACTCCGAGCACGCCCCCGTCGATCCACGGCGGCACGCCCATGTAGTAGCCGGACGCGGTGTCGGCCGCGTACACGAGGGCCAGATCGTCCAGCACCTTGCCCATGTTCTCCTTCGGGTCGTAGTCCACAAGCACCGCCTCGCGCACCGCGACCTCCATATCGGCGACCGGGAGCCACTCGCGGGTCTCGTAGAACACTTGGTGTTCCGCAGTGAGGCCGGCCGTGGCCCTGAGACCCGACGAGTCGGGCTTCTCCTGCCAAAGGAACGGTACGGCCGTCACGTTGAAGGACTGCATGGCCCGTATGTCGAGCGCCATGCGGCCTTCCTCCGGAATCCGACCGCCGATCCCGAGCGAGGTGTCCAGCGTGTTGTCCGGGTCGACCTCGACCACCATCTCCGTGCCGGGCACGATAACGTCGGCCGGCACCGCGACGTTCGCCGTGCGGTCCAGGTCGCCCTCGGCCATTTCCCAGGGCACCTGCCCGGAACTCCCGTCGATCCACACCGAGTGCGTCTCGGTGCCGTCCCGGTAGAAGGTCGCCCGGACCGGCGGCATCGACGCGACCACCCCGGAGTCGGCCATCACGAACACGCGCAGCAGCGCCTCCTCGTTCGCCACCAGCGGGACCGCGAAGTCGTGCGATTGCACGGATTGTGTGAGGTAGGCCTCCACGGCCGGGGTTCGCGGTTCGAGGGAACTCGTGATCGCGTAGGATCCCCGCGTACCCGTGTGGAGCCCGAGCACGCGAACATAGTGGGGGCCTGCATCGACGTTGACCGCGATCTGCAATTGGGAGCCCTCGTCATCGAGGCTCATGAACTCTTCCCGGCCATCGTAGAGCACACCGAGGAGGGCGGCGTCGCCCTCCGACGCCAGAGTCAACATCCCCGCCCCGGCGACCTCGAGCCGGAACCAGTCCTCGTCCCCGTGGCTCTCCAGCTCGCCCTCGATCCGTTCGCCGAGTTTCGCACCGGTCGCGCCCTGTGCATCGTTGCCGTGGTCGTCCGGGCACGTCTCGACTTCCGCGTCCTCGATCCGCCCCACCCAATCCCGGAACGGCTTCGCGCCCGGCAGGCAAAGCCCGGTGCCGTCCAGCCGCAGCTTCGACAGCAGGGCCAGCCGCAGCATCCGCTCCGGCACTTCACCGCCGAGTTCCGGGTTGCCCCCGAGTGCCAGCGTCCGGAGGTGCGCCAGATTCCCGGTCTCCGACGCGAGGATGCCGGTCAGGCCGTTGTCCGCGAGGTCCAGCCCCGAGACCACGTCGGCCGTGTCCGCCGTCACGCCGTGCCACTCGTCCAGCGGCGTGTCGGTCAGCCAGTTCTCGTTGTTGCTCCAGTCGTCGCCGTTCGCCCACCGGTAGATTTGTTTGAGAGTTCTGCGGTCGGCGTCCACAACGATCCCGCAGGGTCTGGCCCACACTTCGTCCAATCCCGCCACCCATTGCTCGAACGCCGTCGTCTGCGGCACGCAGAGGTCGGTCGAACTCAGGGTCATCTTCTTCAGGGATGTCAGATTGGTCAGTGTTGGCGGCAGCGGACCGGTCAGTTTCGGGTTGCCGACAAGCCACAGGACTTCCAGTTTGCCGAGGTCGCCGAGTTCGGCGGGCACCGGGCCGCCCAGGTCGTTCCGTTGAGCGTTCAGGTACCGCAACTCGGTCAGGTTGCCCAGCTCCGGCGGAATCGGCCCGACGAGCCGGTTGGGACCGA
The DNA here is from genome assembly GCA_022823225.1 of Gemmatimonadota bacterium. GTDB lineage: Bacteria > Gemmatimonadota > Gemmatimonadetes > Longimicrobiales > Gaopeijiaceae > Bin94. Next base: position 206,445 of record JAJDXM010000024.1, read on the forward strand.
GTTCGAGCCTCCTCAAGGCGACAAGCTCGCCGAGTTCGGGCGGAACGGGTCCCGACAGGTGGTTCCATCCGAGGAGCAGTTCCTCCAGTCCGGCAAGCGTGCCCAGTTCGGGTGGGATGGAACCGGTCAGTTCGTTGGCGTGGAGTCCCAGATCCCTCAGGCTGGCAAGGCTGCCTAGCTCCGGCGGAATCGGCCCGGTGAAGTTGTTGATGCCGAGCCACAGCACCTCGAGGCTGGACATTTCGCCCAGCCACGGTGGGACCGGGCCGGTCAAGCGATTGTCGCCGAGCGCGAGTTCAGCCAAGCGTGAGAGTTCGCCCAGTTCGGGGGGGATCGGGCCCGTGAGGACATTGCCGGTGAGATTGAGGTGGACCAGGCGCGAAAGCCTGCCCAACTCCGGCGGGATCGGGCCGGACAGTTGGTTGTGGCCGAGCCTGAGATCCTTCATGCCGGAAAGGTCGCCCAGCTCCGGCGGGATCGGGCCGGACAGTTGATTGCCGTCGAGCCAAAGTTCGACCAAACCGGGAAGATTGCCGAGTTCGGGAGGGATCGTGCCGGTCAGGTTGTTGCGCTTGAGCCACAGTGCTTCCAGGCGCGTCAGATCGCCCAACTCAGGCGGGATCCGGCCCTTGAGATTGTTGTTCTCGAGGACAAGCACAACGACCCGTCCGTCGTCGTCCACCCAAATGCCCTTCCAGTCCTTGAGCGGTGCATCCGTCATCCAGCCGTCACTTTTTGTCCAGTTCGGCCCGTCGGTCGCCTCGTAGAGGGCGGCCAGCACCGCCCGGTCATCACTCGCCGCGTTGTCGCTTGCCACTGTGATTTCGGCAGCGCCCGCGACCTCTCCGGCCGCCGCTTTGATCGTGGCCGTTCCCGTGTCGCCGGCCTGCACCAGTCCGATCGAGTCCACCGTTGCGACCGAGTCGTTGCTCGACGACCAGACGAACTGCGCGCCCTCCACCAGGTAGCCCTCCGCGTCCAACGCCTCGGCGCTCAGCCGCACGGTGTCGCCGGGACTGAGCCGGGCAGATGGCGGGGACACAACGACCGTGTCAACCTGCTGCGCGACGATCACGGCTGCCGCGCCGGTCGCTTCGCCTGCCGCCGCTCTGATCGTGGTTGCGCCCACACCGCCAGCACTCACCAGTCCGGCCGAGTCCACTTCGGCGACCGCTTCGTCCACGCTCGACCACGAAACGGACACGCCCGCCATCGCGCGCGCGATCTGGTCGCGCACCTCCGCCGACAACTGCCTTGTCCGCCCCAACGCCGCGAGCACGACCGTGTCCGGAGTCACGATGATCGCGGTGGGTATCGCGGCGGCCACCACGAACTCCGCGCTGCCGGACACCCCCGCCGTCGTTGCCGTCGCCGTTGCCCGGCCCGGAGCCACGCCCGTAGCCAGTCCCGAGTCGTCGATCACGGCGACCGTGGTGTCACTCGATGCCCAAGCGAAGGCCGCGTCGTTCACCGCATGTCCGTTCGCGTCGGCAGCCACCGCCGAAAACAGCACCGCGTCCCTCTCCACGATCGGGTTGGGCGGTCCTGTGACCGCGACCGCGCTCACCGCCTGCCGCACGGTCAACGCGGCGCTTCCCGACGCTTCGCCCGCCGTCGCCGTGATCGTCGCCAATCCGTTGCCCGTCGCGGTCGCGAGTCCCGACCCGTCCACCGCCCCGACCAGCGCTTCGCTGCTCGACCACGATACCGGGGCGTTGGGCATCAGGGCGCCATGCTGGTCACGCACCTCGGCAGCGAAGGCGACCGTCGCGCCCAAGGCGGCCAGTTCCGCCGACGCGGGCGTCACGGCCACGGTCGTCGCGCGCGCCGGATCAGGTTCGGGCTCCGTGCTCCCGTCACTACACGAAAGAGCCCCCAATGCGATTGCGGCCAGACCCGCCGCGACAACCCGGGATCGACAGTGGGGATGTGCCATGGCGGCATCAATGTACGGCCCCGGCCGAAGCGGGGCCATCAGCCGAATCAGGCGCCGGGGCCGAGGGGCCTCCGGTGAGCAGTGCCGTCGCACCCCTTCGAGAGTGGGCCGGATCGGTTACGTTATGGATTCGGTGTCCCGGGTCGTCGCGAGCCGGCCGACCGGGACACGCTCAGTCGAACATCTCGCATGGAGAGCGGAATGTCCGGATGGAAGCTGCGAGAGATGCCCGACCTCGGTGGCCGCACCGCCGTCGTGACCGGGGGCAACACGGGACTCGGCCACAGATCCGCACTCGAGTTGGCCCGCAAGGGGGCGCGGGTCTTCCTCACCAGCCGCAGCGGGGCACGGGGACGGGCCGCCGCAGCCGCGATCGCATCCGACGTTCCGGGCACGAGTGTCGAGGGGATCGAGCTGGATCTCACAGATCCGGCGAGCATCGAACGGTTCGCCGAGCGCGTTGCGTCACGCGCGGATCGGCTGGACATCCTGCTCAACAATGCGGGCGTCGTCAGTCTCGCTTTCCTGCAACGGACCCCGGCGGGCCACGAGATGCACATGGCGACGAATCACTTCGGACACTTTCTGGTCACCGGGCATCTTCTCCCGCTGCTGCTCGCGACCGCGGGCGCCCGCGTCTGCACGGTGACCAGCGGCGGCTACCGGTACGGCACCCTCGACTTCGACGATCTGGATTGGAGGAAGCGGCCGTACCACCCCGTGAAGGCCTACGGCGCCAGCAAGCTCGCCAACCTGTTGTTCACGAGAGAACTGCAACGCCGGTTTGACTCTGCGGGCGCCAGCGCGCTCGCCCTCTCGGCGCATCCGGGCCTGACCCGCACCGAGCGGCAGCAATCGAGCGGAATGGGCGGCATGCTGTCCCGCCTCCTCGCTTCTTCGGTCGACGTTGGCGTGGCTCCGCAACTACGTGCCGTCACCGATCCGGCCGCCGGGAAGATGGGCTTCTACGGTCCCCGCTTCGGCATCTACGGGTCCGCCCGCCGCACCTCCCCCGTCTCCGGTCCCGCAACCAGCGACGCCCTCGCGCAGCTACTCTGGCGTTTCACGGAGGAGACCACCGGGTTCCGCTACCCACCTCCGGTGGATTCATCCACCTTCGGGGCGAGCGCGGGATGACTCGGTAGGGCGCCGGCGGCCCGTTCTAAATCGCCTTCGCCAGTCTGAGGCGCTGTGTCTGTTTCGCGGGATTGGGATGGCGATGAGTCGGCCGGACCACCTGCGAATTCGCCGCCCTTCCGCAGCGCCCAGGATGCCGTTACACTCGGAGCCGTGCTCCGAGAGGGGGCACGTTACGGACCTGATGCGGTCTGTTCCAGTTCGCTTTCGACCAACTTCCTCCACGAGGAGAATCAACGATGCCCGCCACGCGCAATCTCATTCCTGCGGTATTGATCGCACTCGTTCTGCCGGCAGTTCCGGCGACCGCTCAGACGACCCTCGGCCTGAAGGGCGGCGTCGGATTCGCCACCGTGACCATCGAGGACGCCGCGGTCGAGGAGGAGTCCGTTTCACGCATCGTCGCGGGACTTGAACTCGGTGTCCCCGTATCCGGCATGTTCAGCTTGAGGATCGGCGGCGCATACGCTCAGAAGGGCGGCAGCGGCGTGGCCGGGGGCGACAGGATCACCCTGAGCCTCGACTACATCCAGTTCGACGCCATGGCCCGGGTGGCCACGTCAAGCGATCGAGGCATCTCCTTCGGTGTGATGGCCGGACCGTGGATCGGATTGCGGCTCTCGTGCGATGTGGAGGCTGCCGGCCAGGGGTTCGATTTCAGCGCCCCGTGCGACGATGCGGACTTTTCCGATTTCGACTTCAACACACTCGACTCCGGATTGGCATTCGGCGGAGGGGTCGAGGTCCCTCTCTCCGGCAGCCTGCGGCTGGGGATCGATGCAGTCTACTCGCTCGGGCTCGCCTCCGTGGACCAGGACGACTCCAAGACCCGGCTCCTGACACTTCGGGCAGGCGTGACCTTCCCCATCGGTTGACGGGCAGGCCCTGCGGCGAAGTCGCGTTGCGGGTCGGGTTTCAGGAGCCCGCAACCAATAGGAGTTCGCGGTCGATCTCGCGCCCGCATACCGTCCCCGAAATCTGCGCCACGGGAGCAGCACCCCGCGACACGACTTCCAGCGCAATCCGGCTCGTCACCACGTTCGCCACTTCACAGCGACCGCTGCGCTGGCCGGCCGCCCAGTCCAGCGTGCCCGCGGACTCCGCCTCAAGCAGGATACTGGCAAGTCGTGGCACCAAGGTGACTCGAATCGACTGCGCCAAACCGTCGCTGTCCACCACGAGCCGCAGCCCGTCGCTGCGGAACGCGCAGTTCTTGGCGGCCAGCGAACCGGACACCTCTGCGGTAACCTGTCCCGTGTGTAACCTGGAGGCCGCCACTCCCTTGAAGGTGGCGCCGCCGCCATCGGCGCATGGAATCGTCGCGTTGACCAACGGATCCGGCAACAGCACAGGGGCGGGATAGGGGCCGAGATGGAAGATTTCGCCGTGGACCAGCAACTCCCCGCCGTACAAGCCCTGAACCAGCGCGGCGGCTTCGGCGTCGGTCATCAGGGGTTCCGGCGCGGTGGTCTTTCCGCACCCGGTCAGTGCCGGCGCAGTCGAGGACAGCACCACGATGAGCCAACGACGTGTCGCGGATGTCAGGGATGTCAGCATGCAGGCCGTCCTTTACGGTCGCGAGTACACCCTGTGCCTCAGCTTGGCTCGGCGCACAGTACGATTAGCAATATGGAACCCATATGGCCACCCCGCCACCGAGGGGATCGTTTCGCGCCCCATCGCGTGGTGCTCGGGCTAGCCCTCCCCGGTCTCGCGGCTCACTCTTCCCAGGTACATGAAGCCCTCCGAGTCGTTGCCGGTGAACTCGCAATCGTCATCCGTACCCAGAGCGGTCCCGTTCAGCACGAGGTCACCACCGGCAGTGACGTAGCCATGGTAGGTATTCCACACGCAGCCGCTGTTGAAGCTCACTTCCAGAGAGAGCGGCTCACCGACGCCCACCTTCCCGCCGAACTCATAGTCGCTGTCGTACCAGACGGTCTCCTCGTCGGTCAGGATGACCCCGGAGATCAGGCCGGCGCCGAAGATCGAATCGCCTTGCTGTTCGACCGTCAGGTCAAGCACCGACATGTTCGCGAGCCCGTCCGCGCGCCACGCGCCCGTGCCCACGTACTGGCCCGCCAGATCGGTATACTCTTCCGGTGCGGTCGTGTCGGTGCATGCCAGCAGGGCTGCCAGCAGGAACATGCCCGTCGCTCTCATCGCCTTTGCCTCTGTTCACCGCCGGTCGCGCAGTCCCGCCGCTACCCGTCGAAGCCTCGTTTCCTCTTGCGCCAGCGTTTCCGTGAGCAGGGAAGCATGGCTGGCGGGAGGGGCTGCCGCAAGGGTCCGCGCGGCTGGGAGTTCCGCACGGAAGCCGGGCTTCCCCAGAAGTCCGACCGCAAGGTGTGCGCGGTCCGCCGCGCAAACCGATTCGCCGGCAAGAGGGTCCGCGCGTGCGGCGCAACGGACCCATTCGCCGACTGGGGGGAATCTCCCCGCCCGCCGCGCCGGGAATCACCCGTCAGAATCTCAGGGTTTTCCCTCTAGGAGCGCTCAAACGCGTGGCGAATCTTGGGGGCTTCAGTCCAGTTGCACCCAAGAAGCCGCTTGGGTCGCATGACAGATTCCTATCCGAAGAGGGGAGGAAACCATGAAGACGGCACTCACACGACTCGCTACCGCCACCATGAAGGGACTGGTCATCCCCGTTGTGGTCATCGCCGGCCTGTTTGCCTGCAGTGACACCGTGGTGGAACCGCCTGCGATCGAGGAGCCGACCGAGTTCGAGCTGGTGACGGATATTCTGTCACAGCCGCGCGGTCCGACGACGAGCAGGCGGCTGAACGTCGCTCAGGGGCAGGATCCGGATGTGGTCCGGCGACATCTGCGGTTGTGGGCCGCCACGCCGGATGGGAACACGCTGTTCCAACCTGGGGAGATCAAGGCGGTGCGGCGCAAGCCGCCCGGCGACTGGGCGGCGGATGGTGACACGCCGGAACCACGCTGCGAATTCGTCACGGGCGGTTCGGCCGAGGAGTACAATGCGTTCAAGGAGTGCAAGAAGGCGGCGGAAGAGGACGAGGATTGCGACGCTGAGGACGAGGACGTAAGCATCCTCGTGCGCGACGAAGACGGCGGATTTCGGGTCGTCATCATCGCCCTTCATGTGCACTGTGCCGACGAGGAGGGGGGGACCGGCGACCCTAACTGACCCTCCCCGACGGTAACGGGGGCGGGTCCACAACGAGGGAGCCAGATCACCCGCCACCGAGAAAGGGAACCGCCCCCGGCGCGCCGCTTTCCCCCGCAACAGGTCTTCAGTGGAATGGGGAATCCGAGAGCGGGACAGCGAGCGCCGGGGGCTTTTCGCGTCCGGCGCGGCGGTGGCAATAGGACACTTGGCACAGGCTTCCCCGCGAGGAGGGAAAGGGCAAGCGGAACCTGGCTCTTCCTTCGACCCGGTAACCCCCTCGGTCGCCACGGAGGTCGAGCCGGGGCGTCTCCGACCGCGCGGACAGTTCTGGCGTTGCCACATGGGAGCCGGTTAGCTTCCGAGCCGCTCATCCAGACCCGTAGCAGGCCGGCCTTGGGGCCGGTCTTCCTGCACGGTTGGTGAACATGGCCCGACGGCCCTATCCCACGGTTTCCAAAGAAGGAAGAGGCAAGACCATGAAGAAGCCAGCTTTGATCCTGCTGGTGCTGGCCGTGATAGCGGGGTGCATCGAAATCGGGCCGGAGGTTCCTCTGGTCCATGAGTATGCCTGGGCGGGTTCCCACGGCGCCGAAGCTCCGCATCCTCGCAGTGGGGAAGCTCCGCAAGGGATTGCTGCCGACAGCACCGACTCGGTGACCTATGCGGTGTTCACCGAAATCGACGGGTCCGGGCGCGCGGATGGTATCCTGACCGTGATGAACGACTCGGCGCGCTGGCACTACGATCCGTATCGCGGCCTCTTGGGCGGGTTCATGACGCGAGATTCCGCAGATGCTCCGTTTCACATGCTTGCCGAACTCACCCGAGAACACGACGGAGCGGCGTGCAGGATGCAAGGGCCGGTGGATTCATTGGGCTGGTGGACGCCCGAACTGACCTGCGGGGGAGCCGTGGTAGACTCGGTTAGGCTCCTTCCCACCCGTCACGGCTTCATCACCGGGCAGGTAACCAGCCATTCGGCCGAAGGCCCGGACGAAGGAGTCCGGGTGTCGTACTGCCCGTACGACGACGACGGCTTCACCTTGGGCTCCTGCAAGGCGGTCGGCTACACCGGCGATGGCGGGCACTTCCGGCTGCGGGTTCCTCCCGGAGAATGGTTCGTCATCTACTCGATCTGGGATCCCATCTTTGACGAGTGGGAATACTGCCGGACGGACTTGGGCTCGGAGGCATATCTGGGCAGCTTCGTTACCGTCCGGCTGGCGCAAGCCAGCGACGCTTCCAGGCACTGCCCCTGGTTCAACTAGGAAACAAACTTGGTGGTCGGCCTTTTTCCGGGGGGGTTCGCCGCAGAAGCGACACTCGGTCCATCTTCCCACCGCGTTCGACCGCCACGGCGAACGTCGGGGACGCCGCGCCAACGTGCGAGCGTTTGCCGCCGGATGGGACCGGCTGTGTAACCGCCCGTCGGTGCCAACGGGGACGAGGTTCCATAGGCGGCCGCTCGCCCTCCGCCACGCCAGGCAATGCGCCCCTCCCGCCGCCTCCACGCGGGGTTGCCGACAGGCACGCCACGCTCCCGGCGCCGCTCAACAACCACAGTGGGGAGGGATTCTCCCCGCACGACGCATGCGGGATTCTCCCGTCACAAGTCACGGGTTTTTCCTCTGGGAGCGCCGGGTCGCATCGCCCATTCATTGGACGCACCGCCATAGTCCGCATCCCGAATACCGCTTGCGGAAGCACCGACCACATCATCCGAAAAGGGTTTCTCATGGACAAGTGGCTGACTCGATTCGTTCTCGTCATCGCCGCCGTGGTTCTGGCCCTGATGCCCGCAAGGGTGAACATTCTGGACGCGGATTCCGTCTCGGCTCGTTCCATCGGCCAGAGCGAGGACGCGGGGCCGGGGACCGAGCGGATCTGCGAGGGCCTGGACGGTCGTCCCTGCTACGCCCACGTCGAGATCAGGTCGCCATCGGCTGGTGATGGGGCGATCGAGGAGGAGGTCACCCGGTGGCTGAATCGTTGGAGGACCACGGGGCGGGGTCCGGTCCGGCGCGGCCTGAAGCGGATGGGCAGGTACGAAGACTACATCGACGCCGAGTTGGCGGCGCGGGACCTGCCGCCCTCGCTCCGCTACCTCCCCCTCATCGAGGCCGACTACAATCACTTGGCCGTTTCACCGGCGGGGGCGGTCGGGCTCTGGCAACTGATGCCCGAGACCGCCCGGTCGCTTGGGCTCGAGGTCAACTCCCTCGTGGATCAGCGATTCGATGCGTACGCCGCCACACAGGCCGCGCTGGACTACCTGGCTGCTCTGCATGACCGGTTCCAGTGCTGGTATCTGGCCTTGGCGGCCTACAATGCGGGGCCGACGCGGATCGAGCGCGCGATCCGGCGGCAAGGTGGAACCCGGCCCCGCAACGACGCATTCTTCGGGCATATCCGCGACGGGCTGCCCAAGGAGACCCGGGACTACATTCCCAAGTTCCTCGCGAGCGTTCGTTTGGCTGGCGACCTCTCGGTCACAGCGCGTGCGGCGTCCGAAAGGGATTTGCCGGAGCGTTTCGATGTCGTCCGTGTCGAGGGAGTGGCTTCGGCGGATGTCCTCGCCGAGGCCGCGGGCATCACCGAAGACGCATTCCGGACCCTGAACCCACACCTGCGCATCGGTCTGGTCCCGGCGGGCGGGTCGACGCCGTTGCGGGTCCCCGTCGGCGCGGGCGACCGGTTTCTCGCCCGCCTCGCCACAGTCCCGGCCGGGGAACGCTCCACGCTTCGTGAACACACCGTCGTCCAGGGGGAAACCCTGGAGCGCATCGCACGACGGTACGCTGTTCCGTTGGACGCTTTGCGCACGGCCAATCCGGACGTGCGGCCTCGGCGCATCCAGATCGGGACCGCTCTGATGATTCCCCGCAGTCTGGAGGGAGTGGCTGGAGGCGGATGCGGCACCTGTCGGGCATGATGGTCGCGGCGGCCGAAACAGGAACACTGAAGTCGTCGTTCGCGGGAAACCGCCGGGCTGAGTTCCACCAAGGAAGCTCAATGGGGGCGCACTGGAGAATCCGGCTCAGACTTGGGGGGAATCTCCCCGCCCGGCAAGACCGGAAATCACCCGTCAGAATCTCAGGGCTTTCCCTCTCGTAGCGCTGAAATCCGTTGCCGATATTGGAGTTGCCAGTTTGGCAGCCCTCTTGGGAAGACGCCCCCGGGACGGCATGACAAGGATTCCTCCAAAAAGGGAGAGAAACGATGAAGACGGCACTCACTCGACTCGCAACCGTGGGCGTGATCGCGATCGCGCTGCTGACTGCGGCCTGCATGGGCTCGTCGCCGACCGACCCGATCGGCTCGCAGGCCACCACGTCCTCCGTGCTCGCCGACCCGCCGGACGAGGTCGTCAAGCGGTAGGGCGGGGATTCCTCGCCGAAGGACGCGGGAGAGCCTCCCCCACCGGCCCGTGGCGCCCGGGGGGCTCTCCCCCGTTTTTCTCGGGCGCGTTACCTCCGTCAGGGCGAACCCCCCCTGACGACCTCCCCCCAACTCACAGACGAAGGATGAGAGGCAAACAGAATGCAGACGGCATCCCTTTCTCGGGGCTCGGCGATCGTTCTCCTGCGCGGCGCGGCCAGCGCGGCTTCGAAGCCCGCCAGAATCATGTGCGGGCGGTTGCGCCGCCGAAACAGATTCCCTTCGCCTGAGCGCGCGAGCGGCTGGTGGTTCGTCCCCCGGAGCGTCCTGTCCTCGCCGACCCTCGACGACGACCCGCTTGACCGGTTGCGGCGGGCCGGCCTGATCTAGTGGCAATCGCAGTCCGGACTCTTCCTTACCCGCCCCCCCCGAGCCGCCCCGGTGCGACCAGGGCAAGGCTCACCGCCGCCACTGCGCTGACGATCCACAACGCCACGGCGATTTTGGCGAGCACGGACCACGCCGGCCGGCCCTCGTAGCGATTCGCCGCCTTCCAGATCGCGACCCACACCAGAATGTGAAAGACCACGGAGACCCCGACCGTGGTGAACACCGGCCAGCCCTCGGAGTCCCGAACGACGGGACCGACGAGCAATGCCTGGGCGATGCCCACACCCAGGCCGAACGCCCAGAACGTGACGGCGAGGCCGCAGTGGCCGCCCAGAAGGCGGAGCAGGAATCCTTCGGGTTGTTGTTCGGTCATCACCGGACTCTTCCTTGGTCAGAGGGTTGAGATCGGCCAGCGCCGCGCGGGGCTGTCCGCCCAGCTTGCCGCTGGCGGCTCCCTTGGAGAGTTTGGAATGTAGGCTTTCGTCCGAATCGAGCCAAGCGGCTGCGAGGTGACAGTTGGCACGTTCTCCGAAGACCGCTCTGGACAGCCGCGACCGGCGGGCGCGGCGCGCGTTGGCCGCTCGGTGGCAACCGGTCACCGGGCGCGACGATGATCTGCACCCTTCCGACTCCGTCAGTGTACCGACCCTGCTGCATGTGACGGCGCACGATGGCCACATGCGCGAGTCGCTGCGGTCCGAGGTCGGCGACCAGGTGGCTTCGGAGCTTCGCTTTCTGCTGGCGCTTGCGTGCGCGCTCGAGGCCGCGCCCGTGGGCATCGGCGTGTCCGGCTGGGTGATGACCGCGCGGGAGCGGCCCGGCAGCCTGTCGGTGCGCGTCTACGGTCCGAACGGCTTGGCCGTGGCCGTGTTTGCGGCGGGCGCCGAGCACGACGCGCCGCGGGGCCGCGACGACGCTTGGCGACGCGTGGTCGGCGAAGCCACATGGCTTCTCAGAGGTGCCTCTCCCGACGCGCCGCCGCTGGTCGAACCGCCCGAACCCCCTTGGTTGATCGGCGCTCTGCTTCCGGCCGTCCTCGCGTATCCGGAGAGCGTGGGGTGGCTGGCCGACTTCGAGCGGTGCGCGGCATGGGTCTGGCTGGACATCGCAATGCAGGCCAATCGGGGGCAGGCTGCCAGGGAGACGATTGAGGACATTGCGCTGGCGGACGCCTGGATTCTCGGCGGCCGCCGTGGCGTGCCCGCTTGACGTTCCAGCCGGGCGTTTTGTGTCTCTCCGAGCCCGCAAACCGAATCGCTCAGGTGTCGTCTCGGGCCCACCGGACGTGCTGCGGCCCACCGGGATCTGGCCGCGACTGTCCGGGTGGTTTTGAATTGAACGGAATCGACTATCTTGGGTGCTCGACCACGGGGCGACGCCCGGAGTGGCAATCGCTCCGCACCGACTTCGGCGCATGGGTCTCGGCCCACGCCCTGCCCTTCGGCGCCGGGGACCGAGCCGACACTCGCAAAGGATCACCCGAAGCGTGAACACAGGACCTCGACCAGCGAATCACCGCATCCGCCGATTGTGGCTGCCGCCGCGACCGCCAAGCGAGGTAATCGAGGACAGGAGCGTCGGCTTCATCGAGTTGTTCTACGACCTCGTGTACGTCGCGCTTATCGCACGAACCGCGCACAACCTCGCCCACCAGATGAGCTGGAGCGCGGTCGGTGAGTTCGCTCTCGTGTTCAGCCTGATATGGATCGCGTGGCTGAACGGCACGGCCTACCACGACTCCCACGGGCGCGAAGACATTCGGAGCCGCACCTACATCTTCGTTCAGATGCTTCTCGTCGCCCTGCTCGCCGTCTATGCCGGCGACGGAGCGGCGGGCCGCGACGGATTCTCGATCCTGTACGGCGTGTTCCTTGGCCTCTTGGCGTGGCTCTGGTACAGCGTCACTCTCCAGGGGGAGGAGGGGTATCGAAGGACATTGCGTCCTTATCTCGCGACCCTCCTCTTCGCGGCGGCGGCGATGGCCGGATCGGCGTTTGCGCCGGCCGCCCTGCAACTGCCGATCTGGGTGGGCGTCGTGCTGCTGTGGCTCTGTACGGGCCTGTACGTCACGCGGGCGGCCTCCGAGTGGTATGATCAACCCGCCGTCTCGGCTGCCCTCGTCGAGCGCTTTGGTCTGTTCACGATCATCGTCCTGGGCGAGGTCGTGGTCGGCGTCGTACTCGGCCTCGATGCTTCACCGCGCGGCGTTCACGCGATGACCACCGGCCTTCTTTCGCTGGGGATCGGGTTCGGGTTGTGGTGGGTCTACTTCGACTTGGTCGGCCACCGACGGCCAAGAGCGGGGCGCAGCGGCTTGCCCACCTGGATCTTCCTGCACCTTCCCCTGACAATGGCGATCGCCACGGCAGGCGCTGCGTTGACCGGCGTGATCGAGTACGCCGAGGAACCCCGGGCATCCGCGATCGTCACATGGGTGCTCGCCGGCTCGGTCGGCCTCGCCCTGGCAACGCTCGCGGCCATAGTGCGCACACTGGAGGCCTGGGTTCGGCACCGCTCGATCTATCTGCCCGCCTCCATCGCGATGATCGTCTTGGCGGTCGCTTCGGCGGGTCTGGCGCTGTGGCGCCCCTCGTCCGTGGAACTCGTGCTGACCCTGCTGGCGTTTCTGTCGCTCGTGTGGTGCGTCTACGTCCTTCGCTGGCTCACCTTCCGCAGGGAAGCGGCCGCAAGACCTCCCGCCACCAAGGAGCATCCCGGCACCGATCCCGGACGTTGAGGTTGGGCACCCCTTCCGGTCGGGGCCTGCCCGCCTAACAACCGGCCAAACGCCAAGACGATCAACGCCGCCGGTCTGCCCCGTCGTCGGACTTTACGGCCCGACCTCCGGGAACCGCTCCGACTGCTCGCCCGCCGGTATCTGGCGGAGCTTGCGCACCGCGCGCGACACGTCGCGTGCGTCGGAGCGAATCAGGAGCCAATCGGCGCCGAACCGGTTCAGGCGCACCCAACACAAGCCGTCCCCGGCTTCGTCGAAGGCGACCACTTCGCGGGCGTGTATCTTCCGCCCGTAGGCTTGCCCGATGATGCCACTGTCGTTCACGGTAGTGGACCTTTCCCCCATCTCAGCGTAAACCTGCCTTTCGGGCTCCGATGTTGGATCCGAAGCTCCCGCTTGGGCGCCAGCTCCGCGTTCGCCTTCCAGCAACACGCCGGTGCGTGCCGATGGCCCCCCACTCAGTCCAGTTCGCGTGAAGAGACAAGGGGGATACGCTCCGGCCGTTTCCGCCCACGGGTGATCCGGGTACTGAAGGGACGGGTCCCAGCGTTCGGCGTCCGGCATGGCGCCTCCATTTGGCGCTGCAACGTATGGGGTACGACAACAGACCGCCAGACTGGAGTGCCCGGATAGCGGCCGAGGAACACCAAACCGGCCATCGACGACCTTCTGGCCTACCCACCCGGCCCAAGGAGTGCGGTGGTCTTACACCTGGCTCCCGAAGTACCCGATCGTCGGGCCGGGGCTGCGCTCCTGACCCATTCCGGTCCTGCGCCCCTACCCTGTGGGGGGAAATCCCCCACTCAGGGGACCGGGAATCACCCGTCAGAATCTCAGCGCTTTTCCTCTGGGAGCGCTGATACGCGCCGCCGATATTGGAGGTGCCAGCGTTGGCAGCTTCCCGGGAAGACGCCTTGGGACGGTATGACAACACTCCTCCAAAAGGGAGAGAAACGATGAAGACGGCACTCACTCGACTCGCAACCGCGGGCGCGATCGCGCTCGTGTTCCTGACCTCGGTGTCCGCCTGTATGGACACGGGCAACTTCATCGAGCCCATTGACGATGTGGACACCGGACCGACTTCGGCGGCTTCGGCGGCGGACACGGACTGTGGGTTGGTGATCTGTCCGGAAGGACCTCGGCCTGGCGGTGGCGGCTCGACGTTCGTTGCGAATAATGTCGGGCTGACTATCGAGCAGTGCCAGGCCGGTACGGACAGCGATGGCGATGGGCTTACCGACGCGTGCGAGTTGACGGTAGCGCGGGCGTTCGCCCCGTGGATGCGGGTTCATCCGTCCGACGACATCACTCGCGATGAGTACTATGCGGTCACCCCCAGCACAGGAAACCGGATCCTCGTGTTCTATGCGTTCGGGTACCACCGCGATCACGGTCGCGTTTGCTCACACGCTATCTGCACTGCTCACAACGGCGACTCGGAGTTCGTGATCGTCGAGGTTGCGGCTCAGAGCGATCCGACGTGGTACATGACGGAGGTCTTCCTGTCGGCTCATCTGGGTGAGGGGTGGGGCGCGGATCACTCGGACCGTTTCGACGCAACCGAGCTGGACTCATACCGCGGGGCTCCCATCGTCTGGGTCGCGAAGAACAAGCACGCGAACTACAAATCGAAGGCGGCATGTGAAGGCGGCGGCCTGGGTTGGGGAATTGCTGAGCACTGCGGCAGCAATGAGTTGGCCTTCTTTCGGGTATACGCTGACGGCAATCTCGGGCAGAGCGAGAACGACAACCCCGGTGCCGGGCTTCGGATGCTGACGAACTGCGTGGGAAGCCGGAGCCGACCGAACTTGCCGCGGACCGAGTGCTACTGGATTGCGGGCCGTCGCTTCTATGGCTGGCAATCACGTCGAGAGGACAATGGGTCCGGTGCCTACTACGATAAGCTGGCCCAGTTCGGATTCCACCGGACCCGCGCACCACGGCTCGCGGTTTCGTGGCCGTAGGGGTTGCCCAGGGAACAGCTTCCTCCCTCCTGCCGGCAGGCACCCGCCCGTCAAACCCCAGCCCAGCGACAATGAACCTCCCCCTTCTCCCGGGGGGCCCGAACCCCGTTCACTGGTGGGGGGAATCTCCCCGCCCGGGGGGACCGGAAATCACCTGTCATAATCTCAGGACTTTTCCTCTGGGAGGCGCTGAAGTGCGCTGTCGATATTGGAGATGCCAGTTTTGGCTCGCCCCGTTTTGGGAAGCCGCCCGGGGGGCGGGCATGACTAGGACTCATTCGAAAGGAAGACCGATGAAGACGGCAGTCACCCGACTCGCAGCCGCGGGCGCGATCGCGCTCGTGTTCCTGGCCTCGGCCTGCATTGATCCGTTGCCGACCGATCCCGTCGACTCGAAGATTCCGACGCCCGCCGTTGCCTCCGCTTCGTCGGACGAGGTTGACGAGCGGTAGTGCGGGATCTTCGCGAAAGGACTCGGGAGAGCCTCCTGCCCGGGAGCACCTGTGACCGGCCACATGGCTCCGAAGGACCCCCTTGGGCTACTCGGTGGGTCTGCGCTGGCCCTCGCCGGTCCTGCCTACATCAGCGCCGGGGGGAATCTCCCCGCCCGGCAAGACCGGAAATCACCCGTCAGAATCTCAGGGCTTTCCCTCTCGTAGCGCTGAAATCCGTTGCCGATATTGGAGTTGCCAGTTTGGCAGCCCCCCCGGGAAGACGCCTGGGACGGCATGAACAAGATTCCTCCAAAAGGGAGAGAAACGATGAAGACGGCACTCACTCGACTCGCAACCGTGGGCGTGATCGCGATCGCGCTGCTGACCGCGGCCTGCATGGGTTCGTCGCTGACCGACCCCATCGGCTCGCAGGCCCCGACGACGACCGGAGTCTCCGATCCGCCGGACGAGGTCGTCAAGCGGTAGGAACCCGGCGGGAACCTTCCCGCGAGGTGGGGGGACGCGCGGAAGAGCCTGCTACCGGGGGCATGGGCATCGCCTCCGTGGCAGGCTTCTCGCGTTGGTGCGCAGAAGGTGCCCGGCGCGGGAGGGGCCGGCCCGGCCCCCCTCTCCAAACTCTCCTGACTCGAAGGGTGGCACGGAATGATCCTTGACAACCGTCGGTCGCACCCGTCTCATGATTGAGATTCGCACCGGGCGGGAAGCCTCGCGCCTCACGGCGGCGTTCGCACAGGAACAGAGGGAACCGGATTTGCTCAACCAGCGGGACTACACAGCCGTGTTCGAGGCGTCGCCGGACGCGATGCTGGTGGTGGACGCGGACGGAGTGATCCGGGACCTCAACCGGCAGGCGCTCGCGATGTTCGGCTACGGCCGGGACGAGATCGAGGGCTCGCCGGTGGAACGGCTGATTCCCGAGGCAAGCCGCGCTCGGCACGTTCTCCATCGCCGGCGCTACCACGAGTCGCCCCGTCCGCGTCCGATGGGTCAGGAACTCGAACTGCAGGCCCTGCGAAAGGACGGCACGACGATCCCGGTCGAGATCAGCCTGAGTCCCTCCGCGCTGGGGCCGGGCGAGCCGCATGTGATCTGCGCGGTTCGTGACATGACCGGCTGGAAGCGGTTGCGGCGTCTGTCGGGGATGATGATCACCGGGGCCGAGCAGGAGCGGAGGCATCTGTCGCGCGAACTGCACGACGAGTTCCTCCAGTCGCTCGTCGCACTGAAGATCAGGGCGAAGCTGCTGGCGGACGAGAAGGACGACACGGAGAGGGAGCGTGCGCGGGAGCGGATGGCCGCGGAGATCGCGGACACGATCCGTGGGGTGAAGCGGATGATCCGGGGACTGCTGCCGCCGGCCCTGGACCACCAGGGGCTTTCCTCCGCGATCGGCTCCGCGCTCAGAGACATCGAGGAGGTCTACGGGTTCACGGTCCACGCCAGGCTCGGGCGGGTGGGCCGTTCCATGGACGAGAACGCCGCGCTCGCGCTCTACCGGATTGTGCAGGAGGCCTTGATGAACGCGGTGCGCCACTCGGGCGTCGGCGAGGCCACGGTCACGCTCGAGTCGACCGCAGAGGCCCTCATCGCGACGGTCCGCGACGAGGGATGCGGGTTCGCGCTGCCGGATCTCGAAACGCTTTCGGGCGAGAGCTGCATCGGCCTCGCGGGCATGCGCGAGCGTGCCGCGCTCACCGGGGGCCACCTCGACATACGGACCTCGCCGGGCGAGGGAACCACGGTTCGTGTCTCCGTGCCGGTCGCGGAACCGGAAGACGAGCGCGAATGAGTGAGGACCGGCGATGATCAGTGTGCTCCTGGTCGACGACCACGAGGTCGTGCGTGCGGGTCTTCGCGCCCTGCTCGAGGCGACCGGCCATGTGGATGTGGTGGGTGAGGCGTCGTCGGGCGAAGAGGCCGTGACGAAGGCGCGGACGCTGGAGCCCGACATCGTCATCATGGATCTCGCCATGCCTGGAATGGACGGGGTCCAGGCGACCCGGAACATCGCCGCGCTCGAACTCGATACCAAGGTGCTGGTGCTGACCATCCACGACGAGGACGAGTTCCTTGTGCCCGCCATGGAGGCTGGAGCCGCAGGCTTTCTGAACAAGTCGGCCGCCGACACCGATCTCATCGGTGCCGTCGAAGCGGTGGCGCGCGGCCACTCCTATTTGCCGCGCCGCGCCGCCGCCCTGATCGCCCGGCAGAGGACGGCGGAAGCCTCGAAGTCCGGCCCGGGTTCCATCGCGGCGCTCTCAAGGCGGGAGCGCACTGCGATCGAACTGTACGCGCGGGGCTATTCGGCGAGGGAGGCCGCCGGGGAACTGTTCGTCAGTCCCAAGACCGTCGAGGGCTACATCGCCCGCGCGAAGTCGAAGCTGAACCTCAAGGGGCGGCGCGACATCGTGCGCTTCGCGATCGCGGCGGGGCTTCTCGCACGCGAAGAGGAACCCGGCCCCGACACTTGAGCGGCAAATCCCCCGTCACGGCGCAGTCGAGGGAATCTCCCCCGCAAGGATGACGGGAGTTCTCCGCTATCGCAGGGCCGCTCTGGACGTGCAGCCTGTAGGCGAAACGGTACCTGACTCGGACGGTTGCGTGTGCATGGGTTAGGTTAGGCCAGCGAGCAGGTTCGCGCGACGACCCTGCTTCAAGGGTGCCGGACCTTTGCCGAGGGATACGACGAAACTCACCGCCACCAGGAGCAGAAGTAAATGGGAAGCAAGAGGATTGTACTGGCAGTTCTGGTCGCGCTTGTTCCAGGCGCGACCGCGTGTACCGACGACCCCGTCGAGCCCGAGGACACCCTGACGGAAGAGGAGTCGGTCGACATGTTCACCGGTTTCCGGGGGCTGCTGGCTCTGGAGGACCCCGTAGTCGTCTCCCAAACGGAGAACGGCGCCGTGATCGAGTGCCCTCTCGGAGGGCGGGCCGAGGCCGAAATCCATGGTGAAGACGAGGAGGAGTTCGCGGGGGACACGGTCCGGCTGAATCTGGAAGTGACGATCAATCCGATGGGTTGTGTGGTCGCCGAGAACGGGGCCGAATTCACCCTCACCGGCGACCCGAACATCCGCGAGCAGATCAGCGCGGAGATCGTCGGTTTCTTCGAGAGCTTCGACATCACCGGCACCACCGTCGGCGGCTTGGCGTGGGAGTACGACGGCCGTTCGGGAAGCTGCAACATCAACCTGGTGCTCACCGCTGAACCCGACCTGTCGAACCCGGATGACCCGAGCTTGATGGGCACCCTGACCGGGATGCTCTGCGGGCACGACGTCACTATCGATTTGGAGGACCTGCCGATCGGCTAAGTGCAGAGGTATTGGGCAGTGGGACTCGATTGCTCGGGCGAGTTGGTGGGCGTGCCAACGAGAAATGAGCCCGCCCCCCCGAACCCCAATACCTGCGGGGGATTCGAGAGGGCCGGGCTCTCGCTCTCCGATTCTTCCGGTGCCGGCCAGCGCCTTCGGTGCGGGCGTCGGTGGCAGCTTTACCCGAGGCGACGGGCACCTCATCGGATTGAAGCAGGGGGGACGACCCTAGATTCCCTGGTTCCTCGGACCTCGACCGTTCCAGCAACCCTGGACCACACTGGAGTGGTATCGCTCCTCGTCCCGGCCGGCCTTCACTATGCGGTGCATCGACTCGCCGTAGATCCAGAAGCACGTCGCGTCGTCGGCGTAGACGAACGCGGTCGGCGAGTGGACCAGCCAGGTGGTCACGCAACGGTCGCTGGTCGCGTCATTGTCGAGGCCTGAATCGTACATCGGCCCACCGGGATAGATTCCCCGGCCGGTCTCGATGTAGACGTAGTTGCGCAGGATCGCCGGCTTGGTGGCGATGGTGAACGCGCTCGCAACCGCCTCGCCGGGGAGGCCCTCGAACAGCGGATCCAGAATCGCAATGCTGAGGTCGGTCCAGAAGAACCGGGAACTGGCGTCGCACGCCCCGCTGCTCTGCATGGCAGCGGCTTTGCCAAGCACGGTGATGCCCTCGTTCACCTTTCTGCGTCTCTCGTCAACCGACATGCCGTGCGCTCTGGCCATCCGCTCGAGCATCAGCGGGCTCGCCAACTCGCTCTCGAGAATGTCGGTGTACCGGGTGATCGCCTCAGGGCCGCTGTACACTACCGTGCCGGCGGGATCCGTCTCGATGGGTTCGACTAGGACTTCGGGGTCGGCGCAGGCCAGGCCCAGGAGCACCAGTGCAGTGAGTACGACTCTCATGATGGTAGCCTCCTAATGCTGGGGTTTGGGGGTATCGGTGACGCCCTGTTCCCCATGGCGTCCCAAGAGCCGGTCACCAGCCCTCCGGCTTCGTATGCCCGGAAAAGCGGCCAGCCCCGGGACTTCGCATGGGTTGCCCCCAAGAGTACGGTGCCACATTGACGTTGCGTCAGAGGGAAAACCCGGTGATTCCCACGGGAGATGCCCGGCGCGGCCATGACGGGCATTTCCCGCCAAGTCGGCGCGGTGCTTCTGCGGGGCGAACCGGGATTCCCTCCCGCCCGTCCGCCGGGGTCCGCCCCCCCCTTTTACCAGCCCCAGAACATCACGTTGAGTCCCAGCACGAAACCGGCGAACATGACAACGGAAACGGCCCAAAGCGCGACCACGACGCGAGCGAGCACGCCCCACGCCCGCCGACCCTCGTAGCGACCGGCCGCGTTCCAGATCGCTATCCACACCAGCGCGTGGAAGACCAGCGAGATCAAGACAGTCATGACCACGGGCCATCCGCCGGCAGGATCGGGAACGACGGGGGTGACCACAAGCGCCTGGAAGACACCGACCCCAAGCCCGACCACCCAGAAGGTGACCCGGAGACTGAAATGGCCGCCGAGTAGCCGGAGCAGAAACCCGTCGGGCTTCTCGCTCCCGGGGCTCACGTTATCCAAGTCAGAATCGCGGGGGCGACCGTCGAAAGAGGTTCGTCCGTTCATGGGATGTTGCTCCATTGACGTGGTTTCCATGCCTCAGGGTTTGCGAGATCAAGGCACCGGCCGCATATGGTGGGCAGAGAACCGTAGCGTGAAGGTCGAGCACGCCGGTCTCCTCGTTCCGAATCTCCGTCATGAACAGCCCGCAGCCGCTCCCTTCCTCGATGCCCTCCAACTTCGCCTGGGCGCACTCAACGGAAGCGCGTATCTCTTTGTTTCGGGAATGGAAGATGTTGATCAGCAGGCGCCCCGGCCCCACCAAGTCCGTCGGCAGATCCCGCGAGTCCTCCAGGATGCAGACATCATCTTCCCCGATCCCGTAGTAGTCGGCAGACGCCATGATCGGAATGAAGGTGTACGGCATGTTCTCGTTGGTGAGGATCGAGCGATAGAGCACCGCCCCGCTGGCCGTGGTGAATGTCGCCACCTCCACCGGCCGCGACGGGTCCAGGCTTCGCAGAGGCGCGGCGGCCACCTGGACGATGTTCTCATCCGTCACTTCGCTGGCGAGGAACGCCAGCAACTCCGCTTCGTACGGAATGGCTTCGGGTTCTGTCGTCGCCTGGCCGCACCCCATCGCGACGGCGACGGTGAGAATGGCGAGCAGCTTCAACGGATTCATGTCTACCCCCTTTGGTGAGAGCTTTGCGGTCCTTCACCTTGGTGTGATACTTCCGGATTCCGCAAAGGTTGCCACGTCAGGCCCCGCCAACCTTCGCAGCAGTAACCTCTAGAGTACAGCGCCACATCACAGTAGCGTCAGAGGGAAACCCCGGTGACTCCGACGGGAGATGCCCGGTACGGCCATGACGGGCATTTCCCGTCAAATCCGCGCGGTGGCCTGCTGGCCGAACCGGATTCCTCCGACAGTCTGCGGATCTCCCCCCCCTGTCCAGCCCCAGAACATCAAAACGGTTGAGCCCCAGCACCCGACCGGCGAGCATGACAACGGAAACAGCCCAAGCGCGACGTAACGCGAGCGAGCACACTCCCAAGCCCGCCAGCCCTCGTACCGACCAGCCGCGTTTCGCATCGCAATCCATACGAGCGCGTGGAAGACAAGCGAAAATCGATACCGTCATGACCACGAGCCATCCGCTCCGGTGAGGTGCCGCGCGGGTAGAGGCGGGATCGGGGGGACAGGTCGAGTCAGATCGTCCCGTGGATTGCCGGACAGTTGCAAGGTTGCCGCCGGTTGGCGCATTAGCTCGGGGCAGTCATGCCCGTCAGAACCCGCCTCGCGGATCGTAACAGGACAGCGCCAAGCGTCCACTACTCATCCCGAGAGCACATTGCTGGAGGTGACGCGCCTGGTTACGCAATCGGCGGAAGTCGCGCCGCATATCCCGGACCCCATCGCTGACGAACGGCTTGTATTCCTCGCGCGCCATCACCCGTCCTTCGTCTGCGGGCGGAACGATCACGCCTTCCGCTCCATCCAGCGATATGGCGGTCGCAGCGTACACGGTGCTTCCGCCATTCAGGGAGAGCACCAGAATCATCCCGGGCAGGCCGCCGTAGAGGGCGGGGCCACCCTGCACGGGGACATCGGGCGCAAACCACGCGACGACCTCACGGCCACCGAACCGAGCCGTCGCTCTCGTCACTCGATGCCCCAGGTGCATGCGTTGCTCATCGGAAAGCTGCCACTCGGCGTCGATGGGTACGGGAGCCATGCGGAACACGGTCTGGAACGCCTCGAACACCCTCACCGCAGTGCCCTCTTCGGAACCGGAATAGGCGTGGGTGAGAAGATTCTCCGGGCTCGCCGCCTCATGCTGAAACATGTCAGCCAGCGCGTCGAGGTTGTTGTGTGTCATGGAAAACAGTGCGGGAGGGGATGCCTCCCCCTCTTCCTCCGGCGCCGGAAGCATGAGCGACGATGACGGATCGAAATGGAGTAGGAAGGACTTCTGCCTCGCCTCCATGAACCTATCTCGCACCGCCGCCATTTCGCGGGGCACATCGACATCGACGGTTGTGACGCGCGTGTAAGTGATCGTTCCGCTCTGAGCATCGGCCCGACCGGGTGGGGCGACGAAGAGCACCGCAGCGCACAGCCACACGGAATGCTTGGTAGTCGTCACGTCTCGGTCACCTCTGACGCTCCTCGGCTGGCGGCACCCTGCTGACTCGCACCGTGTACTGATCGAAATCTCCGGTCTCGATAAACGCCACGAGCCGGTCCGGACCGAAGGCGTCCGGCATGGGTGTTCCCGCCGGATAGCTTCCCAAGTAGCGGCCGTCGGAGGTCAGCACGTCGATGGGACCGTCGCTGCCGGGCTCGTCGCCGCGGCGCCGGACCCAGATCTCGCCGTCCCAAGTGGTGCGCAGGTCGCGAACGACCGGGACCCATTCGGCAGCGGTCTGAGCCTCGAGGAACATCCGTCGCGACCGCACGGCTCCTTCCCGAATCATGTCGTCCGGAATCCGTCCCTGAATGGGATTGCCGCTGGCATCCACGGTCCTTCTCCCGCGCGACGCTTCAACCGCCGTTCGGGCCACCTCGTCAAGCTGGCGCTCGATCTCGCGTTCGAGAATCCGGTCCGTGACCGGCTCCGGGCTGAAGGGGCGCGAAATGATGTGCGCAATCCCCCCCTCGGGATCCGTGACCTTGATCCGGTAAGCCGATGAGTCCGAGAACGCGACGCCCCCTTCGGGTAGCGGGCCTACGAACAGTCCCGGATCGAAGATGCGCGGCGGAGGCGTCGTCTCTCCGGTGCTGATGGTGCGGCCACCAATGCGGAACTCGACCGGTCCGTCGGACGGCGGTGCCCAGCCGTAGGCGAAGACTTCATGCACCAGCTCGTCACTCGCCAGGTCGAGCCGGAGGACCGAGCGTCTGCCCGGCGGATCCTCCTGGTCATCCGGCCGCATGGGGAGATACCGAACGAGGCTCCCCGAGGCCACAAGCACGCCGATGCGCGAACCGCGGTCGGCGAGAATTGGCCCCGCCACGCCCAACAGGTCGTTCCCCACTCGCACCCCACGGTCGAAGCTGCCGTCGCTGTTGAAGATCTGAAAGGTCCGGTGCCGGGGAATGTCGGTGACCACGATACGCCCGTTCGGCAGGATCACCAGATCCCGAGGAAAGTCGAACTCGCCGGGACCGTCTCCGGGCTGGCCGATCGTCCGCACCAACCCTCCCGCACGGTCCACCACGATGATCGTCCGCGCGTCAACGTCCAGCAGGTACAGGTTGCCCGCGGCGTCGAAGGCCGAGGCATCGAGCATGCCGAACTGCTGCCAAGCCGGCGCGTCCAGCGAGCCCAGACGGAACACCGGGGCAAAGTCGGCTTCCAGTGGACGGTCCGTCGCCGGGAGTTCGATCGCCTCCTGAGCCGTCGCGGGCGCGGCTGCGAGCACGAGCAACGCGACTCGCAGTGTGTTCCCAAACATCGGAGTCCGCATCGGAGTTGCTCCTGCTCGGTCGTTTCGTTGTGGCCGGCGCGAAAGATAGTCGCACGGTCGGGCCATCGGACAGTCTGACCGGAGGGTGGGTGGTCGAGCGTCGCAAGGCAGAACTCGGGAAGCATGGTTTGACCATAGCAGGTGGACGGCTGGAAGCCGGCTGACCCGCGAGCGAACGTGCCGCCGGCGCAACGAGCGTCGAGGCACACGCGCGAGAGAGATCCGAAAAGCGACGAGGACTCTGCTTTTGGCAGAGACTTGCGGAGGGCCGGCGGCGGCGAGCACCCCCGACCTTCAGAAGCGCAAGCGGAGCGAGTCCCCGCTCCAGACAATCCGCATTGACCCCGACCAGTACAATCGGGGATATTGGGGCCAGATCGTTCCCGAGGTCCTCGACCAGATTGAACGGAAGGAACTCCGCTGCGCCGCGTAGAGCATCGAACTCTCGAGGAGGAGCTTCACACTTGGCGCCGGCGCCCATTACCCCCAAGTTTCCGACTCTGCCTGGACGCCACGCGGGGCGACAGGGGCACACATCGAACTGAGCTTGGGGTTCGGAAGTTCTCGGCCCAGCAAGGGAGACCCTTGAATGACACGGAGAAGACCGATCATCGCGCTCGTGATCGTGAATCTCATCCTGCTACCCTTCACCTTGACCATGGTCTGCGGCGATGCCAAGACGATCGCTCCGGTTGACGAGGCCGACGAGGGGCTCCCGTTCGCGCACGCCGACCTGCTCGCGACTCTCGCCACGCAGATGCAGCCGCGGCGAGGACGATGAGTCCGTCCCGCCTCACTGGCGAGAGTGGTATTCCAGCAACGTCTTCGTCAACGGCTATCTGGTGTATCATACCGTCCACGACTGCCCGGAGGGGAGCAGCATCGAAGAGCGCTTCCTGCGGAAGGGTATCGGCTACAGGCGAACTCTCTGCAGGCACTGCGAGCGTCTCACTGCGGCAGGAAGCAACCCGTGAAGAGCGAGGCCCATTCTGGACCGACCCGGAGATGGCAGCCGCCGCCATTCTAAAGTTGCACGGCACACCCGTTGCTCTCAACCTCGGTAGATAATCGCACCACGCCCCTCCATGTCCTCCCTGCAACGGGACAAGCAGATCCCGCCTGCCACGGCGCCGGTCGCCCATTCGGGTCTTCGTCCACTCACTATTGACACGGAAGAGGTTCACTGCCCGAGGTAGTCGGTCCACGCCTGCATGACCTCCCGGCGCCGGGCGAATAGGTCGCTCCGGAAATACGCTCCCTCGACGCCACCTACCGTGTGCGCGAGCGCCGCCTCCGCAATCGCGCGCTCCACCCCGGACTCCGCGGCCCAGTCGCGGAACGAACTCCGAAATCCGTGCACCGTGCTCTTGATGCCCAGGTCCTTGAGCAACTGGGTCAGCACGTGCCTCTGTTGCACGAGGCCCTGTACGCTTGGAAAGACCAGATCGGGACTGCTCGCGTTGTCCCGTGCCTCGCCGAGCACGTCGAGTGCACGGGTCGACAGTGGCACCCGATGTTCCTTTCCGGACTTCATGCGATTCTCGGGCACAATCCACATGGCGCTCTCGAAGTCGATCTCGCCCCACTGGGCACCCCGTACCTCCCCGGACCGGGCTGCCGTCAGGACGATGAACTCCAGACACAGGCGACTTGCCAGCCACCCGTTGGCACTCTGGACTTTTTCGATCGCTCCTGCGACCTGCGCGTGCGGGAGAGCCTTGAAGTGATTGCGGCGTCCGCCGACCCTCGGCAGTGCGGCCGCGATCGCGTCGCCGGCGGGATTATCCTGCCGGTACCCCTTCGCCACGGCCCACTTCATCACCGCTCCGATGCGCTGCCGCACACGCGAGGCCGTCACCCGCTTCTCGTTCCAGATCGGCACCAGGCAAGCCAGAACATCGGCCGTGTTGATCTCGTTGACGCGCTTTCCTCCCAACTTCGGGAACGAGTAGTCCCGCAGCGACTGGCGCCACTGTGCCTCGCTCGCAGACCCCTTCCAGTTCTTCGCGTGTAGTCGGATCACCGTCTCGGCGGCCTGCGCGAACGTCGGTACACCGCCGCCCCGAGGGTCTTGCCCCTTCTCGACGGCCCGCCGGTTGGCGAGTGCCTTGGTGCGGGCCTCCGCGAGCGTCACGATCGGATAGGCACCCAGGCCGAGGTTGAACGGCTTGCCGTTGATTCGCAGCCTCTGGGCCCAGCTCTTCGAGAGCCTGCCGGTAGCCGTCGATTTTACCAGCAGTGAGAGCCCGTAGCCGCCCCGCCCATCGCCGTATCTTCCCGGCTGCCTGATGGTCCGTACGAACGCCGCGCTCAGTTGTCTCGGTCGCTTCATGTTGGTCTCCAGTCAGAAATCGGTTATCACCTACCGTTATCACTTTCTGAATGAGACTACATAAGACAGGATGATACGTCAAGAGACGCTAAATTCATTACCTACATGGAGTTGACGATGCTCCTGCGCTCGCATGCGACCCCATGAGACACCGTTTTCCGGGTGCCGTTGTCCTGCAGCCCGCCGTAGACGTTGTAGGGCCGCGCCATGTCCACCGACACGCGGTAGTACTGGCTCACCGGCAGGTCCGAGATGTACAGCCAGTTCAGCCCCCGGTCGTAGGAGATCCCGAGGCCGCCGTCGTCCGCCTTCATCACGTGGCGGGAGTCGTCGGGGTTCACCCAGACCATCCGGTCGTCGCCGTGCAGGCTCTGCGGTGGGGAGGTGAAGGTCCGGCCCCCGTCATCCGAGAAGGAGTAGCTGTTCATCATGTAGACGCGCTGGTCGTCGCTGGGGTCGACCAGGATCTGGCTTGCGTACATGGGGCGCGGATTCCAGTCGCTCATCAGCTCCCAGCTCTCGCCGCGGTCTTCGGAGCGGTAGATGCCGGCCCGGCGCTCGGTGTACGCGGTCGACGCGTTGTAGCGGTACCCCTGCTCGACGCTGACGTACACGATCCGCGGGTCATTCCGGTAGATGGAGATGCCGATGCGTCCCAGGACCCCCTCCGGCAGCCCGCGCGTGACGCCCGGTCCGGCCAGCCGCTCCCAGCTGTCGCCGCCGTCCATGCTTCGGTAGAGCGCGCTCCCCGGCCCGCCGCCGTGGAACCCCCAGGCCCGCCGCTCCCGCTGATAGGTAGCCGCGTAGACGATGTTCGGGTTCGACGGGTCGAGCGCGACGTCCACCGCGCCGGTGTGCTCGTCGACCTGCAGGATGGGCTGCCAGGTCGTGCCGCCGTCGCGGCTGCGGTACAGCCCCCGCTCCTCGTTCGGGCCCCAGAGGTGGCCCATCGCGGCCACGTAGACCAGCTCGGTGTCGTCGGGGTGCAGCGCGATTCGCCCGATGTGCTTGCTGTCGCGCAGCCCCATGTTGGTCCAGGTGGCGCCGCCGTCGGTGCTCTTGTAGACGCCATCCCCCCACGACGAACTCTGCCGGTTCGCGCGCTCCCCGGTCCCGACCCAGACGATCGACGTGTCGCGCTGGTGGAGCGCGATCGCCCCGACCGAGTGGGTGCCCTCGTTCTCGAAGACGGCGGTCAGCGTGATGCCGTTGTCGCCGGTCTTGAAGACGCCGCCGGTTGAGGACGCGACGTAGAACTTGATCGGGTCCGCCTCCGCGACGGCCAGGTCCACGATGCGCCCGCTCATTACGGCCGGGCCGATGTTGCGGAAGCGCAGGCCGTCGAGCTGGGCGGTGGTGGCCTGGGGGTGCGCGGGTGTGGGGGCGAGCGGGGCGAGCAGCGCGATAAGGGCGGCAGCGCGGAGGCCGGCCCGGAGGGCATTGGAGAGGCCGTTGCGGAAGCTTGCGCGAAGGCTGGTGCCGATGCTGGCGCGGGGGCTGGCGCCGATCCCGGTTGAAAACCGGGCGCGGCCCTGAGGCGGGTGGCAGATTCGCTTGGTCATGGGAATCCGTGGCTGAATGGGAATGGCGTCGCTGACGACCTGAAACTCGGTCGGGCCGGCGGGGGTATCAAGCATGCGCTCGAATGGTGGCAACGGAAAGGAAGCGGGATGACGAACATGCTGCGTACTTCGGCCGGCAGGCGATTGCGGACCCTTCTGCTTGCAGCGGTCCCGGCCCTTGCGGCCTGCGAAGTCGCCGAGGACAACGCGACCGGGTCGGTCGCCTGGACCGTCGGTGCCGAGCCGGTCTCGATCTACGGATTCGCCGGTGACGACCCGGACACCGGATTCGGCTACGTCGCCGATGTCGTACGAGGACCGGACGGGACCATCGCCGCCGCCGATGGCCTGTTGAACTCGCTGAGCTTCTTCTCTGCCGAGGGCGAGCTGCTGGCCAGGGCCGGCCGCACGGGAGAAGGACCCGGTGAGTTCAGCGAAATCGCCGGGCTCATGAGCACCCCCGAGGGCCGCCTCTTCGTTTTCGACCGGGGTCTTCAGCGGCTCTCCGAATGGACCTTCGGCGGCGGGTATGCGGGCGACACGAGGCTGGCGCGGCAGGGGGCGAACCGGCCGATCGGCGAAGTTGGGCTTTTCGAGGACGTGGGCTGGTACGCGCGGGAAGAGGATCAGTTCGTGGCGGTGGACAACGACGGGAGGGGCCGGGACACGGTGGGGTTCCACGCGCTCACGGGCGGCGAGGTCGGACAGCGGTTGGCGCAAGCGCCAGGGACGATCACGGCGTCATTCGAAATGATGGGCCCCGGCGTTCGCGAGGCTCTTCTCTCGCCGCGGGCGGTGGGTGTCGCGCGGGGCACGTGCCTGCTTGTCGGAGCCACCGACAACCCGGTGCTCGGCGTCGTCGACGCGACGGGCAACCGGGTCGGTGAGGTGCGCCTGGACGTCGAAGTGGAGAACGCGACCCGCCAACACCGGGACGACTGGCTCGCGGGAGCCCTCGCGACGGCCGAAGTCGAGCTCGGTCCCGACCAGAGGACGATGCTGGAGCGGCTCGCCACGGTGGTTCCGATGGCGGACCGGGTCCCGTTCGGGTCCGATGTCATGGTGGACGACCTCGGGTACATCTGGGTGGAGCGCTATCGGTTGCCGGATGGCTACCCCAGTTCCGATTGGCGCGTCTTCACGGAGACGGGGGCAGCGGCCGGAACGGTCGTGCTGCCGGAAGGTTTCCGTCCCGTCGAGATATCGGCCGACGTGATCCTTGGCGTGTTCACCCACGAGATGGGCGTGGAGGATGTGCGGGTGTACGCGCTGGACCGGGGCACGGATGCGGAGAGGCGGCCGGCGGTGCCGGGGTGTGGCTGAGGGGCCGGCACCAGTCCTCCGTCGTGAGCTGACCCGCGGAGCGGTTGGAGTACCGCGACCCCCTCACGAGCCCACCCAGTACTCGGCCGGCACCGACAGAAAGTCCTCCACCGAAACCCCGTCGTCACCCACCAGCAGCGTGCGGTCCGGGTTGAACATCCTGGTGAATGCGAGCATTCCGGGCAGGGTCGTGCTCGCCCGGCCGCTCCTGACCTCGATCGCGGTGAGGCGGCCTCCGGCACGCACGACGAAGTCCACCTCGCGGTTGCGGTCGCGCCAGTAGAAGACCTCGCACCGGCCTGCCGCCGCGGCGTTCACCAGGTGTGCCCCGACGGCCGATTCGACCAGCCGCCCCCAGAAGGTGCGGTCCTCGCGGGCCTGCTCCAGGGTCAGGTCGGACAGGGCAGCCATCAGAGCCGTGTTGAAGACCTGGAGCTTCGGGCTGGATCCCCGCCTCTTGACCGTTCCCCCCGAGTACTTCTGCAGGCTGGTCACCATGCCCGCTGCGGAGAACAGGTCCAGGTAGTGCGCGAGCGTCGTGGTGTTTCCGGCTTCCTGCAGCTGTCCGAGCATCTTGGTGTACGACAGGATCTGACCCGAGTAGTCGCACGCCAGCTCGAAGAGGCGGCGAAGCAGCACCGGCTTGTCCACCCGGGAGAGGAGCAGCACGTCTCGGGAGATGGCGGTTTCGATCAGTGAGTCGCGGATGTAGCGCGACCAGCGGTCCGGCTGGCTCACCAGCGGCGCCGAGCCAGGGTACGCGCCATGGAACAGATACTCGTGGAGCGACCAGCCGAACACGCTTTGCATCTCGCCGTAGCTCCAATGCGGCAGGTGCACCACCTCGAACCTTCCGGCAAGGCTCTCCGTCAGTCCCCGCCCGATCAGGAGTTGTGCGGATCCCGAAAGCACGACTCTCAGATCGCGACCGGCGAGCGTGTCCTCGTCCCAGAGTCGCTTGACCGACTCCGCCCAGCCCGACGCCTTCTGGACTTCGTCGAGGATGAGCAGGGCACCCCCGGCGCCAGCTCGATCCGCGTCGATCCTGGCGATGTCCCACTGTTGCGCGATCCAACCGGGACCTCGCAGCGTCGGTTCGTCCGCGCTGGCGTAGCGATGCGGCAGCCCCGCCCGCTCCGCGACCTGGTTGACAAGAGTGGTCTTGCCCACCTGTCTTGCCCCGGTGACGATCTGGATGGAGCGGCGCGGCTCGCGGAGGCGCTCCAGCAGCTCCGCTCCCTGAGGGCGATTATATGACGGGTTACTCAACATAATAAGTAAAATTACTCAAATAACTGAGTAAACGGAAGTCGGGGTCGCCGCCGCGTGTCTCCTACCCCCCGTCCAGCCCCAGCACCCGCCGGATCGCCCCTACGAAACGCGCCGCTTCGCCCGGCCGCACCACCCTTCTCCCCGACCCCTTGGAGTGCGCGAAGAGGTCCGTGACGTTGGCGGTCACGGCGGCGCGTTTCCGGAGGAAGCGTTCCAGGGCGAGGGTCTCGGTGAAGGGGATGAGGTGGTCGTGGCGGCCGTGGATCAGGCGCACGGGGGGGAGAACGCCGGAGGGGAGGGACGCGGGCAACTCCAGGTCCGGGTGAGTGGCGCGGGCGGCATCGACCAGGAGCGGGATGATCTCGTTTGCGAGCACCGGGTCGGGCTCGCGGGCCGCAACCGGAGCGAAGAGACGGAAGAGCGCCCGGTTGCCCGGTGACACCGCTGCCATGACGCGTTCCTTGAAAGGGTCGCTGCTCGGTTCCCACGACATGATCCCGTGCTGCCCGGCCAGCGTCGCGAGCTCGCCCAGCGCCCGGGCGACCTCCTCGGCCTCCTCGTACCCGGAAATCCGGTGCAGGTAGTTCGACGCCACCACCCAGCGCCCGTACGGATCGGGACGGAGGTATTCGGTTCGCCCCTGCCATCGGAACTGCCCGGTGAGTCCGAAGCGGACGGTGTCGGCGAGGCTGTGGTAGGTGCCGAACCCCAGCACGCCCCGGACGCGGTCCCGCAGGGCCGGATCGGCCGCCGCCACAAGGGCCTGCGGGCACCCGAAGGACGTTCCCACCAGGACGACGCCACCGGAACGGACGCCGGGATCGCTCTCCAGGTGTTCGATGGCCAGGCGCAGCGCCCTGCGTGCCGGGGCCGGATCCAGCTGCAACTCCCGCCATTCGCGCACCTCGGGGACCAGCACATCGGCACCCGCGCCGGCCAGCGCCGCCGCCAGCCGCGCGATCGCGAGGTGGTCGGGCCCGGGGATGGTCGCCCCGTGGAGGATCACCCAACCCGGCCGCGGCGTCCGCCCGCCCGCCGGGCGATGGCGCCGCGCAAGGATGGCCTCCTCGCCGCTTCCGATCCGGACGTCCTCGCTCACCACGCCAGGGGTCGGCTTGCCCGGCCTGGCCCTGGCCCAGGCGGTCACCCACCGAAGCGTCCTCAACAACTTCGGCGAGCTCCCCTTACGGGATCAGCAGGGGGATGGTGCGCCGCTGCATTCCGGACTCGCGGAAAACCTTGTCGCACTCCTCCACCGCCTCCCAGCGCTCCTCCAACGGCGTCAGATTCCACCGTTCGCACCTGCGGCACACCACCCACAGCCGCCCCTTCGCCGCATCGAAGGCCAGCCGTCGTCCCACCGGAAAGGCCTCGACCAACTCGTTGGCGCCGAGCGGCTTCCTGCAGAACATGCATGTGGTGTACATGGCGGTCGGCGAATGCTCGGATTCAGGGGAACTCGGAGAATATCATACTCGCCCATCCCATTCTGCCACGCCAACGACATCAGGGCATGGAAACGCCCCGAATAGCGTTTCAGCTGAAACGCTTCACAGCGCCGCGTCGAAACGTATCGCAGCGCCCAGGGTTCAGCCGCATGTGCCCGGCGGGACCAGTTCGTACCGGACGATGAAGGGCACATCGAGTTCATTGGTGCTCGTGGCCCAGATCCTGTCACCGTCAATGGCCTTGAACACGACTCCTTCGGGAGCCGTCACGCGGAACTTCGCCTCGCCATCGGCACCAAGGACGACCCACTGTCCTTCACGGACGTCCGTCGCGGTCGTCTCACGCAGCCATAGGTCTCCGACGCGCGTCAACAGCATCCGCTGGATGGGCGCGTAGTAGTCGGGCAGGAGCAGCCCCTCCTCGACTGCGGCTCGCAGGTTGCGTGGGACTGGCTCACCGCGTCGGCGAGCGGATTCGTACGGGCCTTCCGCCATCCTGAGACCTTCCTCGATGAACTCCCTCTTCACCTGGGGCGGAATCGGGCGCAGTTCGGCGCCGACGGCACTCTCGCGCGTGAGGCGGCCGTCGCCGTCGAAGTGGCGGACGGTGACGAGTTCCGGCCGGTCGGGCACCCAGTCCGCGATCACGACGCCATCGCCTCCGGGATGGATGCGGTAGATCGGTGGGGTGAGTGTCGCTCTGTAGTTGAATGTGCCCAGGCCAGTGATCCTCATGTTGGTGAAATCGAACCTGGATGCCAACGTGTCGCGCGGCCCATCCGTGCGGCTCCCGACCGTCATCGGCAAGCGCACTCTTGTCTGGCCGTGGTACCCGGCGGCGGGAATGTAGAACCCGCGCCCGCCGGCGAGCGGAAGCGATGTCCTCTGCGTGCTGGGGCCGGTGCTGGGCACCCCGTGATCGGCCTCGGTCTTGAGATGGGCTCCCGCGGAGTCGAAGAAGGAGGTGTGAAGCATCGGCCAGTTCTGCAGCCAGAGCGTATCACCGGCAAAGCCCATGGCGCCGATGGCGACGAACTCGCCCGGTCCCTCGCCCTGGCCACCGATGGTCCGAACGAAGCCGCCGTCCGCGTCGAGTACGGTGATGGCTGCGTCCTGGCCCCCTCGCACGTATGCTCGACCCGTCGCATCCAGCATCAGGTTCGGAGCGCGAACGAAGGCGAGCCACTCGGGAACATCGATTCCGTCACCGAGGCGGAGAACCTCGCACGCTTCCATCGGGTCGGCATCGGCGATCAGCTGTGAGGCCGCGTCGCCTGCGTGCAGCGCGACGCCGGCGAGGGCCGTTGCAATGACGGAGCGGGTGCGCGGCGACAACCCGGTCCGGGCCGCGCAGGGCATTCTGGAGATCATGGTGCGTTCCTCCTCCGATTGTCCGGTTGGTCCCGGCGCGCGAGGGGTCAGCGAAGTTCCGCCGGAAGCCTCCGCACGACCACCGTCGGGACGTCCAGCTCGTCGAGTTCGATCAATGCGACGAGACCGTCGGGGCCGAAGGCGGCCGGCATGCCCGGCGTGCCCGCGGGGAAGGTGCCAAGGTAGTCGCCGTCGGCGGTGAGCACATCGATCGGACCGTCGGTGTCCGGCCAGGGGCCGCGGCGCTGAACCCAGATGTGGCCGTCCCACGTGGTGGCGAGGGCGTGGATCACGGAGAGCTCGGGATGGAAGGCGGGCTCGGGCATGTCGATGGTGACGGTCTGCGGGGTTCCGTCGCTGCCTGGGAACTGGAGTATTCTCTGTCCTGCGCCCGGAGCGCCGAGCGCCACCCGCAGGGAGTCCCGGCGTGCCATCTCGGCCCTCTGGATCGCCGGCGTCACGGGCTCGGGATCGAGCGGACGCGTGATGATGCGCGCCACCTCCGCGTCACCGTCACCGGTCACCTTGAGCGCGTATGCCGACGAGTCCGAGAACACGACTCGGCCATCCGGCAGAACTCCGGCCAATACCTCCGGCTCGAAGACCGTCGTCTGGCCCATGCCGAGCTCCGCGTAGGTCACCCGCCGGCCCTGGATGGCAACGCCCTCCACCTCGCCGTCGGCGGTTGCGGGAGGAGGCGGCAACCACCCCTTCGCCACCGTGTCGGTTCTCAAGGCGTCGCTCCCCAGATCCAGTCGCAGGACCGGTCTTGAGTCCGCAGGAGCGCGCCCCATGTTGGGCACGGCGCGGGTCGGCAGGGCGAACACCCCGGAGCCGCGCGGGTCGGCGTGAATGGGGCTGGCGTACAGGATCGAGAGCTCCGGAACCCCGACGCGCACGGCGCGCACGAACGCACCGGACGCGTCGAAGAGCTGGTACGCCCGGTGGCCGATGTCGCTCACCACGGACGTGCCGTCGGGCAGAACGGCCAGCGCCACCGGAGCATTGAACTCGCCGGGACCCTGTCCGGTGGTGCCGAATTCGCGCATGAACTCGCCGGAGGAGCTGTACACCAGGACCCGGACGTCGGTCCAGCGGCCGGTCGGGCCGCCCGATCCGTCGAAGAGGTAGAGGTTGCCGTCGGCATCGAAGGCAGCGGTGCGCACGAAGCCGAACATCTCCCATGGCTCGCCGTCCAGCGTGCCCACGCGGAAGACCTCTTCGAATGCGGCGTCGAGGTGGCGGTCCTGGCCGGTCACCTCGACGACCTGCTGGGCCTGGAGCGGGTGGCTGTGGGTGCCGAACACGAGGCCCAGCAGCGCGAGGGTGGTGGTGGATCGGAGGGTCATGAGGCTGCCTTTCTGGAGCGAGTTCACCGGATCGCGGCCGGGATTCGCCTTACGGTGATGACAGGAACGTCGAGCTCGTCCGTCCCGATGAAGGCGATGAGCCCGTCCGGCCCGAAGGCGTCCGGCATGGCCAGGCGCCCCCGGGGGAGGGTGCCGATGTAACGTCCGTCAGGCGTGATCAGGTCGATCGGGCCCGGCTCGTCGGCGCCCGGCTCCGTGCTCCGCTGAACCCAGAGCGTACCCTCCCATGTGGCCCGCAGTGACTCGATCACCGGCACCTCGGGGAAGAAACGCATGTTCTCGACCTCCGCCGTCTGGGCGGCGAGGAACGAGTTGATCATCGCCAATGCCGCCGGATTCGGTTCGCCTCTCGTGGTCACCGGCCGGTTCCGCGTCTCCTCCAGGCGGCGCTCACGCTCGGCGCGCCGTATCGCCTCGGTGACGGGCATGGGCTGTATGGGTCGTCGGATGACGCGCGAAACCTCGCCCGATGGATCGGTCACCTTGATGGCGTAGGCCGTGGAATCCGAGAACACGATCCCGCCCGACGGCAGCGCGTCCAGCAGGAGCTCCGGTTCGAAGCCCCACTCGCTGCTGACCAGGTCCTTCACCTCGGTCGCGCCGACCACGCGGCCCTCGTTTGTGCTTCGTGGCGACCAGGCGTCTGCCAGCGTGCGCGAGTCTACCTCGTCCGACGACAGGTCGTAGCGGATGATTGGACGTCTGCCACCGGCCGGATCATCCCAGGAGCCGCCCAGCAGGCTGCGGGGGCCGGTGCGCGCCGGCCGCATGTTCCGACCCAGCTCCTCCCGGACCAGCCGATCGAAGTCGCCCGCGGGGTCAAAGATGTGATATCCCATCCGGATGATGTCCTCGACCAGCGTTGCTCCGTCCGGCCACACGACCATCGACATGGGCATGCCGAACTCGCCTGGACCACCGCCGTGGCGACCGAATTCGTCAACGAGACGACCCGTCGCGTCGACGACCACGATGCGGGTGCCGGGCTCGGGTCCCGGAGCGTCCAGCATGCGAAGGTTGCCCGCGCTGTCAAAGCCCAGGTGCCGGATCGAGGTGAACTGCTCCCACTCGGCCTCGGCCTCGGCCGATCCGATGCGAAACACCACTTTGAAGTCCGCCGAAACGGTTCGGTCCTCGGCCGGGAGGTCGACCACCTCCTGGGCCTGGAGGCCGGCGGTTGGGAGCATCGCCAGGAGTCCCGCGGCGAGCCACCCCGTCGGGTCCGCCGAATGCACCCCGGCGGAAATCACTCCTCGCTGTCCTTCATGACTCGGACTCTGCTCCGAAGTTCGCCGTTCTTCGTGAACAGGAGGGCTCCCTGCACGACCTCCTCCGACTCCAGCAGGCCGCTGACCAGACCCAGCACCCTGTGTCCCTGGCCGCTTTCACCCCCGTCCGGTGCCGGCTGTGCTTCTTCGGGCCAGTCAAGGCTCCGGGCCGGTTCGATGCGGAGGTGCTCACCCGGGTTGGTCGTGAGCGATTCGGGCATACCGGTGAAGGAGAACCGTGCGGTGGTCAGTTCGACGGATTCAGTGAACGGCGAACCCGGGCCACTCCCGTCCCGGGGAGCGCCCCATACGGTCATCGTGTGTTCCTGCGCCGCTTGCGGATCTCCCGTGTACACGTTGACGACTCCGTTGGTCGCCTCTTCACCGTAGGTGGCGGTGGCCTCCAGGCCCTTGACTACATGAATGGCCGCGATCGGCCCCGAGGACGCCAACTGCACCGATCTTCCAGTTGTGACTTCGGCGAGACCCTCGACTCTGACCGCGTCCAGGAACACCAGGGGTTGCGAATCGTCCGCCAACACTTCGTCGAGCGCCACGCCCAGTTCCGCGGGTGCGGGCAGGTCGCAGGCAACACCCAGCGCGACCAGCGTCGCGACCGCCAGTAGCGCACCGTGCGCGCCATTCAGTTTCTTCTTCTTCTCGCTCATGGTTCTCAATCTCCGTTCCAATGTGCTCGTGGGTTGACCCATCGCCGGGGCAAATCCCCAGCGCGTGCGGGAGCGGGACCCGGACCGAAGAAGCACGGCGCCGTATTCGGCGGCACCGATCCCGCTGGCAATGACCCGCTGGTCACAGTCCATCTCGATGGCGGCTCGCAGCCGCCGACACATCCACCAGATTGCCGGGCTCCATGGGAACGCCGCCAACACGATGCCGGCGTAGAGCAGCGCCAGATGGTCGCGGGCCCGGGCATGTTCCTGCTCATGGCGCAGGATGGCAGCCCGTGTGTCCGGTTCCGACTCCAGGACCCAGGAGGGGATCACGGGCCTGGGCGACACGATCCCGACCAGGGCGGGACCGAAGCGGCGGGACAGGTAGACTTTCGTGCCGTCTACGCGCCGGCGAGGCCAGCGTCGCGTGGCACAGGCCACGGCGAGCAGAACGGCGCACAGCGCGAAGAGCGACGCCGCAGATGTGGCGCCCCACGTCAGGGCGGCGGTGCGCGAGGCCGTCCGGCTGGCCGGGATGGGAAGGGGCGGAAGAAGGCTCCGGCCGCCATGGACCGTGACCGGCTCCGGTGCCGCAGATTCCCCGGCTACCACAACAGGGAGATGCACAGGCGGCGGAGGCTCCCGTCTGCCACCCGGCAAGGGAACCAAAACCGCCAGCGTCAGCGCCGCCATCCACGCGAACCTGCGGGGCCTCCCCGCCGACGCCATCAGCCGTTCCAGCGCCAGCGCACCAGCCGCGATCAGCACCGCGACCAACGCCGCGTAGAGCATCCAGGCGATCATTGGTGAAGCACGCTCCAGTCTGTTGCCGCGCCTACCTGGCAGCAGCCGAAAGCGATTCGAGAAAGTGCTCCACTTCCCCATAGCGGGTGTCGCCGGAGAGCGTGAACCACCCACGGAAGCTGCCATCGCCTTCAAAGGACATCACGGCGTCGCCGATTCCGTCTTTGATTGTTGTTTGGAGCATCCTTATGCGATCGCCGATACTCATGACCGGCATGCCCACACGGAAGTTGAGGTCGGCGTTCCACTCACTGGCTGGCGTCGGCAAACCGACCTCGAATCCGAAGGAGGAATCGTCCCCTGAACCCCTGTTGAGCCGGGGCACCGGAATGTCGGCGATGTCGACCTTCTCGACGGTGAAGGGCAGCTCGACCTTCGGAGTCTCCTCCGTAGTGAAGATCTGGATCACCCCGCCTGCCGCTTCCTCGCCGTAGATCTCCTTCGCGGCCGGCCCCTTGATGATCTCGATGCGCGCGATGTCGAGTGCCGTGAGGTGCTGCCACATGTCGTCGTCGTCGCCGGGCGGCATGTCCTCGGGTGAAAAGCGCTTTCCGTCCACCACCACGAGCGGCAGCGGCCGACCGTCTGCGGTTGCCGAAGGCGTCTGTTCCTGGTCGCGGTTTTCGGCAACCACTTCATCGATGGCTTCGTTCAACTGCGTCGGGGAGCGCGCGTCGCAGGCGACCGCCAGCGCGATCGCGGCCGCGCCCGCCAGCAGCAGTCCGTGCATCGGGTTCAGTCTTCTCGTCTTCTCGCTCATCGTCTTCAATCTCCGTTCAAGCAGACTTCGGGGTTGACCCATCGCCGGGGCGAATCCCCAGCGGGTTTGTGACCTGGATCCGGCCTGGAGCAGGACGGCGCCGTAGTCCGCGGCGTCGATCCCGCCGGCGATCACGCGCCGGTCGCAGTCCAGTTCGACCGCGGCGCGCAGCCGGCGGCACATGAACCAGATGGCGGGGCTCCAGGGGAATGCGGCCAGGATCAGGCCGCCGCAAAGCAGTGCGAGGTGGTCGCGGGCGCGGGCGTGTTCGAGTTCGTGGCGCACGATGGTGGCTTGCGCGGCGCGTGCGAGCCCGACGACCCAGCGCGGGACCACGATTGCCGGCCGGACGACGCCGACCAGCGCGGGACCGAAGCGGCGGGAGAGGTGGATGTCGGTGCCGTGGACTCGGCTCCTTGGCCAGCGGCGGCGGGCACACGCCATGACCACCAGAACGGTGCACAGCGCAGCCAGCGCCGCCGCGGATCCGGCGCCCCACACGATGGCGGCGTACCTGCCGGATATGGGAGGAACGGCCGGCAGGGGCACCGACGGACCCAACCGTGTCGCCTCGGTCGCCGTGTGCCGCGGCCCGTCTGCGGCCTCGTCGATCACCAGGGGCGCCGGTGTCTCGCGCAAGCCGCCGGCCAGAGGAATCACCACCGCCAGCCCCAGCGCCGTCAGCCACACGAAACGGCGCGGTTTCCCCTGCGACACGGCTAGGCGCTCGACCGCAAACGCACCCGCCGCGATCAGGGCGCCGACCAGCGCCGCGTAGGCCATCCAGGGAATCACTCGTCAGATCCTCCGCGCGCTGCGGGGCCGGTGCCCGAATGCTTCGTGACGATCAGGATCACGCCGCCTGCGTCCTCTGCCCCATAATACGAAGCGGCATACGCACCCCGGAGGAGTTGGAAGCTCTCGATATCCAGGTGCACGAGATCCTGGAAGGCGGCGCGTTCAATGAATGCCTTTGCCCGTCGGACTGGATAGCGGGTCAGGTTCGACGGGATTTCAGGGAACGGAATTCGCTGTCCGTCCACGAACACGGCCGGCGGCGGCACGCTTGCCCACTGGGCCGGAACCGCACGCGGGACCATGTCCGGTGGATCCCGGCCCGTGAAGATCAGGATCGCTCCGTTCGCGAATTCGCCCCCCTGGATCCCCGTGCCCGCGACCACCTCGACGTGTGCAACGAGATCAGAGTCACGAAGACCTCCCTCGACCCACTGCCGGACCACCTCGGGCAGGTCCTCGCGAGTTTCGACGCGGAAATCGTCTACGAACACGATTGGAGCGGTGTCCGAATCGAACCACTTCGCCAGCGTCGATTCCCCGGACAGATTCGCCAGGCCCGGATCAGCGGCTTCCGCGGCGTCGTTGGCGATTGCCGGCTCGATCGGCTCCCGAAGCTCCGTGGGCACCGGCGCATCACACGCGACAACCATCGCCCCGACGGCCACACCGACAAACCAGACCGCGCGGCCCTCAGCCGGTCTCATTCGTTTCTTTCTCATCGTCTCCAGCCTCCGTTCAGGCAGACTCCCAGGTCGACGCATCGCCGGGACGAATCCCGGGATCATTGCCGTTCCGCGGATCGTTTCTTCGTGGTTATCCCGATCACCCCGTGGGCGGCGTCTTCCCCGTAGATCCGCATCGCAGCTGCGCCCTTCCAGATCTCGAAGCTCTCGATGTCCTCGTCCTTGAGGAACTCGCGGATTGCATCGAAGTAGGCCGGGAAACCCACGCGCACACCGTCGATCACGATGAGCGGCGCCGGTTGCGGACCGGCCATTCGCGTGAACTTGTCTCCCCAGAGGTTCTCGGTGCCCTCGGCCGCGCGGTGCGACCCGTCGCCCGGGTTCGGCTCTGCCGGCTCGTCGCCCGGAGGCTCGACATCGCTCTGTTCCACGGGCCCGCCGCTCATGAAGATCCGGATTGCGCCGTGAGCGCCCTCCTCTCCCCAGAGCTCCCTGGCGGCCCCACCCTGCATCACCTCGATGCGGTCGACCAGCCCGTCCTCCTGGAGGCCGCTCTCCGACCAGCGCCGGACGGGCTCGGGCAGGTCCTCGTAGCGACCGACGCGAGTATCGTCCACGAACACGAGCGGAGCCGGGTCCGAAGCGAACCACTGGGCGACGTTGGAGCCTCCGGCCGCACCCGACGGCGATCCATCCCGGTTTTCGTGGGCCTCGGCAGCGGTCACTTCCTCGATTGCATCTCCCAGTTCCGTCGGCACCGGGACATCGCATGCGGCGACGAGTGCCCCGGCGGCCACACCCGCAAGCGCGACCGCGCGGCCCACACTCAGTCTCCTTCGCTTCTCGCTCATCGTCTTCAACCTCCGTTCAAGCAGGCTCTCAGGGTGTCCCATCGCCGGTGCGAATCCCCACCAGCGACGGGAGCGGGCTCCGGCTTCCAGGAGGACGCCGCCGTAGTCGGCAACCCCGATCCCCGATGCAAGGACCCGCTCATCACAGTCGAGCTCCACGGCGGTGCGGAGCCGACGGCACATCCACCAGATCGCCGGGCTCCACGGGAACAGCGCCACGACGAGGCCGCCGCAGAGCAGCGCGAGATGGTCCCGCGCCCCCGCATGTTCCTCCTCGTGACGGACGATCGCGTCGCGGGCACCCGGCTCCAGCTCCAACACCCATGCGGGGATGACGATCTTCGGTCTGGCGACGCCGACGAGGGTGGGGCCGAAGCGGCGGGAGACGTTGACCGGCGTTCCGGCCACCCTCCTGCGCTCCCAGCGGCGTCGCCTCCAGGCCACAGCCAGCAGCACGCTGCCCAGAACGAAAAGGGCCGTCAGCGACGCGGCGCCCCATGCCAGAGCCGCGATCCTGCCCGGGTTCACCCCGCCGGGAACCGGAAGTGCCGGAAGCGCGCTCCAGCTGTCCGCCGGAGCCCCGTTGACCAGCGACGAGACGGCCGATGTGGCCTCCTGCACGGCGGGCGCGGTGGGCGCGGGAGTTCGTCCCGCCAGGGGGATCGCCACCGCCAGCACCAGCGCCGCCAGCCAGATGAACCGGCGCGGCCGGCCTGTCGATGCCGCGAGCCGTTCGAGCGCGAACGCGCCGGCCGCGATCAGCGTCGCGACCAGGGCCGCGTACAGCATCCAGTCGATCATCTTCGAGCCCTCCAGAGTCGCGTCCGGCGGACCCTCCTCCGTCCGTCCCGGGTACGGCGCATGTTCATCACTCCTCCCCCCTCCGCTCCACCCGGTCCAGCACGGCCCTCATGCGCCGAAGCTCCTCGTCGGTGAATTCGCGGCCCTCCACCAGCGTCGCGAGCAGCATTTCGGCGGAGCCGTGGAAGATCTTGTTCACGATCCGGCTGAGCGCCCGTCCACCCGCCCGCTCCGACTCCACCAGCGGGAAGTAGCGGTAGGCGCGGCCTTCCTGCTCGTGGCCGACGGCGCCCTTCTCCTCGAGGATCTGGAGCATCTTGAGCACCGTCGTGTACCCGACCTCCTCGCCGAGCGCGTCGCGCACCTCCGCCACCGTCCCCGACCCGTCGCGCCAAAGCACACTCATGATGTCGAGCTCGCGGTCGGTGAAGCCCTTCGGTTCCCGCCTGCGCCGCTCGCCGCTCATCGCTCGCCTCCTGCCGCCACCTCGGCCATGACCTCCCGGACCCGGTCCCCGAAGCCGCGTGCGCGTTCCATCACCTCCTGCTCGTCGACGGTGAGGATTTCGCGGTCGCGCACCACGATGCGGCCGTTCACGATCACCGTGGTCACGTCGCTGCCGCGCGCCGCGTACACGAGGTGCGAGTAGACGCGGTAGAGCGGGGTCAGGCCGGGGCGCCGGATGTCGACCAGCACGATGTCCGCACGCTTGCCCGGCTCCAGCGACCCGATCTGGTCGTGCAGGTTCAGCACGCGGGCGCCCCCCATCGTGGCCATGCGGAAGACCGTCTCCGCCGGGAGGACCGCGGGGTCGCCAAGCATGAACTTCTGGATCTTGGCGGCGGCGTCCATCTCGTCGAAGAGGTCGAGGTCGTTGTTGCTGGCGGGCCCGTCCGTCCCGATCCCCACCGGGATCCCGGCCTGGAGCGCCGCCGCGACCGGGGCCGCCCGCGCCACGCCCAGCTTCATGTTGCTCTGGGGATTGTGCGCGATCCCGGCGCCGCCCGCCGCGATGCGCGCGATGTCCTCGTCCGACAGGTAGATCGAGTGCGCGAGCACCGTCCCGGGCCGGAGCGCCCCGATCGACTCGAGGGCCTCGACCACGCCCATCCCGGTCAGTTCGCGCGCGGTGACGTCCTCTGACGGGTCCTCGACGGTGTGGATCTGGAAGGGGGCATCGTAGCGCTCGGCCAGACGGAAGGCCGCCTCCACCGCGTCGAGCGGCGTGGTGTAGAGCGCGTGGGCGGCGACCGCGGGCACCACCGTGGGGTGGTCCTGGTAGCGCTCCATGTACTCCGCCGCGTCGGCAAGCGATTCCTCGGGCGTGGCGAAGTCGGGGGTGGGGAAGCCGATCACGTGGGGGCCGGTGACCGCGCGGATGCCGGCGTCGATCGTGGCCCGCGCCACCTCGTCGCGGAAGTAGTACATGTCGGCGAAGGTGGTCGTGCCGCCCTTCAGCATCTCGACCGAGGAGAGCAGCGTGCCCCAGTAGACGAAGTCGGGGGCGACGAGGGCGGCCTCGGCCGGGAAAATGTGGTCGTTGAGCCAGGTCATCAGCGGGAGGTCGTCGGCGAGGCCGCGCAGCAGCGACATCGCAGCGTGGCCGTGCGTGTTGACCAGGCCGGGGATGACGAGGTGACCGGTGGCGTCGATGACCTGGGCGCCGCTGGGGCGGGGATCGTCGGGCGCGAGGACCGCGGCGATGCGGTCGCCTTCGACCAGGACCGCGCCGCCCTCGTGGATGGTTCCCGCTTCGTCCATCACCACGACCGTGCCACCGTCAACGAGGAGCGGGCCATCCGGGTCGGAGGGCCCGGCGTCGCCGGCGCAGGCCGCGAGCAGCAGGAGGGGCAGGGAAGCCATCACCGTTGTCCGAAGTTCGGGGGATAGAGCACGAAAGATTTCGTACATAACCTGAATACACCTTAACCGGCAGCGGGTTCCGTGTCAACGACAATCTTCGTAAGGACGCCGGGGCAGGACGCTGCCGGAGGTCGCGCCACCGCGCCGTTGGGCCGTCGATGCCAGCCCGCGCGAATGCCGTGACGTCTGCTACCCGCGTCGCTACCCCCGACCGCTCAACGGGTCAATGGTACCCGGTCGCAGTCGTCGGTTTCAACCCGGATGCGCCGGACGACACGGTCGAAGTCGATAGCTTTCCTGTGCCGGATGACGCGGTGGGTTCCAGCAGGGGTTGCCGGGAGACTCGGAGAGGGACCCCGGCCCCTGGGGCCGCGGCCACCGGCAACCGGCAACCGGCCAAGGCTCCATTCACCGCTCGGAGACACGATGACCACTAGCGCAGACACGAAGCCCGGCGCCACCAACGCCGGTCGCGACGACCCCCGCAGCGCGCTGCGCCGCCGGGACCGCGGCAAGGACGACGAGTGGGTCGCCGCCTTTCTCACCCGAGCCGCGTACGGATTCCTGGCGACGGTCGGGCAGGGAGGACAGCCGTTCCTGAACTCGAACCTCTTCGTGTACGACGACTCGGGCGGGGCCCGACGCATCTACCTGCACACGCACCGCACCGGGCGTACGCGTGACAACCTGGAGGGGGCAGAGAAGGTCGCCTTCAGCACGGTGGCGATGGGCCGCCTACTCCCCGCGCCGGAGGCTCTTGAGTTCTCGGTGGAGTACGCGGGCGTGGTCGCCTTCGGCACGGGACGTGTGGTCGAGAACCGCGACGAGGCCCGCGCCGCCCTGCAGATGCTCCTCGACAAGTATGCCCCGCACCTACGGCCCGGTGTCGACTACCGCCCCACCACCGACGACGAGCTCGCGCGCACCGCGGTCTACCGGATCGACATCGAGACCTGGAGCGGCAAGCAGAAGGAGGTGGAGGAGGACTTCCCCGGCGCGTTTGCTCTGGCGCCGCCTTCGGTTCCGTTTCCCGGGCGGAGATCGGTCCGGTAGCTCCGGACAGGGATGGACGCCATGCGGACGACGTGGGAGATTGAATGAATGAAGCTGACAGTAGTAGTGCACCAAGCGGAAGAAGGTGGCTTTTGGGCCGAGGTTCCGGCCATTCCTGGATGTGCGTCCCAGGGTGAGACCTATGACGAGTTGCTCCGCAACATCCACGAAGCGATCGAGGGTTGCCTGGCCGTTGACTGAAGCGGATTCACGGCAGCCATCACTTGTACGCCAGGGAAGGGTCACCCGCGCGCATATCCGTGCCGGTTCATGGTGCGACCGACCACAAGAGAGGATTGCAGAGGCACCTGATGAAGATTGCCGGGATCAGCCAGCGGGATCTCTGGCCGCTGACCCGGGGCGAGGTTCCAGGCCGGCCACAGGCTT
Source organism: Gemmatimonadota bacterium (assembly GCA_022823225.1). Classification (GTDB taxonomy): domain Bacteria; phylum Gemmatimonadota; class Gemmatimonadetes; order Longimicrobiales; family Gaopeijiaceae; genus Bin94. The sequence goes on from JAJDXM010000024.1 coordinate 250,554, forward strand.
CGCGCTCGCAGACCGGTTGTCCGCCCTCGCGAATCGCGCCCGGCGTGCCTTCACCCGCACACCCCTCTACCCCGAGTGCTTCTCCGCCAGCGCCTCCAGCCCGGCGTCGATCTCTGCGCGGCTGACCCACCGCCCCCGCACCATCACACCCACCCGGTCGACCAGGTTGCCCAGGTCGTCGAGCGGGTTCGACCCGAGCAGGACCAGGTCGGCGCGCTGTCCCGGCGCGATCGTTCCGAAGTTGCCGTCGAGTCCCAGGTGCGAGGCCACGTATTCGCCCACGGTCGCGGTCCCGCTCTTCAGGATCTCGTAGTTGGACATCCCCGCTTCCGACATCACGGCAAGCTCCCTGTGGAGCGCGAACCCCGGCACGTTGAAGAGCTGCGGCGAATCGGTCCCCATCAGGATCCCGGCGCCGGCGTCGGATAGTTCCTTCAGGACGCGCATCCGCAGCGCGAGGTAGAGGTCGGCTCCCTCGCGGCCCGGCCCGGCCCGCCGCCGCCAGCTGTCGCGGGTACCGGGCGACACGTACTTCATCTCGGGCTGCTGGAGGATGCGGTCCGCGTCCGGCGCACCGTACAGGTTCTCCCACAGGTACATCGTCGGCACCACGTAGACGTCTTCCGCCATGGTGAGCCGGACGATCTCCGCGAGCTTGGCCTCGTCGACCCCGCGCGCGAGTCCTCCGAGGCTGATCTGGCCGACGCTCACCTGGGCCTGTACGTCGTCCGAAGCGATCGCCTGGATGTAACCGTCCAGGTGGTCAACGGTCGACATGCCGGTCTCGATCGCGTGCACCAGCCCGACATCCTGCGGGATGTGCCCTCCGAAGGTGAGGCCCACCTCGCGGGCCACGTCCGCCATCCGGTCCCACGCCGCGCGCGGCACCCCCGGGTGGATCTTCTGCAGATCGTAGCCGGCTTCGACGTGGGCGCGGATCAGCGCTTCCGCCGCCTCCGGCGTGCGCGCGGTGCCGCCGTTGAGCGACGGGGCGCCGACGTAGAAGTTCGGGCCGAGCACCTCGCCGCGCTCGAGTTCGTCCGCGAGCGGGATCTGGTACGCCGATCCGAGCATGCCCCGGATGGTGGTGATCCCGTTGGCGACGTAGAGGAAGAGGATGTCCTCGACCTCTTCGCGCGGAGGGTTGTCGCCCGGGGGCACGTGCGCGTGCATCTCGGCGAGGCCGGGCATGAGGTAGCGCCCCTCGCCGTCGATGACGGTGGCGCCGGGGGGCACGTCCACCGCTTCCGCAAACCCCGCCGCCTCGATCATGCCGTCCCGCACGATGACGGTCCGGTTCTCCAGCACCGCATCGGACGACATCGGAAGCACGCTGACGTTGACGAACGCCGTCAGGCCCTGCACGGGGCCCACGGGGCCGGTCCGCGCCGTGCCACCCGTTGCGGACGCCACCAGCGCCAATGCCGCCAATCCTCCCGCCGTCCTCTTCAACACCATCCCTGCAGTCTTCATTCTGATCCCCCTTCCGGCAGGCCTGGACAAGAGCCCGGCGGTATTCGAGCGGCGGTGCGTCCGCGCCGGGCCGCTTCGCCAACCGCCTTCATCGTGTGCCTCCATCATATCGTTTCCGGCCGCGGTTCGCCTCTTCGACCCCGGAGTCGTCGCTCCCTCCGGTGCTGGCCAGCCGCGCACGCGCGTCGCTACACTCACCTGCCACACTCACCCTCCCGCCTGCTCCCCGCACCCGGAGGCCCCGATCACCGCCCCCGTCACCCGGTCCGAACGAATCGCGTCGCTGGACGTGCTGCGCGGCTTCGCGGTGCTCGGCATCCTGATCGTCAACATCCAGGTGTTCGCGCGCGTGGCCACCGCCTACGTGAACCCCCTTTCCGGGCGCGTGCTGGAGGGCGCGGACCTGTGGACCTGGGCGACGATCTTCACCTTCGCCGACACGAAGTTCATCTCCATCTTCTCGCTGCTCTTCGGCGTGGGCATCGCCATGATGAGCGACCGCTCGGCCGAGCGCGGCGTCTCCGGCACCGGCCTCCACTACCGCCGCCAACTCTGGCTGCTCGTCATCGGCCTTGCGCACGCGCTGCTGATCTGGCACGGCGATGTCCTCGCCGCATACGCCGTGTGCGGGTTCCTGCTGTACGGGTTGCGCAACCTCAACCCTCGCCGCCAACTGTGGATCGGCGGGTGCGCGGTTGCGGTGGTGGCCGTGTTTCTGGGGCTGCTCATTCTCACCATACCCTATTGGCCGGAAGCGGAACGGGCCGCCGCCATGGCCGAATGGGCGCCCTCCCAGGAGGTGCTTGCCGCCGAAATCGAGGCCTTCCGGGGTTCCTGGGGCGGGCAGCTGTGGGAGCGGGTGGCGCTGTACGGTTACGTGCTCGCCGCCTTTCCCGCCTTCCTGCTGTGGCGGGCCGGCGGACTGATGATCATCGGCATGGCGTTCTACCGGCTCGGGATCGTCACAGGTGCGCGCTCGAACGCCTTCTACCGCCGCATGGCCCTCTTCGGGCTGGCTGCGGGTCTGCCTCTGGCGGCCTGGGCTGCCGCGTACCGGGTCCGGCCCGGGGTCGCGTGGGAGGAGGCGATGTTCCACGGCGAACTGCTCAACTACGTCGGCTCGGTGGGCGTCTTCCTCGGGTATCTGGCCCTCGTCATGCTGATGGTGAAGGGCGATTGGCTGCCGCGGCTCCGCAAGCGGCTTGCGGTCGTGGGGCGGATGGCGCTGACCAACTACCTCACCCAGAGCATCCTCTGCTCGCTGATCTTCTACGGCCACGGGCTCGGCCTCTTCGAGCGGGTGGGGGGACTGGGGCAGGTGGGAATCGTGGCCGCGATCTGGGCGCTGCAGCTGGCGTGGTCGCCCTGGTGGCTGGCGCGTTTCCGGTTCGGTCCCTTTGAATGGATCTGGCGGTCGGCCACGTACATGAAATGGCAGCCGATGCGGGTGTGAGGCGGCCGAGCCTGAGCACTGGCGCCGACCGACTCCGCCGGCATCCAACCGCAACCGAATCAACGATTGGCAGGCGCGGGCGATCAATGGGCAAGTCCGAACGATTGCTGGACCCGAAGGAAGTTCTGCGCGTCATGGACGCCGCACAGGTGATCCACGAGCGACAGACCGCACTCGAAGAGCACGAGGCGCTCGACCGCGAGGCCACGATCCGTGACATCCAGATCATGTACGAGGAACTGGGCGACCTCGTCGATTCCAGCACGATCGAGAAGGCCCTCGACGAGTACCTCGGGCAGCGGTACGCATTCCGCCCGGCGCGGCCAGGGCTGCGAAGACAGCTGGCGCTCCTCTACATCCGGCGTGGATGGGTGGCGAAGCGGGTGCTGGCGCCGGCGGCCACGGTGGTCGCGGTGGCATGGGGCGGATTCGCACTGGCCGGCGTGGTGCGGGAGCGGGCGCTCGAGCGAGACACCGAGCGGCTGTGGAACGAGGTTGCGGGGCTGGTGGCCGAAGTGCGGGTGCTGAATGCCAGCGGAGTTCCGGCCGACCTTCCGGCAGCCGATGCCGAGACCTTCGAGAACCATCTCGGGATGGCGGAGAGCCGGTTGGCCGAAGTCACCGCGGTGCTGGAGCCGGTCAGGGAGGAGGCCGCTCGGCAGCGGCTCACCCGTGCCCGGGTCGGCGAACTGCGCGCGAGGGTGGACCCGGTCGCGCGTGACCTGCGGTTTACCCGCAGCGACATTGTCGTAGCCGGCGAGGTGGTCGAGCGACACGCCCGGCTGGGGACCCTTGAAGCCGAGGTCGCGGGCCTTCAGGCGGGTATTCTTACGGAAGCGGTGGGCGAACTCGCGATCGAACGCGCCGCGGAACTGCGCAGAAGCGCCGACGGGCAGATCGCGTCACGCGACGTAGACGGGCTCGAGGAGACCGCGGCGAGCTTCCGGCAACTCCGCGCGCAGCTCAGCGCGGAATATCGGATCGTCACCGTCGGGGGCTTCTGGCGCCAGCACAACGAGCTGGAGGGCGTGCGCAACCACTATCTGCGGGTCCAGGCGATCGATGCCGCGGGCAACCGGCTCCCGATGTCGATCCGCAACGAGGAGACCGGCCGCACTGAAGAGGTGACCGAGTGGGCCGAGCGGGTGCCGCAGGAGGTCTTCGACCGCGTCGCCGCCGACAAGGAGGACAACGGGATTATCGACGACGACGACTTCGGCTTCAAGCGCCGGGGATTCCTTTCGGCCGAGCGAAACCACGAGGACCTCGGCCAGATCACGAGGTGGTAGCCATGCATTCAGGCAGAGACGTGCACCGCGACCTGGTGAGGCGCATCCGCAAGGTGCGGCGGAGCGTGGGCCGGGAGGAACAGAAGATCGAGGAACTGCAACAGGGGCTGGCCGCCGCCGGGGAGCGCAGATGCTCGACCGTGCGGGCGCTGGCGGAGTTCCACCTGCCCGGAATGAACGAAGAAGCGGTTGCCGGCACGCTGGCCGGGATGGAAGAGGGCATCCGCACGATCTTCGACGAGAAGAAGGATCGGCTGGCGGTCGTCGAGCGCGGGATTCCCGGGTGCCAGGATGCCGTCGACGCGGCGGAGGCGACGCTCGAGACGGCAACCGAGGCGCTGAACAAAACCGGAAGAGAGCGTGCGCGCCTGGCCCGGATCGTTTTCGAGGAGCTTCAGGGGATTCCCAGGTGGCAGCGCCTCTTCGATCAGGTGCGCCGCCTGGAGGCCCGGGTCGCGGCGGCGGAAAAGCGGCACGAGGCTGCGCTCCGCGAGCAGGAGGAGAAGATCCCCGCCTACGAGCGCGACCCGATTTTCGGCTATCTCTCCAGGCGCCGCTTCGGCGCGCGGAACGCAGCCGGGAATCCTCTCACGCGCCGGCTTGACCGGTGGGTGGCTTCGGTGACGGACTACGGCGCCGCGCGCGCCGGCTACGACCTCCTGAATGCGCTTCCCGAGCACGCGGCCGACGCCCTGGAAAGGGACCGGGCGGCGCTCCGGGTGGCCACCCCCCCGCTGACCAGGCTGGAAGGGGAAGTGATCGAGCGCAACGGCATGACCCCCGTGCTCGAACGCGGCGAGCGGCAGTACGAAGAGCGTGAAGAGGCGCGGCGGTCGCTGCGCGAGGCGGAAGCGGCGCTGCGCGCGCTCACCGAAGAGCTGGCTGCGCTGCACGACGAGCGCGGCTCGTACTACGAAGAGGCGATCGACGGAATCGAGGCCTTCCTGGAGGGGCGCTCGCTTCCCGAACTCGTCGCGATGGCGCGCGAGACCGGCGACCCGCGCGACGACGTTCTGGTTGCCGAGCTCGGCGAACTCGACGCACGGCTCGCCGACCTGCGCACGGGTCTCGCCGCGCGCAGGGACGAACGGTCGCGGCTGGCTTCACGGCTCGCCGAACTGGAAGATCTGCGGGACCGCTTCGAGGCCGACGACTGGAACGGCCGCCGCTCCCGCTTTGACGACGGGCTTGACGTGAACGCGCTTCTCCTCGGCTTCATGGCGGGACGACACTCGTCCGGACATGTTCACCGGACGCTGCGCCGCAACCAGAGTTTTCTGCCGGTGTCCTCCGGCAGCGGCGGATTCTCGACGGGAGGCAGTTTCGGCGGCGGCGGATTCTCGACCGGAGGCGGGTTCGGCGGCGGTGGCGGATTCAGCACCGGGGGAGGGTTCTGACCGGTAGACGCCGCCTGGCCTTCACGCCGCCCGGGCGGGCTACCGGCCCCCCCGGCCCCTCCCACTCCTGTATTCGGCAACGATTTCTTCGAGCTCGGCGAGGGCCTCCTGAAGGGCGGCGGCCGCGGACTCGCGCCATGTGGACAACGCCTCGAGAAGCGCCGCCTCCTGCTCCGCGCTGGCGGCTGTCAACGCCCGGAGCATCGCTTCCCTCCGGCGGGTTGCGGCCGCGGCCTTCGCCGCTTCGCCGGTGGCGGCCCGTTCCGCGGCGACGGCTCGCTGCAGCGCTGCATCGGCCTCTTCGTAGGCGGTGGTCGCCTCCGCGCGTCTTGCGGCGGCCTCTTCGCGCTCCTCGCCGGCCCTTTCTCGCGCCGCCGAGGCCTGCCGGCGCGCCTCGGTCGAACGCTCACGTGCCTCCGCGACCCTTTCGGCATACTCTCTGCCCGCCTCCTGCCCGGCACGTTCGGCAGCCGACATTCTCTGCGCTCCTGAACGGTATTCCTCCAACTCGCCGAGCAGCTCGTCCGCGGCACCCCGCATCCACTTCGCGTTTTCCGATCGCTCCTTCAGTTCTTCCAGCAGCTCCGACAGCCTTTGCAGGATCCGGTCAAGGTCGTCCTGCTGCCGCGCCGCCGACCCTCGGCTGGCAAATGCCGCCCGCCCCGCTTCGAGCTGTTGCATTGCCCTCCTGACGTCCGCGGCCCTATCGAGCAGGATCTCGTCCCTTTCCCGCCGGGCCGCCTCTGCCGCTTGCTCCCTTTCCCGCCGGGCTTGCTCTGCGGCGCGTCCAACTTCCGCCCGTTGCGCCGTGTCGATTGCCGCCTCTTCCTCGGCCTCGGCCGGTTCCGCCAACGCCGCATTCACCGCCGGAGCGATTCCCGTCGGGGCCGGCACCCCGCATGCGATCGCGATCGCGGCCAGGGCCGCACATCCCAACAGGGCGAGCAGGGACCTGCGCGCTTTGTTCTCCTGATTCCTCATTGCCTTCAACCTCCGTTCAAGCATGCTTCCAGAGCTCGCCATCGCGAGCGCGAAACAGGTTCGGCCCGGCCGGCGGGCCCCGATGTCGAGAAGAAGGTCTCCGTACTCGGCCGGGGAGACCCCGGACGCCAGGACCCGGCGGTCACAGTCAACCTCCACTGCGGTGCGCAGGCGCAGGAACATCCACCAGACGGCCGGATTCCAGGGCATGAGCGCCACGGCGATGCCCCCGTACAGCAGAGTCAGGTGGTCGCGTGCACGGGCGTGCTCGCGCTCATGTCGCACGACAGTGGCGCCGACCACGTCCCCGAGGCGGACGACCCAGCGGGGGATGACGATCGCGGGCCGGGCCACGCCAACCAGCGCCGGCCCGAATCTGCGCGAAACGTAGACATCCTCTCCGGCGATCCGGCGCCGGTCCCAGCGTCCGCGGGCGAGTGCGGCCGCGATCAGGACGCTGCAGAGGAGGAGCAATGCGGCCAGCGATGTGGATCCCCACAGCACGAGCGCGGTCCGCTCCGCGGCGCGCCCGCCGGTCGCGGGCACGTCACCGGGGTTGCCGGCCTCGACCGGCTTGGCCGGGTCCGGTGGCGCAAGGGGCCGGTACGGCTCCTCCGCCGGCGTTTGGACCACGGTCGCCGCTGGCGCGACGTCAACCGCAGGCGCGGGTGGCGACGCGGAGACTGGGATCAGCAGCGCCAGCGACAGGCCCACGAGCCAGCCGAAGCGGCGTGGCCAGCCCGTCCGCTCACAGAGCCCCTCGAGCGAGAGGGCGCCGACGGCCAACAGGGCCCCGACGGCTGCTGCATAGCCCAGCCAAGTCACCATTCGTTCTTCTCCCCGCTTGTCCGTTTGTGCTCGCCGATCCTGCCTCAACGATCACGAAGACCTTCGTACAGACAGTACAACCTGTCCGTCCCCATGTCAACTAGTTTCTTCGTAGATGCTCCGCCACACGGCCGCCGTTGCCCGGTCGCCACCAGGCTCGCGGGCATCGAATGCACTCCCGTTTCCGGCGCTGGCGACCCGGTTCCGTTACACTGTCTGGACGGTGGCGGCCAGTTCCATGGTTGCACCCGGCCCTGATGGAGGCACTATGCAACGACGTCCCGTTCTTGCGGCGCTTGCCCTGTCGCTGCTCGCGGCACCCGCGCCTGCCCACGCCATGCAGTTCGGCATCTCCGTGGGCGCCCGGGCCGGGACCCTGGGCATCGGCGCCGACGTTGCGGTCCCCGTGGGCCGCCAGGTCGCGATCCGGGGCGGCGCCGGCCTGCTCGGCTTCGACATGGACATGACCGGGAGGTTCGGACTCGCGGACCACCGCACCGCGGAGCTGTCGCTGCCCCAGGCGCTGTACACCATCGGCGCCGAGGTTTCGTTCCTGGGGCTGCGCGCGGGCGCGGGCATCCTGTTCAAGTCGGGAGATCCCTCCTACCGAATCGACCTCGATCAGGGTGCGTCCATCGACATCGGCGGCAACACCTACACCGAACCGGCGGTCAGCACCCTGACAACCACCTACGCATGGAGTTCCGGCGCGCCGTACCTCACCGTCGGGCTCGGTTCGCTCACGGGCGCGGGCTTCGGGTTCCTGATCGACGTCGGGGCCGTGCTGCTCGAGGACTCCAGCTTCTCGATGAGCGCGACCGGCGACGGGACGCTGATTTCGTCGTCGCAGTTCCTCGACGACCTTCGGACGGAGGAGCGGGATGTGCGTGACGATGCCGGCGGCTGGGCCGACTTCTGGCCGATCGTTTCGATCGGTTTTCGGCTCGGGCTGCCGGGGGGCGTTTGAGCGCGGACCCTACAAGGGCTGGCGGTGCGGCCCGGCGGATTGCACCATATATGGGGGTCGGCGGGATGGAGGCCCGGTGACCGGAGCGTAGAGCGCGGCGGAGCAGCGACCGGGAGTTGCTCGTCGCATTTCAAGGGAGGTATCCGGATGAAGCAACGCGCAACCCTGTCAATTCCTTTCCTCATTGCGACGTCGATGGCGCTCGTACCCCGCGCAGCCAATGCGCAGGTGACCATCGGGGGCCGCGCCGGCACGCTCGGCCTCGGTGCGGAACTGGTCGTGATCACCAACGAGGTGGTTTCGCTGCGTGCGGGCGCCGGTCTCGCCGGGTTCGACGCCGACGTCACTTCCCTTTTCGGGCTGGAGGACAACCGGCAAGGGAGCCTTGCGGTCCCGAAGTCGATGTACACCCTCGGGCTCGACTTCGCGGTGGGCAATTTCCGAATCGGGGGCGGCGTCCTCTACAAGGAGCGCAACCCGGTCTACGCGCTCGACCTCGGCGACGGGGCCCGGATCGACATCGGCGGGAACACCTACACGCAACCGGAGGTCACCTCCCTCACCACAACGCTTGTGTCGCGGGAGTGGGCGCCCTATGCGCTGGTCGGCCTGGGCCAGCCCGTCGCAAGGGGCCTCGGGCTCTTTCTGGACCTGGGCGTGGCCTTCCTGGGCGACAGCGACCTGGCGATGAGCGCGACCGGGCAGGGGCGCGTGGTCGCGTCCCGCCGCTTCCGGCGGGATCTGGACACCGAACGGCAGAACGTGCGCAGCGATGCGGGCGACCTGGTCAAGTACTGGCCGATCCTGAGTCTGGGCGTGCAGTTCGGGTTCGGGGAAGGGAAGCGGAGACGCGGTGAAAGATGGTGACCCGGGCCTATCCCTGACCCGCGAGGAACTCTCCCGCTACGCGCGCCACCTGGTCCTTCCCGAGGTGGGCAGGGGGGGACAGGAGCGGCTGAAGGGCGCGCGCGTGCTGCTGGTGGGCGCGGGGGGCCTCGGTTCGCCGGCGGCGCTCTACCTGGCCGCGGCCGGCGTGGGCGCGCTCGGGATCGTGGATCCGGACGTCGTCGACCTCAGCAACCTGCAGCGGCAGATCCTTCACGGCACCGCGGGGCTGGGCTCGCCGAAGGTCGCGTCGGGGGCCGCGCGCCTGCACGACGTCAATCCGCATGTGAGGATCGAAACCGGCGCGCTCCGCCTCACCTCGGAGAACGCGCTGGAGATCGTCGGCGGCTACGACGTGGTCGTCGACGGCAGCGACAACTTCCCGACGCGCTACCTGGTCAACGACGCCTGCGTCTTCACCGGAAGGCCCAACGTGTACGGGTCGGTATACCGCTGGGAGGGGCAGCTCGCGGTCTTTGCGACCGAGGGCGGGCCTTGCTACCGCTGCCTGTTCCGCGAACCCCCGCCCCCCGGACTGATCCCCAACTGCGCGGAGGCCGGAGTTTTCGGAGCGCTGCCCGGCGTGATCGGCGCGGCCCAGGCGATGGAGGCGATCAAGCTGATCCTGGGTGTGGGCAGTCCCCTGGCCGGGCGCCTGCAGATCTTCGACGCCCTGGAGTACCGGTGGCGGGAGGTGGAGGTCCGGCGGGATCCCGGCTGTCCGGTTTGCGGGGACCGGCCGACCCAGACCGAACTCATCGACTACGAGGTGTTCTGCGGGGTGGAGCCGGCGGCCCCCGCGATCGAGGAGCGGGTCGGGCATGTCGGCGCGGACGACCTGGAAACGGTGCTGGCGGGGACGCCCGGCCCCTTCCTTCTCGATGTGCGGGAGCCGATGGAGTGGCATGCCATGAGCCTGGAGCACCTCGGGGCGGTTCTGGTGCCGATGCGCGAGGTGCCCGGCCGCCTGGACGAGATTCCCCGCGACCGTCCGGTGGTTGTATACTGCCAGACCGGGGTCAGGAGCATGGAGGTCGCGAAGTTGCTGGTCGGGGAAGGATACGAGGACGTGCTGAATCTGGACGGGGGAATCGCGGGAGTGATGGGTTGAAGGCTCTGCAGCTTTCGGGTTCCATCGACGACATCGCGCGGCGCCACTTCGGGCAGGAGGCAAGGCGATTCAGGGACTTGGCCGGCCTGCTGGCGCCGGTCGCCATCGTCTCACTCTTCGGCCTCCTCTTCAGGATGACGCCCGCTCTGCTGCTTTTTCTGCCGGCCGCGGTCGGCTGCCTGATCAGCGAGCGGCTGCACCGCAAACAGGTTCGCCGGCGCCTGGAGGCCTTTCGGGCGGGTGATCCCGATGCCGTGCAGGCCGTGTGCGACTTCGCGGCCAGGGAATTCCGCCGGACGATCAAGTCGCATCGGGCGCGGACCCTGGGCAATAACGCCGAGTGGGGCAGGGCCCGGGGGTCGCTGGAGAAAGCGCTGGACGACGCGCAGAGGTCCGTTTCCTATTGGCGGAAGCGTGCCGGCCGGGACCGGGACAACGAACTCGCGCGGAGTCAGCTCGAGGTGGCCTCGGAGTTGGAAGCGAAGCTGCAGCTGGCCCTGGACAAGCTGAATCTTCAGGTTGGCGTGCTCCGTAACTTCTACAACGAATGCGAGGCGAGGCTGGCGGTGATGGACGGCTATCGCCAGGACATGGTGGAGAGCCGGCGGCTGGAAGAGCTTTCAGGGAGAACGGATGTCCTGATTGCCCACGCCGAGGGAACGCTCGCCGCGATCGGGCAGCAGTTCGTGCGCGAGGCGGATGCGGTGGGCCGGGCGCTGGGCGGGCTGGCGCAGGTGCAGATCAGGTCGCTGGCGGGTGAGGCCCCGGTCGACAACGTGGAGTACCTGGCCGATCAAATCATCGAGAATTCCGATTCCGAACAGCGGGCGATCAAGGCACTGGACAAGGAGTTGCAGCGCTCCGATGACGAGAATGTAATGCGGACATGACATTTTGTAAACTAAAGATTACATTGGGCCTGGTGGCGACGCTTACGCTGGCTGCGACGGTGGCCGGTCCGCTGACCGCGCAGGTCACCGCGGCCGACTCGGCGGCCGTCCTTCTCGACGCGGGGCAGGACTTCGAGCGCCGAGATCTCCACGATGTGGCGCGCGCGCTCTACCGGCTCGTTGCCGAACGCTATCCGGACACGCCCGCGGGCAGGGCCGCGCTGGCGTTCCTCGGCGATACCGGCCCTGCGGGGGTCCCCGGCGCCGCGGGCCAACCGGAGGGCGACACGGAGCTCAAGGTGTTTTCGACGCTGTACGGCATCTGGCTGGGAACCGCGCTGCCGGCAGCCCTGCAGGTCGAGAGCCCGCAGCCGTACGGACTGGGACTGCTGGCCGGGGGACCGGTCGGCTACTTCGGGGGGAGGGCCTTTGCGCGCTCCCGCCCGCTGTCGCTCGGTCAGGCCCGCACCATCAACTGGGGCGGCACCTGGGGGATCTGGCAGGGGATGGGGTGGGCCCGCGCCATGGATCTGGGCGGGGGCGAACGCCTGATCGAGGGGGACATCGTCATCTACGAGGACGAGGCGGAGCATCAGGTGGTCGCGGCGATGATCGCGGGTGGGGTGGTGGGGCTTGCCGGCGGGGCGCTGGCGGCCCGCAGGGAGATCCGGAACGGAACGGCGCTGTCGGCCGCGCTGGGGAGCGTGTGGGGCACCTGGATCGGGTTCGCATCGTCGGTGTTCCTGGAACTCGACCCGAACCCCTCCTGGGCGACGACCATGGTGGCCGGCAACGTCGGGCTGCTTGGCGGGGCGGTGGCGGGGAGCCGCTGGTCGATATCCGGCCGGCGCGCGCGGCTGATCAGCCTGTCGGGCCTGATCGGCGGGTTTGCCGGCCTGGGAATCGTGATCATCACTGAGACGGAAAACGTGCAGGCCGCGATCGGACTTCCCCTCGCGGGCAGCGTCGCCGGACTCGGCTTCGGCGTGGCGACGACCCGGGATCGCGGCGGGGCGGACGACGTGTCGGGCGCCGAAGCGGCGGAACCACTGGCCCTGCCGGGGGCGCTGCTGAGCCGGGCCGGGGGAAATTGGTCCTTCTCGGCCCCGATGCTGTCGCCTCTGTGGGAACGGCCGCGGGTCGGAGGCGGCAAGCCGAAGCTGGCCTGGCGCGTCCCGCTGGTTAACGTTCGCTTCTAGCTCCAGCCGGCCGGCCAGGCGCCCGAGGAGCAACGCAGAGCAGGGACTGCTAGTAGCCCGCCAGCCTCAGAATCGCTTCCAGAACGTCGTCCGGCTGGGGCAGGATGGCCTTTTCCAGCTGGGGAGAGAACGCCACCCACGTGTCCATCGCGGCGACTCGCCGGACCGGCCCGTCCAGCCACGGGAAGAGTTCGTCCGCAATCCGCGCCGCGACCTCGGCCCCGATCCCGAAGGAGAGCGCGTCCTCGTGTGCGACCACAACCTTGTTCGTGCGGCGAACCGAGTCAGCGACCGTCTCCATGTCCAGCGGGGAAAGGCTGCGCAGGTCGATCACCTCGGTGCTGATGCCGTGCCGGTCCTCGGCGACACGCGCCGCATCCATGGTGCGCTTCACCAGAGCGCCGCAGGTCACCACGGTCAGATCGCGTCCCCGCCGAACCACCTTCGCCTTCCCGAATGGGATCATGAAGTCCGGGCCGGGGTCGGGGCTCTTGTTGTGGACCTGGCGGTAGAGATGTTTGTGTTCGAGGAAGAGGACGGGGTCGTCGCAGCGGATTGCCGTGCGCAACAGGCCGTTGGCGTCCAGCGCGTTGGACGGCAGGACGACGCGAAGACCGGGCGTGTGCGTAAAGAGCGTCGCCCCGGTCTGCGAGTGGTAGATCCCGCCCTTGATGTAGCCGCCGTAGGTGGTGCGCACGACCACCGGCGCCGCCCAGCGGCCCGCGGAGCGGTAGTGGAAGGTGGCCAGCTCGTTGCGCAGCTGGTTGAACCCCGGCCAGATGTAGTCGAAGAACTGGATTTCCACGACGGGACGCAGGCCCCGCGCCGCCATCCCGATTGCGCGGCCGATGATGTTCGCTTCGGCCAGCGGCGCGTTGTAGACGCGGTTTTCGCCGAACCGCTTCTGGAGCCCGTGCGTTACCATGAAGACGCCGCCCTTGCCCTTGACCTGGTGCGACGCCTCCACTCGTGACACGTCGGCCACATCCTGGCCGAAGACGATGACCCGCGGGTCCCGGTCCATTTCGGTGCGCAGGCAACGGTTCAGCAGATCCACCATGGTCAGCGGCCGATCGTCCGTGAAGACGGGGCCCGCCTCGGTGTCGAAACGGTCGGCGGTCGGGTCCGCCGTCTCCGAATAGAGCCAGCGGGTCGCGCTGTCCACCGGTGGCTGCGGGTACTCCAGCGCCTGGTCCGCGGCCGCCGCGACCGCCGCCTTCACGTCGGCCTCGAGGCGGTCGAGTTCCTGCTCGCTTGCCGCGCCCGTGTCGATGAGGAGCTTGCGGGCCCTGGGCAGCGGGTCGCGGCGATCCTGATCGGCGCGCTCGGCGGGGGATCGGTAGAGGGACTCGTCGTCGGAGGCGGAATGCGAATATGGGCGCGTGGTGTGGGCGTGGAGGAGCGCCGGGCCGCGCTGACGGCGGCACCAGGCGACCGCCTCGGCCGCTGCGGCGTGGCTTTCGCGCAGGTCGGTGCCATCGCACTCGATGATCCTGAGATCCGGGAATCCGGTCAGGAGGCGCGAAATGCTGCCTCCGGCGGTTTGCACCTCGACGGGCACGGAGATCGCGTACTCGTTGTCTTCGATCAGGAACAGGACGGGCAGCTTCAGATTGCACGCCGTGTTCAGCGACTCCCAGAACTCGCCTTCCGACGTGGTGCCGTCCCCGGCCGTGCACACCACGATCTCGTCTTCGGCGAAGGAGGTGACGTGCTTCTGCAGCTCCGGTGCGATGGTGGCGCGGAGTCCGGCTTCGGCGGTTCCCACCGCGTGCAGAAACTGGGTCCCGGTGGGCGAAGAAGCCGAAACGATGTTGTAGCGCGTGTCGGCAAAATGCGCGGGCATCTGCCGGCCGCCGCTCGCCGGATCGGCTTCCGCTCCCATCCCCTGCAGGAGCTGCTCCAGGGGCGTGACCCCGAGCGCCAGCGCGAGGGCCCGGTCGCGGTAGTAGAGGTAGAACCAGTCGGAACCGGGGCGGAGCCGATGGGCCAGCGCGACCTGGATGGCTTCGTGGCCCGCGCCCGCGATCTGGAAGAAGACCTTGCCCTGCCTGTACAGCTGCCCTTCGCGATCGTCCAGCCGGCGCGCGGTGACCATGGTACGGTACCAGGCCAACAGCGTCGCCGGCCCGGGAAGGTCCGATTCGATCCCGGCGCCGAGGTCGTGTTCCTGTGTCGCCATATGCTCGTCCCGTTTCACTTACTCGGCGCCAAAAGTAACGGATTGCGCCCGCGCGAGCACGGCGTCGAGCGACTCGGGCGAATTCGCCGGCTCGAAGCAGGTCGAGCCCACGCAGACGAAGGTGTTGCCGGTGCTGTCCAGCCGTCCCTGCATCGCCGGCAGGGCGGCAACGGCCGAATCGCTCGGGTCGCCGCCGGCTATCGTCCGGTTGGGATACGGGTACCGGTGGGCCCGCGCCAGCGCCGGCCGGGCCCGCTCCGCCGCGTCCACCACGGTCACCTCGACGCGCGGCGTCTCGCGCAACAGAGCCACCGTGAGCAGGCGCCCCACACCCAGCGGATACCGCTCCAGCGCGCCGCGTTCCCGGGCGAGCACCGAATCCGCGATCGCGGCGTGCTCCGTCGCACCCGCGAGTACCGCCGAGCGGGCCAGCAGTTCCACCGCGAGCGAATTCCCGGACGGGGTCGCGTTGTCCATGATGTCGCGCGGCCGGACCAGAAGGGGGGCCGCGTCCTCGGCGGCGTCGTAGAAGATTCCCTCTGTCGGGGACCAGAAGCGTGCGACCGTCTGTTCGGCGATCCAGGACGCCTCGGAGAGCCAGCGGGGGTCCAGGGTGGCCTCGTAGAGGGACAGGCAGGCGTTGCCGAGCGCGCCGTAGTCTTCCAGGAAGCCTTCGACATGCACGCGCCCCGCCGTGAGGACGCGGTGCAGCGTGCCGTCCTGTCGCATGGTGCCGAGAAGGAAGGCTGCGGCCCGCTCCGCCGCACGCGTATAGTCGTCACGGCCCAGCGCGGGACCGGCCTCGGCGAGGGCCCGGACAGCCAAACCGTTCCACGCCGTGAGCACCTTCTCGTCGCGGAGGGGCTCGGGACGAGTGGCACGGTGGTCCTTGAGCGTGGCCAGCGCGTCCGTCAGAAAGGCGTCGAGTTCGGCCCGGGACATCCCCTCCTGCCGCGCCACCGGATCGAGTTCGTGCGGCAGGTGGAGGATGTTGCGGCCCTCGAAGTTGCCGGCGTCGCTCACGTCGTAGACCCGCGCGAAGAGGCGGGCGGCCCCGGGTCCCAGGAGCTGCCGGATCTCGGCGGGGGTCCAGAGGTAGAACGCGCCCTCTTCGTGGGTGCCGTCTTCCGCCTCCGAGTCGGCGTCCCGGGCGGAATAGAAGACGCCGTCGGGCGATGTCAGATCCTCAAGGATGTAATCCAGCGTCTCCTCGGCGACCGGGCCCAGGTGGCGCCCTCCGAGCAGGTGCCCCCGCACCAGCGCTCCCGCGATCAGGGCGTTGTCGTAGAGCATCTTCTCGAAGTGAGGCACCAGCCAGCGGGCGTCGACGGAGTAGCGGTGGAAGCCGCCGCCCGCGTGATCGCGGATCCCGCCCGCGGCCATCCGGGTCAGCGTGTGCAGGGCCATCGAGACACCGTGCGACTCCGGCCCCCCGGTGCGCAGCAGGTAGTCGAGAAAGACGGGCTGAGGAAACTTTGGCGCGCCGCCGAACCCGCCGTGCGCGAGGTCGAAGCCGCGTCCGGCCGCTCCGACCGCGTGCTCGATGAGCCGCGGGCCGCGGGAGCCCTCCGAGCTGATCGTGTCCTGGGGTGCGGTGGTCCCGCGGGTGATGGCGCCGGTCAGTTGATCGCCGGTTCGGGCCACCTCCGATCGGCGCGTCCGGTAGGCGTCGGCGACCGCGGCGAGCACCTGCCGGAAGGAGGGCATGCCGTGGCGGGGCTCTGGCGGATAGTAGGTCCCTCCATGGAACGGGACGCCCTCCGGCGTGAGGAAGGCGGTCAGCGGCCACCCCCCGTGTCCTGTCATGGCCTGCACCGCGCCCATGTAGATCGAGTCGATATCGGGTCGTTCCTCCCGGTCAACCTTGATGTTCACGAAGGCCTCGTTCATCAGCCGGGCGGTCTCGGCGTCCTCGAAGGACTCCCGTTCCATGACGTGGCACCAATGGCACGCCGAATAGCCGATCGAGAGGAGGATCGGCCGGTCCCGGTCCCGCGCGAGCGCCAGCGCCTCGTCGCCCCACGGATGCCAGTCCACCGGATTGTCCGCGTGCTGGAGAAGATAGGGGCTGGTCTCGGAGGAGAGGCGGTTGGGCATCGGGGAGTGGTGGATGGGCCGGCGCGCGGTGGACAGGGAAGATAGCGGACGCCCCCGGCAGGGGCGAGGGCGCCGGCGCCGAAGCGTTACCTTGAGGCATGTTCCGCCCGTTTCTGATCCTTGCGCTGCGGCGACCCTGGCTTTGGCCCGCGCTCCTCTCCGCGGCGTGGGCCTTCCGTCCGCGGCGATGGTATCGGCGCCCGCCCTTCCTGCCCCTTCCCTCGCAAGCGTACATGAGGTGGCGCCTCGAGACCGCGTACGGCGACCCGGATGCGGTCCCGCCGACCGACGAGATTGTCCGTTTCGTCACCTGGTCGCGGGCGATGCGCAAGCGCATGCGGCCGTCCGCGCGTGTGCCGACCGTAATCAAGGTCCTGCTGATCCTGGGCCTCGCCGCCTTCATGGTCTGGGTGAATCTGCGGGCGGGCAGCATGGAGGCCGCGCGGGACGCGGCGGCCGCCGCCGGATACCCGGGCCTGCTCCTGGCTTCGGTGCTCAGCGGCTTCAACCTGATCTGGCCGGTCCCGGTCGTGGCCTTCTATCCGTTCTTCATCGAGGCGGGTTTCGAGCCGGTGCCCACCCTCGCCACGATCGCGGTCGGCATGACCGGGGGCGACTTCCTGGGCTACCTGGTCGGCGATGCGACCCGGCATCTGGCCAGCGACCGGCTCGCGGCCTTTCGCGCTCGCGCGGAAGCGCTCCACGCCCGGCACCGCTTCCTGCCGCTCGGCCTGCTTTTCCTGTACGCCGGCTTTGTTCCCCTGCCGAACGAAGTTCTGGTGATCCCAATGGCGTTCATGCGGTACTCGCTGATCGGCGTGATGACGGCGGTGCTGCTGGGCAACGTGATCTTCAACACGGGTTTTGCCATGGGGGTGTCGTGGTTCGTCGGGGCGGTCGGGTGAGATGCTGGTCGTCGGGCTGACCGGGAACGTGGCGGCCGGAAAGTCGGCGGTGGCGGAGCTCTGGGCCCGGGCGGGCGTTCCTATCGCGTCCGCGGACCGTTTGGCGCGGGCCGCGGTGGAGCCCGGAAGCCCCGGCCTGGCCCGCGTGGCGGAGCTCTTCGGACCTGACGTGGTCCGGGGCGACGGTACGCTCGACCGCGCCGCCGTGCGCCGCATCGTGTTTCGCGACGAGGAGGCCCGGCGCCGGCTGGAGGCGGTCGTGCACCCCGAGGTGAGGCGCAGGCGGGACGAATGGACGGCCAGGCAGCGACGGGGGGGCGCGGAGATGGTCGTGTGGGAGATCCCGCTGCTCTTCGAGACGGGAATGGAGGACGAGGTGGACGTGGTGGTGGTGGTGGATGCTCCCCCCGAGGTGAGGCGCCGGCGGATCGTGGAGTCGCGCGGGCTGACGGACGGGGAGGCGGTGGCGATGATGGAGGCGCAGATGGCCGCGGCGGAAAAGCGGTGCCGGGCCCATTTCGTGGTCGACAACTCGGGGACGCGCGAGGAGCTGGCGGCGCGGGCCGACGAAGTGCTGCGGGCGCTGAGGGCGCGGGCATCGTGACCGGGGCGGGGGGCGGAGGGGGCGGGGGAGGGGCGGGCGCCGGGGCGGTGCGCGCGGAGCTCTTCGAACGGATTCTCGAGCGGCTGGGCGGGGCCCGTTCCGTCGTCATCACGACGCACGCGAACGCGGATGGCGACGGCGCCGGCTCGGAGGTGGCGCTGGCGGCCTTCCTGCGCGAGCGCGGGACCGAAGCATGGATCGTCAATCCGACACCTTTTCCCGAATCCTTCGCCTTCCTGCTGCCCGAACCCGGCTGGGTCCTCGCCGCGAAGAGCGCCGCGGCGGTGCGCCGGTGCAGGGAGGCGGATCTGGCGGTGATCCTCGATACGGCGGAGGTGCCGCGCATCGGCCGCGTGAAGCCGCTCATCCGGGATCTTCCCAAGGTGGTCATCGACCACCATCCGCCCGGCAAGCGCCCGATCGAGGGGCTCGTTCTTCGCGAGCCGGCGGCCTGCGCGACGGGTGAGCTCGTCTACGAACTGATCGACCGCGCCGGCGGTCCCTGGAACGCCGTCATCGCACGGGCGCTCTACATGGCCATCCTCACCGACACCGGGGGCTTCAGGTTCACGAACACGACCCCCGCGTGCCTCCGGATCGCGGCGCGGCTGGCCGAGCTGGGCGCCTCCCCCGAGGAACTCCATCGCGCCGCCTACGGCCGCTTCCACCCCCGCCGCTTCGAACTGCTGCGCGAGGCACTGGCGACGCTGACGGTGCACCGGAACGGACGCGTGGCGTGGATGACGGTGCCGGCCGACGCCTACCTGCGGCTGGGGGCGACGCTCGAGGACCTGGAGGGATTCGTCGATGTGCCGCGGGCCATCGGCGGGGTCGAGGTCGCGGCGCTCTTTCGCACCACCTCCGACGGGCGAATCAAGGTGTCGCTGCGTTCGCTCCCGCCCGCCGACGTGAACCGGATTGCGGTGGAGCTGGGTGGTGGTGGTCACCTCCGAGCGGCCGCCGCGGTGGTGAAGGGACCCCTGGAGGCGGCCATCGCGACGGTGGTCGCCAGGGTGGAGGAGGGGTTGCTAGATTGATCGCAGTGCCGTCGCCATCGTCGTTTCAGCCGTAGACGAGGCCGACGGGGCCAGCCCCGCATTCCAGTGCCGCAGGACAATGCAGACAGCGCCATCACACCGACCACTCGCCCCGGATGCCGACGAGGGACCCGGAGTCCCCGAGGCCCTTCCCCGAACCCTGCGGGAGGTGGTTGGCCGGCTGGGTCCCGCCGCCATCGACTGCCTCTGGATCTTTCCGCCGCGGGTGCGGGGGCGGCGCGAGTCGGGTCTGGTTGCGGCCAGCTGCTTCGAAGGCGGGAGTGGACGCCGGCTTGTCACGGCCCGCTACACGGCCGAGAGAACCGGAAAGGGCCTGTACCTGGACGTGCGGCTCCTCGACGAGGGCACTGCGCCCGCCGACCGGCTTCCCCGCGTCATGCTGGGGGTCGTCCGACGGTCGGCCGAACCCCTGGGAAGCCCGCGGCTGGTGGAACTGAACGGCGCCACGGAGGCATGCGAGTCGCTCATGGCGGACTTCCCCGGCAGTCTCTTCGAAGAAGCGGTAGCCGGCCTCAGGGCCCCGGAGTGAAGGAGAGGGAAGATGAAATACGTGCCCACGGACATCAATCCCTACCTGGGCCTCTTTGCCCGCTACCTGCGCGAGCAGGGACTGCCTGTGACGCAACAGCGCCTGGCGGTTGCCAGGTGCCTGTTCACGTCGTCCAGGCACCAGTCGGTGGAGGACCTGGACATGGTGCTGCGCCGGAACGACCTGCGCCTCGGGAAGGCGACCATCTACCGTACGCTGGACCTGCTGGTGCGGAGCGGGCTCGTGGAGGAGCACGACTTCGGTGAAGGCTTCAGGCGCTACGAACACCGCCTGTCGCGCGATCCGGTCCATCATCATCTGGTTTGCATCGAAAGCGGCGAGGTGATCGAATTCCGCAGTGAGGAGCTGAGGCGCATCGTGAAGGAAACGGCCGCCCGTCACGGCTTCCGCCCCACGCACCACAAGCTGGTCATCTTCGGCCTCAGCCGGTCGAGCCAGGAATCGGGTGCGGATGTCCCGTACCGCGGGATAACCTGCCCGATCGAGACCGCCTGACGGGGCTGCCACCGGACGGATAGCGCATATGCCGAACCGGAGGGACCCAAACGCGGCCGGCAGGGCGGGCGACCACACGATCCACCCCCTTCCCCCGGGGCTGGGCCGACTTCCGTGGGAGTTGCCGCGGGTTTTTCTGGGACTCGATGGCGCTGCCGCCACGCACCAGGGGGCCGGCACCTGGATTCTGCCTGTTCCCTACGAGGCGACGACCAGCTGGGGGTCGGGCACGCGCGCGGGTCCCCAGGCGATCATCGACGCCTCCCGGTACGTCGAACTCTTCGACCACGAACTCAAGCGCGACCCCTCGGCGGACGGGGTCTACACCTTCCCCGCGCTCGAGCTCGCGCGCGGCGACGCGGCCCGCGCGATGATGGAGCTCAAGGACGCCTTCGAGCAGGTCCTGGATGCGGCGGCGGGCCGGCGCGTCATCGTGCTGGGCGGGGAGCACGCGGTCTCGGCGCCGCTGATTCTTGCGCACGCTCGCCGCTGCCGGGACCGGCTCAGCGTTCTGCAGTTCGACGCGCACCTGGATCTGCGCGAGGACTTCGACGGCAGCGGGTTCTCGCACGCATGCGCGATGGGGCGCGTTGTCGACCGGGTCGATCTGGTCACCGTGGGGGCGCGCGGGATCAGCCGCGAGGAATGGGAGGCGGCCGAGCGGCGCGACAACGTCACGGTGATCACGGGGGAGGCACTGGGGCGCACCGGTGCCGCCGCGGGGCTTGGCGAATCCGCGCCCGGACGCCCCACCTGGCTCGATCGCGCCCTGGCCGCCCTGGGCGACCCCGTATACATCACCTTCGACCTGGACTTCTTCGATCCGGCGCTGATCCCCGCGACCGGCACCCCCGAACCCGGGGGCGGGACCTGGAGTCAGGCCCTTGCGCTCCTGGAGCGCGTGTTTGCCGAGCGTAGGGTGGTGGGGGCTGATGTGGTGGAACTCGCTCCGATTCCCGGCCTGATGGCTCCTGATTTTCTGGCCGCCAAGCTGGTCTGCAGGATGATCGGCTATTGGAGCGCCCGCAATCGATTGTAGGCAGCGCGCTCGGGCCCGTCCCCAACGCCCCCTGCTTCTCGGGTGTCCTGCATAATGGGCCCGCAGGTGCGCCATGCGTCCTGTGGGAACCCGGCGGCCCACGCGTCCGCCAGGTGAACAGCACCCTCACTCCTCTGGGAGCACCCGATGAAACACCATTCGCTTCGCTACCGCTTCCCCTCCCTCCTGGCCACGGCATTCGTCTGCCTCGGCTTCACCCTGACGGACTCGCGCGGAGCCGCCGCCCAGCTCACCGAACAGGTGCCCGACGAAGTCTGGGAGACCTTCCGCTGGCGCTCGGTCGGCCCGGTCAACATGGGCGGCCGCATCACCGACGTGGAGGGGATCGCGAGCCCTTCGAAGACCTTCTACGCAGCCGCGGCCGCGGGCGGGATCTGGAAGACCACCAACAACGGGATCAGCTTCAAGTCGATCTTCAACGACCCCCGGGTCGTGGCGATGGGCGACCTGGCGATCGCGCCGAGCGACCCCAATCAGATCTGGGCGGGCACCGGCGAGGAGGACTCGCGCAACTCGATCTCGCCGGGGGGCGGGATCTTCAAGTCGACCGACGGCGGCGAGACCTGGGAGTTCAAGGGGCTGAAGGAGACGGAGGTCATCGGGCGCATCGTGGTGCATCCGCTGGATCCGGACATCGTCTTCGTGGCGGCGCTGGGGCACATCTGGAACTCGAACCCCGAGCGCGGGCTCTACCGGACCACCGACGGCGGCGAGACCTGGGAGCTCGTCAAGTTCATCAGCGACAAGGCGGGCTTCGTCGACGTGGCCTTCCGGCCCGGCGACCCCGACGTGCTCTTCGCGGCGAGCTGGGAGCGCGTGCGCGGCCCCTGGTTCCTCCATAGCGGCGGCCCGGGCAGCGCGCTCTGGAAGTCGACCGACGGCGGAGACACCTGGACCGAGGTGAGCGGCAACGGCTTCCCGACCGCGATGAAGGGCCGGATCGGGATCGACATCAGCCAGAGCAACCCCGACATCATGTACGCCATGGTGGAGGCCGAGGAGGAGGAGGTCGACGAGGAAGCCGAGGCGGACGAGGAGGCCGAGGCGGGTGAGGAGGCGGAGGCCGCGGCCGGCGCGGGGCAAACCGCTTCGGGCGGCAACGGACTCTACCGGTCCGAGGACGGTGGCGAGAGCTGGGAGAAGGTGAACAACGCCAACACGCGTCCCTTCTACTACTCGCAGGTGAGGGTCGATCCGCTCGATCCCGACCGGGTCTACTTCTCGTCAACGCCCGTGCTCTACTCCAATGACGGAGGGCGCACGGCGGGGAACACCACCAACGGCATCCACGTCGACCATCACGCAATGTGGATCGATCCGGTGGACCCCGAACGGATCGTGGTCGGCAACGACGGCGGCGTCGCGATCACCTACGACAAGGGCGGCAACTGGCGCTACCTGAACACGATGGCGCTGGGGCAGTTCTACGACATCTCCTTCAACATGGACAAGCCCTACCGCGTCTGCGGCGGGCTGCAGGACAACGGCACCTGGTGCGGGCCCAGCCGCCTCGCTTCCGGGCAGATCTCCAAGTACCACTGGGCGACGATCAGCGGCGGCGACGGCTTCGTGACCGCGCAGGATCCCGAGGACCACAACCTGGTGTGGGCCGAATCGCAGGGCGGGAACATGCGGCGTCTCAACCTGGCCACCCGCCAGAGCAACGGGCTCGGGCGGCCGAACTGGCAGGACGCGTGGCGGCCGCTGCAGGACTCGATCGCCCTGCTGCTCGACGCCGGCGCCTCGGAAGACGATCCGAGGATCGCGGCCTTCCGGGAGCAGGCGTCGGCGGACTCGGCGAACAGCATCATGCGCTGGAACTGGAACACGCCATTCTTCCAGTCGGTCCACGACCGCACCCACTTCTACGCGGCCGGCAACCGGGTGCTGAAGAGCACGAACCTGGGAGACGATCTCAGGATCATCTCGCCGGACCTCTCGTACGCCGACCCCGAGAAGATCGCGGTGAGTACGGGGACGACCGGCGGCATCACGCGGGACGTGACCGGCGCGGAGACCCACGCCACGATCACGGTGCTGGCCGAGTCCCCGCTGGTGCAGGGGAGACTCTACGCCGGAACCGACGACGGGCGCGTGTGGACCACGCCGGACGACGGCGGCGAGTGGATCGAGCTTACGGGCAACTTCACGGGCGTCCCGGAGGGGACCTATGTGAGCCGCGTCGAGCCCTCCCGGCACGACCCGGACCGGGTGTACGTGTCCTTCGACGGCCACCGCACCAACGACTTCACGCCGTACGTGTACGTGTCGGACGACGGCGGCGACACCTTCCGCTCGATCGCGGCGGGGCTGCCGACCGGCGCGCCGGACTTCGTGCACGTGGTGCGCGAGGACCCGCGCAACGAGAACCTCCTATTCGTGGGGACCGACCTGGCCGTGTACGCCTCGCTGGACCGGGGCGCGTCGTGGCGCCGCTTCATGGAGAGCATGCCGACGGTGCCGGTCCACGATCTGCGCATCCATCCGCGCGACCGCGAATTGATCGCGGGGACGCACGGGCGCTCGATCTGGATCGTGGACATCGCGCCGCTTCAGGATCTCACCATGCAGGTGGTCGCGGCCGGGGCCGGGGCCTTCGAGCCGCCGCCCGCGTACAACTTCGCCGAGCCGGCGCGGGGTGGAGAGTCGTACGGGCAGGCGTGGTTCTCGCGGCCGACCCCGGGCGTGGGCGGCCGGATCAGCTACTACATCGGCGACGAGGTGGCGGAGGAGCTCGTGGCGGCGGCGGAGGCGGAGGCGGGGAATGAGGAGGAGGCGGGTGAAGCAGGGGTCGGCGGGGCGCAGGCCG
The DNA here is from genome assembly GCA_022823225.1 of Gemmatimonadota bacterium. GTDB lineage: Bacteria > Gemmatimonadota > Gemmatimonadetes > Longimicrobiales > Gaopeijiaceae > Bin94. Next base: position 274,787 of record JAJDXM010000024.1, read on the forward strand.
CGCGGGCAGCGGCGGAGGCGCGGGCGGTCGCAGTGGTCCGCGAGGTGCCGATCGCGGCGGCCGGACGCGGGGGCGGCGCGGGTGGCCCAGGTGGCGGGCCGGGCGGCGGGCGAAACGTCCCCACCGTCGAGATCACGATCACCGACGCCGACGGCGAGGTCGTGCAGACACTCAACGGGCCTGCCGGCGCGGGGCTCCACACCGTGACCTGGAACCTGAGGCGCGCGGCCGAACCCGAGCCGCAGACGCTGTCGCCGTCCGAGCGGCGCGACAGCATCATGATCGCGGATCGCGCCAGGGTGGTGGCCGATTCGCTGGTGGCGGCGGGGTGGGAGGAGGAGCCGCTCCGCGCCCAGCTCGGGATCTTCACGGGCGAGGGCCAGCAGCCGGTCGTGCGATTCGGTGGCGGTGGCGGGGGATTCCGGGGTGGCGGAGGGGGCGGTGCGGATCCCGAGGCCTTCCGCGAGCGCCCGGGCGAATCCCCTCCGCGCGCAGGTGGTGGCGGTGGCCGGGGTGGGGGCGGTGGCGGCCGCTTCGGAGGCGCGAACGTCAACCAGTTGCGTGAGCTCGCCGAACTCATCCGTCCCGGGATGGGGATGGCGGCCTTCTTCGGACGGGGCCGGGGCGGCGGATTCGGCGGCGGCGGCCAGGCCGGGCCGGTGGAGCCCGGCACCTACACCGTGACCTTCAAGATCGGAGAGCGTACATTGACTCGTACGATGGTCGTCGAACCGGGGGATTCGGAGGAGTAGGCTTCCCCCGCCGGGCCGCCGTCCCCGGGCGGCCGGCCGGCGTTCGTGACTTCCGGGCGCAAACGGCGCTCGGGGCGCGACGCCCGCCGGTTGCCCGGGGATCCTTTTTTCACCCGCCACGCCCAGCAAACAATGCAAGAGTCCGTAGGGTTTCCCATCGCGTTCATGGCCGGGGTACTGTCGTTCCTGTCGCCCTGCGTCCTGCCGCTGGTTCCGAGCTACCTGTCATTCGTGACGGGCATGTCGCTCGAGGACCTGCAGGAGGGCTTCGACCGGCGTCGGGTGCTCACCCACTCCGTGCTCTTCGTGAGCGGCTTCACCCTGATCTTTGTTCTGCTTGGCGCCGGGGCGACCTTCGTGGGAAGCTTCCTGCTCGCCAACAGCGACTGGATCGCGCGGATCGGTGGCGCCGTCATCATCATCTTCGGGCTGCACCTGATGGGCGTCTTCCAGCTGCTCCCGCTGCTGCGCGAGAAGAGAGTCCACCTGGCCAACAAACCCGCCGGGTACGTCGGCACCGTCGGTGTCGGGATGGCCTTCGGCGCGGGGTGGACTCCGTGCATCGGCCCCGTCCTCGGCGCGATCATGACGATGGCTGCTTCGCAGGAGCAACTCGGAACCGGGATGCTGCTCCTCTTCGTGTACTCGATGGGGCTCGCGATTCCGTTTCTGCTGGCCGCGCTGGCGCTTGAACGCTTCCTGCGCGCCTTCTCGAGGGCGCGCCGCTACCTGCCGCTGATCCAGAAGGCCGCGGGGCTGCTGCTGGTGCTCCTCGGGATCCTGCTCGTGACCGGATCGTTCGTGGTACTGGCGGCGTGGCTGAACCGGTATACGCCGGAGTTTCTGCTGGAGCGGCTGTAGACGCCCCGAACGGCGGCCCGGCCGGACGTGACCGATGCCGTACCGCTGCCGCACTTCCACACTCACACAAGGAGACAATCCCTTGGCACTGGTCCCCTCCACGATGCTGGCGCTGGGCACGTCCGCGCCCGGCTTCTCCCTTCCCGAGCCCGCGACCGGCGACATGGTCTCGCTGTCCGACTTCCATGGCGCGCCTGCGCTGCTTGTCGTCTTCCTCTCGAACCACTGCCCGTTCGTCAAGCACCTGGCGGACCACTTCGCCGGTGTCGCGGCCGAGTACCAGCGGCGCGGAGTGGCGGTCGTGGGCATCAACGCCAACGACGTCACCACCCATCCTGACGACAGCCCCGCGAAGATGAAGGAGGAGGTCGCACGGCGCGGCTACACCTTCCCGTACCTGTTCGATGAGTCGCAGGAAGTGGCGAAGGCCTACCGGGCGGCCTGCACGCCGGACTTCTTCCTCTTCGGCGCGGAGGGCAGGCTTGCGTACCGGGGCCAGTACGACGCCAGCCGGCCATCGCTGGGTGTGCCGGTTACGGGCGGGGACCTGCGCGCGGCGATGGATGCCTTGCTGGCTGGGGAGGTGCCGTCGGCGGAGCAGATTCCCAGTGTTGGGTGTAACATCAAGTGGAGGGCGGGCAACGAGCCGGAGTGGTTCGGGTGAGGGTCGCGGGAGAGTCTCAGGGCGGTACCAGCTGCAGGCCCAGGATCTGACTTCCGCCTTCCGGATAGCTGCGAAACCCCCAGACGTGCGTGCTGGTCGCGTCACGAAGCCGGAACCAATCGGGCAGCAGCACGCGACGCGGTTGGCGCGTGGATTCGCCGTGTTGCATGACGTACCACACAGCCAGCGAGTCAATGGTCTCCGCGGACCGCAGCCAGAGTTCACCGGAGACAGCCGGTGTTGCCTGGTAGACGGCGGGACGGTGCGTAGGGAGGTAAAGCGCGTCGATTGCCTTTTGCCGTGCGGTGGCTCGGGCCACCGAGTCCGGGACCGATGTCCCGGCCGTTTCCAGTATCCGTTGCACCACATCCTGGATGGCGTTCTCGTTCTCCTGAGCCGGCTGGGTCACGGGTGGCAGGAACAACTCGCGGTGCCATATCGTGTCGCCGTCCGGCCGGATCTCGTGAATCAGAACCTCGCCCGGGCCTTGATCCCGGATCACGATGCCTACGGTGCCGGCGGACGCATTGAAGTAGACAAGATCCCTGTTCGGGAAGGGCTGCCCCCTGAAAAACCCCCGTGGGTCCGGCCGGACTCTGCCGTCGTCCGTCCGCACGCCGAGCCAGTAGTTGCGCCAGCCCACGGTAGCGATCGGCTCCGAGTTCCATTCTCCGTCAGACTTCTCCACATGCAATACCTGCGTGTGCCAGACGGGCTCGGCCCCGGTCCATCCCAGGCTGACCGTGGGAGGCGGCAGCCTGCCTAACGCAAACATGGAATGATCTTCCAGCAGTCCCCTGACGTCCGCCCGATCCAGGAACGGGCTTTCGACGGTTTCCAGAGGCACCCCATCGTTCGAGAACTTCGCATGGCCGGCCGGATAGCGGACCCAGAAACCGTCGGGCGCCACCTGCATCCCAACGGGGTCGCCAAACGTCGCAACTTCACCGGCCGCCCCTGGCTCCGCGATCAGAGTACCGTCGGGTGTCCATACCTGGACCCGGCGCACCAGGGGCCGAAGGCTCACTGACTCGATCAGGAACACCCTGGAGCCATCGCGGCTGACCGACATGCCGCGTATGCTCTGGAGCGCGCCTTCGCGTCCGGGCATCTCACCGATCCGGAAGGCCGGTAGGGCGGTCCAATCCTGTGCGCAGATGGTTGTGTGCTTCGGCGCAGGCATGGCCGCCGCGACACAGGCTGCCAGGCCGGCGAACCGGGAAAAGCGTGTCCGGTACCCGGTGCGGCGCGAACCGGCCATCGCCCGTTCCGAGCTAGTGGACCGGGGCTCCGCGCACATACCGGCGGCCTGCCACGTAGTTGACTCCCAGAGAATCGGTGCGAATGCCCCACACGTGCGTTGCCGTCACGTCACGGGGTGCGAAGCCGTTCGGCAGGAGCACCCTCCGTACTTCGGATTCATCACCCCGCCCCACGGCGTACCAGACATCCAGTGTATCAGCCTCCGCCTCTTCGAAAGTCCTGAGCCAGATCTCTCCACGGGACATCCCCACCCGGTAGTCCGCCCCCGGGTAGAATTCGGGCACAAAGAGCGCTTCTTCGGTCAGGCTGCGAATGTGCTGGCCAGTCCTTCCGGGAGCTGCCAGGGTCTGTTCCATCAAGCCGACAAAACCCTCAACATCTTCCGCCTTCAACGGAATGGGCGCGAAGCGCAGCTCGCGACGCCACACAGTGTCGCCCGAGGGCGCGAACTCGACAAGTTCGACCCTCCCATCGGTCACGTTTTTCCTCACCACGACCACGGTGCCGGTCCGGGCGTCGAAATACGGCTGATCGGAATCCTCGTAAGGTTGCTTCAAGTGTGCGACCCAGGGAGGATTGCTCGTGGAGCCGACGCTGAGAAAGTCGTTTTCCTGCCGGAGGGACAAGAGCGTGCCCATGACCCAGGTCTCGTGCGGGCGAGAGACCCGGAACACCGGCAATTCGTCAATGGGATCGTCTCCGAGCCATCCGGACATTGCCATTGCGGGCACCTCCGGGACGGCGAGAAACCCGCCGTCGTCCAGGAGCAGACGCGGTACCAGCCGGAATCCCCTGAAGCTCAGTGAGGCCGGCGGATAGGGAACGGTTCCGCGCACCGTGCCATCGTCCCCGAAGAATGTGAAGCGCCGGGAATCCCGGACGTAGAAGCCATCCGGCTGCAACTGGATCTCCGAGGCGCGGGCAAATTCCCCGGGGCCGCTGCCCAGACCGCCCAGGTCCATCAACAGCGATCCGTCAAGTGCCCAGACCGTCAGGCGCCCACTGCCCGGCTCAAGGACAAGGATCCGATCTCCGTCATCACTGACACGAACGGCCTCGATTCGGGAGAACAGTGCGTCGCCTTCGAGAACATCGCCGATTTCGTAGGCAGGCTCGGTGGACCACGTCGAGGCGCTTGTGATTTGAAGTGTGGCGGAGTCCCCGCAGCCCGGGACCGCCAGAGTGAGAAGCAGTCCCGGGCCAACAGCGGTACCACGAAGCGTCATCCGCCGAGGACCGTTCGCGTGTCCCGGCTTGCCAGGACCGTTACGGGACTCACCAACGCCCCGTCACACTTCCTCCGGAGGACCGGTTCATCGGCTCTTGTCGCGAGGTAGAAAATACCGTCCGCCGGCAACATCTCCCCACGTTCCAGGGCCTCGAATGCCTCGACCTGTGATGCCACGGCTTGCTCGTTGTCGGGAACGGGAGGCTGTCCCCCGCGGAGTATCCAATCCAAATTATGTCCAATCCTGGCCGATTTGTCAAGGTTAGCGGCTGGCCGACTGACCGACCGTGCTCGCCGAGTTCCCTGTCCTTGACGAGTGTTTTTCGCCCGCCCGGCAGACCTCAGGCCGCCCCCACCTCCTGCTCCAGCAGCTGCCGCCTGAGCAACGTCGCGTAGGTCCCGCCCAGCGCCACCAGTTCCGCGTGCCGCCCGCGTTCAACGATCCGTCCCTCGTCGAGCACCAGAATCAGGTCGGCGTCCTTCACGGCGGTGACCCGGTGCGAGATGATGAAGGCCGTGCGGCCCTTCAGTTCGCGCCGCAGACCCCGCAGGATGCTTGATTCGGTGGCCGTGTCCACGGCGCTGAGCACGTCGTCGAGCACCAGCACCGGCGGGTCGATCGCCAGCGCGCGCGCCAGGGTGGCCCGCTGCTTCTGGCCGCCGGAGAGGTTGATGCCTCGCTCGCCGAGATGGGTCCGGTAGCCGTCGGGGAAGCCCAGGACGGTGTCGTGCATGTGGGCGGCGATGGCGGCTTCGCGCACGCGCGCCTTGATGTCGTCGAAGGGCGCGGACGGCGGGAGCCCGAGGGCGATGTTGCGGCCGAGCCGGGCCGAGAAGAGGAAGCTGTCCTGGGGGGCGAAGCCGATGCGTGCGCGGATGTCCGCCGGGTCGTAGGCGGGCAGCGGGACGCCGCCGAGAAGCACGTCGCCCGCAGTGGGGTCGTAGACGCGGGCGATCAGCGAAACCAGCGTGCTCTTGCCGGATCCGGTGGGGCCGACGATGGCGATGGTGCGTTCCGGCTCCGCCGTGAATGAGACGCCTTCCAGGACGAGCCGGTCGGTCCCCGGGTAGCGGAAGGAGACGTCCCGGAACTCGATTGCGGCCCCGCCTTCCGGTGGGGCGTGCGGCTCCGGCGGGGCGTCGATCTCCGGCTCGATCGCGAAGATACGGTTGAGGCGCGCCATCGAGGCCGCCCCGCGCTGGAAGAGGTTGACCACCCACCCGAGCGCGATCATCGGCCAGGCCAGCAGAGACAGGTAGAACGAGAAGGCCACGAAGTCGCCCACCCCGATCCGCCCCGCCATGACCTGCACCCCCCCGTACCACAGCACGACAACCATCCCCGCGCCGGTCAGCAGTCCCATGATGGGGTGAAAGGCGCCGGACGCGTACGCGAGGTGCATGTTCCGCTTCAGGTACATCCGGTTGAGTGCCTCGAACTCCTTGGCCTGGGCCTTCTCCTGACCGTAGGCGCGCACGATCCGGACCCCGCTCAGGTTCTCCTGGACCATCGTCGACAGCGACGCGAACTGCTCCTGGATACGCTCGAAGCGCACATGAATGACCTTCCCGAACCACGTGACGACCGGAGGCAGAACCGCCAGCGGCACCAGCGCCGCCAGCGTCAGCCACGGACTGATATGGATCATCACCGCCAGGCCGATCACGAAGCTGATGACGGTGTTGGCCGTGTACATGACCGCCGGCCCCACCGCCTGCCGCACGGCGAGCGTGTCGTTGGTGGCGAGGCTCATGAGGTCGCCGGTCCGGTTGGCCGTGTAGAACCCGGCGCCCAGGCGCAGCAGATGCCGCACGAAGTCGTTTCGCAGGTCGACCTCGATGCGGCGGCTGAGCCCGTTCAGGATCTCGCGCATCCAGTAGCGGGTCGCTCCCCCGGCGATCGCCGTGGCGATGAGCAGAACCGCGTACGTGATGACGATCCTGCGGATTGCGTCCGGGTCCGATCCGGCCGGCCCCGTCAGTGCGTCGATCGGCAGCTTGACCAGGTAGGGCTGAACCAGTGTGAACGCGTTGGCCAGGACGACCAGCACCAATCCCCAGGCCATGGCCGCGCGGTAGGGCCTGAAGTAGGGAAGGACGGTCCTGAGTTCGCGCATGGCGGGGGCGTCGGTGGATGGACTTTGGCCCGGAAAGCGCTCGGCCTGCGACCTGGTGGCCGGTTGGCCGGCGAACCCGGTAGCGTGGGCTCGCCGGCGCGGCACCGGTCGAGGCGCCCGGGCGCATCTATACTTAATAGACTAACGTGCACGAGTCTGGGCGGCGGCATGCGGTGCAATCGCCGGAGGGTGTCGGAATGGAAAAGAGGTGGGGAACAGTCGGCTGGCGTAGTGGGGCCTGTGCGGCGCTGATGGGTGCGGCGCTGGCCGCGGGCTGCGCAGGCGGTGACGAACAGGGCGCCGGAGACGCCGGGCCGGACGCCGGGGAGACCGATACCCTTCAGGCGGACGCGGAGACGAATCCCCCGCCCGCCGGTACGGACGACTCCGGAGGCTTCGGCCCAACCCCGGGGGCGGCAGCGGAGCGCGATGCCGGGCTCGTGCAGGGTGGGGAAGCGGTCGAGGGCGCCCCTGCCGCCGACGCGTTTCGCACCTACCTCATTCCCGCCGGCACCCGGATCCGCGTCGCCATGGACGAGTCGGTTTCGACGGATCTGTACCGGCCGGGCGACGCGGTGGTCGCCACGGTGGCCGCAACGGTAACCGACGGGTCGGGCTCGGAGCTGATTCCGCGGGGGGCCAGGCTCCTGGGGCGAATCCAGGCGGCTGCGGGGTCGCAGGGTGTGGGCGAGGCCCCCGTCCTCGAGATCTACTTCGAGACGCTTTCGGCTCTGAACGCGGAGTGGCCCGTGGAGGGTGCGGTCGTCAGTGCTCCGGTGACGCTGAACACCCAGGCCGAGATGACGCGCCGCTTCTCGCCGGGTCGCGCGCGCGGCACCGACGTGGTGCCGGGGGAAATCCGGGCGGGGGCGATCGTGGTAGTCGAGCTGAGGGCGCCGGTGCGGGTCAGCACGATGGTGGTGGCGCCGGATTCGCTCCTCCCCGATACCGTGCCCCTGCCGGACACGCTGCCCGGAGGGGGTTCTACCGCCCCAGCGTAAGCCCGCCCCTGCGCGGATCCGACCAGCCCGCAAATGATCCATCGGGCATCGCCATGATCAGCTGGACGTCACCGGACATACCGCCGGTGAAGTAGGCGTCGGGGGGGCCGGGGTCGCGCTCCCTCACCGTGTGGCCCAGCGCCTCCAGGGCGCGCACGGTCGCCTCGGGAAGTCCCCCGTATTCGTGGAAGACCATGTCCGGCAGGTGCTGGTGGTGGACGCGGGGCGCATGCACCGCCTGGACCACGCTCATGCCGTGGTCGACGACGTTGAAGATGGTCTGCAGCACGGTCGTGATGATGGTGGCGCCCCCCGGTGTGCCCGTGATCAGGAAGAGGTTGCCGTCAGGGTCTTCCACGATCGTCGGGCTCATCGCCGACAGCATGCGCTTCTCCGGCCCGACCGCGTTGCGCTCGCCCTGCACGAGGCCGAACTGGTTCGGCGTGCCGGGCTTGGCCGCGAAGTCGTCCATGGTGTTGTTGAGGTAGAACCCCGCGCCCTCCACCACCACCTTGCTCCCGTACCACGAATTCACGCTGGTCGTCACCGCCACCGCGTTGCCGTCGCCGTCCACAACCGAGTAGTGGGTCGTGTGCGTCTCGTCCAGGAAGGCGTCGATCCCGGGGGCCACCTCGCTCGAAGGCGTGGCGCGCTCCAGCGAAATCGTCGCCGCGCGCCGGTCGGCGTAGTCGTCCGAGAGGAACTGGTCGACGGGGAGCTCCACGAAGTCGGGGTCGGCGAGGTATTCGTTGCGGTCGGCGTACGCGCGCCGGAACGATTCGGCCATGACGTGAATCGTCTCGGGGGTGTTCCAGCCCATCGCGCCCAGGTCCCACCGCTCCACGATGTTGGCGATCGCGGCCATCGTGACTCCTCCCGACGACGGGGGCGGCATCGAATGCACCGTATGGCCGCGGTAGTCGAAGGCGGCGGGCTCGCGCCACACGGCGGTGTAGCGGTCGAGATCCTCCAGGGTCATGATGCCGCCGCCGCGCTGCATCTCCGCCGCGATGAGGGCCGCGGTCTCGCCGCGGTAGAAGTCGTCGGGACCCCGGTCCCGCAGCCGGGTCAGGACCGCCGCGAGGTCGGGCTGGGAAAAGGAGTCGCCGATCGCCGGGACGGAGTCGCCCGGGAGGAAGATCCGCGCGCCCGCCTCGAAGGCGCGGATCCCGTTCTGCGCGGCGTCGAGGGTGGAGACGAGGCGCATGGTGACCGTGAACCCGCCCGCCAGATCGATCGCGGGCTGCACGACGCTTGCCCAGGGCAGGCTCCCGAAGCGCTCGTGTGCGTCCCAGAGCCCCTGCACGGTTCCCGGCACGCCAGCCGCGAGGTGCCCCAGCACCGACCGGTCGGTGACGTTGCCATCGGCGTCCAGATACATGTCCCGCGTGGCCGCCAGCGGCGCCTTTTCGCGGTGATCCTGCGCATGCACGGTGCCGTCGGCGAGCCGGATCATCATGAACCCGCCGCCGCCCAGGTTCCCCGCCTCCGGGTTCACGACCGCGAGGGCGAGCCCCGTGGCGACCGCCGCGTCGACCGCATTGCCGCCGGCCGCGAGGATGTCGAGGCCGACCTGCGAGGCGTACTCGTCCGTAGTGGCGACGAGTCCCTCGGTGGCCGTGACGGGGGCGGCGTCCGCCCCGAACGGCCACTCCGCCGGGAAGGCGCCGCCCGCTTCGAGGAAGGCGCTGTCCGCGGGGCCGCGTGAGGTGTCGAGCTGGCAGCCGTGAAGAGCGGCGAGGAGGAGCGCGAGGAGCACGGCGCGCCTCGACGCGCGAGGACTGGCGGGCCGTGGATCAAGTCCCCGCTGCATTCGGCCGGCGATGCATCCGGGCTGGCCGCGGCGCGCGCGCTTTTTCTCTGTAATGAGAAGATTACACAATGTCATGTTTTCCTTACCTTCATGGCACCGGTGCGACGCGGGGATTGTCCACGGCCTGCTACGGATCCGGGTTGGGAACGGCATCTCTGACTCCGAGGACCAGGGTGACCGGCGCTTCCGTCTGGTGGACGACGTCCAGGACATCGATGTGCTCCTGAAGCGCCGGGACAAGATAGCGCTGTGTGGTGGGAAAAATGGCATCGATCAGAACGTAGTCGGTCCCGCGCACGACCTGAAAAACGGAATCGGTGTCGGTGCTGTACGGATAGAGCTTGACCCGGCGGCCGGTCAGGGCGTTGAAGAGGCGCGGTTTGCGGACTGTCACCACCGCGTCGTCGGGTGTGTTTTCCTCAACCCACGAGGACGCCTCGAAGAAGCTGCGCCATGCCGGATGGTAGCCCGCGTAGCGGTCGCCGGCAGCGTAGCGAGCCACCATGTCGAGGTTGCCGGGAATCCGGGCGGCGTGGGCGCCCAGCGCCACGAGGGCGAGCACGGCCGCGAAACAGCATGGGACCAGAGTCCGGGTCGCGGCCCGGCGCGCCCGCCCGGCCAGGACCGTCGCCGCATCCGCGCCGTACGACAGGAAGAGGGGAATCAGCGGCACCAGGTAGCGGACATCGTTCACACTCGACTGAAAGAGCATGATCGCCACGCCCGTCAGGACGAAGTACAGGGCGGCCGCGTCCGGACGCCTCCGGAACACCCGGACCAGAGCGAAGAGAACCAGGGCGCAGAGGACCACGCCCACCATCACGACCAGCGCGCTGCCGGCCCAGGTGCTGTCGGATCCGGCCAGCGCCCGGGGAAGCTCGCGCGTGGCGTACAGCCCGGCGTTTTCGAAGAACCTCCCGACCAGTCCGCCCACGTCCAGATACCCGGCTTCCGGGGAATAGACGTTCTGCAGCCGGAACTCCTCCAGGTACGACGACGCCGTCCCCGTGACGAGACGGGTTCGCACGAGCCACGGGAGTGTGAGGCCCGCTCCGACCGCACCGTGCACCAGGAACTTCCGCCATTCACGCCGAAACAGATAGGAAAGCGAGCCCGCGACGAGCAGCAACGCCCCGATCGAGCGCACGTAGAAGCTCATGATCGACGCCGCGAGTCCGAGCCAGAAGTGCCTGCCGATCCCGGTGTCCTCCCGGTCCTCCCGAAGCATCCAGAGCGCCCCGAGGGTGAAGAAGAGAAACGGCGCCTCGCTGAGCATCCACCGCGAGTAGTCGATCACGCCCGGACTCACGGCGAAGGCGAGGGCGAGCAGGAACCAGGGGACCGGTTCCCTTCGCTTGCCGGCGTATGCGCAGAACACCAGGACCGAGAGTGCGGTGAAGACCATGGACAGGAGCTTGAGCACCACGAAGTTCCGCCCGAAGAGAAGTACGAGCGGAGCCAGAAAGAGCGGATAGCCGGGGGGATACTTGGTGTGCGGCTCCGGCGGTCCGGGCTCGAGCGCCAGCGCGTAGCCGTCGCCGGCCTCGAGGATGCTCTCGGCCAGCAACACGTAGGTGGCACTGTCGCCGCCGGTGTGGATCTTCGGTTCGAAGAGCGCGATGCAGAGGAGCAGGTGTAGCAGGACGAGGCCGCCCGACACCCACCACCTTCGCGTGCGGAGGAATTCCGCGAACGTGACCGAAGGGGCTCTGGATGGCGGCGGAGGGTTGGCCTTCGGCTTCGGTCGGCGCCCCGTCTTGCGTCGGCGCCGGCTCATGATGCGACCGGCCGGCGAGCGTAGACGATCATCTTGGTGCGCGGATCGAAGTGAACCTGCTGGTTGGAAAGCCGGAACGCCCGCACCAGTTGTTCCATTGCCGCCCCGATGCGGGGGAGCGCGAGTCTGGCCCGCTTCATCAGGAAATCGAGCCGGATGGTAATCCCGTAGCTCTCGATCCGCAGGACCTCGAACCCCGCTCGCTCCAGTGAGGCGCGAATGGTGCGGCGGTTGAAGAAGTAGAGGTGTTCGCGCGTTCGCCTGAAGTCTTCCAGCCGCTTGCCGAGAAGCCGCGACACGAACGAGTCCGAGTCCATCGTGGACAGCACGAAGATCCCTCCCGGACGCGTAAGCGACGCGGCCTTGGTGAGCGCGGCGAAGGGGCGGGGCAGGTGCTCGATCACGTCCATCATGGTGATGGCGTCGCACAACTCCCCCTCGTAGGACATGAAGTCGCCGCAGACGGCGGAAAACCGGTACTTCCGGTCGATCCACTCGATGGCCGCGCGGTTGTAGTCGATTCCCGCGACGTCGAACCCGCGGTCGTGCGCGACGTCGAGGAGGTAGCCGAGTCCGCATCCGATGTCGAGGAATCGCCGGCCGTTTGCGGAGACGGGGTCCATGAAGGAGGTGGTCCGGTCCAGAACGCGCTGATGGTCCTGCTGCTTGACGAACCGCTCGGAGCCGTAGTCGAAGTAGCCGTAGATGGTGTTGTTGCCCGCGTCGAAGAAGCGTTCGTTGCGGTAGTAGTCGGTGCCGTAGACCTCATGGAGCTCGGCCACGGTCGGCTGCGGGTCGAGCCACATGAAGGTGCAGGACCGGCAACGCAGGATCCGGTGGCTGCCGAAATCGTATCGGGTGAAGGCGGACTGGCCCTCGCAGAATCCACAGTGGCGCTTCGTGGGACCGGTTGACTCTTCGATCTGTTCCTCCCCGCCTGTTAGCTTCCGTGTTGCCCGCCCGATTTCGCCCTGACACGAACTAAAGATGCTTGATGACCGGCTTACGGAGCAACGGAACCCGCGCAGCGAGTCCATCGACCGGCTGTCGCCGCTGGAGATCGTTCGTGTCATCAACGAGGAGGACTCCCTCGTGGCGGCGGCCGTGGGGAGGGAGGCGGCGGCGATCGCGCGGGCGGTGGAACTGGCGCTGGCGGCCTTCCGCGGCGGCGGGCGGCTGATCTACGTGGGAGCGGGGACGTCGGGAAGGCTCGGCGTGCTCGACGCAGCCGAGATGCCGCCGACCTACGGCACCGATCCCCGAATGGTTCAGGGGGTGATCGCGGGGGGCTTCGCGGCGCTGGTCCGTTCGCGGGAAGGGGCGGAGGACCACCCCGGCGAGGGTGCGGCGGCCATGGACGAGAAGGAGGTGGCCGCGCCGGACTTCGTGATCGGGATCGCCACCTCGGGCACGACCCCGTACGTGCACGGTGCGCTCGCCCGGGCCAGGGAGCGGGGTGCCCGCACGGGTTTCCTGCTCTGCACGCCGCCGTCCCCGGCGCTCCTCGAGGAGCACGACGTGGTGATCGCGCCGCTCACGGGACCGGAGGTGATCACCGGCTCCACCCGAATGAAGGCGGGAACGGCGACCAAGATGGTGCTCAACACGATCACCACGGCGGCGATGGTGGGCTACGGCAAGGTGGACGGAAACCTCATGGTCGACCTGCAGGTGACCTGCCGGAAGCTCTCCGACCGGGGAGAACGCATCCTGATGTCGACGCTGGAACTGGGACGCGGGGAGGCGCGGAGACTGCTGGAGCGGGCCGGCGGCCAGGTGAAGACGGCACTGGCGATGCACCGGTTGGGAGTGGATGCGGAGTCGGCCCGGACGGCGCTGGAGCGCGTGGATGGGGTCGTCGGCGCCTTGGCGGTTCCCGGTCCGGGCGCGGCCGCCGCCGCCGACAAGCGGGCAAATATGTAAAGAGAACATTACCAAATGTCATGTATACTATACAATAGGGGCATCCGAGCAAGAATGGGAGGCACTCGGCGCAGAATGGGATCCGCCTTGGACCGGGCAGCCCGTCGCGGGTCCAATCACGGACTGCCAGGCCGGCTGGCGGCGGCTGCGGCGGCGGTTCTCCTCCTGGGCACCACCCCCGGCGCCGCCCAGCAGGTCCCCCCGGACGAGGCCTGGCGGCAGTTCGACACCGACCACTTTACCGTCACCTACCCGGAGCCCATGGCCGAGACGGCCCGGCGGGCCGGCCTGGCGGCGGAACGCGCCCACAGCCTGCTGGCGGAGCGGTTCGTGGAGCCCCCGCGCGGGCGGATCCAGCTGCTGATCGCCGACCACGCGGACTTCGCCAACGGCTTCGCCACCCCCCGTCCCTTCAACCAGATCACCGTCTTCGCGCACCCGCCGATGGACGGCGGGAGCATTTCCTACTTCGACGACTGGCTGGAGCTGGTGATCACCCACGAGCTGGTGCACACCTTCCACCTCGAAATGACGGGCACGATCGGCAAGGTGATCCGCACCGTCTTCGGCCGCCCGCCGGCGCTCTGGCCGGTGTTTCCCTCCGCCGCGGCGCCCACCTGGGTGATCGAGGGGCTCGCCACCTACTACGAGTCGCAGCTGACCGGGGCGGGGCGGGTCAACGGCACGTGGCAGGAGATGGTGATGCGGGCCGCCGCGCTGGAGGGAGGCCTCAGCGACCTGGGGCAGGCGACCGGGGACTCGCCGGTCTGGCCCGCCGGCAACCGGCCGTACGTATACGGTGCCCGCTACCTGCAGCACATGGCCGAGGTGCACGGCGAGGAGGCGCTGGCCGGCTTCGCGCGCTCGGTCGCGGGACTCTGGGTTCCCTACCTGATGGACGCGGCGGCGGCGCGGGCTTTCGGTGTCGGCGTGGGGCCCAGCTGGCGGGCGTGGGCGGAAGAGACCGCCGAACGATACCGGGTTCAGGCCGATGAGCTGGCGGAATCGGCTCCCCTGACCGAAGCGGAAACCGTCGAGGCTTCCGGACGCCTCGCCGGGCAGCCGGTTCCGTCGCCGGACGGCGCAACGCTCGCCTTTTTCCGTTCCGACGGCGTCAGCCAGCCCCAGATCCGCCTCTCCAATCCGGACGGGAGCGGTGCCCGCCGCCTGACACGCGCGAACGGGGTGGGGGGCTCGCTCTCCTGGGGGCCCGACGGTGGACTCTTCTTCACGCAGCTCGAATTCTCGGACCGTTACCGCCTGACTGGCGACCTCTACCGCGCCGGGCGCGACGGGTCGGTGGAGCGCGTCACACGGGGTCTCCGAATCAGCTACGCGGACGTCGCGCCGGATGGCCGCCGCGCGGTGGCGGTGCGGGAGGTCGGCGGCAGCAACGAGCTGGTGGTGGTGGATCTGTCGTCGGGTGAGGTCGCGACGCTCGTGGAGGCCGACGGCGACCGCCACTGGGCCTACCCGCGCTGGTCGCCCGACGGCGCCCGAATCGCGGCGACGCGCTGGGAGCGTCCCGCGCTGATGGACATCGTGATTCTGGACCGGAACGGCCAGGTGGAGACGGAGATCACGCGGGACCGGGCGATCGACAACGCGCCGTACTGGACGCCCGACGGAACCACGGTGATCTGGTCGTCGGACAGAACCGGGATTCCCAATCTCTTCGCCGCGACCGCCGTCGGGCCCGGCCCGCCTGACGTCCGGCAGGTGACCAACGTGCTCGGCGGCGCGGCCCACCCGTCCGTGGATCCCCTCGGCCGCTGGATTCATTTTGCCTCCTACCACGCGGACGGCTGGCACCTCGAGCGCATTCCCTTCTCGCCTGGGGACTGGTTCGCGCCCCAGCCGACCAGCCCTCGTTTCGACCCCCCGGCGCCAGGGACCGAGCCGCCGCCGGAGACCCCGCCCGCAACCGATTCTTCCTCGCGGCGGTATGTGCCGATCGACACCTTCCGCCCCTACTACTGGGCCCCGTACTACGCGGGCGCGGCCCGGGGGACCGATATGGACGGCGCCACGCATACGGTCTTCGAGCCGTTCGTCGGATTCCTGACCGGCGGCAGCGACCTGGTCGGCCGGCACACCTATTCGCTGGCGGGGCGCCTCACCACCGACGCCAGCCGCTTCTCGGGCAGCTTCGCGTACAACTATGCGGGCTTCGGCGATCCGGTCCTGGGACTGTCCATGTCGCAGGTACACGACGCTCCCACCCGAACGCAGCCGGTGTCCGATCAGCACGGCAACACCCACGAGTTCTTCGTTCTGGAGCGCGAGCGGCGCGTCGGCCTCTCGTCCACCTTCGTCCGGCAGCGATATCGGAACGTGACCGCGCTGACGCTGACCGGAAGTCTCGTGGGCGAGCACCTCACGCTGCAGAATGTCGACGGGAGCGAAGGCCCCAGGCTGCTGTCTCCCAGCTCGACCTTTGCGCAGATGCGCGCTTCCCTGTCTTTCGCCAACACCCAGCGCCGGGCGCTGTCGGTCTCCCGCGAGGACGGCTTGCGCAGCTTCCTGAGCGCGCGCCTCCGCCGCGAGACCGGGCTGGATCCCGAGGAGCGCGGGCGCATCCGTGTCGACGGGGCGTTCAACGAGTTCACCGGCGAGTTGTCGGCCTTCAAGGCGCTGGGCCGCCTGGGGTTCGCCAACCATGTGCTGGCTCTGCGGCTGTCGGCGGGCGCGGCCACCGGTCCGGGGGCGCACCAGTATCACTTCGACATCGGTGACGCCCAGGGGCAGCCCGAGCGGCTCACCGGGCTCGCCCTCTTCGGCGGGGAGCGACGACTTTTTCCGGTGCGGGGCTACCGGTTCGGATTCCGCTCCGGGAGGCTCGCCTGGAGCGCGAGCGGGGAATACCGTTTGCCGATCGCGATCGTCGATCGCGGTTTCGGTGCGTGGCCACTCTTCTTCGACCGGCTTCACGGAGCGCTCTTCGTCGACGGGGGCAACGCCTGGGGGCCGGTCACGGGCGAGCGCGGCTACGACAATCCGGCCCAGCCGGCGCTGTGGAGCGTCGGCGGAGAGCTGTCGCTGATCGTGTCGGTGCTCTATCAGCGAGGGTTCGATCTGCGTCTTGGCACCGGCTTCCCCCTGGTCGAGAGCAACGACCCCGTCTTCTACCTGAGGATCGGGAATCCGTTCTAGCAGTCACACCCCTTGACCACAAGTGGTTGGGCATGTACCTTCAGGGTCCCACTACATCTGGTGGCTTCGAGCGGGAAATCCACAGTCCCACCCCCTTGAAAGACATGGACTTCAGACACCTTTCAACAATGCGGCCAACGCCGCGGGCGGACTTTTCCACGATTTCCACGCCAGGCTCTCCCCTTACTACATAGCGGCTTACCGGCGCGCAGCCCTTCCTGCCAGGCGCGCGCGGATTCACCCACGCACTGCCAAACAACGGGACTCGGGTTCAATGACTCCACGATCCAACGCCACAGGTGTCTTCACGGATCAGCCCCCGGCCGATCTGCCCCCCGCCCAGCTGTCGGAAAACGCACGCATCGTGCTTGCGCGGCGGTATCTCAAGAAGAACGAGGCCGGCGAGCCGACCGAAGACCCGGAGACGATGTTCTGGCGGGTCGCGCGCGTGATCGCGGAGGAGGACCGCAAATACGGGGTCTCGGGCGCGGCCGTCGAAGAGGTCGCGCGCAGCTTCTATGACCTGATGACGACAGGCTGCTTCGAGCCCAACTCCCCGACGCTCATGAACGCGGGACGGCCGCTGGGCCAGCTGTCGGCCTGCTTTGTGCTGCCGGTCGAGGACGCGCTCTCGAACGAGACCAGCGGCATCTACGACACGCTGCGCTCGATGGCGCTGGTGCACCAGTCGGGCGGGGGCACCGGGTTCTCCTTCTCGCGGCTGCGTCCCGAGGGCGACACGGTGCGCTCGACAATGGGCGTGGCGTCGGGACCGGTGTCCTTCATGCGCCTCTACGACGCATCGACGGAGGTTGTCAAGCAGGGCGGAACGCGCAGGGGGGCCAACATGGGGATCCTGCGGGTGGACCATCCGGACATCCGCGAGTTCATCCGCTGCAAGAACGACACCTCGCAGATCACGAACTTCAACATTTCCGTCGCGATCACCGATGCCTTCATGCGGGCCGTCGAGCAGGAGGACGAATACGACCTGATCAGCCCCCGCAGCGGCGAGGTGGCCGGCCGGGAGAACGCCGCCGAGATCTTCGACATGATCGTCGAGGGCGCATGGAAGACGGGCGAGCCGGGCGTCTTCTTCATCGACCGGGCCAACGAGTACAACCCGGTGCCCGAGCTGGGGTCCTACGAAGCCACGAACCCCTGTGGCGAGCAGCCGCTTCTCCCGTACGACGTCTGCAACCTGGGCAGCATCAACGTCGGCATCTTTGCTCGGAGCGGGCACTACGGGAAGCCGGAAGAGGGGATCGACTGGGACGGGATGCGGCGCGCGGTGCACCTGTCCATTCACTTCCTGGACAACGTGATCGACGCCAACCGCTACCCGCTGGCCGAGATCAGGGACCTGGCCCGGAACATCCGCCGCGTGGGACTCGGGATCATGGGCTGGGCCGATCTGCTGGTCCGGCTCGGGGTGCGCTACGACTCGGACGAGGGCGTCGCGCTGGCGCGGACGGTCATGGGATTCATAGAGGAGGAGACGAGGATCGCGTCGGAGCGGCTGGCAGAGGCGCGCGGGGTCTTCCCGGCGTGGGAGGAGTCGATCTGGGGCCCCGACGGCAAGTGTGCCCGAGGCGCCGATGCCGAGCGCGTCCGTCCCGAGCGGCGGCTCCGCAACTGCAACCTCACAACCGTGGCGCCCACCGGCACCATCTCCATCATCGCGGGGTGCAGCGGCGGGATCGAGCCGCTCTTCGCGGTCGCCTTCATGCGCAACCAGGCCGGGGTGACGATGCCCGACGTGAATCCCGACTTCGTGGAGCGGGCGAAGCGCGAGGGGTGGCACAGCGACGACCTCATGGAGAAGATCGCCGAGCAGGGCCACATCCACTTCGACGAGGTGCCGCCGGAGGTGCAGGACACCTTCCGTACCTCCCACGACATCACGCCGGAGTGGCATGTGCGGATGCAGGCGGCGTTCCAGGAGCATGTGGACTCGGCCATCTCCAAGACGACCAACTTCGCCCACGAGGCGACGCGCACCGACGTGCGCAAGATCTATGAGCTCGCCTTCGAGACTGGGTGCAAGGGCGTGACGGTGTACCGGGACGGCTCCCGCCCCATGCAGGTTCTGTCCACCGGCAAGACGGGGCAGGAAGAAGGCGCCGGCGCAGCCTCATCGGAGGAGACCGAGGAACTCGGGCAGCAGCTTGCGGACGCCCGCGAGCGCGCCCATAAGCTGGAGGGCGTGATCGACGAGTTGAAGAGCCAGCTCGAGGAGCACGACAGGGAGGCCGCGGCGGCGCGCCACAAGCGCCAGCGCCCGTCGATTCTGCGTGGCCGCACGATCAAGATGGACTGCCCGCTCGGCGACCTCTATGTCACGGTCAACGAGGATGAGCACGGCCGTCCCTTCGAGGTCTTCTGCACCGTGGGCAAGGCGGGGGGTGCCGCCATGGCCGACTCGGAGGCGATCGGGCGCCTGATCTCGCTGGCGCTGCGGTCCGGTATCCCGATCACGGCCATCAAGGGCCAGCTGCGGGGCATCTCCTGCGACCGGGCGGTGGGCGTCGGGCCGCTGAAGGTGCTGTCGGCTCCGGACGCGATCGCGCAGGCGCTGGAGCACTACCTCGCAGAGAAGGAGGGGGTGCAGGAGGAGATGCTGCTGCCGGTGTCGGCCGGGGGTGTCGCGGGGACGGGCGGTGACGGCGATGGGGGTGGTGGGGCTGGCGCAGGCGGGACGGCGGGGGCTCCCATGCACGGGGGCCAGACCCGATACGTCGACCAGTCCGACGCCGTGCTCGGGGCGTGCCCTGCCTGCGGCTCCAGCCACCTCGCCTTCGAAGAGGGGTGCAAGAAGTGCTACGTGTGCGGATTCTCGGAGTGCGGGTAGCGCGTCGACCAGCTGGGGACATATGATGCTGGCGTCGTCATATGCATCGACTCTGGAGGCTTGTGGCATGAGATGCAGCTGCGCCGTGATCGTCGGTTTGCTGGCGGCTTGCGGTGGCGACACCGGGGAAGGGTCCGCCCCGTCGGCGAGCGAGGACCGTCCGCTGGCGGCCGACTTCGAGGAGGTTTACCGGGTCGGCGGGATCGCGGCGGAAGGGTGGGATGCGTTCACCGAGATCCTGGACCTGGATTTCGACGCGCGCGGTCATCTCTACATCCGAGACGAGACGGGATCCTCCACCCGGTTCGTGGTCGTGGACGGCGCCGGGGCCCTGGTGGCCGATTTCGGGCGCATGGGCGACGGTCCGGGTGAACTTCGCGACGTGGAGCAGATGGTGGCTCGGCCCGAGGGCGGGGCCGTGATCGTCGACGACGGACACCGCGCCTACCTCCTTTTCGGCCCGGACGGCTCGTTCGAACGCGCGCTGCGCTTCGCCGATGCGGGCGCCAACCCAACCGTTTCCGCGCACCTTGTGCGGGCCGCGCGGGACGGGGGTGCGCTGTTCCTGATTCGGAGTTCGACCGTTACGCTGAGCCAGGGCGAAGCATCCGGCGCGACAGGCGACCGCACGATCAACCGCGTGGTGCTGGGCGAGGGGGAAGAGGCCGTCCAGGTTCCGTTCGCGGAGGGTTGGGAGCCGCGCCCCGAGCGGCAGGTCGCGATCGAGACCGACGATCCCTCGGACGTGTTCGCCGAGCTCGGCGACGCGTTTGCCTACTTCGAGCCCCGCCTGGTGTTCGATGTTCTCCCAGGCGGTGGAGTGGCGTATTCGGACTCCTCCGCGTATGCCGTGAAGATCCGCACGGCGGGTGCGCCGCCACGCGTCGTGGGCCGGCCCCTCCACCCGCAGCCCGTTACCGAACAACTGCGGGAGCGCACCCGGGCGCGGGTGATGGAGCGATACGAGGAATCCGTCGAGGGGCAGTTGAGCCCCCCGGATCTGGGCGGCGACGTACCGTCGGCCTTTCAGGAGCAGTTGCTGGCCTTGATGGAGAGCATGATGGAGGGCATGCGCGATATGGTCGAGAACGCGCCTTTCATGCCCGAGGTTCCCCTGTTGCACGATCTTCGTACGACCTGGGATGGAACGATCTGGGTGCTGCGGTGGGGGGGCGATCCTGCGGAACAGGTCGGTTTCCCCGGAGCAGCGACGGAGGCGGACGAGGTGACTGACGGGTGGATCGATGTCCTCTCCGCGGAGGGAGACTACATCGGCACGTTCTCGCTGGAGGAGACGCGCATGCCCGCCGCGTTCGGCCCCGGCGGCATCGCAGCCTTCGTCGAGACGGACGAATTCGACGTCCCCACGATCATCGTGAAGCGGCTGCCGGAGGCGGTCCGCTAGATGCTAGTGTCCTGTCCCGGAGATTTCTCGGCTATTCGAGCACCGATGCATCCGCGCTGGACCGCTGCGCTCGCCGAGCCACAATGTCGTGCCTACATTACAATATGTCTTGTTTTCTTTACATTCTCGTCTTCGGGGCTCCGCTCTGCGTTGCTCTTCGGACGAATAGCGCTGCTATTCGCCTCTCAGAGCGCCTTGCCAGCCCGGCGCCTCGGCACTCTCGGTAGCACGCGAACTTCCGGGACGGGACATTAGCGGTCCGACCCCCTCGCCGGCCTCCTGTAGTCCAGCGGCGGATCCCGGTCGCCCACCAGCGCGATGTATTCGAAGTCGGGGCCCACCCGCTCCAGATACTCCGCCCTGGCGGCCGCCAGCAGCTCCGCGTCGGTGAACAGGTCGACCGCGGTCATGGCCAGCGTCTTGGCCGCGACGATCATTCCCTTGTTGCCGATCGAGGTGCCGCCCGCGGCGATCGCCTGCCAGGAGTGGGCGGGCGTGCCGGGCACCCAGGTCGCGGTGCCGATCCCCACGGTGGGGACCACCCAGCTCACGTCGGCCACGTCGGTCGATCCGCCGCCCTGGCGGGGCGCGTACGGCTGCACCGCGGCCGCGCTCTCGATGGGCGGCCTGTTGTTCAACGTCGTCTGAATCCGCTCCGCGAACGCGCGCTCCTCCTCGTCGTACACCACGCCGCCCACCCGCTCCAGGTTGGCCTGGGCGCGACGCTGCAGCGCTTCGTTGGCCAGCATGGCGTACAGCCCGTGGATCACCTCGTATTCCATGCTCGTCTCCGTCCCCCGGGCCGCCCCCTCCGCGGCCAGCACGACCCGCTCGAAGATCGCCCGTGCCACCTCCACGTCCGGGTTGCGCACGTAGTAGTACACCTCCGCGAAGTCGGGGACCACGTTGGGCGCGGATCCGCCCGCGGTGATCACGTAGTGGATGCGCGTCTCCTGCGGCACGTGCTCGCGCATCAGGTTGACCATGTGGTTCATCGCCTCCACCCCGTCCAGCGCGCTGCGGCCCTGGTCGGGCGCGCCCGCCGCATGCGCCGAGACCCCCCGGAAGCGGAACTTGGCGGACTTGTTGGCGAGCGACGTGGAGGGACTGGCGTCGTTGGCGCTGCTCGGGTGCCAGTGAAGGACGGCGTCGACATCGCTGAAGAGGCCGCCCCGCACCATGTAGACCTTCCCCGCGCCGCCCTCCTCCGCCGGCGTGCCGTAGAGGCGGATCGTGCCCGGCGTCCCGGACGAGGCCAGCCAGTCCTTGACGGCCAGCGCCGCGGCAACGGATCCCGCGCCGAAGAGATGGTGCCCGCACGCGTGCCCGGCGGCCATCGAGAATACGGGTTCCGGGTAGGGGCTGCGCGATTGCGTGATCCCGGGCAGGGCGTCGAACTCGGCCAGCACCCCGATCACGGGCGACCCCTGGCCCCACGAGGCCACGAAAGCGGTGGGCATCCCCGCCACGCCGGCCTCGATCTCGAATCCGGCGCGCGCCAGCTGCTCCTGGAGCAGCGCCGAGCTCTCGGTCTCCTGGTAGCCGACCTCGGCCAGATCCCAGATCTGCTGCGCCACGGCGGCGTAGTCGGCCGCGTTGGCCTCGACGTGGGCGAGCACGGCGTCGTGGCCGGATTGGGCGGTTGCGGGGGCGGGGGCGGTCCAGGCGGCGAGGGTAGCGAGGGCGAACCCGGTCGGGATCACGCCCGGCGATTCGATGACGCGGTTTGTGCGGGTCTTCATCAATCTGGTCTCCGGGTGGTGCGAATGAATGGGTCTGAACAGATTACGAAATGTCTGCCCAAGATAGCCAGCGCGTCCGCGTCGCCGCCGTCCAGCCGCGCGGCTTTCCCTTCGACTCCGCCTCGGCGGTCTCCGAGCTGTGCGCGACCACCGCGGCCGCCGCGGATGCCGGGGCCGGGCTGGTGGTCTTCCCCGAAGCCTTCGTCGGCGGATACCCCTGGGGGCTCGCCTTCGGCACCTCCGTCGGCGGACGCAAACCGGCGGGACGCCGCACCTTCGGCCGCTACCACGACGCCGCGATCCGCGTTCCGGGCCCGGAGACCGAGCGCATGGGCCGCGCGGCCGCCGACGCGGGCGTCTACCTGGCGGTGGGCGTCATCGAGAAGGGGGCCACCCATTCGCCCGGCACGCTCTTCTGCACGCTGCTCTACTTCGCCCCCGACGGCACCCTGGCGGGGCTGCACCGCAAGCTGAAACCCACCGCCGCCGAGCGGCTCATCTGGGGCGAGGGCGACGGGAGCACGCTACCCGTCCTGGACACGCCCTTCGGCAAGGTTGGCGGGCTGATCTGCTGGGAGAACTACATGCCGCTGGCCCGCATGGCGATGTACGGCAAGGGCGTGGAGATCTACCTGGCGCCGACGGCCGATTCGCGTGACCGCTGGCAGGCCACGCTCCGCCACATCGCGCTGGAGGGCCGCTGCTTCGTGATCGGCTGCAACCAGTTCGTCACCAAGGAGCACTACCCGGCGGACATCGAAATCCTCGGCGAGTTCGCCGACTGGCCGGATGTCCTGTCCCCCGGCGGGACGTCGATCTACAGCCCCCTGGGGGAGCCGCTGGCGGGGCCCCTCCTCGGCGAGGCGGGGGTCCTTTGCGCGGATGTGGACCTCGGCGACGTGGCCCGCGGCAAGTTCGACTTCGATGTCGTCGGGCACTACGCGCGGCCCGATGTCTTCGAGTTCCGGGTGAACGAGGAGCCGATGGATGCGGTGAGGCGCGCTGTGCACGCCCGCCACGGCCGCCCTTGATGATCACCGCGACTCTCGCGAGAATCCCTTCCTGCAATTCCGCGACAATCCCCAGCCGGGCCTGTCGGACTGGCCCTCGCGCTCACGGCGCGCGAAACCACAATTGAGGAATCCACCACGATGACCACGACCATGACCGCCCCCTCCCCCTCCCTGACCCGGCGGCTCCTCGACGAAGCCGAGCGCTACTCCGCGCACAACTACCACCCGCTGCCGGTGGTGCTCGAGCGGGGCGAAGGCGTCTGGGTCTGGGACGTCGAGGGCAACCGGTACCTCGACATGCTGAGTTCCTATTCCGCAGTCAACCAGGGCCATCGCCACCCCGAAGTCATTGCCGCTGCCCGTGAGCAGATGGACCGGCTAACCCTCACTTCGCGTGCCTTCCACAACGACCAGATGGGCCCTTTCCTGCGCGAGCTCTGCGACGCCGCGGGATTCGACGCCGCGCTGCCGATGAACACCGGCGCCGAAGCGGTCGAGACCGCGATCAAGATGGTGCGCAAGTGGGGCTACGAGGTGCGCGGGGTGCCGGACGGCGCAGCCGAGATCATCGTCTGCGAGGACAATTTCCACGGCCGCACCACGACGATCGTGGGGTTCTCGTCCGAGGCGCAGTACCGCGCCGGATTCGGCCCCTTCACGCCCGGCTTCCGCCTCATCCCCTACGGCGACATCGACGCGCTGCGGGCCGCGATCGGACCGAACACCGTCGGCTTCCTGGTCGAACCCATCCAGGGCGAGGCGGGGGTGATCGTGCCGCCGGACGGGTACATGCGCGACGCCGCCGAGCTCTGCCGCGAGAACGGCGTGGCGCTGGTGGCGGACGAGATCCAGACCGGCCTCGGCCGCACCGGGCGGTTCATGTGCTGCGACTGGGAGGACGTCCGCCCCGACGTGCTGATCGTCGGCAAGGCGCTCGGCGGCGGGGTCTACCCGGTGTCGGCCGCGATCGCGGACTCGGAGTTCATGGACGTCTTCCGGCCCGGCGACCACGGGTCGACCTTCGGTGGCAACCCGCTGGGCGCGGCAGTCGGCAGCGCGTCGCTTCGCGTGATCATCGACGAGGACCTGTCGCGGCGTTCCGACGAGCTGGGGAGCTGGTTCATGGACCGGCTGCGCGCGATTCCGTCGCCGCATGTGGCGGGGGTGCGGGGCAGGGGGCTCATGATCGGCGTGGTGATCAGGGAGTCATCGGGGACGGCGCGGCCGTTCTGCGAGGCGCTCCAGCGGCGCGGGATCCTCGCCAAGGAGACACACCACCAGGTCGTGCGGTTCGCGCCGCCGCTCACCGTGACGCGCGCGGAACTGGAAGAGGCGCTGGTCGAGATCGAGGCCGTGCTGAGATAGGGGCCGCCGGAGCAGCTCCCCGCCCGTTCGAACGGAGCGGCGGCCGGGCGGCGCAAGACCGGGTCAGCGGCCCGGCGGCCCGATCGTCCCCTTCCGTGAGGTATCGACCTCGGCGGCCTCGCCCTCGCCGAAGAGGACGGCCAGGATCTGTCCGTACAGGAACTCCCGGGCTTCCGCCTTCCGGGGATTCAGGCCGAAGTGATTGATCAGCAACGTCTGATGCTGGAGCCAGTCACGCCAGCAAGGCGCACAGATTCCGCGCTGAATCCGGTCGCCCAGTTCGGAGCGAAACGGTGGACGGGCGAGCGCGGGAGCGGGCCTGTCCGGGTGCCTCAGGCAGGCGATGTACTCCAAGGGGAACCTCGCGAAGGGAGTGTGCTTGTCGCCGTCCGGCCGGTCCGGTCGGAGCCGCGCCGGTCCGCCAAGATAACACCGTGACTTTGGGACCCGGTCATTCGGGTGTAGATTGACAAGCCATGATCGTGCAAGGCAGGAGAGTGGAGGTATGGAAATGTCGTCGTCGCATGGGACCGATGCTGATCTCGCGGGCAGCGACGGGGGGCCGTTGCTCACCCGCGAACAGCTTGCACACCTGGAGAAGCGGCTTCTCGCCGAGCGGAAGAAGGCACTGCGCGGGCTGGGTCTGTTCAACCAGATCGCCAAGCTGGACCGCGCGGCCAACGATTCGGACCTTTCCGGATACACCGATCACATGGCCGACCAGGGTACGGAGGCCATGGAGCGGGAGAAGGCGGCCCTCTTCGCAACCAAGGAGGGGCGCTACCTCTACCGTCTGGAGCAGGCGCTGCGGCGACTGTACAAGGACCCTGACAACTTTGGCCGGTGTCACGGCACCGGGAAGCCGATCAGCTTCGAGCGGCTGGACGCGCTGCCTCACGCCCGCTACTGCATAGAGTACAAGCTGGAGCTCGAAGCCCGCGAGAGTTAGTGTCCTGTCCCGGAGATTTCTCGGCTATTCGAGCACCGATGCATCCGCGCTGGACCGCTGCGCTCGCCGAGCCACAATGTCGTGTCTACATTACAATATGTCTTGTTTTCTTTACATTCTCGTCTTCGGGGCTCCGCTCTGCGTTGCCCTTCGGACGAATAGCGCTGCTATTCGCCTCTCTGAGCGCCTTGCCAGCCCGGCAGAGGCCGACAGTTTCGCATCTCGTTGTGGTGGTTGCGGTTGCATGCGTGGCGGGGTCTGATTCCCTCTGGATGGTTCCCGCTACTTGAGGCTTCTAGCTGTGTGCCCGGCGGCGGGCGTCCAGTGCCTTCCTGAGTTGTCCCTCGTCGGCTCGCTGGTAGCAACGTAGGACCGTCTTGGCCGTTTTCCAACCGCCGAGTTCGCACAGCACCTTCAGCGGCTGGTCCATGAGGTCGGACGCGAACTTCCGCCTGAGCGAGTGCCAGCCCCTGCCGCGCTTGGGCTCCAGTCCCGCGAGCCTCTGGGCCTTGGACCACCACGAGCGCGCCCGCGAGGAGCCCAAACACACCGAGGGATTCCCGGGCGAGGGCAGGACGTGAGCGTCGCCGCCCCCGACCTTCATTTCCCGGGCCTCAGCGAGTGCGGCGAGCGCTTCGGCGGTGACGGGCGTCGT
>JAJDXM010000039.1 GCA_022823225.1 Gemmatimonadota bacterium
TACTTCACTATGCACGTTCCTGAGGCCCTGCTCTGCGTTGCTCCTCGGGCGAATAGCGCCGCTATGCGCCCGTCGTCGCGCCTTGCCAGCCCGGCGCCTCGCCGCCCTCGGTGCTACGCGGAGATTATCCACGGACTGCTACGGCAGGCCCACTGCGGAGGCGCTCCACTCCCAAAGCCTCTTCCAGGCTTCCTGGTCGTGGGCGGCGGCCGACGGCGTCGATCGCGCGCTCTTGCTGAAGTAGGCCCCGTTCAAGTCCTCGTCCGGGTGCCCGACCGCGAGCCTGGCCAGGATCGGGCCACCATGATCGGCATTGCGCCCGAAGACGCGTCCGAAGGCGCCGCTCCCCGGCATTCCACCCATATAGTCGCGAAGCAGCCCAGTGTCGTAGACACCGGGATGGAGCGCGACGGCCTCCACACTCGTCCCCGCGGTCCGCCGGGCGAGTTCGAGCGTGAAGAGAACGTTGGCGAGCTTGCTCTGCTGGTAGGCGTGGGTCCGCTTGTACTGCCGCCGCTCGAAGTTCGGGTCGGCGAAGTCGAACGGAGGGCCCCGGTGCGCGTCCGACGAAACGGTGACGACGCGGCAGGGGCGGGGTGCCGCGAGAAGGCGGGGCAGCAGGAGGTTGGTGAGCAGGAAGTGGCCCAGGTGGTTGACGGCGAGCTGCAATTCGTAGCCGTCAGGGGTCAGCATGCGCCGTTTGGGGAGGATGGCGGCGTTGTTCAGGAGCGCGCCGATGGGCGTTCGGAGCTCGATGATTCGGCGGGCGGCATCGCGCACGGAACCAGGGGATGCGAGGTCGCAGGCGATCAGGCGGTGTTCGTGGGGCGGCGGGAGCGGTGAGAGTGCGGCGAGCGCCTCCCGGCCGCGCACCTCGTCGCGACAGAGGAGGACGAGGGAGTGGCCCGCGCCGGCAAGCTGTCTGGCGGCGGCGAGTCCGATGCCGCGGTTGGCGCCGGTGATGAGGACGGTCTTCACGGGGGGGAATCGCTTGTGTGAAAGTCGAAAATGGCGCGCTGCAGCGCCCGGTAAACCATCCCGGGGTCGCCGAGGCGGTGCCGCAGCTCGCGCTCGAGCCCGGCGATCGGATACAGGTTCTGGGGTGCGCGGTCATCCTTGTGCGGCTCGGAGGCGAATCCGGGAAGAGCGGCGGCGGTCGCGTCCGCAATCCTCCTCACCCTGTCCAGGCCGCTCTCTGTCCACGCCTCGCAGCGCACGATCCCGGCCCAGGGGTGCCCCTCCGCCTCGGTGAGCCGCATGTACCAGGAAAAGCGGGTCCACGTCGTCTGAATCAGGAAGACGGGGGTGCGCTGGCCGGGGCCCAGGCTGGCGACCACTCCGCGAGGGCCCGCGGGAAGGTATTGGACGCGGTGGCTCTTCACGTAGCCGATTGCACCGGCGATCCGTTGCCGGCCCCGCAAGGGTCCGTCCAGCACGACCAGGGAATCGGGGTCGGGGGCCGGCGCCCCCACCGCGGCAACCTCAACCTCCAGCTGGCCCATCCGCTCCTGCAGACCGTTCATCAGCTGCTGAACGTCGTCCTCGGCAACGGGGCTGGCACGGAAGGTACCCGAGCGGGTGACCAGATCCTGTATGCCGGCCAGACCGAAGAACCCCCGGCCAACCTTCAGTGACCGGATCACCGCCTTCCGCTCGCAACTGACCACTCCCGCCGCGTACGACGCGCAGATCCCCGGACGGGCGTCTCCATCCTCGCCGGTTATCCACACCCTCGCCTCGACGCGGCGAACGCCGTCGACGAAGTCCACACGGGCAGGCACCCACGCCCCCGGGCGGGGATCGAGTGGGCGCCACTCGCCATCCGGCACCTCCGATCCTGCGTCGACCTGGGCCGCCGGAGCCTCCTCCGGGTCGCCCTCAACCGCCGTGCCGTATTCTGGTGACCAGCCTTCGATCGCGAGTCCCTGTACGCGGCGCATCAGATCTCCACCCGTTCCACCGATGAGGAATTCCCGACCTTCTTCACCCGGTACTGCACCGGTATGCGGTTCGCCAGCTCCGAGACGTGCGTGACCAGCCCGACCATCCGTTCGGTACCCAGCTGGTCGATGCTGGCGGCAACGACATCGAGCGTCTCGGGGTCGAGCGCGCCGAATCCCTCGTCGAGGAAGAGCGCCTCCAACCGGGCGCCACCACTCGACGCCAGACCGGCCACCTGCTCCGCCAGCGAGAGCGCGAGCGCCAGCGAGGCGAGGAAGGTCTCGCCGCCCGAGAGCGTCCGTGCCGAGCGCCGCTCGTCGGCGTTGTGGTGGTCGATGACGAGGAATTCGTTGCGGGGGTCCAGGTCCAGCGAGTAGTGCCCGCTGGAGAGTTCCTTCAGCCTGGCCGACCCTCCGGCCACCAGCCACTCCAGGATTCGGTTCTGCATCCAGCGGCCAAAACCGGTTGCACTCAAGTGACTGCCCAATGTCTTGGCAACAAATGACTTGTGACGTCTTTGTTCGAGCGACTCCTCGACTTCTTCCCTTGCTTCGGCCTGCTCCCTCAGGAGCCGCAGACTGGTCCTCGCCTCTCCCAGCGCCTCGGCGCACAGGGTGGCCGGATCGTCCCCCGGGGCCGGATCGAGGCCGCGCGAACGGCAGAGATCGCCCAGCCTGGACCGTATGCCCGCTTCCTCGGTTGCGGCGGCGTCGCGTTCGTTGGCCGCGGCCTCCCGGGCTGCGCTCTGCTCGCCCGCACTTTGTTCGGCCCACGAACAAAGTGTCCGCCACGACGCGGAGAGATCATTGTGCTCGAAGCTCGGTGGCCCGAGTTCGGCGACCTTATCGCGCCGGTCGCGGAAATCGTCCCATGCGCTGCGCCGCCGCACTTCAAGGGATTCCAGCGCTTCGCGTGCGAGCCGATGGTCCCTCCGGGCGCCGGTCTCGGCCTGGCGCGCCCGCTGCAACGCCGCGTCGGCCTCGCCGATCGCGACGAGTTGCGCGGCGGTCTCCTCGGGCGAAGGGACCCCTTCGAGCGATTTGCGCAGATCGACGACTGACTTTGTTCGCTCGTCGAACAAAGTCCTCAGCTTGCCGTGCCTGAGGGACTGGTGTTCCCGTTCCGCACGGGCACGCCGGAAGGCCGATTCCGCGTCCCGCCTGGCGGCGTCCGCCTCTTCGAGTCCCCGCGGGGCTCCGCGGTCCGGCAACCTGCCGACCTCCTGAAGGCACACGGGACACTCCTCGCCTTCCCTGAGATGCCGGGCGATGTCGGCCGCGCCGTGCTCAAGGCGAAGCGCCTCAAACGACTCGCTCGCCGCTGCCAGATCACGGCTGGCCGCATCCTCCACATCGCGGGCGGCCGCGACCGCCGCTTCCGCCCGCTCCAACTTTGTGGTCAGCTCGGCCAGCTCCGTCTCCAGATCGGCCAGCGACTCCCGCCGCTGCCGGACCGCCACCAGCCGGGACCTTTCGGGAAGCGCGTCGCGCGCGTCACTGGCAGCTTCGCGTGCGGCTACGGCCTGTTCGAGGGACTCGGTCGCAACTCGCCGGGCCCGCTCCGCACGCCCCAACTCCTCGGCTAGCACCCCCACCCCTTTGGGGGGCCGAACCTCACCGAGCAGCTCCAGGAGGCGTTTCGCCGCAGCCAGCCTGGCTTGCGCTTCCCTTGCCGCCTCCGCCAACTCCGTGAGCCGGGGGACCGCCTCCCGGATCCTCTCACGAAGCGCCCGCAGCGCGGAGACCCGCGCCTCCGCCCCTGCGATCGCCTCCGCCGTCGCGCCGCCCAGGTCCGTTTCCAGCCGCTGCAGCAGCGTCCCGGCAACGCTCTCCTGCTCCCGATGGAGCTGGTTCGCCCGCTGGCGGAGCCGTTCGTACAAGCCCAGGCCCAGCAGCCGCACAAGCAGCTCCTGGCGCTGACGCGGCTTGGCCCGCAGGAAGGTCGCGAAATCGCCCTGCGGCAGCACCACGCACTTGGTGAAGTGGTCGAGGCCGAGGCCGATGACATCGTTCTCAACCTGCGCGGTGACCTCATCCGCGGTTCGCGCCAGCGTGCGGGACGCGCCGCCGTTCGCCCGCTCCTCCAGTGCGGCCTCCTTCGTCGAACCGCCGCCGGAAGGGCTGCGGCGAACCACCCGAACCGCGGTGTACTCCTTCCCGCCCACCTCGAAGTCGAGCCGCACCCTTCCCTGCACCATCCCCTGGCTGACCACGGGCGCGACCAGGTTGCGGTTGTCGTAGCGCGGCACCGATCCGTAGAGCGCGAAGACCATCGCGTCGATCAGGCTGGACTTCCCCGACCCGGTGGCTCCCGTCAAGACGAACAGGTCCGTGTCCTCGAAGCTCACCAGGGTGCGCTCGCGGAACGATGTGAAGCCGTCGAGTTCGAGCCTAAGCGGGCGCATGGGCTTCCTCCGCTGCGCTCGCCCGCTCGTCGGCGGGCACATCCAGGTCGTGCAGCGGCCCCCGTTCCCCGCCGGGCGCGTAGTGCTCCTCCAGGAGCTCGTCAAAGAGTTCCGCCAAATCGTCGTCCTCGACCTCGCGCTCCTTCAGGTACCTGCGGAAGAGTGCGCCCGGATCGCCGCGCAGGGTGGCGGGGTCGACTGAATCGGGTTTGGCGTCGTCGCTCGCGGGGCCCTCGACGATGACGTCCACGGCGTGTGGGAACATCTCGCGCACGCTCTCGGCCAGCCCGGGCGACGGACGCTCCTCCACGATGACGCGCAGGTAGTCGTCGCCGGTTGTCCCGGCCAGGGCCGAGATTTCGTGAGCGCGGCCCCTGACCGTGCGCAGCGCGCGACCGGCCGAGATCGGAGCGCGCCGAACGCGGGCCGGCGTTCCCGCCTCCGCGTCGACGATCAGGACGCAGTGCTCGTCGTGGGTCTCGCCGAAGTCCATCGCGAAGGGCGAGCCTGCGTACCAGATCGGACACCTTCCCCCGATCCGCTGAGGCTTGTGGATGTGCCCGAGGGCCACATAGTGGGCCGATTCCGGGAAGATGTCCGCCGGGACGTAGTAGTCGAAGATGTGGGCGCGGCGCTCACCGCCGCCCGTCGCCGCGCCCACCACCGTCAGGTGGGCCACCGCGAGGTTGACCGTGTCTGCCGAGAACTCCTCGCACAGCGCCCCCGCGATCCGCCGGCACCTGTCGGAGTATTCCTTCTGGTGATCGTCGGGGTCGCTGCCCATGAGCGCCTCCGCCTTGACGATCCCCCGCTTGGACTGGAAGGGAAAGAGAGCGATGCACGCGGTCTCGCCGGATTCCGTGGTGTGGCGCATAACTCCACCTTTGTTCGGTGCGCGAACAAAGGCCGCGGTGGTGATGTTGGCCAGCCTCAGCAGCGGACCGAGGGCGTCCAGCCGCCGCGGGTGGTCGTGGTTGCCGGCAATGACGACCACCTGAGCGCCGGTGCTTGCCAGCCGCAGCAGTGCGTTGTAGACGATTTCCTCCGATTCCGGGCTCGGGACCGCACGGTCGAACTGGTCGCCGGCAACCAGCACGAGGTCCACCGCCTCCTCTTCGGCTATGGCGACGATCTCTTCGAGGGCAGCGCGGTGTTCGTCGGCCCTGCTGCGGCCCCGGAGCGTCCTGCCGACGTGCCAATCGGCGGTGTGGAGGACCTTCACTCCCCTTCCAGCCCGGCGAAGGGATCGCCGCCGCCTTCCTCCCCCTCCCCGCCCCCCGGCCCCCCCGCCTCATCCGGCCGCGTCGCCCACGCCGGAAACGGAAACTCGAGCACGAGAGGCACCGGGAGTTCCGGCTGCGACAGGATCATGGTGCCGGGCTTGGAGATCGTCGCGCGCTGCCGGTGCGCCGGCGGCAGGAAGGCGTATTCGGGCCGCCCCGCTTCGGCGATGTCGAGCCGCCCCACCACCCGCAGCGAAGAGTTCGCGATGATCCGCCGCTCCACCTCGCTCGCCGTCTGCTGCGCGCCGATCAGGATGACGCCGAGCGAGCGCCCCCGTTCGGCGATGTCGAGGAGGATCTCCTTGATCGGGCTGCGGCCCTCGCGCGGCGCGTACTTGTTCAGCTCGTCCAGCACGACAAAGAGCAGCGGTTTCCTCGACCCGGTCTCCTCCTTCTGCCGAAAGGTCCTCCGGAGCACTACCCCCACCACGAACCGCTGCGCCCGGCGCGACAGCTTTGCGATATCCACAACCGCCACCTGCTCCTGAAACTGCAGCCTGTGCTTCGCCGGGTTGGGCACGTCGGCGCGCACCAGGTGCTCGGCGTCCTTGCGAGCCGCGTACAGCCGCCGCACGAACGCGTTGATCGTGCCGCCGCCAATGGCGCGGCCCGCCCAGTCCTGCTGGGTTTCGGGATCCTCCACGCGGTCGCGGATCGCGTCGATCAGCTGCTCGAAGGTGCGGCAGGTGTCGCTCCCGATCCGCACCCCCCCGTCGTCCAGCGGCCTGGCCTCCCGGCGCAGCCGCGCGGTCACGTTGTGGACCACGATCGTGTACTGCTGGCGCTCGTCGTCCGCATCCGCGAAGAGGAACGGCAGGAGCTCGTCCCTGCAGAACTCGTCCAGCGTCCAGAAGAAGGAGGTCACGCCCTCGGCGCGGCTGCCGGTGCGCGGCGCGGCCGAGGCGTCCCCGCGGCGCGGAGGCGCCCACAGCTCGACGCTCCGAAAGGCCTGGGCAGGGAGCCCCAGCGCCGCGTAGCGATCCCGCTGCTCGCCGTCCAGGTTGCGGTTGTCCCGGTCCAGGAAGAGCAGATCCTCGCCCTTTACATTGAAGATCAGCGCCCGTGTGTTGTGCGCGCCGCGGCCGAGCCGTCCCGACGTGAAGATGCTGTGCAGAAGGAAGATGGCGTAGCTCGTCTTCGTGGCCACCCCCGAAATGCCGCTGATGTTTACGTGGGCGCCCCGCGTGCCGTCCAGGAATTCCATGTTTGCGTGCACGATCTCGCCGTCGCGCGACAGCCCGACCGGAATCCTGTGCTTCATCCCGTCGAAGAAGAGGGCCTGGTCGCGGGCGTCGCCCCTGGCCCTGTGAACGGCGTCGCCGGGCACGGGAGCGACGTAGATCTCCGGCTCGAAGCGCGTGGCCAGCACCCTGGCGGCCTCGGTGACCTGCGCGGGCAGCACGCCGGCCTCGATCAGGAACACGTCACTGTCGAACCGGGCTCCCTCGTGCCGGGCACGCAGATCCGCCACCATCCCGTAGATCCTCACGGGCCCGTCGCTGCCCGGAAGCCTCCGCTCCAGGACCAGCACGTCGTCGAGCTGGAGGAAGCATCCCTCCCGGACCGCCACCCAGAATTCGAGCGGCGTGGCAGGGTCGGTGCCGATCACCCGGCCGATGTGGGAGGACGCTGGCTGTTCGTTCATGGGAGAGGTGTAAGGTAACGCCGCGAGGGGGGCGCGCACCCGCATTCCCCGTGTAGACACGCCACCCGCAGTCGGCGCATATTTGAAGTACAACGGCCTGACGCCACAAGCCAACCCGAGAGAACCGATGAAACTCAACTTTACCGATAGGGCCCGCGACATGGTCGTGTCGTTCATGGACATGGACGAGGACGGGCTGCAGGCGCTCAGGGTCGCCGTGGACGGCAGCCCCTTCGCGCCCCGCTACGAGCTGACCCTGGTGGAGACCGAAGCCCGCGCGGCCAGCGACGTGGAGGTCAACGCAGGCTCCTTTACCGTTCTGGTCGACGAATCAAGCGTCGAGCGGCTCGATGGCGCCACGGTGGACTATGTCGAGACGATCCAGGAGAGCGGCTTCCAGATCGTCCCCGATCCGGACGCGGTGAAGGCGGCGATGGAGGCGGCCGGTCCCGCCGGCGCGCTCGCCGACCGGGTGCGTCACGTCCTGGATACGGAGATCAACCCGGCGGTGGCGTCGCACGGCGGCGCGATCAACCTGGTGGACGTGCAGGGCACCGAGATCTTCATCGAGATGACGGGCGGGTGCCAGGGGTGCGCGATGTCGCGCATGACGCTGCGCCAGGGCGTGGAGCGCATGGTGTCGCAGTCGGTGCCCGAGGTGACCGCGATCCACGACGTGACCGACCACGACAGCGGAGACAACCCGTACTTCGCCTGACGCGGCTCACCGTGGCGGCGAGGGCGCGCCCGACTGAGCGGCACCACAGTACCAGCGAGGCCCGGTGCCGCACCGCACACTGATCCGGGGCGCGACCGTCGTACTGCCGGGCGAACTCGCGCGCACCGGCGTATTGATCGAAGGCGGGCGCATCGCCGCGGTCGGCGCGCCGCCGCATTCCCGCGCCGACGAAGTTGTCGACGCGGACGGCCTCCACCTCCTCCCCGGCGTGATCGACGACCAGGTCCACTTCCGCGACCCCGGCCTCACCCACAAGGAGGATCTCCACACGGGGAGCCGGGCATGCGCGGCCGGAGGCGTCACTTCGTTCCTGGAAATGCCGAACACGGTGCCGCAGACGGTTACGGTTGGCGCGCTCACCGAAAAGCTCGCGCGCGCAGCACGGCGCTGCGTGGTCAACTACGGCTTCTACATCGGCGCCACGGCCGGGAACCTCGCCGAACTGAAGCGCGCCGGGCGCACCCCCGGCCTGTCCACCCCCGGGATCAAGATCTTCATCGGGTCGAGTACGGGGGACATGCTGGTCGACGACCAGGAGCGGCTCGAAGAGATCTTCGCCGAGACGACCCTGCCGATCACCGCACACTGCGAGGACGAGGCCACGGTGCGCGCCAACCGCGCCCGCCTCAAGGCCGAGGGCCCGCTCACCGTGCACGACCACTCCCGCGTGCGCGATCACCGCGCCGCCGTGACCGCCACGCTGCGCGCCATCGATCTCGCGGTGCGTCACCGGCACCGCTTTCACGTCCTGCATGTCTCGACCGCCGACGAGGTGGAGATCCTCGCCGCGCACCGCGACTTCGTCACGGCGGAGGCGTGCCCCCACCACCTCTTCCTCGACACCTCCGACTACGCCCGCCTCGGCACCCTCGCGCAGATGAACCCTTCGCTCAAGACGGCGGCCGACCGGGCCGCGCTGTGGCGGGGTCTCATTGACGGCGCGATCCAGATCGTCGCCACCGACCACGCGCCGCACACGCTCGAGGAGAAGGAGGCCGCCTACCCCGCGTCCCCCTCCGGCGTCCCCGCCGTGCAGGTCGTGCTCCCGCTGATGCTCAACGAGGTGAACCGGGGACGGTGCTCGCTCGGCGATATCGCCTGCTGGATGAGCGACGGCCCCGCGCGGATCTGGGACATCGTCGGCAAGGGCCGCATCGAGGAGGGCCGGGACGCCGATCTGGTGCTGGTGGACATGTCGCTCGTCCGCGAAGTCCGGAACGGGGAGCAGCTCACGAAGTGCGGCTGGAGTCCCTGGCACGGCACGACGCTCCAGGGGTGGCCGGTGCGCACGTGGGTGGGGGGGCGGACGGTGTTCGCGAACGGACGGGTGGAAACCGAGCCCGTCGGCCGCGAAATCACCTTCGATCACGGGCGCGGGGGGTATTGGGCGACCCAAACGTAAAGTCGAGCTTACATTCTGTCATGTCTGATTTACATTCTACACAAAGCCGCCGAGGCGACACCGCCCCGACCGTCCTCGTCATCTGCGACGGCTGGGGCGCCGGGGCCACCGACCCGGCCGGGATTGAGCGACAGGGCAACGCCGTCGCGATGGCCCGCACCCCGGTGCGCGACCGCCTGATCGCCGACTGTCCCGCCAGCCTGCTCACCACCTCCGGCGAGGCCGTGGGACTGCCGGCCGGCCTGATGGGGAACTCGGAGGTCGGACACCTGAACCTCGGCGCCGGCCGGATCGTGCACCAGGACCTCACTCGCATTAACATCGCGATCCGCGACGGGTCGTTCTTCGAACTTCCCGAACTCACCGGGCTCGCAGCCGCGCTGAAGCGGACGGAGGGCAGCCTGCACCTTCTCGGCCTCTGCACCGACGCCGGCGTGCACAGCGACATCCATCACCTCATGGCGCTGCTCGACTGGGCGGACTCGGCCGGGCTCACCACCCGCATCCACGTCATGACCGACGGCCGGGACGCGTCGCCGACGGCGGGGCTTTCCTGGGTCCGCCGGCTGGAGGAGCGTGTATCGCGCAGTGAGAGCGCCGGAATCGCCACCGTGTCGGGACGGTACTTCGCCATGGACCGCGACAAGCGGTGGACGCGCACCGAACGCGCCTACCGCACGATCGCCGCAGGTGCCGGACCTGCGGTGGCCCGGGCGTCGGAGTACGTCGCGCGATGCTACGCGGACGGCACGACGGACGAGTTCATTGCGCCGGCTGTGGTTGGCGGCCCCGGGGCCGGCGCGACCCGGGGCATCCAGCCCGGCGACGGCATCCTCTTCTTCAACTACCGGGCCGACCGGGCACGCCAGCTCACCGCCGCGCTCACCGACGACGACTTCCCCCACTTCAGCCGCGCCCGCGGCGCCTTCCCGACCTTCGTCGCGATGACCCGCTACGAGGACGACTTCCGCCATCCCGTCCTCTTTCCGCCGCGCTCGCTGGACCAGGTGCTCGGCCAGGTCCTTGCCGCGGCCGGGCGCACGCAGCTCCGCATGGCGGAGACCGAGAAGTACGCCCACGTCACCTACTTCTTCAACGGGGGCATCGAGGAGCCCTTCGCGGGGGAGGAGCGCCACCTGGTGCCGTCGGCCGACGTGGCCACCTACGACCTCAAGCCCGAGATGAGCGCCCTGGAGCTCACCGACGCCCTCGTCGCCCGCATCGCCGAGGGGCGGCACGACTTCGTCCTGGTCAACTACGCCAACCCGGACATGGTGGGCCACACGGGCGACATTCCGGCCACGGTTGCCGCGGTGGAGACCGTCGACGCCTGTGTCGGCCGGCTCCTGGAGGCGCTCGCACACGCTGGCGGAACCGCCCTGATCACCGCCGATCACGGCAACGCGGAGCAGATGCTGGACGAAGAAGGCAGGCCGCACACCGCGCACACCACCAACCCCGTCCGCCTGATCCTGGTGCGGCCGGAGGGCGGGGGCGCACTCCGCGACGGCATCCTTGCCGATGTCGCGCCGACCGTCCTCGACCTGATGGGCCTCGAACAGCCGCCGGAGATGACGGGCCGGAGCTTGCTGGCCGCACCCGCCGGTGATAGTGTGGGCGTTCCGCGCGCCAGACCCCGAAACCGGACTCGCCCTTGAGCGACCTCTACACCCGCATCGTGGACCGAATGACCGGCGGCCTGGGCCGTTTCATCTCGTGGATGGTGATGCTGATGGTCGTCATCAGCGCCTTCAATGCGATCGCGCGCTACGTCGGCAAATGGATCGGAATCAATCTCAGCTCCAACCTCTACCTTGAGCTGCAGTGGTACCTCTTCTCGCTGATCTTCCTCCTCGGGGCCGCGTATGCGCTGAAGGAGAACGCCCACGTGCGGGTCGACGTGATCTACGGCCGGCTTCGGGCTCGGTCGCGCGCGCTCATCAACGTGATCGGCTCGGTGCTGATGCTGATCCCCTTCTGCCTCTTCGTGCTGTGGGTGTCCTGGCCGTCGATCCGCAACTCCTGGGTGATTCGGGAAGGGTCTCCCGATCCCAGCGGGCTGCCACGCTATCCGATAAAGGCGGTGATCATCGTTGCATTCGTGCTGCTGCTGGCGCAGGGCGTGGCTGAACTGATCAAGGCGGTCAGGGTGCTGAGGGCCGGTGAGCACGAAGGCGCCCAGGCCGATGAAGCGCACGCCGGGATCAGGCTCTGATGGAAGGCATCCTCGCTCCGCTGATGTTCGTGGTGGTCTTCGCCATCATCTTCAGCGGCTATCCGGTCGCATTCGCCCTTGGCGGCGCCTCGCTCCTCTTCGCCTTCATCGGCGTCGAGCTGGGGATCTTCGACTGGAACCTGCTCTACGCCATGCCGGAGCGGATCTTCGGGGTGATGTCGAACCAGGTGCTGCTGGCGGTGCCGTTCTTCATCTTCATGGGGCTGGTGCTGGAGAAGGCGAAGCTCGCGGAGGACCTGCTCACGACGATCGGGACGCTCTTCGGGCACATGCGCGGCGGGCTGGCGCTGGGGGTGGTGGTCGTGGGGGCGATGCTCGCCGCGGCGACCGGCGTGGTGGGCGCGTCGGTGGTCGCGATGGGTAGCATCTCACTTCCCGTCATGCTGCGTTACAAGTACTCGGCGCGGCTCTCGTCCGGAGTCATCCTGGCCTCGGGTACGCTGGGGCAGATCATCCCGCCGAGCATCGTGCTGGTGGTGCTGGCGGACCAGCTCGGCATCTCCGTGGGCGACCTCTTCATCGGGGGACTCGTTCCCGGCCTCACGCTGGCGACGATGTACGGGATCTACGTGATGGGGGTGGCCGCGGTGAAGCCCGAGGCCGCGCCGGCGCTCCCGCCCGAGATGACCGACATTCCCGCCCGGGAGCTGCTCAGGCGCGTGGTCGTCGTGCTGCTGCCGCCGCTGGCGCTGATCCTGATCGTGCTGGGGTCGATCTTCGCCGGGGTCGCGACGCCCACCGAGGCGGGCGCCATCGGCTCGGTCGGCGCGATCGGACTCGCCTGGGCGCGGGGCCGCATGTCGTGGAACGTGGTGCGGCAGGCCTGCGTGGGCACCACCAAGCTGACCACCATGGTGATGTTCCTGCTGATCGGATCGACCGCCTTCGCGCTCGTCTTCCGCGGCCTCTACGGGGACATCTGGATCGAGGAGCTCCTGACCGGCCTGCCCGGCGGAAGGATCGGCCTCCTCCTCGTCGCCAACCTGACGATCTTCATCCTCGGATTCTTCCTCGACTTCTTCGAGATCGCCTTCATCATCATTCCGCTGCTGGTCCCCGCGGCGCAGGTCCTGGGGATCGACCTGGTCTGGTTCGGCGTCATGATCGGGATGAACCTGCAGACCTCGTTCCTGACGCCCCCCTTCGGCTTCGCGCTCTTCTACCTGAGGGGCGTGGCCCCGCCGGAGGTGAAGACGACCGACCTCTACAGGGCGGTGATCCCCTTCATTGTCATCCAGCTGATCGGGCTGCTTCTGATCATCCAGTGGCCCGCGCTGGTGACGGGGCTGGTGCGGTAGGGGGCCCGACCGGCCAGGGTTAGCCCGCGGCGACCTACAGGCCCGCCGCATCCTCCAGTCCCTGCTCCGGACTCAGACTCGGCAGGAAGTCGCCCACCGGAAGGCACAACACCCCCCTCCGCACGAGCCGAAGCTCTCCCCTGTACAGGAGAATCCGGCGTGCCTCCGGGTACTCGCCTCCGAAGGCGGCCAGCCCGCGGAGGTCGGCGGGACGTACGCGGGCCGAGTTCATGACGTCGAAGGCCCACAACCCCGGTGTCCCGTAGAGCACGAAGTCCACCTCGGCACCCCCGCGCGTGCGCCAGTAGTGGAGTCTCGCGTCGCTTCCCGAGCAGGCCAGCCAACCGCGCAGATGCTGGGCGACGAGACCCTCCAGGGCGGCTCCGTCCATCTCGGCGGGCCGGTCGAGAGGACCGGCGGGACGCAAGCTCCGAAAGACCCCGCAGTCGAAGTAGAAGAACCTGGGGTGTGACACCAGGCGACGCTTGGCGCGTCGGGTGAAGACGGGCAGCCGGAAGGCGAGCAACAGGTCTTCGAGCAGTTCCAGATAGCCCGCGACGGTGCTGCGGCTCGTCTCGCATTCGCGAGCCACCTCGCTGACGTTGAGGGTCGCCGCGTGCGAGAAGGCCACCGCCTCGAGGAACCGGGAGAAGCTGCCGACATCGCGGGCCAACCCCTCTGCCCGGACTTCCTGCTCGACGTAGAGCGCTGCATAGGCGGCCAGCGCGGACTTCGGATCGTCGGAGTCCACCACGGTGGGGACGGTGCCAAGGCGAAGGCTCGCACCCAGCTCGAAACGGCTGCCCAGTTCGCCCGCCATGAAGGGGTGCATGGTGTGCAGAGCGGCCCGCCCCGCGAGCAGGTTCACGCCCCCGCGACGGAGCTTGCGCGCGCTGGAGCCGGTGAGGACGAATCGATGCCCGCGGCCGGACTGCATGAGGCTGTGAACGACGTTGAGAAGCTCGGGAACCCGCTGGACTTCGTCGATGACCACGTGACTGCCCGCTGGAGCACCGCGCACCCGTTCGGCCAGTCGCTCCGGGCGGGCGGACAGTCTCCGATACTCTTCCGATTCCAGCAGGTCCACCACGAGCGCACCGGGGAGCATCGAGCGCACCCAGGTGGTCTTCCCCGTCCCTCTGGGGCCGAAGAGGAAGAAGCTTCCTTGTGGAAGCGTGAGAAATCGCGGCAGAGTCGTCATAATGACAGGCAAAATGACGAAAGTGCCGTTATTCTGTCAACTCAGGAAGGCCAACGGTGCTCAGGCGCGCTGTCCTCGTGTCCGCGGCTGTCCTCGTGCCCGCGGCTGTCCCACGCCCGCCGCAGTCGTTGTGCCGGCCGTCCCTACAGCGCGAAAGCGAACCCCGCGTACCTCAGCTCGGCCGTGCCGAACCAGCGATACGACGCCTCCTTGAAGCTGCGCCAGTGGTCGTAGACCTGGCGGTACTGGGCGTCGGCGGCGGCGTTCTCCTCCAGGATCTCGCCGATCGTGGTGCGCGCGGCGTCCATGATCTCGTCCGAGAAGGGGCGCAGCTGGGTGCCGCCCGCGACGAGGCGCTCCAGGGCGGCCGGGTTCTTCTCGTCGTATCTGACGAGCATGCGCCGCGCGGACACCTGTGCGGCCACCTCCAGGACGGCCTTGTAGTCCGCGGACAGGCTGTCCCACTCGGCCCGGTTGACCTGGAAGGACGCGGAAGCCGACGGCTCCCACCAGCCCGGGTAGTAGTAGTAGTCGGCTGCCTGGTGGAGGCCCAACCTCTCGTCGTCGTAGGGTCCCACCCACTCGGTGGCGTCGATGGCGCCCCGCTCCAGGGCCTGGTAGATCTCGCCCCCGGCAAGGACCTGCACGGTCACTCCCATCCGGTCCATGACGTCGCCGCCCAGCCCGGGGATCCGCATCTTGAGGCCGCGCAGGTCCTCCGGCGAGTTGACCTCCCGGCGGAACCACCCGCCCATCTGCGCGCCGGTGTTCCCGCCCGGGAACGTGATGATGCCGAAGTCGGCGAAGACGCCGCGGACCACGTCGAGTCCGCCGCCCTCGTTGAGCCACGCGTCCTGCTGGCGGGCGGTCATCCCGAACGGGACCCCGGCGTCGAAGGCCAGCGCCTGGTTCTTGCCCGTGTAGTAGTAGCTCGTGCTGTGCCCGCACTGCACGGTGCCCTGCTGGACGGCGTCCATGACCTGGAGTCCCGGAACCAGTTCGCCCGCCGGGTAGGCGCGGATCTCGAAGCGGCCCCCGGTCAGCGCGGCGGTGATCTCGCCTATCATCTCGGAGGACCCGTAGATGGTGTCGAGGCTGCGGGGGAAGCTCGATGCACAGCGCCACCGGATGCGCTGGCCGGTCTGGACTGCCGGGGCGCCCTCGAGGTCTCCGCCACCCTCGCCGGAGTCGCTGCCGCATGCGGCCACGAGGCCGGCGCCGGCCGCGCCGGCCGCTGCGTGCGTGAGGAAGCTGCGGCGGTTGAGGGGGTCGGGTGTCGGTGCCGACGGTGAGTCGGCGGTCGTGGCCGGAGAAGATTCCTTTGCGCTCTTCTTGCTCATTGGGTGGCTTCCAGGGAGTTGGGGGGTCTGCCCGTGGCGGCCCGCTCGGGCCGGAACCGGTTACGGTGTAGAGTAGCACGGGAGGGGAGGCGGGGCGAGTCCCAGCATTCCGTGGCTTCAGAAGTCCTGCACGAACTCCCGCATGCGCCGCTTCGTCGCCTCGTCGGGCAGGCGCCCGAAGCCGGCCCCGACGTTGTCCTCCATGTGCTCGGGGTTCGTCGTCTCGGTGAGCACGCACGTGACGGCGGGGTGCGCGAGGATGTACTTGAGCGAAAACTGCGCCCAGGTCGCGCAGTCGAATTCGGGCGCCCAATCGGGCAGCGTCCGTCCGCTCACGCGTCCGAAGTAGCTCCCGTTCATGAACGGACGGTTGATCAGAACGGCCATCCCGAGGTCCTGCGCGAGCGGAAGGAGCCGGTCCTCCGCACCCGGTTCCATCACCGAGTAGTTGATCTGCACGAAGTCGAGGGGCTCCGACCTCATCACCGCCTCGAAATCGTCGTGCTGGCGGTTGTTCGACACGGTGACGCCGATGTAGCGCGCCTCGCCCGAGTCCTTCCAGCGGAGCACGTTGGGCCAGTGCGCGTCCAGATCGCGGAGGCTCTCGACCTGGAGCAGGTCCAGCGTGCGGCGCCCGGCGAGCATCTGGTTCTGGCGCATCTGTTCCTCGCCCGCCGCCGCCCCGTTCGTGTTGATCTTCATGGTGACGAAGAGGCGGTCGCGGAACTCGGGCGCGGTGAGGACCGAGCTGAACTCGGCGTCGATCTCCGGCGTGCGCGGCGAGGTGTCGACGACGCGGCCCCCGTGCTCGAGCAGGACCCGGATCACGGCCGCGAGGGGTTCGGTGCCCGCGGTGGGGATCTCGAGCACGGGCTTGGAGGAGCCGAGGCCGACGATGGGCAGGGTCTCGGCCGTGCCGGGGATGGGCCGGGTGGGGAGCTGCGACGGTGCCGGCCTGCTCCCCGGAAACCCGCGGGCGGCGGTCAGGAGGGTGCCGAGGCCCGCGAGCCACCCGAGGAAGTCGCGGCGGGTCGTGTCGGCTGAATTCGTCATGATGGTCTCCCTGCCGGCTTTCGGGGTGTCGGCATGGGGCCGTCGGAGTTGGGCCCGTTCGCAAACACCCCGTTCGGAGCACCCGAGTTCGCCGTGACTATCTCGGGGAACCCGTCCCCGTTGAGGTCGCCGACCGCCACCCCGTAGGTTGCGCAGTCGCCGCACCCGAAGCGGTGCTCTTCAAAGGCCGTAACTCCGTTGCCCCG
Organism: Gemmatimonadota bacterium; assembly: GCA_022823225.1. GTDB lineage: Bacteria > Gemmatimonadota > Gemmatimonadetes > Longimicrobiales > Gaopeijiaceae > Bin94. The sequence goes on from JAJDXM010000039.1 coordinate 16,749, forward strand.
GTTGAAATACACCGCGTTCCGCCCCCCCACGTTGGCGACGACGATATCCGGATCCCCGTCGAGATCCAGGTCCGCCAGACGGACCGCGTAGCTCCGGTCGTCGTCGCGCCCGAAGGGCAGACTGCGCTCGAAACCGCCCGCCCCGTCACCGAAGTACACCGCGTTCGCCTCGCCTATGTTCGCCGTCACGATGTCCAGACGGCCGTCGCCATCCACGTCGCCCACGGCCACTCCGCGCGTCTCGTCGCCCCCGGTTCCGTAGCCGGTGCGCCGCGCGAAGCTGCCCGCGTCGTTCCAGTGGACCGCATTCGCCCCGCCGTCCCGGTTGGCGAGCACGAGGTCGAGGTCCCCGTCGGCGTCGAGGTCCGCGGCGGCGACATCGATCGTGGAGTCATCACCAGTCCCGAACGGCACCCCTTCGCGAAAGGCGCCCGCCCCGTCCCCGTGGAAGATGAAGTTCTGACGGCCGCGATTGACCACGAGGATGTCGGTGTGTCCGTCGCCGTTCAGGTCGGCCAGCGTCAGGCTGCGCGTGGAGCTTGGAGTGCCGAAGGTCCCACCGGCCTCAAACCGGCCGCTGCCGTCATTGAGGAAGACCAGGCTGCGGGTCCGGTCATTCCCCACGGCGATATCCAGGGCTCCGTCACCATCGAAATCGGCGAGCGGGACCGCATAGCTGCCGGCCTGTTCGTCCCCGAGCCGGCGCGCGAGGGTGAAGCCGGCCCGCCCGTCGTTGAGGTAGACCCGGTTCTGTCCGGGCCAGTGACGGCCGTTGGCGACGACCGCGTCCAGGTCTCCGTCGCCGTCCAGGTCGCCCAGGCTGACGGATGCGGTCAGTTCGCTGCCGGAACCGAGGGACCTGACTGGGCGGAAGGTTCGCTCCTGCTGTGCCGCCAGGGGGGCCATGGCTGGGATAGAAATGTGAACCAGAGTTGACAGAATGTAAAGTGTAGTTGACAGTGCCAGGCCGTGAGACCAACGTCTGGGGTCCGCCACCCCTACCAGCTCCAACCCGGATCCACCGCCTTCACCGCCAGCCCCAGCGCCTCGAACTCGCGGTCCCTCCGGTCCGGCGCGTGAGCGGCGGGCGAGCGGTGGCTCTGCACGACGATGACGAGTTCCCGCGACGGAACGATGTAGGTGCGCTGATCCCCCGCCCCGGCCGCGTTGTAGGCGTCGGGTGGCAGCGTGGGAATCCTGCTCCCCTTCCCCGATTCGTCCGCGGGGTTGAGCCAGAAGAGCCCTCCGTAGACCGGAGGATCCCATGCCGGCGCCGGCGACTGCACGAAGTCCACGAATTCCTCCGTGAGGAGCCGCTCGCCGTTCCACATGCCGCGCTGCAGGTAGAGAAGACCGAGGCGAGCCCAGTTGCGGGCGGTCCCGTAGTTGTAGCCGGTGAGCAGGAAGTTGCCGTACGCGTCGGTCTCCATGACGAAGCGGCGGATCCCGATCTTGTCGAAGAGCGCCCGCTGCGGCCACGACAGGTACTCCTCGCCCAACGCGTTCTCGACCGTTTGCCTGACGATGTAGCCGAGCGTCCAGGGATCCGAATTGCGGTAGCGGCCGACGGTGTTCGGCGGAAACTCGGATTCGCGGCTGATCGAAAACCTGAACACGTCGATCGGGGCTTCATATCCGAGCCAATGGTCCCGCTGGCCGGCGATGAATGACCGGGCCATCTGTTCAGGGGTGGCCCCCGAGTTGGTGAAGCGCAGGCCACTGGACATGCGGAGCAGATCGGCGATCCGGATCGCGGCGCGGGGATCGCCCTGCGAGTTCTGCCACTCGGGCACGGGCGCGGGTTGCCATAGCTCAAGGTGGCCCATCTGGGTGAGGCGCCCGACCAGCGTCGCGGTCATGCTCTTTCCCATCGACCAGCTCTCGAGCTGCATGTCGCGGTGCGCGCCCGAGGCGTACTTCTCCGCAACGATGCGCCCGCGGTGGACCACGACGAACGCGGCACGGTTGTCGTCCGCCCTGCCGAGCATCACGTCGGCGGCTTCGGCGAGCAGCTCGGCGTTCACATCCTCCGGGAGCGGCTCGCCGGGGAGCAGGTCGCCCATGGGCCAGGGGGTCGTGGCCGCGTCGGGCAGTGTGCTGGCGACCTGGCGGGGCGTGAAGAAGACGTTGTCGGCGTGGGGCGGAAGGATGACGCACCCCTGGTCGCCGAAGTGCCTGGCCCGTCCCCTTGCGCCGCCTGTCGATACAGCGACGATGCGGCGCTGGTCGTCGATGTCGAAGGCAAGCCGTCCGCCCTCGTAGTCGCTGACGTCCCGCTCGGTGAGGAGGACGCTGCTGTACAGGGCTTCTTCACGGTCCCGCTCCGAGACCCAGATCGCGGAGCAATAGCGTTTGGCGGAGCCGTTGAGGCTGAATTCGACGGGGGGCTGGACGGTGTTTGCAGCATCGGAGGCGACGACCGCTGTTTCGCCCCGGCTCGCCCGGGTCGCGGACGGGTCGTCCGGCGGGGCGCACGCGGAGGCCAGGAAAGCGAGAAACAGGGGGGCGCTGATCGACGGTGTGGACCTCAAGAGCGACCTCCTCTCGCGGTTGGCTCGGATCCCGTGGTGTGAACAGAATGCCGGGCCGGATGTGGTATCGCAACGTTGTCGCGGCACATCGAAGCGCATGGGCTCGCCTACACGTCGGCCGGCGACGCGTCGGCACGCCGAAACAGCCACGCCGACCAGATAAACAGCGCAACGAAGAACGCGTTCGACAGCACGATCTCCAGCGGTCCGCTCCAGGGGCGGCCCAGCCCGCCGAAGAGCGCGATCGCGGCGACAATGGCCTGCCCGCCCGCCATCGCGACCAACGTGCGCGCCATCCCGCGCGGTTGACGGCGCGCGACAAGGGTGCCGACGCCGCCAATGGCAACCACACCGAAGTACATCACGTTGACTGGGTCGCCATCCGCCCCGATGAGCCCGACGCTCATGCTGACCCAGATCAGGAGGAAGGAAGCCCCGGCGGCGAGGGCCAGGGCGAATCGGTAGGCGCGGCCTTTCGCGTTCACAAGGGAATCAATGGAAGAAAACGCGCGGTGGTCTCCGCCGGCGCATTGCCCTCGCAGCCACCGGCCAGAACCGGCACGGCGAGCAGGACGCGCCTCCCCACCTACTCACCACCCGGCAACAGCTGCGGTGCCTCGCCGTGCCTGATGTACAGCTCCCGCTTCGGGTAGGGGATCTCCACTCCTTCGCGCGCGAATGCCTGCAGGGAGATTCCGGTGATCTCGTCCGCGATCCTCCGCCGGTTTCGCGCCTCCAGGATCCACACGCGAAGCTGCAGGTTCACCTCCGACGGGCCGAACCCCCGCACGATCACGATCGGGGTCGGGTCCGGCTTGACGCCTTCCACCTCGAGCGCGGCCTGGATCAGGAGCAGCTTCGCGCGCTCGATGTCCGACTCGTACGCCACCGAGAACGGGATGCGGAGGCGGATATCGTCGCCCGACATCGTGTAGTTGATGATGTCGCGCTGCATGATCTCGTTGTTCGGCACGACCACCACCAGGTTGTCCGGATTTCGGATCTTGGTGGCACGGATCCCGATCTCGATCACGTCCCCCCAGGTCCCGGTCTCGTTGGGGGCGTTCCAGAGTTCGATCCGGTCGCCCACCTGGAAGGGGCGGTCCATGATCAGCAGCACGCCGGCGATCAGGTTCGACAGGGTATCCTTGGCGGCGAGCGACAGGGCCAGTCCGACGACGCCGGCACCCGCCAGCAGCGGCGCGATCTGCAAGCCGAGATGACCCATAGCAAGCAGCACACCGACGCCAATCACCATGACGCGCACAAACCGGTTGACCATCGGGAGCGCCGTCTCGTCCAGCGCGGTGTCCGAGCGAGCCATGATCCTGCCCTCGAACACCCTGAGCAGCTGCCCCACGAAGTTGCTCACGGGGATGAAGATCAGGACTATCCATACGCCCCAAACCCACTGGTGGGGCTGGGTCTCGTAGGCTTGCCAGCCGTCTTCCGGCGTTACCGCACCGAGCACCGGGACCCACTGTCTCACAAGCAGCCAGACCGCCCACGCCACCACTGTCAGCCGAATGGCCTTGCGCAGGGACCGCACGAACTGGTCGTCGAGGTCGGTCGCGGTACGCGTGGCCAGCCTCTTCTCCACCCTGCGCAAAACCCACCCGGCGACCAGGTAGATGAGCCCCGCAACCACGATGGCTCCCAGGCTCGGCAGGAGGCGGGGGCCGACGTAGGCGACCACATCGCCCCACCAATCTTCCAGCCTGCTCAGGTCGAATCCAAGGAATTCCATCTGCAAATCCTCCCGTCAGCGGAGCGGGATGTCAACCGCGCACGGCCCCTTCCCGTCTCAACTCCGCGATCTCGTCGCCGCCGAAACCGTACTCCTCCAGCACCTCGCAGGTGTGCTCACCGTGTTCCGGCGCCCCGCGCTCCACCCGGGGCGGTGTCTCCGACATCTTCACCGGCGCACCCAGCGTCTCGACGGACTCGCCGCCCTGGGGCACCGACACCACCATCTCGCGGGCGAGCGTCTGCGGGTGGCGGAGCGCATCGATCATGCTGGAGACCGGCCCGGCCGGCACGTTGGCCTCCTCGAGGCGTCGCAGCCAGCTCTCGGCGGTCGCGCTTCGGAGCCGCCGCGACAGAATCGTGCGCAGTTCCTCCAGGTTGGCCATGCGCGCGGCGTTGGTCGCGAAGCGCGGGTCGTTCGCCAGCTCGCCGAGCCCCAGCACCTCCAGCAGGCGCAGCCAGTTCACCTGGTTCCAGCCCCCGGCGGTGATCCAGCCATCCGCCGTCGGGAGCGCCTCGTAGGGGGCAGCCAAGGGATGCGCGGAGCCAAGGGGACCGGGCGACTCTCCGGTCGCCAGCGCGACCGCCGACTGCCAGAAGGTCTGAATGAGCCCCGCTTCGTAGAGGGATGTATCGACGCGCTGTCCCTTGCCCGTGGACTGACGTGCGTACAGGGCGGCGACCACGCCCATCGCGCCGAGAATACCGGCGGTGATGTCGGTCAGCGGCGGACCGCACTTGACGGGAGGCCGGCCGGGGCCCTCGCCGGTTACGCTGAGCAGCCCCGTCATGCCCTGGGCGATGAGGTCGAAGCCGCGCTGGCCCGCCAGAGGTCCCGTGCGCCCGAAGCCGGTGATCTGGCAATAGACCAGGCCCGGATTCGCCTCTCGGAGGCTTTCGTACCCGAGCGCGAATTCCTCCATGACGCCCTTGCGGAAGTTCTCGATGACCACGTCGCAGCGTTCGAGCATCCGCCTGGCAACTCCGCGCCCCCCTTCCGTCTTGAGGTCGACCACGGCGCCGCGCTTGTTGCGGTTCATCATCACGAACGCGGCGGCGCTGCCGCCAGCCTCCGGCGGCGCGAACGCGCGGGTCGGGTCGCCGGCGTCGGGGGGCTCGACCTTGACCACGTCGGCGCCCATGTCCGCCAGCATCCGGCCGCAAACGGGCCCGGCCATGACGTGGGCGAGTTCGATCACGCGGATGCCGCCAAGCGCACCGGGCTGCGGGCCAGCGCCCGTCACACTCTGCGACCCGCTTCGCCCGCCCACACCGCCCTACTCCCCCCGGAAGCGCGGCTCGCGCTTCTCGAGAAACGCCTCCGTGCCCTCGCGGTAGTCCCGGGTCTGGAAAGCGTCGTACGCCTCGTCGCGCTCGGCATCGCTGAGCGGCCGTCCGCGCGCCATCCGCCGAACGAACTTCTTGTGCCACCGGTTCACCAGAGGTGCCCCCGAAGCGATCCCGCGCGCCACCCCCCACCCCGCCTCCGCCACCTCCCCATCCGGCACGATCCTGTTCACGATCCCCATCTCCCGGGCACGGCGCGCATCCACCAGGTCGCCCGTCAGGAGGATCTCCAGCACGGCCCCCGCACCCGCCGCGGCAAGGAGCGGCGCCATCTCCGCATGCGCCATGGTCGCGCCCAGACGACCCACCGGCGCCCCGAAACGGCTCGACTCCCCGCACACGCGCACATCACAGCACGCCGCGATGATCAGCCCGCCTCCCACGCACAGCCCCCGCACCGCCGCGACGGTGGGATGCGGGCAATCGTACACGCCCTCGATCCCGCGCCTCAACGCAGCCGCGTAGCGGGTCACCTGTCCGGGCGTGCTGCGATGCTTCGCGAACCCCGAGATGTCGGAACCGGTGGAGAACGCCCGGCCCCCCGCCCCCTCGACCAGCACGCACCGCACCGAGTCGTCGCCCGCCAACCCCTCGAAGATCTGCCCCAAGGTCTCCCACCCCTCCAGGTCGAGCACGTTCATCCTTTCAGGGTGGTCGAGCGTCACGGTGACGATTCCGCCGTCACGGCTCATGCGGACGCGGGGGGGCTGGCGGCCGGGAGGCCCGTCCGGCGGCGGACCCGCGGTTGGCGGCCGTTCCCCGGCGTTCGGAGGCGCACTCATCGGTAGAAGATTTCCACGAGCAGAAGCGAAAAGGTGGGCACGTACGTTACGAGAAGCAGAATGGCCAGCAGCACCGCGATGAACCAGAGGTTCGACTTCGTCACCTGCCAGATGTCGGCTTTGGCGACCGAGCAGGCGGTCACCAGCACCGAGGCGACCGGTGGCGTCTGCTGCCCGATCCCCAGGTTCAGCGTCACGATCAGGCCGAAGTGAATCGGATCGATGCCCATCGCCTGCACCAGCGGCATCACGATCGGGACGACGAGGATGATCGCCGCGGCCGAGTGCAGGAAGAGTCCGATCGCGAGGAGGAAGAGGTTCAACAGCGCCAGGATCGCGAGCTTCGAATCGGTGAGCCCGGTGATCGCCGCGGCGACCTGCTGCGGCATCCGCGACTCGGTCAGGAAGTCCCCGAGGAGCGCGGACGCGGCCACCAGCAGCATCACCACGGCGGTCTGGTGTCCGGCCTCCACCAGCGCCTCCCGCAGGCCCTTGAGGTCCAGTTCCCTGTACACGAGGCCGCCGATCACCAGCGCCGCGACCACCGCCAGCCCGGCACCCTCGGTGGCGGTCACCCAGCCGCCGAAGATACCGCCGAGAATGATCAGCGGGAGGAGCAGCGACCAGCCCGCCTCGCGGAAGGTCCGCCAGACGCGCCGGAGCTGGAACGCCTCCTCGACGGGGAGCTTCGCGCGCCGCGCCCACAGGTACGCCGCGAACATCATGAGCACGCCGCCGACCACGCCCGGGATAATCCCCGCCACGAAGAGCTCCACGATCGAGCTGCCCGACATGACGCCGTAGAGAATCATCGGGATCGACGGGGGAATGATCACGGCCAGCGTCGCCGAAGACGATGTGACGGCCGCCGCGAAGTTGTTCGAATAGCCACGCTTCTTCATCGCGGGAATCAGGATCGAGCCCAGCGCCGCGACGTCCGCCACCGCGCTGCCCGAGATCTCCGCGAAGAACATCGACGCCGAGATCGACACCATCGCGAGCCCGCCGCGGATGAAGCCGAAGACCGCCGACGCGAAGGCCACGAGCCGCCGCGAGATGTCCGACCGGTTCATGATCGCGCCCGCCAGGATGAACAGCGGGATCGCGATCAGGGGGAACCTGGAAGCCCCCGAGAACATCAGGATGCCCACGTTGGGGAGCGACTCGGCGCCTCCCGCGATCAGGATCGCGACGATCGTCATCAAGCCGAGCGCAACCGCGATCGGGACGTTGACGAGAACGAGGAGAAGGAGGACGATCAGCGCGAGGATCATGGGTCTGCGCCCCCACCGGGCGTGCGGAGAGCATCGGGGAGGCTGAGGAGCTGGGCGGCGATGAAGAGGAGCGCCCCGACCGGGATGACCGACTGCGCAAGGGCGGTGGGGACGCTTGGCAGACTGATCAGCGTGGCCCCCGAGAGCGCTCCCTGGACCCGCCATCCCGCCCACGCGAGGACCAGAAAGAAGCCGATCACGGCGGCCTCCGCGGCGAGCACGGCACAGGTGCGCGCTGCCCCGCGAAGTCGTTCCACGACCATCGGGACGCCGATATGGCCCCGCTTGAGCGCCACCAGCGCAGCTCCGTAATAGGTCAGCCAGGCCAGGAGGATCGACGCGACCTCGTCATACCAGACAAGGGCGTTGCCCGCCTTGCGGAACCCGACGCCGAGCACCACGACCAGGGCCAGCGCGGCCACCAGCACAGCCACGATCGCCTCCATCGAGGCCTGGAAGATGCGCCGCGCGCCACCCAGGCGGTCGCGGGCCAACGCGTCGCCTCCCCGTCCGGCCGCGGCGCCCACCGTTACGGCTGGAGCAGACTCAGAACCCGGTCGATCAGCTCCCGTCCACCCGGCACCTCGGTGGCAAACTCGTCATAGACCTGCTGGCTTTGCTGCCGGAACGCGGACTTGTTCGCCCAATTGATCGCGATGTCGCTGTCGGCAAGCTCCACCAGGAGCTCCCGGTCCAGCCGCCTGGCCTCCTGGTGCACGAACGACTGCAATGCACGCGCCTCCTCTTCGACCACCGTCCGCACCTCCTCGGGGAGCTCCACCCAGTGCTCCGCGGAGACCGTCACATAGGCGGGCGTGTAGACGTGCTCCGTGATCGAGAGGTACTCCTGCACTTCGTTCAGGTTGGAGGCGCGAATCTGAGCCAGCGGGTTCTCCTGCCCGTCGACAGTGCCGGTCTCCAGCGCTACGAGGACATCCGAGAAGGCCATCGGGACCGGGTTGGCGCCGAATTGCCGGAAGAGCTTGACGCGCCAGGTGCCCCGCGGGGTCCTCAGCTTGACGCCGTCCAGGTCGGTCGGGACGCGAATCGGCCGGAGGTTGTTGGTGACCTGGCGGTAGCCGTTCTCCCAGAGGGCGAGAATGCGGTAGCCCTGCTCCTCCGCCAGCGGCGCCAGCGTGGGCCACACGATCTCCTCCTCGATCCTGACCATGTGGCGGCGGTCGCTGACGATATAGGGCATTTCGAAGAGCCCGAACTCCGGGATCCGCGAGGACATGATCGACGACGGCAGGGCCATCTCGACCGTTCCGAGCTTCAGTTTCTGCAGCAGGTCCTCGTCTCCGCCGAGTTGGCTCGACCCGTAGACCACGACCTCGGCCCTGCCTTCCAGCCGCGCATTGACCCGCGACGCAAACTCTTCGGCCGAGAGCGCGAAGAGCGACCCCGGCGCACCGACGTGGCCGAATCTGAGTTGCAGGACAGCGTCCGGGTCCGGGGCGGCGCATCCGGCCGCGGCCAGCAGGAGACAAACTGCCGGCCGACCCCACCCCTTCCACACCCTTCGGTGAATCCCTGCCCGCAGTGCCCGCATTCTCGATCTCCTGGCTGGACAATGTTGTCGTGTCTGAACATAGTCGGCACTTTGCGAAATGTCTCCCGTTGCTCGTGGATCCGGCCGGACCGGCGGGCGCCGCGGCGCCGTCGGGCATTCCCGATTGGCCGCGCGGCTACGCGCCGATGTCGAGGGCGCGGTGCGCTTCGACGCCCTCACACGTGGCCTATATGCCAATGACGCCTCGATTTACCAGATCGCCCCCCTGGGCGTGGTGCTCCCGCGCAGCCTGGACGATGTGGAAGCCGCCATGGCGATCGCGCGCGACGAGGGGGTGCCCCTGCTCCCCCGTGGCGCCGGGACCTCCCAGTGCGGGCAGACCGTGGGTCGCGCGCTGGTCATCGACGCTTCGCGGCACCTGAACCGGGTGCTCGAGGTCGACCGCACCGAGCGGACGGCGTGGGTGGAATCCGGGCTGGTGCTCGATCACCTGAATCGCCGCCTCGCGCCGACCGGGCTCTTCTTCCCCGTGGACGTGGCGACGGCAAGCCGTGCGACGCTGGGAGGAATGGCGGGCAACAACAGCGGAGGCGCACGGTCGATTCGCTACGGGATCATGGCGGACAACGTGATCGCGATCGAGGCGGCGCTGGCGGATGGACGGGTGATGCGGTTCGGGGACGGCGGCGTGGGGGCGGCGGACGCGGCCGCGCTGGAGACGGCGGACGCGGCTCCCGGGGACGACCTGGTGCGGAGGATTCTCGGGATCGCGGAGCGCGAGGCCGCGGAACTGGAGGCGCGGGTGCCGAAGGTCCTTCGGCATGTGGCCGGCTACAACCTGCACCGGCTTCTGCGGCCGGATTCCTCCATGGCCGAGCTGCTTGTCGGCTCCGAAGGCACCCTCGCGTTCTTTCGGCGCCTCAAGCTCAAGCTGTCACGGAGGCCGGCACGCAAGGTTCTCGGGGTCTGCTGTTTCCCGTCGCTGCTGGACGCGCTGGACTCGGTGCAGCACATCGTGACTCTGCAGCCCCACGCGGTCGAGCTGATGGACGACTCGATGACGCGCCTGGCGCGCGGCTATCCGGACTTTCGCATCACGGTCGAGACGATGATCCCCGAGGGCGCCCACACGGTGCTGCTGGTGGAGTTCGCGGGAGAAGACGACGCCGCGCTTGCGCGCAAGCTGTCCCGGTTGGAGGAGGTGGTGGGAGAGACGGGGCCGGGTGGGACGGACGGGGGAGCGCCGGGGCCGGGCCGAGGCGCTCGGAGCGCGGCGGCACCGGGAAGCCGCCAGGTGGTGCGCGCCGAGGACCCGGCCGCGCAGGCGGCGATCTGGGCCGTGCGAAGGGCGGCGCTGAGCGTCGTGATGTCCATGAAGGGCGAGCGCAAGCCGGTCTCGATCGTGGAGGACTGCGCCGTGCCGCTCCCCGCGCTGGCCGAGTTCGGAGCGGCGGTCGAGGAGATCTTCGCGCGGCATGGCACGAGCGCGACCTGGTACGCGCACGCGTCGGTCGGGTGCCTGCACGTGCGCCCCTCGCTCAACCTGAAGGACCCGGCGGACATCGCCACCTTCCGGGGCATCGCCGAGGAGGTGCTCCGCGAGGCCGTGCGGCTGGGCGGGTCGTGGTCGGGCGAGCACGGCGACGGAATCCTGCGCTCCGAGTTCATCGAGCCCCTGCTGGGCAGGCGGCTGGCCCGCGCCTTCGGGGAGGTGAAAGACGCCTTCGACCCCGGCGGCACGATGAACCCGGGGAAGATCGTGGCGGCGCCCCGAATGGACGACCGCAAGCTGTTCCGCTACGCGCCGCGCTACAGGGCGACGCCGCTCCCGGTCGCGATGGACTGGTCGGAGCGGGGCGGGTTCGCGCGGGCCGTGGAGGCGTGCAACAACAACGGCGCCTGCCGCAAGATGGACCCGGACGTCATGTGCCCGTCCTACCGCGTGACCCGCGAGGAGGCCGACACGACCCGGGGCCGCGCCAACGTGCTCCGCCTGGCGCTGACCGGACAGCTGGGGCGGGAGGGGCTCCTGGGGGACGAGGTCGCGGACGTCCTCGACCTCTGCGTCGGCTGCAAGGCCTGCAAGCGCGAGTGCCCGGCGGGCGTGGACATGGCCGCGATGAAGGCCGAAGTTCTCCACTACCGGAACCGGCAGCGCGGCGCACCCATGCGGGAACGGCTCCTTGCCTCGCTGCCCAGGGTCGCGCCGGCCGCGAGCCGGGCCGGCCGCCTGCTCAACCTTCGCAACAGGAGCCGTGTGCTGGCGTGGCTGGGCGAGCGCGCATTGGGGATCGCCGCGGCGCGGGAGCTGCCCGAGTGGGCTCCGGATCCGTTTCGCGACGAGGAATTGGCAGAGGTGGGGGATAGGACAGATTCATGGAATAATCTGTCAACACAAGCAGTCGATGGACTTGGGAGGGCTGCCGTAGGTCGTCCGATCGTTCTGTTTGTTGACACATTCACTAGGTATTTTGACACATCCGTGCCGCGCGCTGCTGTCGACGTCCTGCGCCGACTCAGCCTCCACCCCATCGCCCCCCGCCCCCTCCCCACCCACGGACGACCGCTCTGCTGCGGCCGCACCTACATCAGCGCGGGACTCCTTGACCACGCCCGCGCCGAGCTGCAGCGCACCATCGCCGTTCTCGCCCCCCTCGCCCGGCAGGGGCTTCACATCGTCGGCCTCGAGCCCTCATGCCTCCTGACCCTGCGCGACGAAGCCCTCACCCTCTGCCCCGGCGAAGATGCTCGCGCGCTCGCCAGCCAGGCCTTCCTCATCGACGAGTTTCTGGCAGCACGCGGGCAGCGACCCGGCCGGATCCAGGGCCCCGCCCCCACCACCCACATCCACGGCCACTGCCACCAGAAGGCCGCCGGCACCGCCACTGCGACCGCCGAGGCCCTGCTTTCCCTCACCGGTTCTCCTGCAACGCACATCGAGTCGACCTGCTGCGGAATGGCCGGATCCTTCGGCTACACCGCCACGCACCTGCGCACATCCCGGGCGATGGGCGAACTCGGCCTGTTCCCCGCGCTGCGCGCCGCCGCCCCGGGCGAAACCGTCATCGCGAACGGGTTCAGCTGCCGTGCCCAGATCCGGGCCGGGACGGGGCGGCGGGCACATCACCTCGTGGAGGTCCTGGCCCAGCTGATCCCCCATCGGGTCGTCCACCGCCCCCCGACGGCATAGATTGCGAAACCCCTTCCACTCGTTGAATCGGAGGACTTCCCCGTGCGCTCTATCGAATCTCCCACAATCTCCTTCGCGCTTGCCGGCCACCGATCCCGGCTCCGCCGGAACTCCGGTGTCGCCGCAGTTCAGGCGATGGTCCTGGCGGGCGCGTTCGCTGCCCTCCCCTCTTCCACGACGGCTCAGGCCTTCGGTGGCGCCGTACTCATCGCGGACGGCCACATCCTGGTCGGCGAGGCCGCACACGAGCGCGAGCCGGGAAGCGTTTGGGTATTCGCGCAGGTTGACAATGAATGGACCCGCGTCGCCCGGCTGGGCGGTAGCGGGGCTCCCGGCACCGGCTTCGGCAAGGCGCTGGCGGAATCCGGCAACTTCGTCTTCGTGGCGACCGGCGCCCCGGGCAGCGGGGAGGAATATGCACCCGGAAGTGTCCTCCCCTACCGTCTCGATCGGACCGCGAGCCCGGTTCTCGAGCAGCTCCCCTGGGCAAGGGCCGTCACACACAACCCGGATTTCGGGAATGTCATGGCAGCTTCCGGCAACCTGCTACTGGTGAGCCGGGGCGGGTTGTCGGGCGGACTGGGGATGGAAGTGTACCGGATCGGAGAAGACGGTGACTGGTCGGACGGCGAAAGGTTCACGGTGCCCGAGTCGTTCACCCGGACGGGCACGGCCGCGCTCGCGCTGGGGGAGGCTCTGGTGGTCGTCGGCGATCCCACGCAGAACGCCGTGCATCTCTTCGAGAAACAGTCCGGCGACGGCGGGTGGGGACCGGCCGGGACGCTCTCGCATCCGGAAGCCCCGTCTCAGTCCACATTTTTCGGTTTCTCCGTGGCCCTTTCGGGCAGCGAGGTGCTCGTGGGGCAGTTGCAGGAACCGGTCGTCCACCGCTACGCGAAGATGGACGGTGCGTGGCAGCCGGTCGGCACCCTCGAGCCGGAGAACGACGAGATGCGCCCGGGGTATGGCGCCTCTCTCGCGGTCGACGGCGAAACCCTGCTGGTGGGCGGCGCACAGCGGTTCTACGAGTATCGCCGCAGCGGGGACGGCTGGGAACGGACGGGTGCGTCGCCGCCGTACAGCGCGGACGGCGCGCCGGTCGCCAGGACGACGGGGCTGTACCTCGAGGACCAGGTTGCCGTCCTGGCCGACCCCTCCGCCGACTTCGGCCTCGGCGCGGTGACCGTGTTCTCCCGCGAATCGGGTGAGTGGCAGCATTCGGCCCGGCTGGTGGCCGACCACGAGCCGCTCCCCGCAATCTCCGGCGGCGAGGTCACCTGCGAGGACGGCGAGGCCGGTGGATACGACTGCAATGAGGTCGACCTGCTCGCTTTCGTTCCCTGGGAGGAGCTGGGTGCGGCCCGGGGCGCGCGCCTCAACGATGTATGGGGCTGGACCGACCCGGAGACCGGCCGAGAGTACGCGATCGTGTGTCACATGGACGGGACCTCGTTCGTGGACGTGACGGATCCATACAACCCGCGCTATCTCGGCCACCTGCCCAAGACCGAGGGCAGCCGGGCCAATACCTGGCGCGACGCGAAGGTGTACCGGAACCACGCCTTCGTCGTGGCGGACGGCGCGGGCGAACACGGAATGCAGGTGTTCGACCTGACGCGGCTTCGCAGCGTCACCGAGCCGGAGGTCTTCGATGCCGACGCCCTCTATACGGAGATCGCGTCATCCCACAACGTGGCGATCAACGAGGCGACGGGATTCGCGTACCTGGTGGGGTCGTCCGGGACGGAGTCCTGTGGCGGCGGATCCCACATGGTCGACATCAACGATCCACTCAACCCGGTCTTCGCGGGCTGCTTCGCGCACCCCAACACCGGACGCGGGGGCACGGGCAATTCCCACGACACCCAGTGCGTGATCTACCGCGGGCCCGACGAGGACTACCGCGACCGCGAGATCTGCGTGAACTCGAACGAGACCGCGCTCTCGATCGCCGACGTGACCGACAAGGACAACCCGGTCGCGGTCTCGTCCGCCGCCTACCCGGCGATCGCGTACGCGCACCAGGGCTGGCTCACCGAAGACCACCGCTACTTCTACTCCAACGACGAACTGGACGAGGTGAGCGGCCTGGTCGAAGCCACGCGCACCCTGGTCTGGGACCTCCAGGACCTCGACGACCCCATTCTGATCACGGAGTACTACAGCGACACCCAGGCCACCGACCACAACCTCTACATCCGCGGCAACCGGCTCTACATGACCAACAACCGGGCTGGCCTGCGGGTGCTCGACATCAGCGACCCGGAAAACCCCGTCGAGGTCGGGCACTTCGACACCACCCCGTGGAGCGACGACGCGGCGGGTTTCGACGGCACATGGAGCGTGTACCCGTTCTTCGACAGCGGGACTGTCGTGATTTCGAGCCGCCGCGAGGGGCTGTTCATCGTGAAGCCGCGGGTGCGGCCGCTGATCGGGTAGGGGGAGTTCCCCCGCGCCCTACTCCGGTTGCGGCACGATCCGGATGTACGGCAGCGGCTCCTCCCACCCGTCCGGGTACTTCTCGCGGGCGGCCTCGTTCGACACCGCAGGCAGGATGATCACATCGTCGCCGTCCTGCCAGTCGGCAGGGGTCGCGACCTGCTCCTTCGCGGTCAGCTGGATGGAGTCCAGCAGCCGCACGATCTCGGCGAAGTTGCGCCCGGTGCTCATCGGGTAGGTCAGGGTCGCCTTGATGCGCTTGTCCGGGCCGATCAGGAAGACGGAACGCGCGGTGGCGTTGTCCATCGGGGTCCGGCCTTCGCTGGTGTGACCCGCGTCTGCGGGCAGCATGTCGTAGAGCTTGACCACCTTCAGCTCCGGGTCCCCGACGAGCGGGTAGTTGAGCGCGTGGCCCTGCGAAGCCTCGATGTCGGCGGACCAGGCGCGGTGATCGCTCACCCCGTCCACGCTGATTCCCAGCACCTTGCAGTTGCGCTTCTCGAATTCACCCCTCATTCCCGCCACCTTGCCGAGCTCGGTCGTGCACACCGGGGTAAAGTCCTTCGGGTGGGAGAACAGGATCGCCCAGCCGTCGCCGATCCAGTCGTGGAAGCGGATCGGGCCGTCGGTGGTCTCGGCGTCGAAGTCGGGAGCGATGTCGTTGATTCGGAGTGTCATGGCGTGCCTCTCGGGAGTGGTTCCGGGCCGGATGTCGGAAGGAGTGAAACCCAGCGTCATGATAGCGAAATACGTCGGGTGCGCCAACGCCGGGCGGGACGCGCGCCGGCTGCATGGCGGTGGGTCCCGAATTCGCCTGGGGCCGGCTATCCCCCCGGCGGTCCAGCCGGGCTAGCAGCTGCCTCCCGGCACCAACAGTTCCAGCCCCGTGTGCCGGGCGATCACCTCGAAGTCGCGGTTTCGCGCCAGGAGGGGACGCTGCACCTGGATGGCGGCAGCGGCGACCAGGCAATCGACAATCGATCGGATCGTGTAGCCGGCCCGGCGGCAGGTGCGGTGGATGAAGGCGGCGTGCTGGAAGTCTCCCGCCGAATCCGGGACGAGCACCCCGAAGCGGGACAGCAGCTGCGACAGCTTCAGGGCCTCGGGCTCGGTGCGACAGCCAGCGAGCAGTTCCATCACGGCGGCCGCAGGCGTTGCGATGGGACGGCCAGCCTGGATTTCGGCATCCAGGAACAGGTCGAATGAACTCTCCGTTCTGCGCAGATACTCAACCCAGACGGAGGTGTCGACGATCACCACACGTCACCCGGGCTGCCCGCCCGCATCTCGTCGAGATCCCCATCCCAGCCAACGCCCCGCATGGCGAGCGCCTCCTCCTTGGTCATCGGCACGACCGCCTGCCGCCAGACCGCTTCCTTCACGGCGGCGGCCCAGTTGCGGAGACCGTAGCGCCTTCGCACCGCTTCCAGGTCACTCTCGCACAATCTCACCTCCAGGTCGACGAACCGCAGGCCGGCAGATTCGGGCGCGCGATACGCCGGGCGGGCCTCGCGCACCACAGCGGCCCCACCGCGCAGCTCACGCTCCCGCGCGGCGCGCAGCGTTCGCCGGACCCACGCCGACACCGTAACGCGATTGCGCCTCGCGGCGTCCCGGATCTCGTCGAGTTCGGCCTCGGACAGCACCACCTGCAATCTCTTACTCATGGTATGAGTATAGTATACTGATACACTTGCTACCGCCACTCCGCCGCCGCCGGCACTCCCCGGCTGAAGATCACCTGCAACCCCCCGGTCACGCCGGCAGTATCCCTGGCCGCTCCCGTTACGTCCCCGGCGAGTATGCTGCGCGCGATTTCATCTGCCCGGCGGGCATCGGCGCCACGCAGAATCCCCCGCAACCGGCCGCTCTCGGGATCACGGAGGATGGCCATGGGCCGGTCGGTCGTCTGGTCCATCGTCGTCGTTCCTTCGGGGCCGGACAGGGTGACGCTCTGCAAGGCGTCGGCCCACTCGTTCCGCACCGGAAGCGCGAAGAGGAAGGATCCCCCGTCGGCGTCGGCCAGTTCCTCCATGTCGAAGCTGAGAGAAAACAGTTCGTCGCCGCCTGCGGTTCGGCCGACCAGTTCGTAGTCGCCTGCGCCCCGTGGAACCCTGGGCGCAGCGTCTGCCACGAAGGACGGATCCAGGAACGGATCACCCTGTTCGTCGATGCCGCCCCAGAGGAGCAGGGTACGCCGGGGCGCGACCACTTGACCGTCGGCGAACGCCGCCGCACCGGCTTCGCGCGCCAGGCGATGGCTCAGCGCTCTTGCGAAACTGAAGTCGCTGATCCAGCGAGGGGGACCGCAGTAGGACATCACGTCTCGAACATGCGGTGCCACCAGCGCGCCCCTGCCGCGGGCGTCGTACCCCCACACTCCGATCGACCCGTTCCCCTGCGGAAAGGCCCGGTCCGGACCGCCCGCGCCCCCGCACGGCGCATGGCGAAGACTCAGATTGTGTCCCAGTTCGTGCGCGATCACAAACGGCACCGCAACCGAGAAGCCGACCCGCCCTCCGAGGGACGCAACACCCGACTCGCCACCGACAACGCGCTCCGGCATGACGCCCATGTAGTACCCGCTTCCGCCCTCCAGATGCTGCAACAGAAGGGTCTCGCCGATCAGCGCAAACACACTGGTGGTTGAGGTCAGGACGGGTTCGTGAGCCTTCACGTCGAGATCGTGGACCGGGAGCATGGCGCGGATATCCCCCAGCATTTCATGTGTGTCGGGGTCCGCGGCCATGCCGTTGGCGATGTCTATGATCGACGAATCGGCGTCCTGCGCCCTCAGGAACGGTACGAACGTCACGTCCAGCACGGGCACGGTCTCGACCTGCACCGATGCCCTGCCCGTCTCGGGAATCCGCTTTGTCACGCCGAGTGCGGGATCCAGCGTGCCATCCGGGTCCACCTCGATCACGAACTCCAGTCCCGGCTGGATCACCGAACCGGGAATCGTGACGTTCGCCGACTTCGCGAGCGAGCCTTCAGCGTCCGCGAGTTCGGTGGGAATGGGAGTCGCGGAGCCCGGGATGTCCACCGCGTGGGTCTCGGCTCCGCCCTGGTAGAAGGTCGCCCGCACCGTGGGGATGCCCGCGCTCGTTGGGCCTGACGCCGTCACGAAAACCCGCAACAGCGCGTCCCTGCCCGCAACGAGCGGAACCGGGAACGCCGTGGACTGCACCGCCTGGGTCAGGTACGCCGACGACACGGTGCCCGTCCCGCAGGGCCGCACGCGCGCGAGATGCACGTCGGAGAGCCATTCCTGGAAGGCGGGATCGGTGGGCGCACACAGATCGGTGCCGGTCAGAAGAAGCTCGTCCAGCGCGGGGAGCGCGGTCAGGCCCGACGGCAGGGCGCCGGACAGCTCGGCGTTGTTGCCCAGATGGAGATGCGTCAGAGCGGCCATGTCGCCCAGCTCCGCCGGAACCGAACCCGTCAGTTGGTTCTCTCGGAGAGACAGCCGCTCCAACTGCATCAGTTTGCCGAGCTCGGGGGGGATCGATCCCCCAAGCAGGTTCCTGTCCAGATGCAGGAATGAGAGCCCGCTCAGGTCGCCCAGCTCGGTCGGGACCTGCCCGGCCAGATCATTCGACCCGAGATCCAGCGATGTCAGGCCGGTCAAGCCGCCCAGTTCCGGCGGAATCGGCCCCGTCAGCTGATTCCCGCCGATGTTCAGCCGCGTCAGGCTGGACAGATTGCCCAGCGCGGACGGGATCTCCCCTGTCAGCTCATTCCCTTCGAGGTCCAGGTCGGTCAGGCTGGACAGGTTGCCCAGTTCCGGGGGAATCGGACCTGCCAGGTCATTACCAGAGAGATACAGCCATGACAGGTTGGCGAGCCGACCCAGCTCGGGCGGAATCGGTCCCGTCAGGTCACTCCAACCGATGTACAGAAACGACAGGTTGGACAGGTTGCCCAACTCGGGCGGGATCGGCCCCGTCAGGCCATCGAAACCGAGGTAGAGCACCGACAGCCCGGACAGCTTGCCCAGCTCCGGGGGAATGGGCCCCGTCAGCAGGTTCCCAAGCATTTCCAGGCGCGTCAGGCCGGACAGGTTGCCCAACTCGGGCGGAATCGGTCCCGTCAACCGGTTGGAGACGATCCGCAGCGTCGACAGGTTGGACAGGTTGCCCAGCTCCAAAGGGATCGGCCCCGCCAGCCGGTTGTAGCTGATGCTCAGCGTTGACAGGTTCGACAGGTTGCCCAGCCGTGGGGGGATCGGCCCCGTGAGCGAGTTGGAGTCGAGGTCAAGGATGCGAAGCCGATGCAGGTCGCGGATTTCAGGAGGAATTGCCCCCGACAGGTTGTTCCTGTACAGATTCAGCTCGACGACTCGGCCATCGCTGTCGGTCGTCACGCCGTGCCATGCACCGAGGGGTTCGTCGGTCAGCCAATTGCTGGCGTTGGCCCAGTCGGCGCCGTCGGTCGCATCGAACAGGATCTCGAGGATCTCCCGGTCGGAGAGCGGCGAACACTGCGTGCCGGTACCCTCGTGAGATGAGATGTCTGCGAGCCAATCGCCGAATGCCTGGTCGGAGGGGACGCACAGGCCCGTGTCCCCGTACCGAAGCTCCTGAAGTGAGAGCCTGGAGAGTGACAGCGGCAGCGGACCGGTCAGGCCGGCGTTGCCGTCGACCCACAGCGATGTCAGGCTGGCAAGTTGTGCGAGCGATCCGGGGAGCCGTCCGGTCAGTCCATTGCCGGACAGGTCCAGCGCCGCCACGCGGCCGAGCGAATCGGTGCTCACGCCGTGCCATGCGTCGAGACTGCCGTCACCAAGCCAGCCGTCGGAGCGGGTCCAGTCTGTACCGCCCGTACCTCCGTGCAGAGCCGTGAGGACCGCTCTGTCTTCCTCGTCGCAAGACGGCCCGTCGTAGACGTCGAACCGTCCCAGCCACTCCGCGAATGCCGCGGACCCGGAGATGCAAAGGCCTGCATTGTCGTCAAAATGAAAGAACTGAAGCCGTTGAAGGCGCAGAAAGTCAAGCGGTATCGATCCGGTGAACAGGTTCTGGTTGAGGCCCAGCCTTTTGAGGTTGCTCAGGTTGCCCAGTTCGGGCGGGATCGTTCCCGTCAGTTCGTTTCTGCGCAGTCGCAGGTCCTCCAGGCTGGAAAGGTCGCCCAGTTCCGGGGGAATCGACCCCGCCAGATCGTTGACGCCGAGAACCAGGGTCTTGAGGTTTCGCAACTCGCCCAATTCGGGAGGAACTGGCATACGTCGGCCAAACAATACAGTAAACTACTGCTATACAACATCTTACGATACTACCACATCGTCTCGTGTATCACTTTGAATACGCAAATTTGAACCGGAACCCTCTGCATTGTACTGGAGGTTCCGGGACGCAACCCCAAGCGGTCAGCGGGGACCGAGAAACCGCCTGACGGCTTCGGCGACACGATCCAAGTCCTTCGTCTGGCACTCCCATATGATGAGAACGCGCCAGCCCATTTCTTCCAAAGCCGCCTCGTTGCGCCTGTCTCGC
>JAJDXM010000004.1 GCA_022823225.1 Gemmatimonadota bacterium
TCCAGCACCCCTCCCCACCCGCTCGAGCCCTCCGCTCCGACACCACATCCGGGTGGACGAAATTCGTCGGAATGGGTGGACGACTTCCGTCGGAACGAGTGGACGAAATGAATCGGAATCAGTGGACGACTTCCGTCGGAATGAGTGGACGAAATGCGTCGGAATCAGCAAGGCCCAAGCACATCTCGATCAAATGATCATGGCAGCTTATGGGACCGGTTCGTGCCAGTGGGAGCTGTTGACCCCATCTGGTGGAATGGACCTGCGGGGCGGGCGCGGTAGCGCCGCCATTTCGAGCGCGTGTGATCTCGTCTACAATTCCACGCCTTCGGTAGGTAACGAGATCCTCAACCGTACGGCCGTCACCTCACAGGGAGCCAAAGCGCGGCGTATCCTGCTCGAAGCCATGATTGAGAGGGACGATGCTGAGCAACTGGGTCTCGACGGGTATGGGCCCGAAGTCGCCATGTACCGGGCTTTCCTTGCCAGGACTGGCCTCCACGCGTTCGATCGGAGGAAGTCCCATTGGACCTTTCGCCGGCCAACGGACGAGAACCTCCAAGAGGCGTGGGACTTGGTTGAGCATGAGTTCGACCGGGCCACCCGGCAGCGGGTCAATCTCCGCGACATCTACGCCACCCTGCTGTCGCCGCCGGTTGGGATGAAACGCGGAGTCATCCCCGTCTTCGTGACAGTCGCACTACTCGTCCGGAGCGATGACATCGCCGTCTACGAGCACGGCACCTTCGTACCAATGCTCACGCCAGAGTTCTCGGAGCGGATGGTCCGGAATCCGGGACATTTCGAGGTCAAGCACTTTGCCAACACAACCGGGGCTCGTCTGCAGGTGGTACAGGCAGTCAGCGAACGAATGGGTGTACGGTCGAGACTCGGTCGTGTGCGGGTGGCAAATGTCCTGGCAGTCGTCGGTCAGCTAGTTGCTCGTGTGAGGCGCCTGGACACGTTCACGCGCAGGACAGAGTCCTTGGATGCCGCTACAACCAGGGTCAGGGAGGCACTCTTTACCGCTGTGGAGCCCGACGAACTCCTGTTCCAGAGTCTTCCCGAGGCGCTCGGACTGCCCGCGGTTCCCGTGTCGGCCACGGAATATCCGGCGTCGCACACCTACGCTAGTAGACTCCTCACTGCAATGGACGAGCTCACAGGCTGCGCAGACGGATTGTTGGACCAGCTATTCCAGGATCTGATGGATGTCAGTGGCGAGACTTCGCGCCAATCGATCAGTGGCTTTGCCAGGTCGCTCGAAGACGAGGTCTTGGATCCTACGGTGCGAGCCTTCGTGCTCACACTCGCCAACGACACCGTGGATGCGGATGCGGATTGGATCTGCACGATCGCGACAGTTGTGGCTGGAAAAGCCCCATCTGAATGGAATGACGGTGATCGGGCCCATTTCCGGCACTTGCTGGCTCGCCGTGTGGACTCGTTCCTGCGGCTCGTCGCACTCCACACGGACCAGCGTGCGGATGGTGGAGGTCCGTTCAAGCCCTTCCGCGTGACGGTCACTCGGCCGGACGGTCGGGAGCACGTCGCGCTGGTCGGCGTCGATGATGAGGATCAGCATTTGGTCAGCGACGTCCTTGACACGGCCCTAGATGAGTTGGTACCTACAATGGGTTCCCAGAAGAGAGCCATCTCGGCGCTGATCGCGATGATCGGTGACCGAGTCCTCCCTGACGAGAACGCCGACGACGACACGACCGAGGTCCAATTCACCACTAAGACGGTTCGGAATGCCTGACCCCATCCGGCACATCTGCGGCATCTCTGGAGGGAAGGACTCCAGTGCCCTCGCCGTGTACCTCAGAGAGCCCCTGCCAGAGATGGAGTATTTTTTCTGCGACACAGGCGCCGAACTTCCCGAGACCTACGAGTACCTCACCCGGCTTCAAGTCATTCTCGGCAAGCCGATCACGCGTCTCAACGCGACCCGCGGCTTCGACCACTGGTTCGAGGTCTTCCGAGGGACCCTGCCGTCCCCGCAGATGCGGTGGTGCACGAAGAACATGAAGATTAAGCCGATCGAGGAGTGGATCGGCGACGCCCCGGCGATCTCTTATGTCGCCATCCGGGCCGACGAATCGAACCGCAAGGGATACATCTCCACCAAGTCGAACATCCAATCCCGGTTCCCGTTCATTGAAGACGGCATCGACCGCGAAGGGGTCATGCGGATCCTAGAGGACGCGGGAATCGGACTTCCGAAATACTACGAATGGAGAACACGATCAGGTTGCTATTTCTGCTTCTATCAGCGCAAAGCGGAGTGGATCGGCCTCGCCGAACGGCATCCCGAGCTGTTCGAGCGAGCAGTGGCGATCGAGCAAAAGGTGCTCCGGGACGCCGGCGTAGGCGGTGACGCCGACTTCAAGGATCGCGCGATGCGAGGGCGGCAGTACACGTGGTCTGGGGGTGAGACGCTCGTTGAGCTCCGGTCTCGGAAGGGTGAGATCCTGACTCGTCACCATGCAGCCCTAGTAGGTAGGGCAGCCACCAAACGAAAAAACGTACCCCTGATGGACGTGTTGGGAGACGCCCTAGACGAGGAAGATGACACTGTCCCCTGCACCGTGTGTGCCCTGTGAGCACGTCGCCAAGCGAAGGCAGTGCCCCCCCGCATATACCCAGCGGTGCGCCATGGGGCAGTCCTCCCACTCCCCTACTACCGCGCTGGTATCATCACAACCTCCCCAACGTGCGGCTCTCCTCTAAGATCCGGGCCGAGAATCCGACCGTCACCACGATAGGCCACCTCAAGGCGTTCTGGAACGACAGGTCCTCACCTATCGGTGATCCAGCACGAAGATCATTGCTTTACATCGCAAATACCTATCCGCCGCCCCCGCTCCTCGTTGTTATACCTCCCGAGATTGGTCCCACTGACATCTTGGACTGGCCACTTTCTGTCCGTACAGCGAATTCGCTCCTGAGGAATGGCGTGCTCAAAGGCTCGAGCCCCGTCTGTGTAGAAGACTTGCTGGCCATCTCCGGCTTCGGCATGGCTTCGCTCTTGGAGCTGATGTGCGTGGCTGAAGCAACGGTACCGGTTCAACAGCAGACTCCGGCTCCCTTCACGGCCACGGAGACTTCGAGCGCTGATCCCGACGGTAGTTACGAACGCAAAGATTGGCGCGAAGTCGCCGATTCGCTAGAATTGCTCTTCGCGGCAGCAAACGAGTTTTATGGGGCGATCACGGTTTCCGACGCTTTGGAACTCGACCTGACGGAGCTGGCTTTGGATCTCGGGTTGGGTGATGAGGTCGAGTCCTACAAGATCCAAGACCTAACCGATATTCGTATCCTGACCACGGTAGTTGATTCGATCCGTGACTTGCGGACTAAAATGTCGGAGCGCGAACTCACAATACTCGAGGAATACCTGTTCGCACAAACACGTACGACACTCGAAAAGCTGGGAGTGAGGTTCGGGGTCTCGCGGGAACGGATCCGACAGATCAAGACCCGTATCGCTGACAACGTCGAAAGATGCGTGGGCCCTGAGGTCGACACTATTGCGGCTACGCTCCGCCGCAGGGCCGGCCCCGTAGTGGCTGAAAGCGATCTTCGCATGGCCGTGGACAGGCTGTTCGAAGGAGAACCCCTTCGTGATCCGGCAGTGGGGCTCACCTGCAGAATTGTCGAAGCGGCACTGGGTTATGACTGCGTAAATGGCATATGTGCTATTGGCGACGCTAGAGAGACGCTGGATGGGCTTCGGAAGCGCGCAGTGGAGCTTGCTGATGACGTTGGGCTCATCGACGAGGAGGCTCTCCGCGAGTCCCTTCCTGATGCGGATTGGCACCGACTCTTTGAACTCTTGATCGAACGAAGTGGGGTCGTGCGCATCGGCCATCGATTAGCACTACGCTCCACCAAGAAAGCCCGCGCAAAGGCGGCGATCCTCAGTATCGGGCGTCCCGCCACACTTGACGAGATCGTGACGGAGTCGGGCCTTCCGCGGGCTAACTTGGGCGGACTGTTGTCGAGCATCCCTGGAATTGCTCGGGCGAGTAAGACCAAGTGGGGCATCGAGGACTGGATCGAAGACGAATACGAGGGGATTGTCGCTGAAATCGAGCAGCGGATCGAAGAGGACGGGGGCGCCACCACCTTGGACCGGTTGGTTAGTGAGTTGCCAGAGATGTTCGAAGTAAAGGAGAGCAGCGTACGTGCTCTCGTTGCGACCCGGCAATTCGTGTTGCGTGACGGAATCGTGCGCTTGGCGCAGGAATCGGAGGTGACGCTGAGGGACGTTTATGAGGTCGTTGATGGCGTGACTGCCGAGGGATGGCCGTATTGGAGCTTCAGGGTTCATGAGCGATACTTGAAGGGCTATAGTCTTGCCGGCGTCCCACCCGAGATTGCGGACGCGCTTGGGTGTCCAAGGAATGACAGCATTCGGGCAGCCGTGTCTCGTCCCTCTGGTTGTGGCCGGATTTCAGTCAATTGGCACTTGAGGTCTCTGTCGGGTGCGAGCGTGGGCTACATCTCGACACCTCTTAGCCGCCTGGGCGTCGCCGAAGGTGATCGAGTAAGCTTGGTCGTGGTCGAACCTGGCGTCGTCGAGTTCCGGTTGTTCGATTTGGAGCAACGCGGCGGACTTCCCAAGCGACGAGGGCGAAGGAGTGATCGAGCGGGCACGACGGTGACTGCAGGCAACCCTGGATCGTCCGCCCTGCTGGAGCGGCTGAAGCGTCGGCGGCAGGTGCTGTGACGGTGTTCACACGAAACACCGTGATTCCAGGGTTGTATCGGCTCCCTGAGGACCCCGTTGGCCCGAGAGTCCTCATTCCTGGGTTTGCGTCGGCGACATCAGTTAGAGGAGCATTCGGTTGGTTCTCGGCCGGCTGGATCGCGCGGGTTGCTCCGGGCTTGGCGGAGTACATTGCTCGGCGCGGTACATCTCCGATCGAGTTCACGGTGGCGCCGGTTTTGTTTCCGGCGGAGCGCGAGGCCGTAGAGCGGGCAGTGTCCTTGAATTCGGATGAGGCGAGCCGCAGGGTTGTCGATTTGTTCCACGACGGCAGGGTGAATGCGTCCGCGCTCGCCCAACATGCTTTGGATTGCCTTGCTTGGATGATTGCCACGGGGACACTACGCCTACGCATCGCAGTGCCCACGGCCGAGTCAAACTATCATCCCAAGGTTTGGCTTTTCGATGATGGAACCGACCAGGTGCTTGCCCGAGGATCGGGCAACGCTACAGCGCGCGGAATCACCAGCGGCGTAGAACACTTCGATGTTGACGTGACTTGGATTGAACACAGTCGGCAGCGCGTCCGTGACGGTATTGCGATGCTTGATGACTGGTCTCAAGGAAAGAGCCACGGCATCGAGCGGGTTGTCGACTTACCTCAAGCCCTAAAGGAAGACATCATCCAGACTGCTCCAGAAGATCCACCTAGTCCGGCCGATTACGTCCAAGCGGCAACGGCGGACGCCGATCCCGGATGGGCGGCGGACGCAGCAGCACGACTGACCGCTCGATTCAGCCGAAAGGTGACGCAAGCGCCCACGCTTGGCAATCCCCGATGGCATCGCGTGGGAGGAAGGCCCGTACAGCCATCAAGGCGAGGCCGTCGAGGCCTGGGAGTCCGAACCTAGCCCTGAACGCGGCACCATCTCGATGGCCACCGGCGCCGGAAAAACCATCACCGCCTTGATATGCGCTACTCGCGTCCAAAACCGTCTTCAGGGGCAGCCTCTTCTTGTGGTCATCTCGGCACCATCGGTCCCGCTGATTCAGCAATGGCGCGGTGAGGTACGAAAGTTCGGCGTCCAAGCCGTCGTGCCGACTCTTGAGGCCAATACGAACATGGCGCTCACGAACCTCTTCCGCAGATTGCGTGGCGGTGGCACCCATGTCGTGATTGTCACCAACCATCTCGTCTCGTCCCCTACTTTCCAGGCAACGGTAGCACAGACGACCCACTCGATAGACACCCTCTTCATCGGCGATGAGGTGCACACATTGGGTGCCGCAAAGTTCGTGGCGAACAAACCGGAGGCATTTGCCCGCCGACTCGGTCTTTCAGCTACACCGGAACGCCAATACGATCCTGACGGTACGGAGGAGATCTTCGCCTACTTCGGCGATCCAGTCTACGAGTTCGGCCTAGACCGCGCGATCGGTTTCTGCCTCACTCCGTACAATTACTACGTCCACGCCGCTACCTTGGACGACGACGAAGTAGAGCGGTTCGAGCGCCTCAGTCAGCGGATCGGAGTGGCCATGGCTAGAGAAGCGAACGAACAGGGTGACCAGGACCCAGACTTGCTCAAGCGCTTGAGGATTCAACGACGCAGGATCATCGAGACGGCTCGAACCAAGATCTCGCTGCTGCGCAAGGTCCTTGACGAGCGTAATCCGCGTTCGTTGGACGGTGCCCTTATTTACGCAACCGCCAAGGATCCCCGGCAGTTTGACAGCATAAGCTCGCTTCTAAACAGCCTCGATATACGATGGGCTCCTGTAACTCAGGAAACGACGGCAAGACCCAACCTGCTCGCAACCCGTCTAGCTGCCTTTTCCGATGGCGGTTACCAAGTGCTGTTGGCCAAGAAGGTCCTCGACGAGGGTGTGGACATTCCGCGAATTCGGGAAGCCTTCATCGTTGCTTCGTCCACGGTCGAGCGAGAATGGATACAGCGCAGAGGCCGGGTGCTCCGCCGCCACCGCGATAAACCGTATGCGCTCATCCACGATTTTCTTGCGCTGCCGCCGGCACAACTTATTGCCCACGATACTACCAACGTCAAGAAGATTGTTCGCACCGAATTCAACCGGGCTTACACGTTCGCGAAACATGCACGCAATGCGACCGGCGAGAAAACGGTGTTCGCTGATTTGGAGCGGATTAGAACGGCATACCAGCCCGATAGCAGAACGTCGTCACTCCTTCAACGTGGCGGCGATTTCTATATCTCACCCAGTACTCCGAGAGGCTCCAAATGGTAAGCAACTACGATCGAATATACAAAGAAATCCAGATCGAAGCCCGACGAGTCGGCGAAGATTTGGATATCGATCCTGAGGCCCTCGCGAGGCTAGCTCTGGAGATCGTGGATCTGGAGGACCGGCATCGTATCTCACACGTACACGCCATCAACAAGAAGGTCCGAGCTCTGATCGAAACCACAGCGGTTGCGCAGAGAGAGGAGGATTCAGACCGTGATTAGAGTGCGTCGGATCGACATCCGTAACTTCGTATGTTTCGACCAC
The DNA here is from genome assembly GCA_022823225.1 of Gemmatimonadota bacterium. GTDB lineage: Bacteria > Gemmatimonadota > Gemmatimonadetes > Longimicrobiales > Gaopeijiaceae > Bin94. The sequence goes on from JAJDXM010000004.1 coordinate 7,244, forward strand.
ATCGTTGTCGAGCCCTCGGTCGATCCAGAGAAGCGGCTTACGGTCATCAGGGCCGAGAACGGCTCCGGAAAGACCACGTTCCTCCGGGCGATTCGGTGGGGGATGTACGGGGAGAAGGGACTCCCCGGTGCAGACACGAGAACGTTTTCGATCCATCCGGCGGACTGGCGACCCGACCAAGAGGGGGTCCTCACACAGGTGGAGATCGAGTTTGAGACCGATGGATCGACTCGAGTTCATGGTGGGGGCGGCGGTGCCACCACGGTATACAATCTCAAGAGGCGGGTAACGACCATTCGGAGTCCCGCCGAGCGCGATGACCTGCCGGATTACCGACGGGTACACGAGACGGAAACACTCATGAAGAGGGGACCGGACGGAGATTGGGCGCCAGTACCCCACCCGAGGAGGGTGATTGAAGAACTGCTTCCCTGGGATCTCCGGGACTTCTTTGTGATGGACGCCGACGAAGCAGCGGACTTCGTCGGCGGCAGCGAGAACAAGGCAATAGCGCGTCGAGATGTGATCGCGAAGACTACGAAGGCTGTTCAGAGCCTGCTAGGGATCGATGTATTCACGGATGCCGCAGAGCGCGTGGCAGACCGTGAGCGCGAGTTCGGCGCGGAAGCAACGAAGGCTATCGGAGACAGTGACCTCGACGCCCTTCAGCAGGAGCTGGAGGAACACAGACGGCAGGAGAAGAGCTTGGAGCGAGACTTGGCCGACCAGCGTCGACAACGGCGCGAGTTGGCTGACGGATTACGGAGAGCGCTGGACAATCTTGAAACTGAAGTAAAGGGCGTGGGTGCTGCCGAGCAGCTCTCGGAACGTCTCCAGCAGACACGACAGCGAAGAAAGCAAACCGCCGTGAGGTACGGAAGGACCATGCTACGCCTCAGTGGCCAGCTGGAGTCGACTAAACTATTGGCCACCTTATCGGGCCGACTGGTGACGAAAGCTCATAGAGTGTTGAAGCCTCTGCACGATTCTGGCGCGATTCCCCTGAGGCATCTACAGTTCGTTCGGGCCCTATTGGAAGAGGGTGTCTGCGTATGCGGCCAGCAACTGTCGACCACCGGTGTCCATCGGCAGCATCTTGAGGACCGGGTCACCAAGACTGCTGATCAGGAGCGTCGCGCGGAGTTCCTTGAGAGACTGTATGACTCGGCACATGCTTTGGTGCGCACGGGCCAAGCTGCGGAATGGCTTAACCAAACGGAACAGCTCGGCCAAGACGCCGTGTCGCTCAGTGACGAGTTGTCAGAATTGGCGCGAGAGCAGAGCGAAATCGAAGCGGCCTTTAAACTGATCGATCAGGACAGAATACAGATGTTGCGCGATGAGATCGCCGCCCTCGAGACTCAGCTGAATACAGTTAAACGCAGGATTGCTGATAATGAAACAACGTTGCCGCCAGTTGCGCAACACATCCGATCTCTAAAGAAGCGCATTAGTCAGCGGACCACAAAGGCCCGAGTCGCACGCGACAAGAGGGCTTCCGAAAAGCTGGCGGGTGTCGTCACAACCATTCTCACGCGCGCCTATAGGACCATAGAAAGCGAGCAGGTCGATGAGCTGTCCCAGCGCATGAATTTACTGTTCGGGCAAATGGCGGCTAACGTTTCGGATGAGGACGTGCCAAACGCGGAGGCCAATAAAGCGACCCTCCGTATGATCGCGGAAGTCGGTGTGCGGTCGGTGAACGACGCTGAAGGGGAATACGAGATCTTTGCATTCAACGGGCGAGGTCGTCTGATGCCGCCCATAGAGATAAACGGTGCCTCAAGAAGAGTGCTTGCGTTGTCCTTCGTGTTAGCACTGTGCAGGGAATCCCGCACATACGCCCCGCTCATCGCGGACTCTCTGCTCAATTTCATGTCCGGGGCAGTGCGGAGAAACACGCTACTCGTTACCTCCGAGAACTCCAGTCAGCCTATACTCCTTCTGACGGGTTCCGACATCGAGGGGCAACACGAGGCGGCTATATCGAGCCGCTACGGTGGGGCAACCTATACGCTGACTGGTCAGTGGGACGCCGTGCGGGAAGGTGGTGGAGGAGATGTGGTGAATCAAATGGTTAGAAGGCAAGTAGCGGTCGTATGTGAATGCGGCCCTAGGGAGTTCTGCGATGTCTGCGAGCGACTTGGACAACGTGAGTCGCCCGGTTGGAGTCGGCGTACCAATGGAGATGGCTGATGAACTATTTCAAAGCGCTATTGACTAGTCGAGCACATTCTCTGTTTCTCCCTGCAAAATGGAAGGACGATATTCAACGCTACGTTCGTCAACACCAGCAGGGGGCTAGTAGCAATCCTGAGGCCGCGCCCTTTGGGCGACAACTGGATTTCTGGACGCTCGCGTTTGCGACGGCGGTTGCTCGGGGCATCGCTCCACTTAAGTCGCGCCCCAACCAGGGGGGTCACAAGTTCGTTGACACGCGGCAGGTCGAGATGTCTGATGAGCTTTGCGAGTTGCTCGCGGTCGTGGCTCTTGGGACCCTAGGCCCCGATGATGACGGCGTTGAAGATCCCGCTCGGATCATTGAACTCGCCAACCAGTACGCAGCCGCGGGCTGCGAAGAACTACTCCTCCGGCTTCAAGACCCGGATTTGCGTCTAAGTACGCTTGACAAGGCAATCGTTTTCGCCAGAGAGTTGGCACTCCCCGAATCTGACACAGATTGAAGTCGGGCGTGAAACATCACGGTCCATCCGCAAGCGGCGACGATTCAGAGGACGGGTATCTCGTTCGATGAGATCCGTTTCGAGTGTCCGCACGTGACGGGATCGAGCGGTCCGACGACGACATGACAAGTGTACATTACATTCAGCCATGTTTACATTACATTCTGTCGTGAAGCACCGTCCCTTGTTGCCGACCCCTCCGCGACGAATTCGTGACGCGAACGCGGTTCCGAAGCCGGTAACCGACGACACCCGTGGGGTGTTGATCCATCTCCCTGCTCACCCTGTTATTGACAACCCAAACACCCAACATGCCCCGATTCAAGTATCATGAGCAGATCCTAGCGGCCGCCGAGCACTGGAAGGACCGGTGTTTGCTTGGCGAACGATCCCTGTTCACCGACCGACCCCTGTGGACTCGCGCGAACTTCCAAGCGCTGCTACCGCTCTTCGCCGAGAATCTGGACGATCTCTACGACCGCCTGCTCGCGATCGGCTCTTCAGACGCCAAGTGTCTTTGGGCCGAAATGACCTGGCTGTACCACTTGATTGAGCGCCCGGGTTCCATGGGACCCGGGGCCAAGCGACGCCGGATCGCCGAGGTTTGGCGGTCGTCAGGGCGAGACTTCCCAGAGGGCCATGAGCTCGTCGCGGATACAGTGCTCGGCGCGGGCATCCTCAACCCGGGTCGGGCCTATAGTAGGCATGCCTGGAGGGAATACCACTTCTTCACGGTCGCCATGCTGGAGTGGTTCTCGCTAGATCGGAGCAAGCGTGAAACACTACTTGGTGACGCATGGGAGTTCGCCTCATGGTTGGACGCCACCAGACTCGCCCCTAACCGCATGCTTAGACACGCGATCGTGTTTCTGTTCTTCCCAGACGAATTCGAACCGATCATCTCCAACAGAGGCAAGAGAAAGATCGTCAGCCGACTGCACCAAGGCGAGCGTGTCAGTCCCTCCGATGCGGTCGCCATCGACCGTGCGCTGCTCGTGATCCGTCAACGCCTCGAAAAGGAGTACCCCGGTGAAGAGCACCACTTCTACCTCCCCCCGTTCAAGGAGCTCTGGCAAACACCTGCGCGTCCCGAACCTCCGAAGAATGGCAAGACGGTGACCGAGCCGATCCCGGATCCCTACCAACCCGACCCCCCGACCACCTACCTCCCCACTCACGCCCACCAAGACCTCTTCCTCCCCCCCACCCACTTCAACCGCCTCCTCACCTCCCTCAAGTCCCGCAAGAACCTCATCCTCCAAGGCCCCCCCGGCACCGGCAAGACCTTCATCGCCCGCCGCCTCGCATGGTGCCTCATCGGCCACGAGGACAACGACCCCATCGAGATGGTCCAGTTCCACCAGTCCTACGCCTACGAGGACTTCGTGCAGGGGTACCGCCCCACCGACGACGGCGGATTCGACCTCAAGCCCGGCGTCTTCCACCGCTTCTGCGAACGCGCGCGCGCCAACCTCGACACCCCCCACGTCTTCATCATCGACGAGATCAACCGCGGCAACCTGTCGCGCATCTTCGGCGAGCTGCTCATGCTGATTGAGGCCGACAAGCGTAGCGAGGACTACGCCGTCGCGCTGACTTATGCGGACCCCGCGGACGGCCGCTTCCACGTCCCCGAGAACGTCCACATTTTGGGCATGATGAACACCGCGGACCGGTCGCTGGCGCTGGTCGACTACGCGCTCCGCCGGCGATTCGCCTTCGAGTCGCTGCAGCCAGCCTTCGGAACGGACTTCGGCCGGACGGCGTTCGAAAAGCACCTCACCGGCAAGGGCGCCGCCCCCTCCCTCGCCCGCCGCATCTCCGACCGCATCGGCAAGCTCAACGAGACGATCGCCAACGACAGCGAACTCGGCCCCGGTTTCCGGATCGGCCACAGCTACTTCGTCCCCCGCGACGACGACGAGGAGGAACCCTCCGACGCCTGGTACGCCCACATCGTCGAGACCCAGATCGCGCCGCTGCTTCGCGAGTACTGGTTCGACTCGCCGGAGGATGTCGACAACGAAGTGGCCAGGCTCACCGCCGACGCCTGACCCCGGCGACCCGTGAAGAACATCCCGATCCTCAACGTCTACTACCTCCTCTGCTACGCCTGGGGACGGGTCCAGGAACGCGACACCGCGCGGCTGGCCACGCTCGGCGGCCTCTCGACGGTGCAGGACCTGCTGGGCAAGGTGCTCGCGGGCGGCGTCAACCATCTCTTCCGGCGCGGGATCGACCGCGGGTACGTCGAACGGCGCGAAGACCTCGCCGGCATCCGCGGCAAGCTGGCGGTCAGCGAGACGGCGAAGCGTGCGCTCCGTGCGCGGGCCCGGGCCGCGTGCGACTTCGAGGAGCTGAGCGTGGACATCCTCCCGAACCGCATCCTGCGCTCGTCGCTGCACGGACTGCTCAGGCGGGGCGTCACCATGGACGGACGGGACGTCACGCTCGACCGCCGTGTCCGCGCCGACGTGCGCTCCGCCTACCGAAGGCTCGACGGCATCTCGCGCACCCGCCTGCGGCGGAACACCTTCGGCCAGGTGCAGCTCGGCGGCAACCGTCGGCTCTACCACTTCCTGCTCTCGGTGTGCAGGCTCCTTTACGAAAGCTCGCTGGTCGACGAGACCACCGGCCGCACCACCTTCCGCGACTTCCGGCGCGACGATGCGACCATGTGGGCGCTCTTCGAGGAGTTCGTCACCGGATTCTACCTGCGCGAGCAGCGCGTGTACCGCGTGAATCCGGGCGGCCGCCGGATCCAATGGGCCGACCCCGGTTGGGCGACCGACGCCGACCGCGCCCGGATCCCCGTCATGGACGCCGACGTGATCCTCGAATCGCCCGAACGGCGGATCATCCTGGACACGAAGTACTATCGCGACGCGCTGGCCGGCGGGAGGGAGCGCGGCGCCGGCATGGGCCCCGCTTCGGGCACCGGATCCAGCACCGGCGGCCGCTCCGCCTACGGCACCGGCAAGCTGCACTCCGGCAATCTCTACCAGCTGCTCGCGTACCTGCGGAACCGTCAGGCCACTCGGCCGGACGGACCGGTCCACGAGGGGATTCTGCTGTATCCGCAGGTGGGCGATGAGGCGCTACGGGCCGACGTTCGGCTTGAAGGGTTTCGGATTCAGGCTCGGACGGTAAACCTTGGTCGGGACTGGCGGCTGATTCATGAGGAGATGCTGGGGGTGGTGGGCGTGGGCGGGGGGTGACCCGGAAGGCACCGGGACGCTGCTAGAGGTCAACTGCAGTTTCCAAAATGTAAAGCGCAGTTGACATTTTCACCGTGATCCGTAAGGGTTCTCACGGCATGTTGGTCAAGCGGAAGGGGACAAGCTCGAACTGGCCAGGGACCAGACACCGGTTATCGCCTGGTCCGCTGGCTCCCACTTCCCCGCTCTCGTTAGCTTTGCAGGACTGGCGTGGCTATCGGCAACCCCGCAAGGAGACGCGATTCTCGGTGAGCAACCTCAGAATCAACCTCGACGACCTGCTCCACGCCCGCACCGTCGAGTCCGAGCGGATCGAGTTCAAGGCGACCTGGGACGAGAAGGTCACGGGTTACCAGGTCTTGAAGACGATCTGCGCCTTCGCGAACGACCTGAGGCGCCACGGCAGCGGGTACATCATCCTGGGCGTCGCCGAAAAGGACGGCCGCGCTGATCTCCCACCCAGGGGGTTGACCGCGGAGCAGATCGAGGGCGCGACCAGGTGGCTCAAGGGACAGAGCCGCAGGATTGAGCCGCGGTATGAGCCCGTCTTCTCCCCGGAAGAAAGGGACGGGCGACGCATTCTGGTCATCTGGGTTCCAGCCAGCGAGACTCCCCCACACCAGGCACCCGACGGCGACAAGGTCCCCAGGAAGTACTGGGTGAGGATTGACCAGGAGACGGTGGACGCCCAGGCCCGTGACCTTCTTAAACAACTCGTTGACCAGTCCACCACGGTACCATGGGACTCCCGCGCCGCCCTGAACGCCACGGTTGACGATTTGAGCGAGACCCTGGTTCGCGAGCACCTGCGGGCCTGCGAGAGTGCCCTGCTCGACGAACCGGACGCCCGGACCATCTACCGGAAGATGGACATGGTCCGGCGGGTCAATGACCACGAGGTGCCGCGGAACGTCGCGCTCCTCTTCTTCTCTCGCGATCCCACTCGATGGTTCCCCGGAGCGAAGATCGAGACCAGCATCCTGCGGGCCGGAGCCGGCGGTGACGCCATCGATGAAAAGGAGTTCGAGGGCGGGGTCGCGGAACAGGTCAGAGACTGTCTCCATTACCTGCGACGAGAGGTAATGGAGTCGATGATAAGCAAGGTGCCCAACCAGCTCGAGGCAGAACACAGCGTCAACTATCCGGAGGACGCCCTCCGCGAGGTTCTTGTGAACGCGCTCTTCCACCGCGGCTACGCCGAGGACTCTCCCCATTCCACTCTGGTTCGCATCACGCCGGACCGTATCGACATCCGCAGCACTCCGGGACCGGTCCCAGGCATCGACCTCGACCAACTCCAACAGGGAGGCAGCCCGCGTCTGGTACCTCCCCGCAACCCAAGGGTCGGCGAGTTGTTCAAGGAGCTTGGGCTTGCGGAAAAAAGACTGACCGGCCTGGGCAAGGTTTACCAGGCCATGGAGCGCAACGGGTCACCCCCGCCCGAATTCCATTTCGACGAAGGACGCACGTTCTTCCAGGCGACTCTGTTCGCCCATACGCGGAAGACAACGAGGGCAGCGATCCGTACGGCCGACGAACTTCGGGCTGTGGGGCGCGCCAGGGCGGCCGCCGACACGCTCGAATCCGCATGGCGTGCCAATCCCGGGTCGCGCCGACTTGCCGAAGAGCTGGTTGGCCAATGCGTGACATTAGGGGATCTGGATCGTGCCGCGCCCGTGATCGAAGCCGTGCTGGAACTGGACCCTGATTCCGAACGCCCGAGCGTCGTCGTGCAGTGGTTGGAGGCGCTCGTTGCCGACGGACAGCGGGAGCGCGCACACCGCTTTCTCCGCGAACAGGCATCGAAGCTGTCCCCGCGTGAAGCGGCCGGTGCCGCGATCGTGGCCAGACGACTCCGGGAACCCGGCACTGCCGCCACACTCTTCGACATCGCCGGCACCCTGATCCTGGACGACCCTCGTGCGCTGTTGGAGTGCGCCCAGAACAAGCTCTGGCTCGCCGGGCAAGCCCAACGCGGGGGCATCGCCGCCAGGAATCGGGACCTACTGCACGACGCACGCGTTCTGCTGGAGCGGTTGCTCCGCATGGATGCGCCCCGTCGCAGACTCGCCTGGGCCTGGCGGGAACTGGCACGGGCACGGCGATGGCTGGGCGAGCCGGCTTCAGCGGTGGACGAAGCATATGCGATGGCCACCGAACTGGCTTGGGACGAAACAAGGTTCTGGACGGAGTGGGGGCGTTCCAGCGAGCGCGGTGCTGTGGCACAGTTGGTGTGGCAGCAGCCGAAGGTTCGCGAATTGTCGGTGCCCGAACACCTCTATGGCCCGGGGGTCCTGGGCGACGGAGAGTATGACAAGCAGAGCAAGACAGTAGAGGCCGTGGGTCGGGCAGTCGATAAACTCGACACGATCCTCGCTTCCGCCATCAAGGCGCCCGACCATCGCACCCGGCGCATACAGAAGCACCTTGCCGACGCGCACACACGACTCCAGCGTTCCGGGCCCCTTCGGATTGCCACCGGCCTCGAGGTGGCAAGAGACCTGACTGGGATCATCGTGTCTTCGACGGATCACAAGGAAGGGCTGTCAGCGGACGAGTCGACTTCGGCCATGTTCATGGAATTGACTCAAGCCCTGGCAGAGGTCAACGCACGGTTTCTGCGTTGGCTCGGGCCGCGTCGCACCTGAGTTACCGGGCGGCCATGCCGTAACCGAAGACCGAGGAGATGCTGGCGACGGTTGGCGTGTGCAGGGAGGTTTATCAACGGGCGGGTCTCACCCGAATAGCCTCTCCCGCACAGCGCTCTTCGGCACGCCGAGATGGCGCGCCACGTCGGTCACGATCGCAGCCGGATCACCCTGGGCGTCTCCCGGTCGTCGAAGTGGCACAGTACGGCGTCCCTGACCATGTCCTTCAGGTCGTCCCAGTCATCGCCCTGAGTGAAGACGCTGTGGCCCAGCGCCCTGGCGTCGTAGCCGCCTTCGGGAGCTTCTGTCACTTCAAAGATGATCTCGCGCATCTGGTCGCTCCTGGTCAGTTGTCGCGCCTTGTCGATCATGCGTGCGCAACAAAGCGAGTTGTCGCTCACTTATGACTGAAATGTGAGCGACAATCGGCCGGACTGCTCATCGGCGCGGGCGGGAGGTGAATCGCCCGGCTCTCGGGTCACCACCGCTGCGGGCCCAGTGTGCAACCATTCGGCCACCCGCTGTGTCTGGGCCGGAGACGGTCGAGACCCCCTCGACAAGGAAGAGCACCTGTTCCCCGGGAGGATTCCGTGAGTGCGAGTACCGAGAGACTGACACGTTCGATTCGTTGGCTGCAGGTGTACGCCGCACTGATGACGGTTGCGCTCGTCGCGTCGTTCATGAGGGGCGGGACGGGGTCGGACGGAGTGCTGCGCGCACGGGGGCTGGTCATCGAGGACGAGGCGGGACGTGAACGCATCCTGCTCGGCGCGCCGGTTCCCGACGCGGCCAACCGCGTTCGCACCGATACTGCTCGACTGCGCGAGCTGTGGGGGCCGGAGCATCCGGACATAGAGGCGTACATGGACTCCTACCAAGACTATAACCATGGGGCTAACGGGCTGGTGATCCTCAACGAGGACGGTTTTGACCGGCTGATCCTCGGTGAAGATGGCCCCGATCCGCACACGGGCAGACGAATCGCGCCCGTTACGGGTCTGTTGGTCCATGATCACAGCGGCTTCGAACGGGGTGGCTTTGGCGTGTTTCCCGCCGAGAACGGCGATCTTGTGGCTTTGGGCCTCGATACGAGTCGCGGCGAAGCTCTTTCCCTGATCGCGTACAACGAGGGCATGATCGGTGTCTACCTGAACCACGGGGGAGACTACATGTTTCTCGGCAAGGGTCCCGAGGGCACCATGCCGTACCACGACGAGCCGTTTCTTGGTCTGACATTCTGGCGGGGTGGAGAGATCGTCCACAACCTGAATGTCGAAGAGGGCAACTGACGCCGCCCGCTTCACGGCGAGACCGGAGTCCACCCCATCACCGCCGGCCTCTCGCGTGATCCCCGTGGTCCCGCAGCTGCGCGTCGAACCAGTCATGGATCGCCGATACAAGCGCCGGCTCCTCGGCCCTGTACGTAATCCGGGCACCGAGTTCGATCTCTCCGTATTCGATCGCAAGTCCCTCATGCCCCATGACCAGCTCGTGGAGCCCGGCCATGTCCTCGCCGTGGATCATTGCGGGGTCGTGGAAGTCGCCCCTCGCAAAGCGCTCGGCCTCCTCTTCGAGGTGCTCCCGGATGAGCGCCACCTGATGCGGATCCACGGAGTCCGCCACGACCTCCTGAATGCCGCCGTACTCCGTCTTCTCGAAGAAATGGGTGGTCGCGTCGAGATCGAAGGGCATCACCTGCGCACCCGCGGCCGCCACTTCGGCCTGGTGCTCCGCATCGGCCGGGTGCTCCGCCACCTCGGACGATTGATCAGCCTCCGCGCATCCCAGAACGGCCAGAGCGCCGAGGGCCAGGATTCTCCTTGTCGGAATCATCGGTCGACTCGCTCCGGGCCGAGGCCCGGCTTGATTGGTCAATTGCAGCTTACGTATTCTACCCGGAGCCGCCCGCCGACGGCGCTGAGAGCCAAGCTTACATAATGTAAACCCGGCTTGACAACCGACCGGGCTCTCACCGGTGTCCAGGACAAGCGCGACAGGCCAGGCCGCCGTCCACGTCCCCGAAATATCCCCCTCTACAATGGCCGCCCCCGCTGGACCGCCCCGGCGAACGTCTTCGACCTGATCGAGCCGGTGGGCGGGTGGCTCGCCGCGCGTCAGCCGAAGCTGCTGCACCATGTGCTTGACCTGCGGGCGCTCGCAAGCCAACCTCCGATAACGGACGAGCCGTGAAGTCGCTGAAGGAGGCGGGAATGATCTACGCGGGCGTGGAAGAGCAGAAGGAGCAGGCGCACTTGGAGGGCGGCGTGAGGGTGGTTCGCCGGCTGGCCAGGCTGAAGTTCGGAGCGGAGACGGCCGAGCGCCTGTCACGGTTGCTGGAGGGGGTCGCCGACCCGGAGGCAATCGCCCGCATCGGAGACGGCGTCATCGAATGCGAGACGGGTGCTGAGCTGCTGGCGCTTGCGGAGAAGAGTTGAAGCGTCAACCGCAGTTTACATTATGTAAAGCCAACTTTACAACACGGACACAACGCGATGACTCAAGACTCCAGATTCAGCTTCCTTGCGGTCCTCTGGTCCGGGGCCAAGGTGCTTGCGGTCACGGCCGTCATCTGCTGCGCCGTGTATGCCGCCGTATACTTCTCCCCGCTCGATCACACGCCGATCGGACCCAAGGCCGCCATTACCGGGATCGTCTTCGGGCTGATGGGGGCTGCCTACTGGTGGGCCCGGTACTTCCCGACCTTCAAGGAGCAGGCAGAGAGGGCTCGCAAGACGTAGCCCATCCTGAACGTGCTCGAAGGCAGCCTCCGCTTCGTGAACCTCGACACCGGCGAGGAGCCGCCTGATCTCGGCCCCGGACCTCGTCACGATCCATCCCGGCCTTCCTCACAGGGTGGCCATCGAGGGCCGGATGCGCTGCCGGATCGACTTCTACCGGGAGCCGCCCGGCCATCCGGTCTGAGCGACTTCCTCCCGGCGCCCGCAAAATTAGTCCCATCCCGCCATTCCAGCGCCCCCGCCCCACCGCGAACTTCCCCGGCAACCCACTGGCCGCAGGAACCGCCGAGAGCCGGAACCACCCGCCCGGCGCCACGGCCACAGCCGGAAGTTCTCCTTGTCTCGCAGGCACGACCAGTCCTACAAGCTCCTGTTCTCACTGCCGCTGGCCATCGAGCATATGATCCGCGGGTTCGTCAACTACCGCCTCGCCGACGAGCTGGACTTCGCGAGAGCGGAGAGTCTGGCCACTGAACGCAGCACTTCCGGCCGGGTCCGGTTCCAGGCCGACATGCTGTGGAAGGTCCACTTCCGCGGAAGCTCGCGGCATCTGCTCCTGCAACTCGAGTTCCAGTCGGCCCCCGAGCGCTACATGGCGGTGCGCGCCCTGTGCTACGTCGCCCTGCACTACCATGGCCTCATCGCCACGAAAGAGCGCCGCGCGGAGCTGGCCCCCGGAGGACGGCTACCGCCGGTGCTTGCGGTCACCGTCTACAACGGCCGGCGACGCTGGACCGCCCGGGGCAACGTCTTCGACCTGATCGAGCCGGTTCGCGGGTGGCTTGCCGAGCGCCAGCCCCGGCTGCCGCACCAGGTGCTTGACCTGAGGACGCTCGCGCGCCAACCTCCGATGGCGGGCGCGCCGAACGTGGTGGCGTGGATCGCCAGCATGGAGCTCGACCCCTCGGTCGGGAACGTCACGAGGGTCGTGCGCGAGGTGCTCGCGGTGTACCGAGGATCCGAACACGCGCGGCTCCGCGAGGCGTTCCGGGAATGGGTGCTGGGAGCGGCCGAATCGTGGGGGATCGAAGATGAAGTGCTGGAAGAGGTGAAGTCGCTGAAGGAGGCTGGGATGATCTACGCAGGTGTGGAGGAGCAGAAGGAGCGGGCGCACCGGGAGGGGCTTGGCCGGGGGCGAAGAGAGGGTCGCGCCGAGGGGCGGGCCACCCTGGTCTGCCGCCAGGCGAGGCTGAAGTTCGGCGGGCCGACGGCCGAGCGGCTGTCCAGGCTGCTGGACGACATCACGGACCCGGAAGCAATCGCCCGAATCGGTGATCAGATCATCGAATGCGAGTCGGGGGAGGAGTTGCTGGCGCGGGCCGGGCAGGGCTGACCCCGCAACTACGCCGGAGACCGGGTCTACGGCCCGTCCTGCGGGCAGGTGCCGAACATGTCGGGCGTGGGGAATGTATCGGTCACCACGCCGGCGTCATGGAGGGCTTCGCGCAGCTTCATCACCGCCGCATCATGCCGGTCACTGGCCAGGACCTGATCGCTGAACACTCCTTTGGCGAGTTCTTCTGTGGACGAGATGCCGCCGAACCAGCCTTCCTCGTAGTCGGATGACAGGCCCTCCTCTTCGGGATCGATACCGCCGCGCCTGGACATGCCAAGCACCATGGTCGTGAACTCTCCGGAACCGTAGTTGATCGAGCGCTCAAGTTCGTACCAGCAACCGAGGTACTCGACGTACGCCTCCATGACATTCGGTTGCCACGCGGGCTCGGCGTCTTCCGGAGCGCAGGCGCCGACGACCATTGCCAAGATTGCGGCTCCGAGCATCCTGCCGGCAGTCGGACTCATGGTTCCCTTTCTCTCCACCAGCGAACGCCTTGTCCTCATCCCACCAAGATACGGTCTGACGCCCCTCGTGACACGTCATCCTGCCCCACTTGACCGGGCCCCACCGCTATATCGACCGACCCCCCAGGCGGAATCGGAAACCCTTGGACGGCTTCGACGCTTCCTCCTCCTCGGCGGCGTCATCGGGCTCGCCGACCTTCACCTTGCCGGACATCGCCTCGACGGCTTCGGCGACCGACTCGTGGACCGGGATGATCTTGTTGAAGCCGCTGAGCCTGACAACGCTCTCGATCCCCGCCTGGAGCCTGCACAGGCCCAACGCCTTGCCCGGCCCACGGAACACCCGGGTCATATCGAGAATGACGCGAAGACCCGCGCTGCCCATATACGTCAACTGGCCGCAATCCAGAACGAGAGCCCGTTCGCCCTCCGGAATCCCTTCCTTCAGAGCGTCGTGGAAGTCCGCGCTGTTTCCGCTGTCAACACGACCGGACACCGACGCGACGAGCACTCCGGCATCCCGGCTCCAGCTCACTTGCACATCCATGGTCTTCCCGTCTCCCTCGAGTGCCTGCGCTCTTCGTCCGGGCTTTGAGTCTACGGCTCGGCGAATCCGTGTCAAGCAGGACGGGCATGCGCCGGGTCGCGCTGGTCGGCCCCAATTGAAGAATCCCTGCCGCTCAAGCGTATTCCAGGGATAGACCCGATTCAAACGGGCCGTCGCCAACGCCGCACGCCCGAACAGGAGACACGGAGGACCCGGATGACCGACTCCACCGACCCGATCGACGCTGCCGACGCCGGCGAAGAAGCCGACGCCACCGACGACACATGCGCTCCCGACGACACCTGCGCCGACGCCACCGCCGACACCGACACCGACGCCCAAAGGGAGTTCAAGAAGAACGCCCGCGACGCCTTGCGCAAGTTCCTCAAGTCCATGACAAAGCGCCGCGGAGGCGCGGACTTCTGCTCGCTCCTCGTCCTGCTGTTCATCGGGCTGAAGCTGACCGGTCACATCGACTGGTCGTGGGTCTGGGTGCTTTCGCCCTTCTGGATCAGGGCCGCGTTCAGGCTATCGATGGCCGCGCTGGTCATCACCCTGATGAAGAAGCTGGGGTGGAAACCCTCCGGGAAGACCTGAAAAGTCCCCGAATAGGGGTCCGTGGGACCCCTTTGGACCGGCCATCCAGCCGGTCAGTTCTCCACCGTGAAGTGGAACATCATCCCCGCGCTGAGGTGCTCGGCAATGTGACAGTGGAGCATCCAGTCGCCCGGATTCGACATCTCGACCAGGATGTCCATCGTTGAGCCGACCGGCACGATCGCCGTGTCCTTCCAGACGAGGTTGTCGTTGGGCATGTCGTCGCGCGCGAGCACGACGAAGCGCTGGCCGTGCACGTGGATGGGGTGGTTCATGGGGTGGAACGAGTCGGGCGAGTTGAAGACGCGGATCTTGACGAGGTCGCCGCGCTCGAAGGTCCAGTGGATGTCCTCGTTTTCGCGGCCTGTGCCGGCGTCGCGGAGGATCCAGGTGACCTGGGTGCCCGCCGACAGCCAGTTCATCATCGGCATCGCGTCGTTCCACTCGATGGGGGGGATGTAGAGCGTGTCGATCTCCATGGAGCGGACGATCGGGAGCGGGAGGCCCTGGACGCGGACGGTGGCCTCGACGCGAAAGTCGGGGGGGCGGCCGAGGTGGGCGCGCAGCGCGGCGGTCTCGGCCACGACCGCTTCGTGGGTGCGCAGGGTGGCGTGGGCGCGGGTGACTTCGTCGTCGACGGGCGGCCCGGCGACGGTGACGAGCGCCAACGTGTCCACATGCGGGTAGAACTCGCCCCGGAAGTGGTTGATGGCCTGGATCGTGTTGGCGATCGCCACCTCGCCGGCCTCCGGGAAGACCACGTCGACGATGTACCGCTCCGCCGGCGCGATCACCACGCTCTGCACCCACATCTCGCGCTCGAAGCGGCCCACGTCGGACGCGACCAGCTTCACCCGCGCGTTGCCGAAGGTGACGTTGTAGGTGCGGGTGTTGGCGACGTTGGTGAGCAGGAAGCGGATGACCTCGCCGGGGGCGGCGGCGAGCGTGTGTCCCGTCACGCCGTTGACGAGCATGACGTTGCCGAAGCGCCCCATCAGCGCGTGGGTGGGCGCCTCCCTCCCCCACGGGATGAAGCCCTGGTCGTCCATGAGGATGTCGTCCAGGACGAGGAGTTCCTCGCGGTGGGCGGGGCCATGGTATTCCGGGTCGGGCGAGGTGACGCGCAGGTTGCCGTAGAGGCCAAGGTCCTGCTGCACGTCCTCGCGGATGTGCGGGTGGTACCAGAACATGCCCGCGTCGGGGACGCGGAGCTCGTAGGTGAAGGATTCGCCGACTTCGATCGGGTCCTGGGTCAGGCCCGGCACGCCGTCGAAGCGGTTTTCGAGGCGGAGGCCGTGCCAGTGAACGGTGGTGGGGCTCTCGATCCGGTTGGTGACGCGCACCACGACAGTCGAGCCCTGCGGCGCCTGAATGAGCGGACCGGGATACTGGCCGTTGTAGCCGTACATGGCCGCCATGTGCCCGTTCAGCGTGCGCCGCACGATCGAGACCTCGATGTCGAGGGTGTCGCCGGGCGCGAGGTGCACGACTTCACTCGGCCGCGCCTCGGATAGCGTCATCACGTCGATCCCCATCGCCGCCAGGAAGGGCTCGACCGGGGGCAGCGCCATCTCCAGCCCGGGGATCATCGGCATGTTGGGGTCCATCGGCGGCATGCGCCAGCCGCCCGCCATTTCGCCCATCATGTGGGCAGCGTGGTCCATCTCCTGGGCGACCGCGGGGGTGGCCGCGGCGAGGAAAGCAGCAATGGCCGGCAGGACAGTCCGGCGCGTCAACCTACTCATACCCGTAGGCCGCGCAATTCTTCGTTTCAAAGGGGCCGTGACCAGCCATGGTGTGCATCATTCCGCTGCGGGACATGCCGCGGGTGACGATCGGGCCGGTCCACGTGGTCGCGTCGGGGTCGAATGCGCTTTCCAGGGTGACGACCACGAGGAACTTGTTCCAGGCGACCTTGCCGGAGAACGCTGCCGGGTCGGCCAGCTCGCCGGCGAGCACGACCCGGTCCAGTTCGGGCGTGGTGGTCCACACCACGTAGGTGCCGGCGCGCGCGGGCTTGAGCCGCTCGAAGCGCAACGTGAAGTCGTACTGGTAGCTGCCGTCTTCGGTGAGGGAGATGCCGAAGGGCGACTGCGTGAAGACGATCTCGCCGAACCCGGTCGCGTTGCCGGTGCCGGGGACGCGCCGCGTGGAGACCATGGGGAAGTGGTAGTAGTCGGGGCCGGTGGCGCGGGCCGCCGCGCCGGGGCCGGGCCCGCAGCCGGGCGAGCCGGCCACCCGCCCGGCGTTCTCGGGGTCTGGAGCCGCGGCCGCCAGCACCAGCGCCGCCGCCAGCGCAACCCAGCCTCCCGGTCGCCGGGATCCGGTCCCCATCAGCTGATCGGCCGCTTGACCGGCCCGTTGTCCCAGTCCTGGGCCGACGAGATGTTCGGCACGCCCCACTTCTCGCCGTTCCAGCCGCTGAATCCGTCCATGCGGAAGGTCCAGAAGCCGGTGGTCATGTCGCTGACGACGATGAGGCCGTCGGCGTTGCGGATGTCGACGCCGAAGGCGCCGTTGAAGACGGGGGTGCGGTCGCGGTTCGGGGGGCCGGCGTAGGTGTCGTAGTAGCCGACGGTGACGGGGTTCTCGGGGTCCATCAGCGAGAAGATCTGCAGGCCGTCGAGGTAGCCTGAGGCGAAGACGTAGGGCCAGCGCACCTCGTGGTTGTGCACGAGATTCTCCCAGTCGGCGGTCCAGGCCGAGATGGGGCGGCTGATGTTGGTGACCTCGCCGTCGAGTGCGGGCTGCAGGTCGAAGATGCGGATCGGGGCGTACTGGTACTCGGTCTCGGCGACGACGTAGCGGCCGTCGGGACTCGGGGTGAAGGTGTGGCCGCCGCGGACGCCGCTGACGCCCACGAGGGTGACCCGCAGCTCGGGGTTTTCGATGTCGCTGACGTCGTAGATGTAGTAGCCGCCGGTGCCGCCGCCGTAGAAGCGGTCTTCGCCGGTGTCGGGGTGGTAGCCGACGTAGAAGTCGTGGTAGCCGCGGCCGGCCCGGGTCAGCTCGTTCTCGGGGACGGGGACCCGGCCGACGAGCGCATTCTCCAAGTCGCCGGAGACGACGCGCGCCATGTCGTAGACGTGGGCGAAGGGGCCGCGCACGGTGCTGAAGAGGAGGACCCGCCCGTCGGAGTGCTTGTAGACGAAGATGTTGTGGAAGCCGCCGGGGAGATCGGGCTCCCGGATACGGGCGACCTCGCGGACGGTGGAGGCGTCGGGGAGTCCGGTCACGTCGAGCACCACCGCGCCCAGGTCGGGGTTCGGCCCGCCCTGCCCGAACTGCAGCGACTGCACGACGTAGTAGCGGTCGCCCAGCTTGAAGTGCTTGACGTCCATGCCGCCGGTGCGCATGTGCAGGTCCTGGTTCTCGATCCGCCACTCGTAGAGGACCTCGGGGTGCTCCGGATCGGCGATCGAGACGATGTCGAGGCCCTTTGGCCCGATGTCCCCGTAGACCATGCGCGCGACGTAGGCGTAGGGGCGGTCCATCTCCTGCTCCATGTCGATGTCGGCGACGGAAAGGCGCGGACCCAGGGGGATGTGGCCCAGGATGTCGATGTTGTCGCTGCCAGGCTTGAGCGGCGTCCACTGGGCCTGGACGGCGGGGGCCGCCAGAAGCAGCGTGGCGGCGGCAGCGAAGAGGGATCTCGTGCTCGGTCGAAGAGGCATTGCCGACTCCGTTGGTTGCTTGACGTGCCCGATGATTGCGGGCGGGCGGCTCGGCGGGCCGTCCCGCTCTTGAACCTACAGCGGCCAGCGCTGGGCGGCCATCCACGCCGCCACCGCCCCGGTCGCCACCGACAGGACGACGGTCCACGCCCTTTGGGAGACCGGAAGGAAGCGCGTGACCAGCAACGCCAGGAGGGTCATCGCGCCGGCAACGAGGATCTGGGCAAGTTCGAGCCCGATGTTGAAGGACAGCAGGGGGACGAGGATGTTGCGCTCGTCGCCGAGCGCGAGGCGCAGGAAGTTGGAGAACCCCAGGCCGTGGACGAGCCCGAAGACGAGGGCGGCAGCGTAGCGCGCGTGGCGGGCGCGGGCGCCGGCATGCTCCGCTGGGCCGGTTGCGCGGGCGCCGGCATGCTCCGCTGGGACTCCGCCCGCCCGCACGTTCACCAGATTGATCACCGCTGTGGCCACGATCGTGACCGGTATCAGGAACTCCACCAGCGACGTATTCACCGCGACGAGCCGCAGGGTCGCCAGCGCCAGCGACACGGAGTGGCCGATTGTGAACGCAGTCACAAGCACGAGCAGCTCGCGCCACCGCCGCAACGAGTACGCCGCGCAGAGTCCCGCCAGGAAGAGGATGTGGTCATAGCCCTGCAGGTCGAGCAGGTGCTCGAAGCCGAGGCCGAGGTAAACGGTGAACACGCTTACGCTCCTTCGTCCGACGGCTTTCTGAACCTTGCGCCGATTACCGCACAGAATCCCGCCCACAGGAGCCACGACACCCGCTCGGCAACCGTCAGCGTGCGAAAGTGCTCCCACGCCACCACGGGCGCCGTCGCGGCGACCATCACCGCACTGCCGTCGTGGTATGGCATGCGGCGTTCTACCACCGTGACCGCACGGCGGCGCTCCCGGTGCAGCTCCGCCTCGATCGCGCGGCCGAGGTCTTCCGGCGACATCTCGCGCCACCCCGGGATGCGCATCACGCTCCACGCCGGGACGGTGCGCCCCCATCCGTGGTGGTTGGTGCCCGACACCAGCGCCAGGTCCATGGAGTCCGCGAGCGCCAGGATCTCCTCACGCTGCGACCACGCCTGCTCCAGCCCGCGCGGCGCCCCGTCGCTCAGCTCCACACCCACCACGCCGGCCGGCGAGCCCGGCGCGAGCGGCACAATCTGGTCGAGCGGGCCGGGTATGGTGTAGAGCATCGTCGCGGGCGACCCGCCCCGGCCGGCCGCGGCGGCGATCGAGTCCGGGTCGAGGTGGTGCCAGGTGCTGTCGAGCGCGAAGGCATAGCGGGACATGCCGCCGAGCAGGTTGGTGTGACGGTTGCGCAGCCGCACCTCCATGCCGCTCAGCAGCACGGTGCGGTCCCCGGCACGCACCGGGTTGGCCGGCAGAGCCTCCGCCACGCCTTCCCAGGTGTAGTGATCGGTGATGTAGGCCGCGTCGAAGCCGCCGGCTTCGTGCCAGGCGCGGTTCCGGGCCGCTGTGAAGAGGGACCAGCCGTCGTGGGAGCGGTTGGTGTGCGAGTGGAAGTCCACCGCGAGGTCGTCCGGCGAGGCGAGCCGGATCCCGGTCATGGGGCGCGGGATCAGGGCGGCCGCCGCGTAGAAGGCGAGCAGCGCGGCCAGCGCGACGAATGCGCGGAGGAGTTCCCGGACGGCCCACGAGACCTTCCCGATCGCGCGCCGGCGACGCGCCGCGAAGAGGCGGCGAACAATGTACAGCAGAATGAGGGTCCCGAGCACCGCGTAGTGCTGGCTGCCCGTCAGCAGGGTCAGCGTGTCCCAGATGCCGAACAGGGGCGCGCCGAGGAGGTAGGCGAACGGCTGGTGGGGGGCGGCGCCGGCCACGGGGAGATGCGTGGCTGCGTCCCGAAGGGGGCCAACCGCGGCCAGCGCCGATCCAGCCACGAGGACGCCCACAATCGCGGCGGTTCTCATGTCGGCACTTCCGCCTTCAACCGTTGTGCACGACCCTTCACCAACCCGGCAAGTCGCGCCAGCGCCTCTTCGTTGAGGCCTGGAGACGCCAGTTCGGCCGCGACCGAGTCACTCATCCGAATCGCCCGGTCGCACAGCTCACCCACGCGTCGCCGAACAAAGGGCGCACCGAGTCCGCTCCGCTTCGCGAAACGCCCCCAGTCGCCTGCCCGCATTTCCTCCAGGGTTCCCCGCCCGGCGATCTCCATCGCGAACCTTCCCCGGAGTTCGGGATACAGGACGGTGCACATCAGATCGCGCAGCGGCGCGAGCGCGACCTCGCCGGATTGCCGCCAGAGCAGGCTGTAGCTTCCGGCATGCGCGTCCGCATTCCCGATGATGACCTGGAAGATCGCAGCGTCGAGAAGTTTGAGCGCTCCGATCGCGGGAAAGGTGCAGGTCTCGCGAATGAGATCAAAACATCTTGCGAAGCCCGGTCCTCCATCCGAAGCATACTTGAGCTCCGGCAGAACTCCCAGTGCTTGACAGAAATCCTCCTGATGAAGGCGTCTCACCGATCCGTCGTGCTCTTCTTCGCGATCGTAGCGTTCAATGATCAGGTATTTTCTGCCATCCACCACGCCGCTCCGGATCGGGGCCACCTCAAGACCCACACGTACCGCCAGGCGCATCGAATACGCCTCATTCTCCGTTGTCCATTCCAGATCCGGGATCGCGGGCTTGAGCACGTGTGTCGTCACCTGTCCATCCGCAGGCAGGGCCGGACGTCCGTCCACAAGTACAACCGGCAGCTTCGACCGGGTGCCAGCCAGCGAGAGGCGAAGCCGGTCTTCCCCGACCTCCAGGAAGGAGCGTTCCTGAATCGCGTCGAGGATACGGACCAGCTCATCCTTCGAAAGGGGCAGGACCGCGCGGCCGGGGCGGCCGGTGACGGGGCCTTCCCTCGCCGGGAGCAGAGTCAGCGCCCCGGCAACCTCGGCGCCGAGCGCGGCGAGCAGCCGGATGGTGTCGTCCGGCGAAGCCCCCAAGGCCGCCGCTGCTCTTGAGCGCCGCGCACCGTCGGGCAACAGTCCTTCGAAATAGGGAAGGCATCGGTCGGTGGGCGAATACCGGTGCCCTGCCGGGAAGGAGTGGGAGATCGGCCGCGGAGGCGGATCGGTGCGCCGGCCCCGATCGTAGGAGAATTGCAGCGTGCTATGCCGGTCATACCGGAGAAACCCGATCAGGTCGCCGTCGTACCAGACGTTCAACAGCAGGGTCATCTGCCGGGCGGCACGATCCGTACCGAGCATCCCAACGTCCGCAGGACGTGCAGCGCCTTCCCGAGCTGCACGGTAGTCTTGCCACTCTCCAGCTCCGACAGAAACCGGACCCCCACCCCGGCTGCGCCGGCAAGCTGGTCCTGGCGGAGCCCCTGGGATTTGCGGGCGGCACGGACGATCCGGCCGATGTGGGCGGGCGTCATGCCATGCTCCGGTGGGCAGGCGTCATGCCATGCTCCGGTGGCGGGCGTCCCGCGAATGTCGGGGGGCCGGGCACCATGTTGTGCCCCCCGCAGGTGTCACGTAGAATTTTCCCGATCGGGAAGAAAAATGGGCTTGAGTGCGCAAAATCTTCCCGATCGGGAAGATTTTTTCGGACGGCCGACTCACACCCCCTCCCAGAGGGCGAGGCCCGCAGTCCTGCCTTCCGCCGCTGCATCCTCATCCCACGAACGTATGCGTGTATTTCACCATCACCGCCCGGCCCGATGAGAGCGGCCGCCTGGGTCCGAGTCCGTTGTCCCGCTCATTGTAGAGTCCCTCGTTGTACACGATCCAGAGGTCGGTGCCCTCGCGGACGTGGTAGCGGAAGCGCACGTTGAAGGTGGTCTGGTCGGTCGCGCTGCTGTATTGCCCGAAGGTGCTCAGCGATACCCGCGGATTGAGCGCGGTGTTCACCCGCAGGCGGGCGAGCCGCGTCGTGGTTCCGGCGTCGCGGTCGCCGAAATCGAGCCGGTTGACCTCAACGCCGCCCTCCAGCTCCACGAACTTCGACAGCACCCACGCCGGATTGACCGCGAGGCTGAGACGGGTGCCGTCGTAGAAACTGCCCGCGGAACCGTCGAACTCGCCGCGGAAGAGGCCGCTCCTGGGCAGCCGAAGCATGAAGACGGCTTCATGGAACCAGTATTCGCCTGCCGGGACCACCACGTCCGAGATGCGGAACGCCTCCCGCACGCTCTCGAAGCTGGACAGCGTGCCCACCGTGAGGTTGGATCCCTGCCTGAATTCGATCTCGACTTCCGGCCTGAGTTCGCGCGACTCGGCGGTCCCGTCCGCGTTGCGGAAGTACTGCGCGGTGCCAAGGGTCAGCGCCCTTGACAGGAGCGCCGAGTCGGGCGCTCTGAGTTGGCGGTAGCGGAGCTGTCCACCCCAGTAGCTGAAGTCCCTGCGCGACTGGAACCCAAGTCCCGGAAGATAGTCGGCCCCCACTCGAATCCCTTCCGCCACGTACGAGAAGCCGCTGTCCCGCCGGCGTTCCAGCCGAGCCCTGGCGAGCCCCGACTCCAGCCCGGCTTCCTGCTCGGCCGCCTCGTCGAAGGTATGCGCCCACTGCACGATGACGTATTCGTCTCCCAGCCACCGCACGACCGCGTCCACGCCGTAGGCCGTGTTGTCCCGGCCGCCACCGCCCAGTCGAGTCGTCAGCATTCCTCCCACCGTCGAATACGGGTTGAAGACCTGCTGCCGCAACCGCACCACCCCCACGTTTTCGGTGGAAAGGTCGCCGTGCGGCGCGGTCTGCATGCTGAGGAACCCGAAATCGGTCCCGGCAAGTCTCCCCACCGCCCGCGCGCCCCCGTAGATCCGCACGATCTCCCCCCGGTCCAGGCCGATCCGGCGGGAGTGGAAGAGGCGGTTGAACATTCCACCGGTGTTGAAGTCGAAGGTCGAGGCGCGTTCCTGGAAGAACTGCCGCTTCTCCGGGAAGAACAGGGCGAAGCGAGTGAGGTTGATCTGCTGGTCGTCCGCCTCGACCTGGGCGAAGTCGGTGTTGACCGTCAGATCGAGCGCGAGATTCGGTGTCGGTGAGTAGCGGAGGTCCAGCCCGGCCTCGGTCGTCGGATCGCGCTCGGTCTGCCAGCCGGCCTGCGGCACCTCGGGGGGACCGGCGAGCACGGGGGTCTGCTTGATGCCCGCGAGGGCGTAGGGCGTGACGTAGACCGGGGTGGACTGGCGCACGTCGCGCAGGACGACGCGCTGCGCCTGCGACGGCTTGGCAAAGCCGAGGCGGCCCCACATGGGGTCGATCGCCGGGAATGTCTGGCGCTCGTTCTTGCGCGGGACCATCCGGTAGACGATCAGCCCCATGGTCACCTCGCCGCCGGCGACCTGGAAGCCCAGGGTGGAAAACGGGATCCGGAACTCGGCGAACCATCCTTCGGCATTGCGCGTGGTGACGACGTCCCAGTAGGAGTTCCAGTCGTCGTTCATCGGCATGCCGTTGGTGAACTGGGCGTCGTTCGACACGGTGCGGTCCTGCCGGACCCCCACCGGGTTCGTGACGAACCACACCGCGGTCTCGTGGTCGTTGTAGCTGTCGATCACGACCGCCAGGATGTCGTCCCCGCTGTACCGGTCGCGGTAGAAGGTGCCCACCCGAATCTGCTCAGGGTCCGAGTCGTACATGCGCCCCGAGACGTACAGGTAGCGGTCGTCGTGCGCGATGCGGACCTCCGTCTCCTCGGTGAGGGCGCCCCCGAAGTTGGGCGAGTACATGGTCATGGCGACGGGGGCGACCGCCTCCCACGCGGCTTCGTCGACCACGCCGTCCAGCACGATCGCGCCGGTGAGGCGGGGAATGGTGATGGGCGGCGGCTGGGCGGTGAGGGGTGCCGGCGCCGCGACAGCCAACGCGAAAACGGCGCAACCCCGCAGGAAGCGATGACAACGGGACATTCGGTAAGATACTTCATGTCCGCCCTGCACCACGAGATCATCACGGCGCCCGGAGCCGCGCCGTCGCGCCGAATGCTGCTGCTGCACGGGATCTACGGCGCGGGTCGCAACTGGGGCAGCGTGGCGCGGCGGCTCGTCAGGGCGCGGCCCGCCTGGAGCGTGATCCTGGTGGACCTCCGGTCCCATGGACGGTCGCCGCGGATGGCGCCGCACACGGTCGAGGCCTGCGCTGACGACCTGCTCCGCCTCGAGCGCACGCTGGAAGGAGCCGCCGAGGCGGTCCTGGGGCACTCCTTCGGCGGCAAGGTCGCACTTCTCCACGCCCGGCGCCGCTGCCCCGCGCAGCTTTGGATCATCGACTCGGCGCCGGGCGCGGGGCGGCCGGGGGGCGGGGCGTGGCGCATGCTGGGCGTCCTGCGCCGCCACCCGGGTCCATTCGGCAGCCGCGCCGAGGTGGTCGCCGCGGTGGAGGCGGAAGGCTTTGCGCCGCTGGTCGCCAACTGGATGGCCACCAACGCCGTGAGGACGCCGGACGGCCTTGCGTGGCGCCTGGACCCCGACGAAATGGAGGCGTACCTGCGCGACTATTTCCGGACGGACGCCTGGGACATCGCCGAGTCGCCGCCCCGGGGCACGGCGATCCACTTCGTGAAGGCCCTCGGCTCGAGCGTCCTCGGCGAACGGGATGTGGCCCGCATTCGGGCGGCCGGAGGCGGAACCGGCCGGGTCTTCCTCCACGAAGTGCAGGGCGGCCACTGGGTGAACACGGAGAACCCCGGCGCGATCCACGATCTGCTGACTCGCACGCTGGCAGATCGCGGATAGACCGCGTGAGCACCGCGGGCTGCTCGGGTAGCGCGCGGCTCGCGCCGCGCGCGGGAAAGGGCCCCCGCGCCGGCTTGTCCGGCGCGGGGGCCCGGTTCGCCCGCTCGGGAGCGGGCCGGCCACCCGGTCAGCGGGAGATCTGGAAGCCGAAGTTGAAGAAGCGCGGATAACCGAGGAAGACCTCGGCATCGTCGGCCTTGTGGCTGAGGATTCCCCGTTCGCGCTCGGCGTCGTCCCGGTATCCGTTGAAGCGGGAGTTGTCGCGCGCGTCCTGAACGTAGATCGCGTCCATGATGTTGTAGGCGTTGAAGAAGAGCCTCATGGTGCCCCCGCCGACGGCTGCCGACATCTCGTCCGCGAGCCGGTAGGAAAGATGCAGGTCGAAGACCGTGTAACCCGGCGGGCTCCAGGACTGCACGCCCCGGTCAAGGGTCGTGGTACGCGAGAACGGATCGTAGTCCGCGTAGTGCTTCCCGTATGTCTTGCCCACGACCTGTGCGTAGAAACCACCGGCCGGGAATACCGAGAGCGCGTACGCGACCTGGAACTGAGGCGCGTCGCCGACCAGGAGCCCGTCCAGGTAGAAGGTGTATTCCTCGGTTTCGCTCTGGCGGTCGTCGGGCTTGAAGGTGCCGCTCGGATCGTTGGTGAACTTCCAGTCGCCGTACGACAGCGCCCCGTCGAAGCGCATGAAGTCCGACGGCCGGAACGCCCCCTCGACTTCGACGCCCACGTGGCGCGCGTCCACGCCCAGCAGGTTCACCAGTCCGTCCTGGTTGTCGCCGAGCAGGTTCCGGATGAACTGGTTGCGGGTGCGGTCGTTCCACTGCGTGAAATACACGTTGCCGTCCAGCGACAACCTGCGGTCGTTTGAGCGGAAGCGCGTCCCCGCCTCGAACGAAAGGAAAGTCTCGTTCTTCGCGTCAGGGTTGAGGATGCCTCGGTTGTCGTCGATCACTCCATCGAAGATCGGAACCTTCGAGACCAGCCCCGCATTCCCGTAGACCGACCACTCGGAATTCAGGTTGCGGACCGCTCCGCCCTTCACCTGATAGCCCGTCAGGCCGCCGCTGCTGAGCTCCAGGAAACCGCCGGCGGGGCCGCGAGTGAAGAAGTCGGTGAAGTCGTACGAAAGCCGCGAGACACCCAGCATGCCGTAGTACGAACCGGCCTCCGAGGTCTGCTCGGCCTGCAGGTGCGCCCCGACCCAGTTGACGTCGTTCTCGTTGTGGTAGTTGATCTTCTCGCCGAGGAGCCGGTCACCTTCCTCCTCGCTCCAGAAGTCCGAACTGCACCCGCGGAAGCAGTCGTTGTAGAAACGGCCGCCGAGCAGGTCACGGACCTCGCGGTAGTGCTCGATCGTCGCGGTGCGCCAGTCCAGCCCGAGTTCCGTCACGAGCCCGCCGAAATCCTTCTGCAGCTTGGCGATCATGCCGTAGGTGTCCTGGTTGTTCACCGAGTTCCGAAGAATCCCCCTCGATCCGGAGTCACTGCTCGCGTTCCTGTTGATGGTGGCGTCCCAGTCGGCGAATCGCTGTCCGTAGGTGTAGTCCCACACCAGCGAGCCGTAGGTGCCGGTACCGCCGCCCTGGCCTCCGGAGTAGTACGCGACCGCGGTGGCGGTGAGGCCTTCGCCCAGGTAGGAATACCAGTTGAGGTTCACCTGCGGCTTGTGGAAGTAGTTCTCCCGCTCGTTGATGAAGGTGCGGTCATGCCGGCTGAAGACGCCGGACCCCGGACCGGTGCTCGTGAACTGCCGGCCTGTGTAGCTCGGATCGACACCTCCCACATTCGGGCTCCAGTACCGGCCCGCCTGTGTCCTGAACTGGTTCAGCGCGTCGCGGTCGTAGTCCTCCAGCGAGAAAGCGAAATCGCGGTCGATGGTGCCGATGTTCAGCCTGTAGAGGTTTTGCCCGTGCCGCTGGGGCGCCCCCACCGCGTACAGCTCGATCCGGTTGCTGTCGTTGAACTTGTACTGAGACGCCAGGTAGTACGACCACGCGTCGGTCCAGGTGCCGTCGACGATGCCGTCGCCCGTCTTGCGCACCCCCGACGCGGTCATGGCGAAGTTGCCGATCGCGCCGGTCGAGGCCGTCATGGTGGTCTTGAGGAAGTTCCCGCTGCCGAACTCCTGCTTGAGGTTGTAGCCGGTGTCCTGGGCGCTTGGATCCGTGATCACGTTCAGCGTGCCGCCGATCGACGGCGTCGCGAGGTTGATTGCGCTGAGCCCGCGTTGCAGCTGGATGCTCGTGGCGGCGTCCCCGAGTCCGTCCCAGTTGGACCAGTAGACCCAGCCGTTCTCCATGTCGTTCACCGGCACCCCGTTGATCATCACGGCGGTGTTGCGCTGGCTGAAGCCCCGCACGTTGATGCGGGCGTCGCCGGCGCCGCCGCCCTGCGGCGTCGAGTAGACGGACGGAGTCACGTTCAGCACCAGCGGCAGGTCGCGCGACCCGAGCTGGGTTTGAATCTGCGACTTGGGAACGTCGGTGAAGGCGACGGGCGTCATGCGCGGCTCGGCCCGCTCCGCCAGCACCTCGATCCCGCCGACCGACACGGCCGTGGCGACCATGTCGAAGTCGACCACTTCGGTGTCGCCGGCGGCAACCGTGATCTGCTGGGTCTCTCCCCGGTACCCGATCAATTCCACCCTGACGTCGTAGGTGCCCGGGGGAACTCCCACGACGTTGTAGCGCCCGGATTGGTTGGTGAGGTCACCGTACTGCGCACCGGTTTCGGACTGCGACAGAACCACCTGGGCGCCGACAAGTGCGCTCCCGTCGGCCATCACGCTCCCGGTCACTGCTCCGTTCTCCTGGGCGTTCAGTGGAAACGCCACCGGAAGCAGGGCCACCAACAGACAGATTCGCTTCATTTTCTCCTCCGATTCTGGGGGTTACGATCACAATTGCAGCGGGCCCGCATGGCTCCGCCACCATACTAGCACTTCACCACTTCCTGGGCGAATGATCGCCACTCCTCGTCCCCTCCCGTGTCCTGACCGGTCACAATCACGTAACGTCGCAAACCGCTGGACACCGTCCAGACGAAAACGTAGATTCTTCTCGCTGCGACAGCAAACGGCGCGCTGCCCGAACGGGTCCGACCCGGGTCGGGACTCACCGTGTCAACCATTAGTGGGCGACGCGGTTTTCTTTGGTTGCATCCAATGGAGGACGCATGATCTCGGTCGAAGGTGTCACCAAGCGCTACGGCCCCATCACAGCGGTGGACCAGGCGAGCTTCACGGTGAACCGGGGCGAGGTCGTCGGTTTTCTGGGCCCGAACGGCGCCGGAAAGACGACGACCATGCGGATGCTCACGGGCACATTGCAGCCCGACGAGGGCACGATCCGGTTCGACGGTTCGCGCATCAGCGAGGACCTGACCGCCGCGA
This sequence comes from Gemmatimonadota bacterium, assembly GCA_022823225.1. Classification (GTDB taxonomy): domain Bacteria; phylum Gemmatimonadota; class Gemmatimonadetes; order Longimicrobiales; family Gaopeijiaceae; genus Bin94. Next base: position 35,265 of record JAJDXM010000004.1, read on the forward strand.
AGTCCCGGGTGGGATACCTGCCGGAGGCGAACCCGCTCTACGACGACATGCTCGTCTGCGAATTCCTGGAGTACGTGGCGCGGCTGAGGGGAATGGACGGCGGCGGCGCCCGCCCCGCCATCGGTCGCGCGGTCGAGGAGACGGGGCTGGACGAGGTCTTTTTCCGTCCGATCGCCGAAATCTCCAAGGGCTTCCGGCAACGGACCGGCATGGCCGGAGCGATCCTCCACGAGCCCGAGATCCTCGTTCTCGACGAGCCCACCGAGGGGCTCGACCCCAACCAGCGGGTGGAGATCCGGAAGCTGGTCAACTCGCTCGGCAGCGAGCGGACGGTGATCCTCAGCACCCACGTCATGCAGGAGGTCGAGGCGACCTGCGACAGGCTGCTGATCATCTCCCGGGGCGCCATCGCCGCCGACGGCACCGTGGGCGAACTGATCGAGGCCGGGCGGGGCGTGTCCCATTACACGGTGGAAGCCGCCGGGGAAGGGGTGGCCCGCGCGCTCGCGGCGCTCCCGGGTGTCGCGGACCATTCGGTGGAACCGGTCGAAGGACGGATGCGGGTGCGCCTGGAGGCGGAGGGCGACCGCGAACTCCGGCCCGGGATCTACCAACTGGCCAGGGAGCGCGATTGGGTGCTCTGGGAGCTGAGGCGCGAGCGCGCCACCCTCGAGCAGGTCTTCCGGGAGCTCACCCTGGACGCACGGCAGTCCGTGGAGTCGGCGCGGGAGGAGGCGGAATGACGATCGGACAGACCGCCGAGGTCGCGCGCCGGGAGCTGCGCGGCTTCTTCGACCAGCCGATGGCGTACGTGCTGGCCGTGGCATTCCTGGGGCTCGGGCTCTACCTGGCCTTCCGCTCGCTCTTCGCCCTGTCCTACGCGACCCTCAGGCCGTTTTTCGACAACCTGCCCTGGCTGCTCGTGGTCTTCGTTCCCGCGGTGACCATGAAGAGCCTGGCCGAAGAGCGCCGCGGACGGACGCTGGAGTGGCTGCTCGCCCAGCCGCTCACCGAAACCGAGATCGTGGCGGGCAAGTTCATCGGGAACTGGCTGTTCGTGATGATCACGCTGGCCGGGACGATCCCGATGGCGCTCGGCGTGCTCATGGCGTCGGAGGCCGATGCCGGAATCATGGTCGCGCAGTACCTTGGTGCCGCGCTTCTGGCGGCCCAGATGATCGCCATCGGGATCTGTGCCTCGTCGTTCACGCGGAATCAGATCACGGCCTTCATCCTCGGCGCCTCGATCTGCCTGTTGCTGGTCCTCATCGGGTCGCCGATCGTCCAGTACGGCCTTCCACCGGCACTGGCCAACTGGGCCGCGCAGCTGTCGGTGATCAGCCACTTCCAGAACATCGCGCGGGGAGTGGTGGACCTGCGCGACCTCCTCTACTTCGCGTCCACCTGCGCCCTGTTCCTCCTCCTTGCGGTGGCGGCGCTCGGCCGCGAGCGGCTCAGCCACGCGGGCGCCGCCTACCGGCGTCTCCGGCTCGGCACCGGGGCGATCGCGCTTGCCGTGGTCGTCCTCAACCTGCTGGGGGGACACCTGCGCGGCCGGGTCGACCTCACGCGGGACGATCTCTTCACCCTTTCGAGCGGCAGCCGCGACATCCTCGGCGGCCTCGACGACGTGGTGAACCTGACGCTGTTCACCAGCGACGACCTCCCCCCCGAGATTCAGCTGCGCGTCCGCGACGTGCGCGATCTGGTGGCGGACATGCGGAACGCGGCGGGCGAAATGCTGTCCGTGCGGGACATCAACCCGGACGACGACGAGGACGCGGCGAGCGAGGCAACCGCTCTCGGGGTCGTGCAGATCGAGTTCAACGTCCTGCGCGACGATGAGCTGCAGGTGAAGCGGGGCTACTTCGGCCTGGCGGTCACCTACGCCGACGAGCAGGAGACGATCCCGGTCATCGACCGGACGGACGACCTTGAGTTCCGGCTCGTCTCCGCGATCGCGCAGATGACGGCGGAGAGGCGTCCCGTGCTGGCCTTCATGACGGGGTTCGACGCCCGGGAGTCGTTCCATTACCGGTCCTTCCGGGAGAGCGTGGCGGACCGCTACTCGATCACCAGCGTGGACCTCGCCAACGACTCCGTGGCGCCGTTCGTGCCGGATTCGATCGATGTGCTTGTCGTGGCGGCCCCGATGACGCCGGTTTCGCCCGATGCCGCCGCCGCCATCGACAGCTACCTTGACCGGGGCGGCGCCGCTCTTCTGTTGATGGAGCGCCACCTCTTCAACCCCCAGTCTCCCACCCTCATCCCGGTCGCGTCCGGCCTGGAGTCGCTGCTGGCCGAGCGCGGCGTGACGGCACCTGGCGAGGTGGTGTTCGACGTGGCCTCCGCCGAGCGGGTCCAGACGCGCCAGGGGATCTTCACCGTGCTCCGCGACTATCCCCTCTGGCCCGTGGCCTTCCGGGGCGACAACCATGCCACCAACCGCGATCTGGGCAATGTCACCTTCGGCTGGGCGGCGCCCTTCACCTGGGACGAAGACGGCCCTGCCGTGACCGCGCTGTGGACAACCACGGAGTCGGGCGGCACCCGGCCGGCCGGAATGATGGTCGACCCGAGCTTCCCGGTCGGGGCCACGCAGGACGAGGTTGGCATGCAGACGCTTGCGGTGGCGGTCGAAGACTCCGTGGGCGGCAGGTTCATTGCCGTCGGCGACGCCGATTTCCTGGAGGAGCAGTTCGTCCAGGCCAACTCCCAGAACCTCGTGTTCGCGGCCAACGCCATCGACTGGCTCGCGCAGGACGAGGCGCTGATCGCGATCCGGTCGAAGGACAGGACCCCTCCGGTGCTCGCCTTCGAGTCGGACGGCGGCAGGGACGCCCTGAAGTGGGGGTCGCTGATCGGTGTGCCCGCCATCTTCGTTCTGGTGGGGATCGCCAGGGTGACGAGGCGCGGAGCCCGGGCCGAGCGGCGCTGGAGCGACGCGGTCGCCGAGGGGGTCGTCCGTGTCACCACGAGCGGCGGGACGGGCGGCGAGGACGAAGACGGCGGAGGCGTCCGATGAGCGAGAAGGGCCTGCGCGCGTCGCTGTATTTTCTCGGGGCTGTGGTCGCGCTGTACTTCCTGGCGACGCTGCTGGGCCGAGCCGGCGATTCGCCGCGCACGGTGGATGCAGGCCTGACGGGCGCGCTGGAGGAGCTGCGGGCGGTCCCCCACGATCTGTTCGTCATCGAGGGTCCTTCGGGCGCGATTCGCCTGGAGATGGGCGGCGGGGTCTGGACGGCCAACGGCTTCGAGGCCGACTCCAGCGCCGTCGGCCGTCTCGTCCGCGCGCTGGAGGAGGTCGCGGCGGTTTCCGTAGCCGGCACCAATCCGGCCAATCACGAACGCTTTGGCGTCACGCGGGACAGCGCCGTCGCGATCGGCACAGGAGAGGGCCCCCTCGTGCTCCTGGGCAAGGCCGGAACGCGCTTTCGGACCGCCTACGCCCGCCTCCCGGACGGCGATGTGGTGAGCCTCGTCGAGGGCGACCTGCGCTCGGCCGCGGCCAGGCCGCTGGCGGATTGGCGCAACAAGGTCGTGCTGCGGGCCGACACGGCCGCGGTGACGCGGGTCGCCGTCACGCACGGCACCGAGACCCGGCTCTACGAGCGCCAGGATTCGGTCTGGACGGTCAACGGGGACGCGGCGGAGGCGATCACGGTCAACAACATCCTGCAGGAACTCGCCACCCTGCGAGCCAGCGGCTTCGCCCCGGAGGGTGCCGCGATGCCCGAGCCGGCCGACAGGACCGTGGTGGCCACGGACGCCGACGGGAACGAATTGGCGGCCATCTCGCTCGCCGAACAGGAGGGCAGCTACTGGCTCTCGTCGACAAGCAGCCCGTACATTTTCGAGATTCCCACCTTCCGCGCCAACCGGCTCGCACCCGGAGGACCGGAAGAAGGCTGACCCCCGGAGTCCATCGCTCAAGCGACTGCTGAAAGGCAGGGTGAAGTGCCTCAATCCCCCCAGTACGACGCGATCGTGGTGGGATCGGGGGCCGGGGGCGGCATTACGGCCTTCATTCTGGCGACCTCGGGCCTGCGCGTCCTTCTCCTCGAGGCGGGCCGGGACTACGATCCCATCCGCGAGACCCCGATGTTTCAGCTGCCCAGGGATGCGCCCCTGCGCGCGGCGGGCACCGCCGAAAAGCCCTTCGGCTTCTACGACGCAACGGTCGACGGCGGTTGGCAGGTCCCCGGAGAGCCGTATTCGGTGGCCGACGGGTCCGAGTTCATGTGGTGGCGCTCCCGGATGCTGGGCGGGCGCACCAACCACTGGGGACGGATCTCGCTGAGGATGGGCGAGTACGACTTCAAGCCGCGCAGCCGGGACGGACTGGGCTTCGACTGGCCGATGTCCTACGACGACCTCGCTCCCTACTACGACAAGACCGAGATGCTGATCGGCGTCTACGGGTCCAACGAGGGGCTGGAGAACACCCCGAATTCGTCTCCTGGCGTCCTGCAGCCGCCGCCCAGGCCGCGGGCCTACGAGCTGCTCACGCGCAAGGCGTGCCGGCGGATGGGGATTCCGGTGATTCCGGCGCACCTGGCGATTATGACCCAGACCCAGGATCCGGACCGGCTCCCTGGCGAACTCTTCCCCGACAACGAGCTCGCCCGGCGCGTCACGGCCGACTCGATGCGGGGCCGCGCCGCCTGCTACTGGGCGACGCCGTGCGGACGCGGCTGCTCGATCCGCGCCAACTTCCAGTCCACCACCGTGCTGCTGCCTCCCGCGCTCGCGACCGGCAACCTGGAAATCCGCACCGACGCGATGGTGCGCGAGGTGACGGTCGATGAGCAGGGACGCGCCACCGGGGTGCACTACATCGACCGGACCACGCTGCTCGACGAATTCGCCGGGGCGCGCGTCGTGGTGCTCGCCGCGAGTGCCTGCGAGAGCGCGCGCATCCTGCTGAATTCGACCAGCTCGCTCTTCCCCGACGGGGTGGCCAACTCGTCCGGTCTCGTGGGCAAGTACGTCATGGACACGGTCGGCGCGGGCGTGTATTCGCACATTCCGGCGCTCCAGTCGCTGCCGCCCCACAACGAGGACGGCGCGTCCGCGATGCACATGTACATGCCGTGGTGGCTCTACGGCGAGCAGCTGGCCGGGCAGCTCGACTTCCCCCGCGGCTACCACATCGAGTTCGGCGGCGGCCGGCGCATGCCCGGCTTCGGCGCATTCGGCGGCCTCGAGCCCCTGACCGGCGGCACCTACGGCCAGCAGTTCAAGGACGACTGCCGCCGCTACTACGGCAGCTTCCTCTTCTTCGATGGCCGGGGCGAGATGATCCCCAACGAGGACTGCTACTGCGAGATCGATCCGGACAAGGTCGACCGCTACGGCATCCCCGTGCTGAAGTTCCACTGGAAGTGGGCCGACCACGAGTTGAATCAGGCGCTCCACATGCAGCGCACCTTCGCCGAGATCGTCGACGAGATGGGCGGGCAGCTGCTGAGCACCGTGCAGACCGACGGCTCGCGGGCGATCTCGAAGGGCGGGCAGATCATCCACGAGGTGGGCGGCGCGATGATGGGAGACGATCCCCGGACCTCGGTGCTGAACCAGTACTGCCAGTCGTGGGACGTGCCGAACCTCTTCGTGACCGACGGCGCGCCCTTCGTGTCGAACGCGGACAAGAACCCGACACTGTCGATCATGGCGATCGCGTGGCGGGCCAGCGATTACATCGTCGAGCAGCTCAGGCAGAGGAGCATCGGATGAGCGAGGAACGGGAGCGGACCGTGGCCGGCGGTGACGGTGGGGCCGAGGGCACCATCACGCGGCGCGGCGCGCTCAAGGTGATTGCCGCGGGTGCGGCCCTGGGCGCCACCGTGCCGGCGTGCGCGCCGGGCGACGGTGGAGGGGCCGGATCCGGCGGAAGCGCGGGCACCGACGCCGCCCACACCGAGCTGTCGGGCTTCAACCCCCTCCCCCCCAGCAACCCCCGCGCCGCGGGCACCCTGACCGATCCGGACATGCTGGCGCCCATCGTTCCCTGGGAGATGGTCCTCACCGACGAGGAGATGCGCCACGTGGCCGCCCTGGCCGACGTGATCATACCGGCGGACGACCGCTCCCCCGCGGCGAGCGCCGTCGGCGTCCCCGACTACATCAACGAATTCGTCTCGGCACCCGCCCACACCGAGCAGCTGACCCAGCTGCGCGGCGGCCTCGCGTGGCTGAACCGCACCGCCCGTGACCGCTTCGGTGCTGTCGACTTCCCCGCCCTCTCCACCGCCCAGAAGCACGAGATCTGCGACCTGGTCCGCTTCGAACCCGACGCCCCCGAGGAGCTGAAGCCCCAGGCCCGCTTCTTCGACGCATTCCGCGACATGTGCTCCACCGGGTTCTGGACGACCGAGGAAGGGATGCGCGACCTGGGCTACATGGGCAACGTGCCGCTCCCGAGCTTCGACGGGCCGCCGCCCGAGGTGCTCGAGCGGCTGGGGCTGGCGGGGGAGGATCTGGTTTGACCCAGCCGAGACGGGCCCACAGCCTTCGATACGCGCATGCTACAGGTCCGCTCCCTCCTTCGGATCCATCCCGGTAGATTAGCGATGGTGTTTTTTCAATTGAAGCGCGGGAGACCATCGTGATCACACGGCTGCGGCTTGCCAACTTCAAGGCTTGGAGAGAGATCGACATCCCGTTCGCTACCGTTACGGGAGTATTCGGAGCGAACAGCGCCGGAAAGAGCAGCCTGGTTCAATTCCTGCTGCTACTCAAGCAGACTCGGGAAGCGACGGACCGTCGAATCGTCCTTGATTTCGGCGGCCCGGAGAACCTTGCGAATCTCGGTAGCTACCGTGAAGTGGTCCACGGCCGCAACACCGACACGGACATCAGCTGGGAACTGGGGTGGACTCTGCCCAAGCGCCTCAGGATCGCGGCGCAATCTGCCGATGGAAGGCCGGTCAGCTTCACAGGCCGGGAAATGGCTATCCGATGCACTGTCGGCCTGTCCGAAACGAAGCAATCTTCCTCTCTCTTCACACGGAGCCTGAGTTACCGGTTCGACGACACAGTCTTCGCGCTCGAGCCCTCCGAACGCGGAGAGCGGCGTGCCTACACACTGAACGTTTCCGCCGGGCGCCATGGCTTTGCGCTCAAGCGGAGCCAGGGGCGTCCGTTCCGGATTCCTCCACCCGTCAAGACTCACGCGTTCCCTCAGCAGGTCAGGTGGTCATACCAGAACGCCGACTTCCTCAGCGACCTGGAGCTGTCATACGAGAGCCTCATGGACCGCATCTACTATCTCGGCCCGCTCCGGGACTATCCCCAGCGCCAATACTACTGGAGCGGAGCCAGCCCAGCAGATGTCGGACCCCGGGGCGAGCGTGCCATCGATGCAATTCTGGCCGCCACCGCACAAGGGAAGGCCCGTCAACTCAAGCAGCGGGCGCATAACCAGCCTTTTCAGCAAGTGATCGCGCACTGGCTCCGAGAACTCGGGTTGATAGATCGATTCTCGATGGAAGAGATCGGAACCGGCTCCAACCTGTATCAAGCACGCGTGACCGCGAATTCATCCAAGACCTCCACGACTCTGACGGACGTGGGATTCGGTGTCTCCCAGGTCCTTCCGGTTCTTGTCCTGCTGTATTACGTGCCGGAGGATTCCGTGATACTGCTCGAGCAGCCCGAGATCCACCTGCATCCTGCCGTGCAAAGCCGATTGGCAGACCTGTTTCTATGCGTTGCGAGACATCGGAGACTTCAGATAATCGTTGAGTCACATAGCCAGCCCTTGTTGCAGCGCCTTCAGCGCCGTGTTGCCGAGGGGAGGGTAACAGTACCCGGAAAGGGACCCACCTTCCCGTTCCCCATCTCCTGGGACGACGTGCGGCTCTATTTCTCGACGGTGTCGCGTGGTGTCGGCAGGCTGGAAGACCTGCAACTGAACCACTGGGGCGAGATTGAGAATTGGCCCGCCGACTTCTTTGGTGACGAGATGGAAGAGATCGCCGCGATCAGATCGGCCACACTGCGCCGCAAGCTGACGGACTCTTCGCGATGACCAGCAGGTCGGTCGTAGACACCAACGTCCTCGTGGCGGCCAACGGTCGGGACACCCATGTGGAGGTCAGCTGTCAACTCAAGTGTGTGGATGAGCTGATGAGGCTTTCCCACAAGGAAGTCGTATGTGTCGACGATAAGGGGCTCATCATGCGCGAGTATGGAAGAAGAACCAAGGACCAAGGGCAAGCAATGCCTGGCACGGTCTTCTACAAGCGTATCTGGCAGCAAATGGGCAACCCCCACAGAGTCCACCTGACACCGGTCGAACCCCGTGACCCCGAAGGCAGGGACTTCCGCGATCCAGTCCTCCCACCCAACAACCTGAAGAAGGATGCGAAGTTCCTGGCGGTCGCCATCAAGGCCGGTGCCTTGATCGTCAACGCCGCCGACTCGGACTGGGCCGAGCATCGTGAACTGACCGACCGGTTAGGAATCGATGTGCGGCAGCTTTGCCCCGAGCATGCGACCCGCCCGGAAAAATCGCGCGCCGACCATGCTTCCCGGTAGGCTGAAGTACCCTCGCACCCCTTACTGGCCCTATTCGCCAACCACGGGCCGCCGCGACACGTTGCACGCCGATCCCAAACGTTTCGTCGGGCGTCCGATCGTTGTGACCGAGAAGCTCGATGGAAGCAATGTCCTGATCCACCGGGGGAAGGTCTACGGACGCTCTGTAGCCGACGAGGCCGCCAACAAGTGGATGGCGATGGTCAAGAAGCACCACGCCTGGAAGGTAACCGACCCGGACGTCCTGTTATATGGGGAAGATATCTACGGAGTGCACAGCATCGAGTATGAGCCGATCAGGGAGAATGAGACGTTCCATGCGTTCGCTCTTCGCGATTGGAAGGGGGACTTCGGATCCATGGCGGAACTTGAGCAGTTCGCCGCCGAGCGGAGCATCCCGGTTGTGCCGGTCATCCACAGGGGCGCGTTTGCTTCGGTCGCCAAAATGCGGGGATTCATTCAGAACGAGCACGCGAAACAATCAGCGCTGGGCGGAGAGCGTGAGGGGATGGTGGTGCGTATCGCGGAAGGATTCGCCTCAGCCGGGTTCGCCCACTACGTGTGCAAGAGCGTGCGTAAGGATCACGTGCAAACGGATCAGCACTGGACGCGCAACTGGCGCCCCTGCGCCCTCCGGCGGACCCCATCGCCACAGGGTGAAGGTGATCGTGATTGACGTGAGCGGTTCCGCGGACTTATCTGGGTAGCAATGATCTCCATCCTGTCCAGCGCCGACGCGCATGCTCCGGCGGCCAGTCCCGGCATCACAGCACGCCGCCGATCCGCGTGGACCCCCATCCTCGCCCTCCTCCTCCCCACCGCCGCATGCGTCCCCGCCCCCGCCGAGCCCCACACCGCGCTCGTCGAGGCCATCGACCACTACACCGGGGTGGCCGGCGCGGTGGACGACGGGCGCGCGCGCGAACTGCTCGAACAGGCGGCCGCGACGGGAGACCCGCTCGCGGTGATGTGGATGGCGCGCGTGCACTCCACCGGGCGCATGGGGTATCCCCGCGACGAGGAGCGGGCGCGCGAGATCGCCGCCGGGGTGATCCGGAAGGTGCAGCGGGCGGCCGAATCGGGCGTCATCGAGGCGGTCTTCCTGATGGGGACCGCCTACGACGAAGGGCTCGGCAAGCCGGTCGACCTGGTGCTCGCCGCATCCTGGCACCGCCGCGCCGCCGAGCGCGGCCACGTCCTCGGCGCGCACAACCTGGGCAACAACTACGCAGAGGGCCGCGGCGTCGGGGAAGATCCGGCACAGGCGGTCGAGTGGTGGACCCGGGCCGCCGAGCGCGGCGACGCGATCACCCAACTGCGCCTCGGCGAAGCCTACGAGGCCGGGCGCGGCGTGGCCCGCGATCTGGAAGCGGCGCGGGAGTGGTACGGGAAGGCGGCGGCCGCCGGCAACGCCCAGGCGCGGGAGGGGCTCGACCGATTGTCGCCAACTGACCCACCCTGACAATTGGAAATGCCAATACTGTAATGTCCACTGGTGGTTATGTACTTGATGCACACCGGGGGCGGTGTTAGCTTCCCGAAACGGAGGCGTTTTTCCCCTTCTCGCGGTGCTCGTTGACGACCCGGTCGACCTCGTTCATGACGCGCTTGGGGAAGACGGCCTCCATGATCTCGCGGTCGGTCTTCTGGGCGATGCTCCGAGGCACCTTCCGCCGCCGTTTCGTCTTTCGTCGCTTCACGCCACCCTCCCCATCCTTGAAAGGAACCGAATCAATGCGTGAGTCACCCGGTAGCGAAGTCGTCTACGAAATCCTAGAGGTCGTCGCTCTAGCACCCAGAAATCCTCATGATCCGTTGGGAGTAATACGACTTCGCACTGATCGGGGCTGGTATCGATTCTCGGCACAGAAGCAGACGCTTCTCCTACTCGCTGGTAGATGTGTCGAGTTGGCGCACCACCTGCCGCCGCATGACGAGAGTGATCCCAGGGAACCGTCTGAGATGAACTAGGAGAATCAGCCATGAAGAGAGTCAACCTCGTTTCGCTGCTGGACCAGTACAACACTGATGATAGGTGCAGGGACGCCTTGGAGGCAATCCGGTGGCCGGACGGCGTGTGCTGCACGCGGTGCGGCGACACGGAGGTGGACGAGGTGCCCAGCCGTAATCAGTGGCGCTGCCGGGGGTGCAAGTACCGCTTCAGCGTCATGGCCGGGACGATCATGCACCGCAGCCACCTGCCGCTTCGGAAGTGGTTCCTCGCCATCTACCTGATGTGCGAATCCAAGAAGGGCATGAGCGCGAACCAACTCAAGCGGTCGCTCGGGTGCCAGTACAAGACGGCGTGGTATCTCTGCCACCGCATCCGCGAGGCCATGGGCAACGACCCGTTCGAGGGGCCGACCCTGTTCGGGGTGGTCGAGGTGGACGAGACGCTCGTCGGCGGCCGCGTGAAGGGACGCGAGAACGCCCACAGCAACAAGCATTGGGTGGCCGGGGCGATCGAGCGGGGCGGCAAGGTGCGGATCGAGCGCATCCCGAACGTCCGGAAGGACACGATTCAGGGATTCGTGAACCGCACCGTCAGCCCGGACGCGGAAGCCATCTACACGGACGAGCTGCGGTCCTACATCGGCGTCGAGACGGACACCGGACGCCACGAGACGGTG
>JAJDXM010000079.1 GCA_022823225.1 Gemmatimonadota bacterium
CGTCACCTGAATCCCCCTCCGCTCGCCATCCCTGCACCGTCACCGGCACTCCTCGCTCTCTCGTCACACGGTCCAACGGCACAATCACCACCCAGATACCGCCCTCAGGTCGCTACCCTGGCTCCGTGTGAGAAATCCGGGCTAGCGGAAGGGAGAGCGCCTCCCCGGGCCTTCAAAGAGCATCGCCGCGACGCCCGCCTCCAGCCGGTCAACATTCATTCAATTCCCAACCTATGGCTCCGCTGACGACTCGTGGGCGACAAACGGTGGCATGTTTATGATTTCCCGGCGATAATGAAAGCCCGGATCCGTGCAGGACGGAATCCAAGCGTCGCGAGGAGGGCCAAAGTGGGTAGGGGCGTCTCAGCGTGCCATGGCGATCCCTCGTGGATTCCCGATGTCAACTAGGGTTGACATTGTGTCAGGTTTAGTTGACATAGCGTTCACGGTCGGCATTCTGGCGTGCCCAGAAGTGGGTTGCTACGTTCGGCGCTGTTTCTCCTTGAACCGCCAGACACGATCATCGCCCTGCTGGAACTGGTGATCGGCGTCGTCGGAACACGTACCCCCTGAAGCCATGTCGGTCGATCGAGTCAACTCCTGGGATGCCCACATTCGTGCGATGGAAGCCGAGTGGGAAGAGATCTCCGCGCGCCAGGCGACGGCGCGCTTGGCCAATTGGAACGAAGCCATATCGGAGATGCGTCACCAGCAGGAGCGTCTCATCTCGGATGGGCTGTGGGTGAGTGGGCCGTCGGATTTCCTCGATGTCATCGGACTCGCCCGCGACGAAAACACTCACTCGCGCATGCTCGAGTGGCTCTTGAAGCCGACGGCGCGCCACGGCCTCGGATGCGGGCTTGTCAGGCGCTTGGTACGACGCTGCACCGGGGAGCCGGTGTCGGCGCCGGTGGCAGTCAGGAAAGTGGTGTTCTCGTACTGGCGGAATGGCCGAGAGGCCGACCTAGTCGTGTGGGGCCGGAACTTCACGCTCATCATCGAGAACAAGGTCGACGCGTCAGAGCAACCCGACCAGTGCGACGACTTGTACGAGAACTTCAGGAGCGAGATCGCGCCGCTGTTCCTCTTCCTGACACCAGACGGCGGCGAGCCGTTCACAGCGACCACACCGGAAGCCCAGCGGGCTTTCACGGCTATCTCGTGGCCCGAGGTGCGAGCAATGTTGGCCGCGGCACTAGACGAATCACTGCCAGCGACCGCAGAGGCCGACGCGGTCGATGTCGTCAGAAACTACCTTCGCACGCTCAAGGAGCAGTTTGGATGAATCGGATCGAGAACGAACAGATCAAGTTCTTCTTCCAGCACGAAGAGCGGATCAGAGAGTGGGCTGGTCTGGAGACCGAAGTCATCAAGTTCGTGGACCGATTCTACCGGAGCCTTAAGGGCGATCTCGACGCGGCACTCGCGAACGGCAGGATCGCTGCCAACGGCGTCGAGTCGTTTCTCGTTGGAGGAGACTGGCCAGGAGTCGGCCTCCGTCGACGGGGTTGGCCCGAGGGCGACGACGACCCGGATGTGAGATTGGAATGGCAGCGCAAGAAAGCGCTCTTCCCTCCCCATGGTTGGCTGATCTGCGGAGTCAGGACGAACGTGAACGACTACAGAGCGCCATTCACCAAGGAGGCGCGGCCTGGTTATCCTCGGCAGACCCACGACTGGCCAGCATGCAAGAACGTTGACCCGCCGGATGGCAGGTTCTGGGAGGGTGACAACCTCAAGGAATACCGCGCCCGTCTGGTGGAGACCATTTTCGAGGCGTGGGAAGAGCTTGCCCCGCTGGTGGATGAAGGCGTTGGTCGACGATCCGGTTGATTTCAAACCCTGTTCTGCGCCAGAAGGACGGCCACGTGGTCGGCCGTCGGAGTCGATGTCGTGCAGTCGAACGGCGTGCGAGGTCGGCAAGCCCATCCCCGTCGAGATCCGCGATGACCAGGTCCACCGGATTCTCGCCGGCGGCAACGGACCACGTTATTTCGAAGCGGTCGTCACCCCGGCCAAGCGGGCGCGGATGCGTGATGGGTCTTCCGGTCGGGCGCGTATGGGAGGGTACTATGACCTTCGGCATCCCGATAATCGATTCGATCTTCTTCTCGAGCAACGCGAAGGTACACGCGGAAAGCGTGGTGGCCGCGATGGACGCGGAAGAGAGAGCATTCACTGGCCGGTCGCTGTATTACGACATGATGGACGACGTGGAAACTCTCAACGTCCCGGCGCTCACGAACGGCCAGGTGGCCGCACTGTGGCTTGCCGCGCACCGGATCGGATACCCGTCCGCGCTGTGGCGGGACGGGGGCCGCTTGCTGGACGGCCACGATGACATGGCCGGTGACCTTCGCGCGGGCCTCGCGAACTGGGAAGCCAAGGCCACGGAGAGGCACGGTCCGGACATCATTATGTCCGTGCTTGCCGGAGCGATCGCCCTGACGAGGTGACGCCACTCAGTGGCCGCCGGAAACCACGAGGTCCAGCCGCCCGTCGCCATTCAGACAGGGTTTGAGGGAGGCCGTACCCCTGCCACCTACTGGTCCGGTCCAGTGACCTCCGCCCTGGGCTCGACCTCCTCATAGAGCGCCATTAGGATCTCCACTGCCTCGTCAAGGTCGTTCGGATTGGTGTTGAGCGGCCTGTCCTCCCAGGCGTATCTCCAGCCGACGAAGTCGTCCTTGTGCTTCGTCAGGGTGCTTTGGATGGAATCCATCCACTTGGCTGCGGCCTTCCGCTCGATCCGATTTCGGATGTCGTCATCCAGTGCGTCATACAGCGCGCGAAGATCATGTGTCCACTCGAACGCACCGGATCGCTTGAACGAGATCGCCTTCAATGAGAGTTCCGCCGCGAGAGCGCGCAGGATCGGCATCACCAGGATGGACGCTTCAAACCTGTCCTTCTCGTCGGGTGTGGCTGGCCGGGCGTCCGGTTGAATGCTGCGGTCGAACTCTGTGAAGAGGTCGTCCGCGGTGCGCCGCAACCCGCGAATCTGGGATTCCAAGACATGGAGGTTCATATCGCGCTCCGTACTGTGACCCGTGGCGTCGCGCATCACAGGTGTCATCATTCGCCCCGTTTGGCACTGGTATGAACGAGCCCGCCGACGGGACGATTGTCGTCGATTCCTTGCTCCACCATGAAGTCCCTCGTCGTTTCAGCCCGCTGGCTCTTGATCTCGGCGCTGATCCTCATTCTCGCGACGCCGTAGGTCGGAGGGAATTCCTGCTTCGCCTTCCGGTATTCGCCCGAACGCATGAGCCTGCTCACCGATTGTACCGCCAGCCCGGTCTCCCGGCGTCGCTCCTCAGCCAGGGGCCCGAACACTTTCCCGTCCTTCATTGGCTTGTCGAAGGCATATAGCCATTCCGTAGACATCTCATCCTCGGAGAAAAGGTGGACGCCCAGCGGTCGGAGATCGTCCTGGAGGCCGCGGACCATCTCAACAATGTTGTCGACGGTTTCCACTCTATAGGAGGCGCGCTTATCCCGTTTTTGATCGTACTGCCAGGACTGCTGGAGGAACGAAATCTCCCGCGCGATGCCAACCGCTTCGTCCCGCAGCATCCTGAAGCGACGCTTCTTGTTGACTCGGCAGTACAGCCACCTGACTCCGGCCCAGATCGGACCCCCCAGGGACACCACCGACACCGTGGCAAGATTTCGGGTGATCGCATCCTAGATCAATGACAAGTCCATCGCACGCTCCTTTCGTGTGCTCGATTCTGTCCGTCTACGAGGGTGACTGGTCTGCGCTTCAGGTACTGCCGGCCAAGCAAGGCAGATGAGCCGTGGCGGGTGGGCTGACTCCCGTCGCCGAGCTCCGTGGTTGCCTGACTTGGTACGGGTTGCGACGAGGGCTGCTCGCGACGTAGCGTGGCCGATCTGCAAAGTCGAGGCTTGGGGCGAATACCACATGAGACCAATTGAAGGATTCCCGGGGTTCAGCCCCGTTGCTGACCATCAGGAGCAGGTGGAGCGTGCGATGGCCCTGCTGGGCCGCCGCCCCGACTTGGAGCACCGTCTCCGGATCAATCCTGATCCAGCGAGAAAGCTGCCGAAAGGTGGCTGGAGTGTGTTTGGGTTTCGGGGGTCCGTGGGCGCATTCAACGAGAGCCCGCACCTCTTGCTATACGTCGGAGACAGGGACGTATGCGCGAGAGTGGTCCTTCCGAACAAGGCACGGGGCGGATTGTGGACCAAGCTGCGGTCTCGGAGCTTGGCTGGCATGATGTCCCAAGTGTCGCGGGACATGGCGCCTGCGATGGCGAATTGCCCGGGCATGGTGCCCGGCCTGGTTTTGAAGCAGCGGCATTGGCGTACGCGCAGAGGCCCGAGTTTTCAGGATGCCTACCTGGAAGTCGATCTGCGAACCCTCCGGGGAGACTCAGAATCGGGGGTGAAGAAGCAGCGCGAGTGGATCGAGACGGCCCAGCACGTCGTCGCCAATAGAGCTTCGAATCTCGAACTGCAGGTCGGTGCAACCTTCCCCTACGATCACTGCCCGGCGATTCAGACCTGTGACGCTCTCGACCACGTGGTGTCGGCTTGGATCGGTTCCCGTTCCTTCGTCAAGTGGCTCCTGACAGCGTAATGCCAATGGAGGCCGGATTGAAGTCCATTCCAATCAAGGTTCGTTAGGCACAGCCCGGTGAAGGCCGAGGTGGTGTTGCGGCTGCTTCGGGGTGTGCGCTGCGATGTGAAAGCGCCAATCGAACCGTCGAGACGCTATGGTTCAACTGGGTCGTCTGCCTCACGCCAGGTAAATGGGCCTCTCGGAAGCCAGCCCTCGTATCGGGTCACGGATACCCTGAACTCCATGGCCCTATCCATTCCATTGAAATCCAACGTGTACTGAGATCCATTTCGCCATTTCGCGATTTGACTTGGGGTCATCCGCCCCGGTTCAGGGCTCTCCTCCGGGAAGAAGGGATAGCCTTCGCTGGAAAAGGTGAGCAGGTAGCCATCCCCCCGGACCCTAAAGCTGATCTTGAACCCATCCAAGGCAATGTGGTCCGCGAGTTCGGTCGGCCGAGTCTTTCTAGACGTGGCGCACTGGTTCGCGTTGATAACCGTGGAACGTCCAACACGTAGGCGTATTGAGCGCCCCGATTCGGCATCACGCGGGTGTGACAGAAGGTCCCCATCTTCACCGATGCTAGGCCCTTGGTGAGCCCAGTATTCGATGTAAACGCCCCAGACAATCGAATCCACCCGCCACGCCAGACTCCTCAGCCCAGTTTGCCATCGGCGGAGCTGATGGCACAAACGCCGCCACCATCGCACTCCACCCTTCACCAACCGGTCCAGGCTCACGAGGATCCAAGCAATCGCAGTCGCGCCCCAAGCGATGCGGATACCCCAACGAACGGGCTCCGTGAACACTCGATCCAACCATTGCTGTACGTCTTCCGGTGCGTTGATCGCACTAATCAGAGTCAGAATCGCAAGGAGCCATGTGGCACCAATCGCCAACCAACGCTTCGTGTCGCGCGTCGTTCGCACTCTCTAACCCTCTAGCCTTCTGTCCACGAGGGCCCCAACTACCTCCTCGGGGTCGGTGTGCAACAGGACCGTTAGTGCAACGTCCACGATTTCCTGCACGGTGACGCGCCCAGGGCAAGGGATGCCCCGGGCGTCGGTTTCGTCAACGATGTGGTCAACGACTTCGTGAATCAGATTGCGGGTTTGCGCTGACAGGCGCATGGTCTCGGGGGGAGGGGCGGGAAGTGTCATTGTCGTTACCTCCGTAACTCAGGTGATTATCTCTGGCATCATGAATAGACATGTCACGACTGTAACAGCCATGACCGCGAGAGTCAATAGGAAAGAGTGGCGATCGAAGGAGAGTGTCCGGCGGCCATTCGACGCGGGCACTCTTCCCTCATCCCACAACTCGGCCCATCCGGCCATCGATCCGCCCAATCACCTCCGCGAACTTGGCGTCCCCCCTTCCCAGAGACGCGATGCACGATCCCTTCCTCAAGTCGTTCTTCGCCGATCGCCGCATCGTCGGAATCCTGATCCGCGATCACGTGCTGCCAATAACCACATACACCGCGTTGGCGCTCGAGGGAATCGCAACCGGACCCGACTTCGGCCCCGGCGACGCGCTGCCGGAGTTCGTCTATCTCGTCCTCTACCACGGCGACGGTCCCTGGAGTGGTCCGGATCGCGTGGCCGACCTGTTCCAGCGTTCCGATCCGGGCCGGTTCCGCCTGGTGTCGTGGCGAGAAGGGGCGGGAACCGGTCGGCCGCTGGACGACATCACGGCGCTGGTGCTCGGGGTGGCCCGAAGCCACGGGCCTGAGGACATGGCTGAGCAGGTGGCAGCTCTGCGACTCAGGGTCGCGGAACTCGGCGACGCCAGCCTGGAACGCATTCGTGGTCGAGCGACTGGAGACGCTGTTAGAATTGTCGGACGCAGGGCCAGGCAATGGTCCTGCGTCGGCTGATCGCGCGGAGGTTCGGCGAGGCCACGGCGGGGCAAGTGTCCGACGCGGTTGAGGAGCTGACTGGCAATGAGGGCATCGACAAGGTGACCGACGCGCTGTTCGAGTGCGGCACCGGCGACGAGTTCATCGAACGGGTGCGTACGGCTTGACGACCGGGCGAACGGATCTGGGACGTGAGGTGGAAGCGGCACTTGGCGAGGTGCTTGCCCATGTGCGAGGAGAAACGTCGCTCCCGTGTCGGCCGGTGGAGCTGCGTGGGCGCGGCCGCCGGAAGCGAGACCACGAATCCGGGGGTAGCCCGCGAAGTCTAATTCTAATTGCGTACTCCGGTACTCTCTGGAAGAACGGCCGGGTGAAGTCCACGATGTCGGGCCGCTTGGTGTGGTGTCCCTCGACCGTGACCTCTTCAGCGATGGCGAAGTCGTTGGCGGCCGGGTTGTCCCAGTCGATCAGGTCGACGGTGACCGTGTGTGCCGGAAATGGTTGACGACCCGTTCCTGGGTGCGCCTTTCCAGCTCGCCGACGGCGGTCACAGTACTTCCCAATGGCCGACTCTGGATGAACCGACGCGCCGGATTGCGCCGGCCTCGCGCAGCTTGCGGAAGTGGTACTTCACTGCCCTGACAGATATTCCAAGACGCTTGGCGATCAAGGACTGAGTGATCCGGGGCTCGTCTCTCAGGACCGCGAGGATCCGCTCTGCCCCAGGCATCGGTTCAATGCTTCGGGTGGTCTTTGGGGAAGTCTTTGGGGCAATCTTTGGGGAAGTCTTTGGGGAAGTCGGTGACCCTTCGGCGGCCTTCTGGCGGTTGTCCGGCCATGTCCCTTCTCCCGCGTTTTCCTGGCTGTAGCCCGGTACTCCGCGGGCGGCGGCATCGGCCGCCAGGTAGGCCCCGGAGAACGGGAACCGCAGGCGGAGCACGCCGCCGGGTTCCCGGGCCCAGAGCGGCGCCGGGTTGCCAGCTTCGAGACACCGTTCGCGGATCTGGTGGATCCCTCGGCCCCATGCTTCGATCAGCCCGGCCCGAAAGAAGGCGTGGGCGACTCTCGGGTTGTGCGGGTCCGACAGCATTCCTCCGGTGGTGGAGACGTTCCATTCGACCGGAAGTTCGGCCGGATTGCGGATCGTGATGCGATCATGGTACACGCGAATCTGCGTGGATGTCTGTCTGGCGTAGTCGCGATGGATGACGGCGTTGATGACAGCCTCCCGCATGGCTCTCCTTGGCACTGGGAAGGTCTCGACACGATAGATGCCGTCGTAGGAAACCACACCCCGGGTGTACTTGGTGTAGAGCAGGTCAAGCGTCCGGTCCACCTGTGCGAAAAGATCGCCCTCGATGACGTCCTGATAGATCAGTTCGGGACCCCTGAAGTGGCCGATCTTGACGTGGGAACCCATGAGGAATCGATGTGGCGACGGATGGAATAGCAGGACGGCGGCCCGCTTCAGAAAGGCGCCGTCGCGGAGCTGGAGTCTCTCGATCACGTCCTCGTCCGAGTCGTCCAGTGCTTCCGACGGCAACCGCTCCGCCTGGACGCCTCGCCGTCGGAACCCATCGAATATCCGGCCGTCGAGCTCACCCAGCGTCACGCCGGGCAGGGCCACGTCATCCCACGTCCGGCCATGCTTTTCGAGCAGAAAGCGGGTCAGCGCCACGCCCTCCAGCACCTGCTTGGTGCTGCCGCTTCGGTAGTGGAACTTGCCCCGGTAGCTGATGGGGTTCGAGTGCGGCTCCACGACGATCTCGATGTACTCCAGACCGGACTCCGACTTCAGGTTCACGTCGACAACGATTCCGAGCAGCGCCCGCACCTTGCTCGGAATGTCCTCCATCAGCGAAAGCACGTTGCGGACCCCGACGATGTCGCCCTTGTCGTCCTTGCCGATCTCAAGGGATGCCGCCCTGCGCGTTCGCGAAGCCGCAGATCCACGCGAGGTATTCGTCGCGCCAGGAGCGCTTCCACTCGACGTTCTGGGTCTCGGGTGTCATCGGCCGGCCTCGGTGGCGGATTCGTCCAGGACGCTCCAATGACCACCTTTGTCGGGACCCACCCGCTCGATCTTCCCGGCCTCGCGCAACCTGTCCAGCCGATACCGGACGGTGGATCGCGTGGCGCCGAGGGTGGCGGCGATTTCGCGGCGGCTGGCGGACGGGTTCTTCCGCAGGAAGGCGAGGATGCGGTCCCCAACTTTCTGGCGGTTTTCTGGCTGATCCCGATTTTCTGGTTGTTTTCTGGCTGATCTGCGCAGGTCCGCCAGACGGAGCAGGTCGGTCACCTCGATGGCCTCGCGGCGGATCTCCCGCCCGATCTCGACGACGCCGCCTCGACCGTTCGCGAGTCCGCAGATGCAGTCCAGGTGCTCGTCCCGCCAGGAGGATATCCGCTCGACTTGAGAAGGGTCAGGCGTCATGTGCGTCGTCGTCCTCCGTGTCGTCGTCGGGGATGGGTAGCCGGATGGCACCGGTTAGGAGCTGCTGCATCATAACCCTGCTTGATCGCGCGGGTTTTGTCGAGGCGGTGTGCGAGGGCTCTGCAACCCGTGCATTGACGTTGCCCTTGGTGACGCCGTTCTTTCCCTCCAATCCATTCAGCGCACCTTCGTCAGCGGTGTGGATCTCCGTCACCACCAGGTACACATCGTCGGAGAACGGGGGATTGGCGACAGTGAAGTCGAACCGCTTGAGGCGCCCCGGGCCGTCCGAGTTCGCCTACGACCGATTGGGGATCCTTCGCGGGGAGGCCGAGTCCAGCGAGGCAACGCGACGCAATCCGGTTCACTCGCGTGGCCTCACCGCAGGACGTCTGCCGGCCCGCTCGACTCCGCCAAGACGTTCGATTCGGCGCTGTAGCCGAGATTCCGATAGCCCGAGACCCGCTTCTCGCTCATGCGCTTGAGCATGGGGACGCACTCGTCAACATAGTCATAGACGCGCACCTCGCGCTTTTCAGGATGGAGGCGGTGGAGCCGGCCCACATACTGCGCGAGCGTCCCTCTCCAGGAGAACGGCATCGTCAGGAACAGCGTGTCGAGGCGGGCATCATCGAACCCCTCCCCGATGTATCGGCCGGTTGCGACCAGCACCCGCTCCTCGCCTTCCGGAATCTCCTCCAGGCGGTGCATCAACGCGCGACGCTCCCGCGTCCCCATGCCCCCGCGAAGCACGAGCACGTTCTGCGCGGCGCGGGCCACCTTCTCGGCTAGATACCGGGCGTGCTCCCTGCGTTCGGTGAGAAGGATGGGTGAGCGTCCGGACTCGACCGCCGCTTGGACATCGTCAACGATCAGCCTGTTGCGTGTCTCGTCAACGGCCAGCGCGGCATACACCTGCTGGATGGGCGGTCGCTCGCCGTCCACGACCGCCGGCAGCCGGAACGAAGTCGGCCGGAGGATCGCTCGGTGCCGGAAGGGGCGCCGACGAGCCTGTGCCTTGGCGGTTGCCCGGTACCGTACGGGCCCGCACTGCATGAAGATGATGGGATGGTGACCATCCCGACGCGTAACGGTTGCCGACAGGCCGAGCACATATCTGGCCTTGGTGCGGCGTGCGACGGCCTCGAAGCTGACGGCGGGGAGATGGTGACACTCATCGACCACGAGATGTCCATAATCGGCCACCATGTCGTCTACTTCTCTGTTGCGCACCAAGCTCTGGATCACGCCAACATCGACCAGCCCGAGCGGTTTGCGCTTTCCGCCGCCGATCTGCCCGATGGACGCGGCGGGAAGATCGAGAAATGCCGCCAGCTGTGCGATCCACTGGTCCATGAGCTGCAGACGGTGAACCAGCACGAGCGTGCTCGTGCGGCGCGAGGCGATGACGGAAGCGGCCACCACGGTCTTGCCGAACCCGGTGGCTGCAGCGAGGACGCCGGTTTCGTGCCGCAACAGCGCATCGGCGGCCGTATGCTGTTCAGGGGTCAATTGGCCGCGAAAGCTCGTCTCGACCGGGCGGCCGGAATCGCGCGCGTCCCGCACATCTACGCGAATGCCGAGCTCCTCGAGCATCGACTCCATCACCTCTCGGCAGCCTCGTGGCAGCGCGATGTGGTGCGATAGCAGTTCCGCGCACGCCACGATTCGGGGGACACCGAAGGTCGAACGCCGCATCGCCTGCGCACTGTAGTATGCCGGGTTCTGGAACGCCGCGACACGGATCAGCCGGTTGACCAGGCCGGGCGGGAGGTCAGCCCGCGGGATGTAGAGCTGGTCGCCCAGCACCGCGTTGATCCGTTCGGGCATTGCTCCGGAGATCTCGGGCAGCGGCAGGCGTCGTGAAGGCGGTGCCAGCCAGGGCTCCTCGTCCCGTTCTTCGAGCGGCAGGCGTAGACCGATGACGCGGCCCCGTCGACTCGCTTCGTCGGTGGCTAACGTGACTTCCGTAGGGGAAAGACGCCGAAGCGACGAAAGAAAGGCCCATTGGTCGCTGTAGGGCTCGAAATCACGGTCGAGGAACACGCTGTTGCCGATCCTGCGGGGCCCGCCTTGCAGAGGCAGCGCGATGAGGTTACCGAAGCCGCCCGTCGGGAGAGTATCCTGGCTTGGGAAGAAGCGGTCATAGGATGCAAACCCGATGTCGGGGTGGCACTCCATGGCTTCGGTCAGAAGATGGGCACCGAGACGGCGGGCGAGGGAGGCGGGGACCGGGTTGTCAAAGAAGATCCAGACATGTCCGCCGTTGCCCGAGCGGGAGCGCTCGAGCGCCGCCGGAATCTGCTTCGACCGACAGGCTTCGAGGAAGGCTCTCGCGTCTCGCCGCCACGTTTTCCTGTCGAAGTCGGCGGCGAGGAAACGGCAGGTGTCGTCTTTCCGGATCGGATAGACGCCGATCGTGTGACGACCGCGCAAGTGCCCCTCGATCACTTCGTCCGTCACGGGCAGGAAGGCCTGATTGGGGCAAGCTCCGCATTTGACCTTGGGCTTGCCACACAGGCGCGGTTTCCATTCGTTGGCGCACGCGGGCGCGTAGCCCGCCCGACCGGTTCGCGTGTTTTCCCAGCGCTTTGGAAACACGTCTTCACGACCGCAAAACAGGGCCCGAAAGAGGGCGATCTTCTCGCTTGGCGTCGACGTCTTGGTCACGGGACCCGCGGGCTGCTTGCCATACCGGGTCGGAGGTTCACTCGCCTCCAGTTCTCCGAGTCGGGAAGTCAGATCAGCCGTCTCTGCCGCAAGCCGCGCCAGGCGTTCGCGAATACGTGCGGCTTCCTGCCTGCGAGAGTCTTCGTGTGCCAACCCGTTCTCCCGGCTCTCTTCGTCGTAAGGCATCTGCCGCTCAAGCCTTCGGCGCACCTTCGATGAGAAGCCCACGGCTTCCTGCCAGGAAGGCATCGATATCGTGGTCGTAACTGATCCGCATCAGGGTGTCGCCCTTGTCGGACAGCCGGACGCCGCCCGGCGCCTCCGACAAGTAGATGGGGTAGCGGTCCCCGTCGGGGAACTCGAAGTCGGCCTCGAGCATGACTTCGCCATCGGGACGCGGCTCCACGCGGACGGATGCGCAGAGTTGCTCGCATAGTCGTCTTTGCAGGTCGTCAGGGTTGATAGCCATTGAATGAACGGACTCGGATGATCGGGCTTGGCTCGTACTCCAGATAGTCTATGGTCTTCGAATAGGCACGCCAGAGCACCCTCGATAGTTTGTCCAAGGTAGCCAGCGCACGCAGATGATCTCCGGTCTTCCGGAGGTGGTCGTCGAGCTGGGCCGGCTGCATCTTGCATCCCGGCTACCGGGAATCTGAATCGTCGGGTGTCCGCCTCCGCCAAACAAATGCACTCTCGCCGGACTCGGCGGTAAGGCGGATGCCCTCTTGGAAGTCTCCGGCGGATGCTTTCTGGCCAAGGTTCCCCGTCCATGTTGCCTGCGGTCTTGAAATCAGTCTGCCTTCGAGCCCCGACATCTCGCACTCATCAAGAATCACTCTCGCTGCCTTTTCCAATTCGTGGATTCTCTCGTGGTGTAAGCCGCGCTCGATTGCCTCCTTGACGCTTGCAGAGTTCTGAAAGTACCGGGATTCGTGGAAGATCTTCCCAGGCTCCCTCAGTACGTTACCGATGTCGGTGTAGTCCGCTTCCAAACGCGCCCGGCTATCTTCTGGAAGGTCCGAGTACAGCTCCTGCACGTCGTGAATCCTCTTCGCCCGATGGCAGCGGGTCATTAGAATCGCCTTCAATGCCACCTCACAAGAGAATGCCGCCATCAGGCCGCGCATCATGAGTGCCCCCGCTCTCTCCTCCCAAGTGCCGGGGTCTGCCCGCGAAGCTACATCTACATCCAGGTGTATCCCCGACTCATCCAGGCGGTCGATTCGGAGCTTCAATGGCCCGGCGGGATCCAGCTCATCCCAGCGGTGAATCGCCGTTTCGAACGGAAGGCTGCGGGCAGCTGCAGCGAGGAGCTTCGCCTGCAGATAGAGGTATCCAGCTTCGCCTGCGGGGATGGTATCGCGGGTGAGAAAGTGCGTGCGCCCCTCCTTTGCCGGAAGCCTGAGTGCCTGCTCTGCCCGCATGTCCCAGTGGGCCTGGTCGCGGGGCATGTCGGCGATGATCTTCGCCACGAACTTCGCCGCGGGGCGGTAGTCCGGTGTTTCCCCGCGCGCCATCTCAGCGAGATTGTGGGTCGCTTCTCGCTCCATCGCACTCCACTCAGCCATCGCCGCATCGTTCGATAGACTGCTCGTACAAAGCGCGCATCCGATTCTTGTGACCGTTCCGCTCTCAGAAGCGGAGAGACGTGCGTCCCCCCAGCACGCCGTGCATCGCAATTTGACGATTGGGGGGGCCGTCCCATCGGTCATAACCGGCTCGAGGTTCGCGAATGACTTCGCCCGCAGGAAGATGGCCGGATCCTGAAGCAGTCTCAGGTGGCGGTCGTTGGCCACGTTCTGGATGATCTCGCGCGTTTCCCAGCGGGCGATCGACGACTCGCCGAGCCCGCTAATCCTCGCCAGCTCCGCTCGAGAGAGATCATACTTCGCCCGGAGATCACGAATCTCGATTGGCGTGAGAACACCCAGGTGCCGGCAGACTTCGTCGTGGCGGATGTCCTCGGCTTCGTCATCTGTGTAGGGTCCGCAAGAGGAGCAGGTCCGGACCGGGATGTCTACGACCAGCTCGACGCCTTCGTCGCCGGCGCCATAGATGAACGGGTCCCGAACGAGTTCGGTCTTGAGGCCCGGGGTCCCACACATATCACAGGTGTCGGGTCCGTCGAGCTCGCGGAGAACGGTGGGGGGAGATGCGACGCTAGGCATGGTGGTCATCCTCCGAGTAGCTCGTCGGGCAAGTTCGCTCCTTCCGATGGTTTCATGAAGATAACTGCCCATATGACATGCTACCGGCTCCTACGTGTGGCCGATCCTCCGCGACGACCGAGAATGGGCCGAAGCGCACCGGTAGGGTTGCCCGCGGTCGAAAGCCGCCGTTCCTGTCGGCGACAAGGACGACCACGTGGCCGGAATTCGGCGTGATCAGGTCCGCAAGGCCGTCACCCGTCACGTCGGCCAGACTCATGCCCCGGTTCGATGTCGCGCAGTCGAACGGCGTGCGGGTGCGGCGAGACGTCGACGCGGAATCTCGAGTGGTCCCGGCGTTCGAAGCCCCCTTCGGCGATCCCGAAGAGCAGCGTAACATGGTCCGTCTCGTGGTTTGCGACCGCGAGGTCGGCAAGCCCGTCCTCGTCGAGATCCGCGATGGCCAAGTCCACCGGATTCTCGCCGGCGGGGCCGGACCACGTCACTTCGAAGTGGCCGTCACCCTGGCCGGTCAGCACGAAGACGCTCTGGCCGCTGGAAACCACGAGGTCGAGGCGCCCGTCGCCATTCAGATCGCAAGCTTGGATCGGGGTGGACGACAAACGCCGCCCTCGCCTCCCATACAGCTGCTCGCTGGACGACCGGGGGGGACTACGTGTATCAACTCAACTCTCAACCGATGTCTCGTTGCTCAACTCATCCCGAATCTCCGCGAACTCGCGCTGGATGTCTTCCGCCACCTTGCGGACTTCGGTTGCGACCCTGGGCTTCTTTCCCATTTCCCAATCAAGCGCGGTCGTGAGCGGGAGCAAATGGTCGGCGGACGGTGATTCTCGAATCACGGAGGCCATCCGGTGCACGCCCAGTGCCAAACTGGCTACGAGCAGTGTCTGGATCGTACCCGCCGGCACCGCAGAGAGCTGCGGGAGTTTTCGAAGCATCTCCCGGACATCCGCGGTGGCATGGGCCAGATTCCCTTCCTCGATGTAGGTCAGGACCCTGATCGCGCGGGTGGCCAGACCCAGAATCAACACAGCCTCCGCACCGTCGTCACCCACTTCCCCGGCCGAGACGCGCTCATCATGCCGGTCCAGTCTAGTCAACAGTTCCCGACAGGCTGAGAGATGTTCCCGAGTGCGCCCCAGCACGCTCAGAACTGCGCTCCTGGTAGCCATGACTCTCCACGTGGCTTGCTGAACGCGAAGCGATGGGTGCCTTCCGAGCCTGGCCAGGACACCCTCGCAGAGCTCTAGCGCCTCATTCCATCGCCGGAGGTTAAAGAGGGTCTCAGCCTTGTTGGCTTGCCCGTTCGCGACCGAGACCAGGACACTTGCCGATTCACTGAGCCCGAATCGGTCATTGAGTTTGCTATAGGACGCCAACGCCTCCTCCGCACGCCCCATCTCTTCGAGCATGCTACCGCGACTGAAGAGGGCGGAGGCCACAAACTCGGCAACCGTATCCGATCCATCACTGGGAAACCGTTTGATCAGGAGGTCGCAGACCTCGATTGCATGCCGTGTCCGCCCCAGGTTGGTGAGAACGTAGGACTTGTTCAACAGCGCCTTAGCCGCACCTGGGCGGAGTTCCGGCGAACCTGAAGTCTCGTATAGTGCGGCCGCCTCATCATATGCGGCCATCGCCTCCGAGCCCCGATCCAGACGCACTAGAATGACGCCCTTGTTCACGAGCGCGTTGACCACGCAGAACCGAACAGTGGGCGCCGTGTGCGTCTGGAACCTCTCCAGGAGATCCTCGAGGACCATCAGCGCTCCACGGAGATCGCCCTTCTCGAACTTGACCCCACCTCGTGTCAACAGGGCTGCCGCTTCCTCCGTGATCTCCCTCACCTCTCCAGGGAAGTGATCCCGGTGCTCCCGATACACGTGCCAGGCCAATTCCGGCAGGCTGCTGAACTGTTTCAACGCCGCCTCGTAGATCAGGCGCGTACAGTGATCGACGGCTCCCAACTCGGCCACCATGTCGTCCACCATCCCTCGCAGTTCCGCGTGGGAATAGTACGCGTCCATGAACCGGACGAGTGCCCCCACCAGGTTGTCCGTGCCACGGCTCCGGCGAAGCAGGTAGTAGATGTTGTAGAGACGCTCGCTGACGTAGTACTGCTTCCTGCGGTCTGTTCCGCCGGCGTCCGACACCACGCCACGTCCCTTCAGTCGCCTGAGTTGCGCACTGCACTTGCTGGTTTCCATCCTGGCGCGCACGGCGACCTCGCGCGCGGTCGCCGGCTTCCATAATTCCGCTAGAGCGAGGTACACCCGCCGCTCCTGGGGGGCCAAGGACTCCAGATGGCTTTTGAAATAAGCCGTGTGCTCGTCGACAAGATCGAGCAGATCGGACAGAAGGGTGCGAAACGACCGTTCAGCTCCGAACCGGGCCACGATCGCGAGCAATCGGGGGCTTCCCCCGGTGAGGATCTGAAGGCGGCGGACCACGCCGTCGTCCAGGTCTTTCCCGGAAACACTCTCGCACAGTACCGCACTCTCGTTTCGATCAAGCGGCCGCAACGTGAGTACCCGAAAGAGGTCGTAAAGCGCCCGGTCGGGCCTGTCGATTCCTCCGAACCTGCTTGTCGCGCTTCCGATCAACATGATTCGTGGCTCGGTCTGGAGCGTCTTTCTCAAGCACCATTCCGCGTCGGGGTCAGTCATGTCGGAGAACAGCATGTTGAGGTTCTCGACGTGGAGCACCAGGCGTTTTCCTGCCTGTTCAGCAAAGTCGAGCACTGCACCGAGGCAGCGTTCGTGGAGTACACGGTCGTCCCGCTCCCTGCGCACATCCTCCACCGTGCGCCGGAGATCAAGTTCGCCGGAGCGGTAGGACTCCTTCAGGGCCAGGCGCGACAGACACTCCAGCCAGAACTCGCCGCAGGTGCTCACCGAATAGCTCTCCTCTGCGAAGACGATCGGATGCAATCGCGACGAGAGTTCGGGATCCGACCGTACCTCCAGGGCGACGCGTAGCAACAGGGTCGTCTTGCCGCTGCCCCGCGGCCCGACCACGATCACGTGTTGGTTCGACTCGCCGGTGTTGTCGCGAAGGGTCTCAAGGAGCGATTCGAACTCGCGGACTCTCACGCAGAACATCGTCCTGAGTTCGTCGTCCGTCAGGAATCCCGGGTTGTAACTCTTGGTCGCGATGGCCATGGTGCGCCCTCCCTTCTTATGCCTGTCGATCGCCGAAGAGGACGAACCCCCGGGCGTTGCGCGCGCGCCACCAGTCTTCAACCAGCCCCGAAACGAATTCGTAGCCGCCTTCGCGTCGGACCAGGTAGCCGTCGTGTTCCAGAACGTGCAGGACATCTCCGACTTGCCCACCGGACTCCCCGGACAGGACCGACCGGTAGGCGTCGTACTGCTGAATCGAATCGTCGGTGAGCCGCCCACCGCTGACCGCTGCCTGCGTCAGCAATTCCAGAGCGACCACGTAGCCGTCATCGCCTAGAACCATGCGCAGCCGACTCTGGTAGTGTTCGAGATACACCTGCCCCCGAACGCCGAGCATGTCCTGCGAATACACGGTGTCGATGTCATCCACGGACGCTTCGCGCCGATCGTTCCGCCGTAGATGCTCGTGGAGCTTGTCAAAGAACTGCTGCACGTGGTGCGGGATTCCACAGCGCAGGCGGCGGAACATGCCTGTCCGCACACGCTCCGGAACCTGAAGTCCGTAGGACGTGGCCAGTTCGCCAAGGCAGGCGACGGCAGTTTCTTCATCCCAGGGCCTCAGCTCGAACGGCGCGAACACGTTTGCGTGAGCGCTCAGCTCGGCCTGCTCAAGGATCGGCTCCAGGCCCACGCTGCCAGACACCACGAGTCGAATGCGCTCTCGATGTACCTGTGCATTCTTGCGAAGCCAGCTCAGGAATTCATCGGTGTCCCGTCGGCGCTGCGGCGTGATCTTGTAGTCGTGGCCCTTGAGAAGCCGGTTCACCAGGATCGGCAGCTCGTCGATCGCCAGAACCATCGGTTTCTCGCTCGCAGCAAGCGATGCGAACAGTGCGTCGCCTTGGG
This sequence comes from Gemmatimonadota bacterium, assembly GCA_022823225.1. Taxonomy (GTDB): domain Bacteria; phylum Gemmatimonadota; class Gemmatimonadetes; order Longimicrobiales; family Gaopeijiaceae; genus Bin94. The sequence continues at coordinate 17,753 of JAJDXM010000079.1, forward strand.
CACGCCACCGTCCCGCATCGATTCCGGCCCGGAGCTTGACTCTGAGTTCGCTGACCCCCAGTTCGTCGATTCGATCCATGGTTCCGGCTGACACCTTCCCGGCCCAGTTCATTACGCGGGTCCATAGGCCCCGAATGTCTCGGAACGCAGCCGCAATCTCTACCACGGCGTCCGCCGCAGTGGTGCAATCCTCCAGATCGACGAACACCGTCTCGAAGTCGCCGGTTTCGTCGAGGCGCCGGAGCAGTTCGCGCACCAGGCTGGTCTTTCCCATCCGCCGCTGGGCGGTCACGAGGGTATGGATTCTGTCCTCCACCCGCTCGATGAGCGCCTCGATCTCGACCTCCCGGTCGAAGAAGCTGTCCCCCGCGACCCAGTTCCCCCCCGCTTTTCGTAAGCCCATTCCCATTCCTCCCATCAGATTTGTTGGCAACGATTTTGTTGGCAACAGAAATGTTGGGAAAACTGGCGGCGCGGTCAAGACCCTACGGACGCGGCGTCAAGGCCCCGGCGACGCGCTTCCGGAGTTCGTCTACCTCGTCTTCTACCACGGCGACGGTCCCTGGGGTGGTCCGGATCGCGTGGCCGACCTGTTCCAGCGTTCCGATCCGGGCCGGTTCCGCCTGGTGTCGTGGCGAGAAGGGGCGGGAACCGGTCGGCCGCTGGACGACATCACGGCGCTGGTGCTCGGGGTGGCCCGGAGCCACGGGCCGGAGGACATGGCTGCGCAGGTGGCAGCTCTGCGACTCAGGGTCGCGGAACTCGGCGATGCCAGCCTGGACGCGTTCGTGGTCGAGCGACTGGAGACGCTATTAGAATTGAGAGGCTACACGGAGGCATTGGAGCTGGGATGAGCGAAGACGATGGACGAGTTGACGGAGAGGTTTCAGCGGGGTCTGGAAGAGCTGGTGCAGAGGGGTGCCCGGCAGGGCTAGGCAATGGTCCTGCGTCGGCTGATCGCGCGGAGATTCGGCGAGGCCACGGCGGGGCAAGTGTCCGACGCGGTTGAGGAGCTGAGTGGCAATGAGGGCATCGACAAGGTGACCGACGCGCTGTTCGAGTGCGGCACCGGCGACGAGTTCATCGAACGGGTGCGGACGGTTTGACTACCGGGCGAACAGATCTGGGACGTGAGGTGGAAGCGGCTCTGGGCGAAGTGCTTGCCCATGTGCGAGGAGAGGCGTCGCTCCCGTGCAGAACGGTTGGTGAGCCTGCGGTGGAGCGCACGTCGGCGGTTGACCGTCAGCGACCGCGGTCGCTGAAGCGCGACGGCGATGCATCGGACAGCGCGTTCGACGGCCGCCGCCGGAGAAAATCCCCATGAAGCTTCACTACTATCCCGAGACCGACAGTCTCTACATCGAGTTCAGCGAAGGGCCCGGCGTGGAGACCAGGGAAGTGTCCGAGGGCGTGAATGTGGATATCGATGCCCACGGGAACCTGGTTGGCTTCGACATCGATCGCGCCGCGAACCATCTCGATCTTTCCGCACTGGAGACAACCGCACTGCCGCTCCGCTCGTACAGGATCGGGTAGGGGGTCACCGCCCCACCATTCGCGCTGTCCGTGACCCGGGCGGCGTAGCCTCTAGAGAGGGGGCATCCGCTTCATTGAGCCACCGAGACTCCGGAGGTTAGGCACGATGAGCAAGAAGAGCCCGCAGCCTCGCTGTGAGCATTGCGACCGTAACGTCGCTCGGAGAACGACTCCGCCACAGGCATCGCTTCAGTGCTTCGGGACATCTTTGGGACAGTCTTTGGTGTAGTCTTCGGGACGTCTTTGGTGCAGTCTTTGGTGCAGTCGCTGGCCCTTTTCGGTGGTGGAGCCGCTCCTATCGACCCGGAGCTCGGCGGGATTCCGAGTCGTCCAGCGCTTCCACTCGACGTTCCGGGTCTCGGGCGTCATCGACCGGCCTCGGCGCCGGATTCCCCCAGCACCCTCCAATGCCCCCCCTTGTCGGGACCGACCCGCTCGATCTTCCCGGCCTCGCGCAGCCTGTCCAGCCGGTACCGGACGGTGGATCGCGTGGTGCCGAGGGCGGCGGCGATTTCGCGGCGGCTGGCGGACGGGTTCCGCCGGAGGAGCGAGAGAATGCGGTCGGAAAGCGACGCGGATTCCGGCGACGGATGCCCGCTTCCGGCGGTCTTCTGGTTGTCTTCTGGCAGTGTTCTGGTTGTTTTCTGGCTGATTGCGGACTGCGCGCTCCCTCGGTCCCGGTGCTCGGCGGCCCCGCCATCGTCGTATTCGCCGGCCTCCACATCGGGATCCTCGATCACTTCCCAGCGTCCCCCCCTGTCCGGCCCGATGCGACGTAACCTCCGAGTCTCCTTGAGCTTATCGATCCGATACCGGACGCTCCCCTCGGTGACACCCGCAAGTGCCCCGGCGATTTCGCGGCGGCTGGCGGACGGGTTCTCCCGCAGGAAGGCGAGGATGCGGTCCCCGACTTTCTGGCGGTTTTCTGGCTGATCCGGGCTGACCCTCTCCGGATGGGAAGGGACGTCGATCCGCAGATAGTCGCGCCCGCGATCGCTCCTCACATGCACGTTGACGACGATGCTGAGGACCGACCGCACCTTGTCGGGTATCTCATCCGCCAGACGGAGAAGGTCGGTCGCCCCGATGGCCTCGCGGCGGCGCTCCCGTCCGATCTCGAGCACGCCGCCCCGACCGCTCGCGAGTCCGCAGATGCAGTCCAGATGCTCGTCCCGCCAGGAGGATCTCCGCTCGATTTGAGGAGGGTCAGGCGTCATGGGGTGTTATCGCAGACTCCCCGCTAGACGAAACGGGCAGTTGAACTCCAACCGTTGCATCGCCGATTCCCGGCTACTCGAATTCCGAGCGAGGCAGCCCGGTTTGCCGGATGATCGACCTCAAGGTGCCGACGCGGACCTCACGGTGGTCCGGCACTGGGACCGTGATGGTGCCCCTCGGCGCGGCTTTCTGCATGACCACATGGCTGCCGCGGCGTCGTACCTCGGCGAATCCATGAGAGGCGAGAATACGACATATTTGGCGACCTGAAAGAACGCGCAGCCTACCCAACCGCGACCTCGACGTGGGTGACGTAGACCTCGCTGCGCAGGCGCCGCTCGATTTCCTCTTCGGGGGCAACCTCGAAGAACAGGGCCAGCGCTTCTTCGAGGTTCTTCCGGGCCTCGGAGACGGAGTCCCCCTGGCTGGCGACATCGACCTCCGGGCACAGCGCGACGTACCCGCTGCCCTCCCGTTCCACGATCGCGGTCAGTTGTCTTCTCATCCGTACTCTCCTTCGTGTCCCGGAAAGGTGGGAGCCTGACCGGTGCGCGGCAAGCCACGAGGTCGAGCCGCCCCTCGCCATTCCGGTTGTGAGCCTCGATCACCGTCGGCTTTGACGGCGTCATGGGCGTCGTCGTCCTCCGTGTCGTCATCTCGCGCTTCACCCATCGTCGACCGACCGCGCCTCAATCGCAACGCCCGCCCTCCAACTGCCCCAATCTCCCGCCGAACCTGCGCCACCTGATCCGCGAGCTCCTCCGGCGACGGCAGATACAGCTGGTACTCCGATGCGTAGATGTTGGCGTCCTCGGGCAGCGTCAGCTCGACAACGGCGTCGTTCTTGTGATCGCAGAGCAGGATCCCGACCGTCGGCAGTTCGCCGTCGATCTTCACGTAGCGGTCGAAGTAGTTCACGTACATCTGCATCTCCGCTGGCCGAGGTCCTGATGGGTCAGCTTACCGGTCTTGAGATCGATCAGCACGTAGCAGCGAAGCAGCCGGTTGTAGAACACCAGGTCCACGAAGAAATGACTGTCGTCGAAGCTGAAGCGCTTCTGGCGGGCCTCGAACAGGAATCCCTTGCCGAGTTCGAGCAGGAACTGTTGGAGCCGGTCGATGATCGCGGTCTCCAGATCGCTCTCGGAGTAGGCCGGTGTCTCCTCCAGGCCGAGGAACTCCAGCACCACCGGGTCCTTGATGAGGTCCGACGCCTTTTCGACCACATGTCCCTCACGGGCCAGGCGGCGGACTTCGTGCTTGTCGCGGCTGAGCGCGAGCCGCTGGTACAGGGAGCTGTCGAGCTGGCGCTTGAGTTCGCGGACGCTCCAGCCGTTCTCCGCCGCCTCGATCTCGTAGAATCGGCGGGCCTCGGGGTCGGATACGGACAGGAGGGTGACGTAGTGGGACCAGCCGAGGGGGAGGCGGTGAATCAAAGTGGCGGAAGCAGACCGCAGCGCTTGCGACATGCCCGCTCCTGATGCAGTGGATTTCGCAGACGGTGTCTGCGGATTCTGAGCAGCGGCGGAAATCGCAGACAGTGTTTGCGTTTTTCCGGCTTGTGGCAGGATCTCTTCGGATTGCAGGTAGAAGCGTCGAAACTGCTCGGGGGATCGCAAGGAAAACCCCCGCCCGATCCTCTCCTTCAGGGCCGCGGACAGTCTCTTCAGGGTCTGCGCGCCATACTCTGCCCGATCCGCGCCGCTCTGCTCATACTCCACGATGTACCATCCGAACAGCCAGTTCCGGACGACCAGCGAGCGGTCGACGGCGCGGGCCGCGGAGCGCCGAGTTTCCTCATGGGTCTGCTGGCACAGCTCGACCAGACGCTCTAAATCGAATCGCTTCTCCATACTTCACCCCCATATCGTTCCATTGAATTTGAACTTCGAACCGGGACTCCGGTCCCCATAATCTCCGACGGTTACCTCTCTCAGTGAAACGAGCGCCCTCGCAGAGAATACGACCTCGTATCGGGTCACAACTCCAAGCCCAGCTCCTCGGCCACGCTACGGATCGCTTCTCTCGCGGGAATCCCTGGCTCTCCGGCCCGGTGAGCCCGAATCGCCTCGCGCCACATGTGTCCACGCTCAGCCGAATGGACCAGGAAGTCGTACCGCTCGGGACTCATGACGACCATGGCGGCCTGGCCATTCTGGGTGATTGTCTCAACCCGCCCCTCTCGAATCCGGTCGAGGTGTTCGCTCGTGCGTTGCCGAAAATGGCTCAGCGAATACGTGTCTTGAGTGCGGTGCATGTCGGCCTCCATACGTTATTCGGATTGAATTCAGTATGGCTCACTTTGCCTGGGCTGTCCAGTTCCTGCCGGGAACCGATGTGCTCGCACCCCCCTTCTCAAGTCCGTCTTCACCGACCGGCAGAACGTCCCACGCCCCCTCCCCTCGCTTGGCCACTGGTATCAATAGTGCTATTATGAAGCAACGAAACGTGCTGGCAGCCCTCAACGACTTCGAAGGCCAGGTCATTCGGGCGATCGAAGAGCTGGAGGGAACACCGTGAGCGACCACTACACCTACCGGATCACCTGGTCGGCTGATGACGGGGAGCACGTGGGCCTATGTGCCGAGTTCCCGTCGCTGAGCTGGCTGGCACCTGCGCCGGAGGACGCACTGGCGGGCATCCGGAGCCTCGTGTCCGACAGCGTGTCCGACATGCGGACCACTGGCGAGCCGATTCCGGAGCCGTTTGGAGACCGTTCCTACAGCGGGAAGTTCATGGTTCGGGTGCCGCCGGAACTGCACCGCGCGCTGGCCCTTCGGGCGGCCGAGCAGGGCGTCAGCATGAATCGCCTGGTGAGCGCCCGGCTCGCGCGAGAGGGTTAAGGGCGCGAAAGGACCCACCGGCAAGCTCGTGCGCCCCTGGGCCCTACCCTGACCGTTACCCCTCCGTGCCCTCCCGCAGAAAGCCGGAGAGAGGGTTCGGAAGAGGCTTCGGGCTGGAAAACCCCCCACCGGTCTCGATGTCGACCGCTATCGAGCCGATCAGGTTCCGGATGGCCTTCTCGCCACGGCCCAACCCCCACCGATACAAGCGGCGCCAGCCCAGCATCGCCACTGATCCGCCAGCGAGGAAACCGGCTACAGCCGCGCCGGCTGCGAGACCTCCAATCCCGAGTGCGACGCCCGCGGCCGCGCCCACGAAACCGCCGCCGACGCCGAACACACCCGAGACGCTGCCCCCGACCCACAGAGCGAGCTTGTGGCTGTGCGTCACGCTCGCGCGAACGGTCAACTCCGTCGAGGGCGGACTGGTGTCCAGGCGCCGGAGGCTGAAGAGCAGCTGCTTCAGGTCTGCCAGGGCCATCTCGTACGCGAAGGACTGGTCTGCCGTGGTCGGAGTGTACGAGTAGGCAGGGGTCTTGAATACCAGCACGCCACCGTCGAGGGGATCGGCCCCGTGGTGATCGACAAGACTCAGGCGAAACGGGCGCTTCGGGAGGATGCGCTGCATGCCGGCGTAGACCTCTTCCGCCGGGGCGCGGATCACTCGCGAAACCTCCAGCGTGAGCGGTGGGTTACCCAGGAAGCGGGCCGCCACCACCGATCGTTGCTCCCGCGCTCCTTGGGCAAGGGTCTCGCTGCGAGCCTCCACTAGAGCATGATCGACAAACTCGGGCGAAATCCCGGCTTCTTCCGCGGCGGCCCGAACATCCTCGAGGCGGAACCCATCGACCTCCGCCGGGTCGGTGGCATCCCCCCGGGGGGCCAGCTGTCTCGAACGCGCTTCGAGGCGGCGGGCGGCCTCTGCCTGAAGCTCGGCCGCACGGCGCCAGAGCGCGCGCGCCTGCTCCTCGGAGATGCGGGTTTCGTCGTCGCTCATGGGATCGAAGGTAACTGCGGCGAGACGTCGACGCGGAACCATGAGTGGTCCCGGCGTTCGAACGCCCCTCCGGCGATCCCGAAGAGCAGCGTGACATGGTTCCGTCTCGTCGTTCGCGACTGCCAGGTCGGCCTGGCCGCAGCGACAAACGCCGCCCTCCTCTCCCAATCCGGCGCTTGCTGGACGACGACGCTGGAATGCGTGTCTACTTGATCGCCGGAATCCAGTTGGCTAAACGGCCCGGGCAATCGCCTCCAGTTGCCGCTGCCGCTCTCTTGCGCCATCGTCGAGCACATCTTCCTTCGCCGCCACGATTGCGCCTCGAACCATATCGCTCTTGGTGGCTCCTTCCGTAACGACCGCGATGTCGCGCAACCGCACAACAAGCTCTCGCTGTATCCTCAAGCGCAGATCCTTCTGACACCTCCCCGTCGCCAATCGGCTCCTGGAGAGCGTATTCAGGCGCTGAGCCATGTCGGCATTCGCGCAAGCCAACGTGAGGTAGTATCGAATAACCGCGGGAGCGAACTGCTTGGGCGCCACGCGATAGCGGTCCGCCACGAGATGAAGCACGTCGTCGAGCTCCCGCGGCATCCGCACACTCATCACCTCCTCCTTCTTCGCTTCCCTCGCTGCTTTCAGCTTCGGCGTCGATTGGGCTGGCACCGTCAGGACTTCTCCGGTTTCGGCATCGACGCCGACGAGGACGTTCCTGACCGTGGCCTTCGACTCCTCGAGTTCGACAGTTCGGTACTCGTAAACGATCTCGACCCGCCCGCGTTCCGGCGCAAGAGCGTACCCGCGATCTCCTTCCCGCAAGATCTTCATCTCAGTTCCTTGCTCGATGAACGCTTATGGACATCGCTTTCCAGTCGTCCCCGTCTGTCTCCACGAAATACACCTTGATGTACCACCGTTCCTCTCGCACCGTTGGCGTAAACGTGTGCACCATCACGGATTCGTCCCAGTGGTGGGGCGATTCCCGGTAGTCTTCAGAGCGAGTCTTGAGCACGAGTGCTGCAACCTCGTTCGCATCGACATCGCCAACCGCCAGTAGGTTCTTCTCCGCGAGGGCGTCGCGAGCCTCGTGCTCGAAGTTACCTTCGTGAAGAGCCGCCACCACCACCGCCTTCGCCTCCGAGAATCCCATGCGGAATGGTACTACATTCGCAGTACGTGAGCAAGGAGTGTCATAGTGCTCCGGGCTCATGACGACCAATGGCGGCCTGGCCATTCTGGGTGATCGTCTCCACCCGTCTTTCTCGAATCCGGTCGAGGTGCTCGCCCAGGCGTTTCCGGAGGGAAAGCCGCCGCGATCATACACAACAAATCGGTTGACAACGAATCTGTTGTGTGTATCTTCTGGTCCATGGCCACCCAACCCGTCCCAGCCATCCGCAAGTTCAACCCCGGCCTCTTCCAGTCGGATCAGGAGGTCAGGAAGCAGTTCGTGGTCCGCAATCACGAACTCGGTCTCCTGCTCGATGACCTTCGGAGCAACATCAGTTCCCCATCGTGCCAGCACATTCTCGTAGTGGGGCCGCGCGGGCGGGGTAAGACCATGCTCCTTGCGCGCGTCGCGGCAGAGCTGCGCAGCAACGGGGAATTCGCCGGTTCGCTGCTGCCGGTTCGGTTCATGGAAGAGAGCCCGGAGATCTTCGGTCTCACAGACTTCTGGCTGGAGACCTTGTTCCATCTGGCCAACGAGGTCGATGAGCACGATGCCGCGATGGCACGGCAACTCCGCGACACCCACGCTACGCTGTCATCGCGGTGGCGGGAGCAGATCACCGTGGCGCAGGCCCGCGCTGCCGTGCTGGACGCCGCGGATCAACTGGGGAAGCAGCTCGTTCTCTTCGTGGAGAACCTGCAGTCACTCCTCCGGGACGCTCACGACGATTTTGCCTGGCAACTTCGCGAAGTCCTTCAGACCGAACCGCAGATCATCCTGCTGGCCTCGGCCACCAGCCGCTTCCGCGAATTGGACGACGTTGCCGAGCCGTTCTTCAAAATGTTCCGCATCGTCGGGCTGGGGCCCCTGAACACCGAGGAGTGCGTTCGCCTGTGGGAAGTCGTGAGCGGGAGACGGGCGAGCCAGTCCGAAGTCAGGCCGCTCCATATCCTCACGGGCGGCAATCCTCGCTTGCTGGTGATGGCGGCCGAGTTTGCGCGTCATCGTTCCGTTCGTCGGCTGATGTCCGAGCTGGTCACCATGATCGACGAGCACACCGAGTACTTCCGAGGTCACCTGGAGGCCCTGCCCAAGACGGAACGGCGTGTGTACGTGGCGGTGATCGACCTCTGGCAGCCCTCCTCCGCGAGCGAAATCGCGGCCCGGGCGCGCGTGGACATCCGGGTGGTATCGACCATGCTCGGGCGGCTGGTCGAACGCGGGGTGGTCGTCCGGCAGGGTTGGGGCCGGAAGCGGCTGTACGCCGCCGCCGAGCCATTGTACAGCATGTACTACAAGCTGCGGCGGGAGCGGGACGACGCTGCGGTCGTGGAGAATCTGATCCGGTTCATGGTGGCGTGCTATGGGGTTGGGGATCTATGGAAGTTCTCGGTGTGGCTGACCGGTGTGGCGGCGGAGTCGGAAGCTCTACGACGCGGAATCCGGCAGGCGCTCTTGAGCAGACCGCCCCTCGGCGACTGTCTTGTCGACAGGAAGTGGGATGCCATCCAACGGGCTTCGGAACATGCGAGGACCCGCGTGGAGGCCAAGGCGATCGAGGACCTGGAGAAAGCCGTTGCGGCGGCGGTTGACGCGGAAGAGTTCGAAAGAGTCATCGAGCTCGTGGACGAGGATCTCTCGTCTCGATCACAGGAGACCCAGGAGCCCCCGACTGATTCGTACACTGCGTGGACGAGGTATCTGAAGGCGTTCGCCCATGAACAGTTGGGGAATGCGCGCGCCGTACTGGCGCTCTCCGACCAGGCGGTGGGGCTTGCTAACAGCCGCGACGAGATGGTCCAACTGTGGACGGCCCTGACGCTGGCCATGAGGGGAGGCGCACAGCACAGCCTTGGCGACCATGTTGCCGCCATTGGGACCTGTGACGAATTCATGCGTCGGTTCGGGTCCTGGCATCATGACCGATTTGAAGCGGCGATCGCGGAGACGCTTGTGACGCGCGGGTGCTGCAAGGCGCATCTTGGCGACCATCCCGGAGCCATCCGTGACTACGACGATGTGGTGGTTCAATTCGACGGTACCCGTCACCCCGAAACCCAACCGAGCATCGTAGCCGCGCTGATGAGTAAGGCCCTGACATGCCGGCGCCTCGGCAACATCGAAGAGGAGATCCGCAGCTACGATGCTGTCATCGCCCGCTTCCAATCCTCTGATGTCCTGGACCTCCGGCGGCAAGCGGCGGTCGCCCTGAGCTGGAAGTGCATGGCGCAGGCCGAATCCGGCCTTGCTGACGAGGCTCTCGTAAGTTGCAAGAGGTTGGAAGAGACAGTTCGAACCTGGCCCGGGAATAGGGAAGATCTCTCGGCGGGACCTTGGGTCGAGTGGTTGGCTTGGCGCGCCGAGAGTGCCCGGTCACTGGCCCTGGCCGTCCAGAAGAACCATCGGGCTGCGCTGGACTCGTTTCAGGCTGCCTACGCCGTGTTTTTTCCCGACGATGAAGTGACGATGCGGGAGATGCTGGATCTGGTGGCCAACTTGGTCGCGAGAGGTGCGGCGCCCCATGACCTGTTGGCCGTCCTCTCGGCCGACACCGCCAAATCCGCGAGCCTGCGTCCGCTGATCGTCGCCCTGCACCAGCGCGCGGGCGACCGGGTGCGCGCTCCGAGGGAAGTCCAGGAGGTGGCTGTCGATATTCGTGGGCGGTTTCGCGAGGCTGAGGAGCGGATGGGAGTGGTGCGGTGATAGGCCTCCTACGATGCGGGTTCTGGGGCGAGGTCACCCTGGAGACAACCGCACTGCCGCTTCGCTCCTACAGGATCGGGTAGCGCGAGAGCAGGGCGTCAGCATGAATCGCCTGGTCAGCGCCCGGCTCGCGCGAGAGGGGTAGGGGCGCGAAACGACCCGTCGGCAAACCCGTCCCAGGTCGCCTGCGAACGCGCGCCTTCTCCGCACGCGGCCGCCACATCCTGACGACCGTCTCATCCAACCATTCGTCCGCCCGCCCACCCCCGCGAACTTGGCGTCCCCTCACCCGGAGACGCAATGCACGACCCCGTACTCAAGTCGGTCTTCGCCGACCGCGACATGATCGGGATCCTGATCCGCGACCGCGTTCCCGAATGGGCCGGTGCGATCGATTTCGCGACGTTCCAGCGGACGGCCGAGCGTGACCGATCTCTTCAAGCGCTCCGACCCGGGCCGCTTCCTCCTGGTCTCGTGGAAGGAAGAGGAGGGATTCGCTCAGCCTCGGAACGACATCACGGCGCTGGTGCTGGGCCTGGCCCGGAACCTGTCGCCCGAGGACATGGCCGAGCAGGTAGCCGCCCTGCGGCGGAGGGTCGCGGAGCGGGGGGACGCAAGGCTGGGCGCGTTCCTGGCCGATAGGGTGATGACGATGCTAGAATTGAGAGGCTACACGCAGGAACTGCAGCTGGGAGGAGCGAAGACGATGGACGAGTTGGACGACAGATTCCAGCGGGGATTGGACGAACTGGTGCAGAGGGGTCGAACGCAGGTTCTGCGGCGGCAGATCGCCCGGAAGTTCGGTGAGGAAACGGCGGGACAGGCGTCCCAGGTGCTGGAGGGGCTACCTGGCCCCGACGGCATCGACCGGGTGACAGACGCTCTGTTCGAGTGTGGCACCGGCGACGAGTTCATCGAGCGGGTGCGGATGGCCTGAGTCTCCGGAGTGGGCTCCCGCTCGGTGGGGCCGGCACGTCGGATGCGATCCGCCGCTCTGTTCAAGCGCGGCACCGGCGATGAGGTTGACCACGACGGCCGCACTAGACCCTAACAATCCTGCAGATGATGAGAAGCGGCATCCTCGCAAGGAGATCCGGGCGTGAACCCCTACGACGCATATGACCCCTTCGCGCGCGTCTACAACCAGCACTGGGGTTTCTTCGCGACCAAGGCGTACCCGATCTTCGAACAGCTGGTGTTGGAGAAACTCCCGCCCGGATGCGCCGTCACCCTGTTCGAGTTGGACGGCTCGCGCTGGGTGCGGACGGACTTCCCCTTGATTCAACGGTGGTATGAGGAAGTTGAAATCAAGGAACGACTGCGGAAGGCAGGATTCGAAGAGCTACAGTCTTTCGATGGGAACGAACCCATGTTTGAGGGCTCGGTACATGAAGGCCGGATGTTCTTCGTCGGAAAAAAGCGCGACGCCCGTCAGCCCCACGGCCGGGTCAGAAAAACGCTGACGTAGTCCACCCCATCGTTCGCCATCGCGAAATCCACCCGCCCATCCCCATCGAAGTCACCCGTCCCCGTCGAAATCCGCGATGGCCAGGTCCACCGGATTCTCGCCGGCGGCACCGGACCAGGTCACCTCGAAGCGGCCGTCACCCTGGCCGATCAGCACGAAGACGCTTTGGCCGCCGGAAACCACGAGGTCCAGCCGTCCGTCGCCATTCAGATCGCGAGCCTGGATCGCGGTGGTAGGGCTTCCGACAGCGGCCGAAGGAGAGTTTGTGCGGTGGCGGCCGGTGGAGCGGCGAGGGCGAGGGTGGCGGAAGCGAGGAGGGCAAACCGTCCCGACAGGTACTTGTGGATGACGCTCGACAGCAGTGTCTGGCAGGGAATGCCCTCCTCGCGGGCCCGAGCGTGCGCTCGATTGAAGTCACGTCTGGAGTCCCGACGGGCCGACGCTTCGAACCATTCACCAACCGGCCGAAAGCCGCAGATGGCCGCCGTCGAACGCCTCTCGCAAGAAGTTGTCCAGGTCCCAGCGGAGCCCGGCCGTCACCTCGAAGCCCGACCGGAACCGGTGTCCCGCTTCCATGATCAGTCGCTGACTCTGCGAGGTGAGCCAGGGCGCCCGGGAGCCCGCATCGCGGTCCAGAACGGCGAAGGCCAGGCGGCCCGTCCATCCCGCCTCCGGGTATCGGACGAGGGCCGCCCGGGCGAACAACTCACGATCGCGGTGTTCACGGCGAGCGCCCCCTCCCGGCGTTCGCCATTCGGGTCGCCCCACCCGCGCCAGCTCCGTCTCGACCGCCCATAGCGGGTTCAGGCGGGTCCGTGCGCGGGCGCCCATAGTCACCGTCTGCTCGCGCAAATTGAAGCCGGGGCCGCTCGCGGACGACCGCCGCTCGGTGTCTGCCGTCGCCCAGGTGCCGTACAGCGCCAGCGTCAAGCGCTCGAGCGGCGTGACCTGGAGGAGTGCTCCCAGGAACGCGACCTGTTCGATCTGGGTGAACGGAGCCTGACCGGTTGCCGGAAAGGTCACCTGTACCTCGCTTCTTCGGCTCGATCCCGCGTGCAGCTCCGCTCGCCAGCGTGACGCCGCGGCTCTCAGGGTCGTGCGAGCGGCGAGGGGAGCCTCCGCGTAGTCGTAGTGGGCGTCCACGTCGTCCGCCCTCACTCCCAGGCTCTGGAAGATCGCGTCGTTGAAGGCGTCGAGCGCTGCGAGCCGCACCTCCAGCGTCCACCTCCGGTCTCCCCCGTCCCTCCAGGAGCGTGCCAGGGCGACCTCTACGTCTGCGGACGGCTTGAAGAAGTGGACGCCGAGCCCGATCTGCACGGTCCACGGCGTCCCGAGCGCGTCGCGCCACTGCATGCCGACCCATGGGTAGTCGCGCCGTGCCGTAAGCGATCGCTCCCTGCGGTAGCGTGCCATCAGGTCCACGGGCCCGGAGACATGGATCTCCTGGCGCCAGTCCAGGACGTGGAGGATGTACGGATTGCTGATCGAGGCCCCGGCAAGCCGAAAGCCGTTCGGCAGCTTGGCCCAGCGTGCGTCCTCACCGGGATCGAAGAGGCTCGAGCGGACATCCAGCTCGTATTCGTGGTCCATTTCAAGGCTGAGCCGCTGGAAGATGCCCTCCTCCGCCAGGCGGCCGTAGTAGGCGCCGTCGCGGTCGAGCAGGGACAGCCACACCTGATCCGCCCACGCCGCGAGAGTCGCGATAGCCGCCGAGTCGGGCTGGGCCGCAGGGGAGGTCGCGGATCGCTCTGCGCCGGCCTGGGCACGGAGCGACGGCACGGCGAGGAGGGAAGCTCCGGCCAGTACGGCTGCCAGCGGTCCGTGGATCAAGCCCCGCGAGCACCGAGAGCGGCGAGGCGCCGCGGCCAGACCCACTGCCTCCCAACCACCCAACCCCGGAGAAGGGCCTGCGTCCCTGGCGAGATCGTGGGAGTCGTCGGTCATGGGGTTGTCACGGGAATGGTGATGAGTACGCGGGGGGCCGGCGGCGCCAGGCATCCCGTCAACTGCCTGGATTCCGCTCCAGCGTTTCCAGCCAGCGGTAGCCCCAGGCCGGAACGTGGGGGGCGCCGGTCACACCCTCGGGAAACATGTCGAACCGCTCGACGCGCAGGCGGTAGCTGTCCTCGTGCCGTGGGTGGAATCCGACGATCTCGCCTCGGAAAGGGGCGCCGTTGACCACCTTGCAGTACCCGGGATGGCCGTCACCGCACGGTACCCGGTGACGATCGATGGTGATCTCCTCTTCCACGCCCGCCGCCCTGGTTCTCGAAGAGACTTCACTCAGCACGTACCGGCCGTCGCGATACCTGTCGGCGTCCAGGATGTAGTGATCGCCGGCCTCGAATTCGAAGCTGGTGATCATGTCGTCGTACAGCCCTCCGTCCACCACCAGGCAGAAGTCGTCGCCGTGAACGCATGTCACCCGGGACGGCGCCAACGCCAGGGTGGCGGGCGTGGACGTTGCGGGGGTCTTCTTCAGCAACTCCAGCAGACGGTAGGCGTACCGGCCGGCATCCTGCGGCGGTTCCTTCCCGCCCCAGGGATCGTGCTTGCCGATCCTGAGACGATAGTCGTAGCCGGCCTCCCAGGTGAACCCCTCGATTCCGTCGTAGAAGAACTCGCCATCGACCACCATGCATGACTGCGGGCCTGCGCCCTGGCACCTGGCCAGCGTGGGGCCGACGGTCACCTCGCGTATCTCGAGGTATTCGGGCCCGAAGAGGCCACAGCCGGCAAAAACCGGGGCCAGCAGGCAGAGCGGAGCCGAGCTTCGGGTGCGCATTGCAATCCTCCTTCGCGCCAACTGGCGCCGCTACGGCAGTTCCCGTGTCGTGCTCCGGCGATTCCGGTGGGGCGCCGCCAGGCATGAACAATAGGAGGAATGCGTGGGCAGGTGCCAGGAGGATGTACTCGCTATCGATTCTGCAGTGTCCTTCCGCCCGCCGGCGCCCGCGAGCTGCATCGGCTCTACCTGATCAAAGGTGTCCGGGCAACGACCGCGATCGAGGGGAACACGCTCGGCGAGGAACAGATCGCGGCGCAGCTGGAGGGGGAACTGGAGCTCCCGCTGTCCCAGGAATACCTGAAGCGGGAGGTCGAGAACGTCCTGGCGGCCGTCAATGAGATCTTCGGCGGAATCATGGGTGGAGAGCCGCCGGCTCTGACGCCGGACTGGATCGCCAGAGCGAATCGGCGCCTGCTTGCCGCGGGCGTAGGCGCCCCGCCAGAAACTCCGCCGCCGTCCGCTCCGCCCAGAAAAGCCGGCGCCAGGGGAAGGCTCCTTCCACGAACCCGAGATGGCCTCCCAGGTCGGTGAACGCCGCCGAGATGTGCGGGTTGGCGGCGGCTGCGGCCTCGGGGATCGTGCCCTCGGGCAGAAAGGGATCGTCGCGGGACTGAACCAAAAGCGTCGGCACCCGGATGTCCGCGAGGTGGCGCCGCGCATCGGCCCGGTCGTAGTAGTCGTCGGCCCCGGCGAAGCCGTGCAGGGGCGCCGTCAGCGCGTCGTCGTAGTCGATGAGCGTTCGGGCCGCAAGGACGCGCTCGACGTCGACCACGCCGGCGAGCAACCGTCGCTTCGCGCGGACCTTTCGCTTGAGGGCGCGCAGGAAGTGGGAGCCGTACGTGCGTCCCGCCAGACCGCGCGAGAGCCGCGCCGCGCAACCCGCCAGATCGAAGGGCACCGATACGGCCACGGCGGCCGCGAGTCCCGAATCGTGGCCGCGCTCCCCGAGATGTTTGAGGAGCACGTTGCCTCCGAGGCTGAATCCCGCCGCTCCGATCGGGCACCCGGGGTGACGCGCGCTCAGCTCCGCGACCACATGTGCGAGGTCGCCCGTCTCGCCGGAGTGATAGAAGCGCGGGACACGGTTGGGCTCTCCGCCGCAGCCGCGGAAGTTCATCCCCACGCCCCGAATGCCCCGGACGAGGAGATGATGGAACATCTCGGACATGTAGCCCCGCTGCGCCGAGCCCTCGAGTCCATGCAGCAGCACGACGATGGGCGCCCGCGGCGAGGGTTCCGGCGCCTGGTCCAGATCCAGAAAATCGCCGTCCGGAGTCCCGATCCGGCACCGCTCCAGCGCGACGGCGGCGCGGGGTCGCAGGTACCTCCCCGCAAAGGTCTGCGCGTGCGCGTTGCGCAGCCACCATGCGGGCCGGAAGGTGGGGGAAGAGGGCATTGGGCGGCCACGTTGGCGGATTCGCGCGGGTGCGTCAACAGGATCGAGGTATTGGGCGGGTCCCCGCGGACGTAGCTGCGTCCCTCCCTCTCGCTGGTAGATTTCGGGAATGCGACCTCGATTCCCCATCCGCCGGCGCCGCGCAATGCTCGTTGCCGTGCCCGTTGCCGTTGCCCTGTCGGCGCTGCCGGCCGCGTCGCAAACGATCACCTACGAGGTACGGTTCGAAGGCAACTGGACGTTGGCGAGCACGCCCGGAGGCGTGGTGCGCGGGGCGCACTTCACGACGCTGATCGGCGGCGTGCACGGGAGTGGTGTCGCCTTCTGGGAGGCCGGCAGGCAAGCCAGTCCCGGTGTCGAACTGGTGGCGGAGTTGGGCTCCACACCGACCTTCCGCGGCGAAGTCGCCGCCAGCCCGCACACGCTGTCCGTCATTCAGCAAGGGGTCGCGGGAGGCGGCACCGGCACTGCGACGTTCAACATCGACGTCACGAGGACGCATCCCCTGGTGACGCTCCTGTCCATGATCGCTCCCAGTCCCGACTGGTTCGTCGGTGTGTCGGGAGTGTCCCTGCTGGACGGCTCGGGTCGGTGGCGGCAATCGCATGTGGTGGACCTCTTTCCTTACGATGCCGGCACCGAGGAGGGGACGGAGTTCTCGCTGTCCAATCCCGACACGAACCCGCAGGGCGTCATCACGCGGATTGCGGGAACGGGGGAGTTTTCCAACGAGCGCATCGCGAGGCTCACCTTCACCAGAAAGACGGCGCCCCCTCCCCCGCCACCGCCGCCGGTGAGCCTGTCGGTCTCCCCGAACCCGGTGGACGAGGGACAGCCGGTGACCGTGACGGCGAGGCTGTCCGGCGCGTTGGCGAACAGCGTGTCGATCCCGCTGGCGCTGACTGCCGGCACCGCCGAGGCGGGCGATTTCGGGACGCTGGCGAACATCACGATCGCCGCCGGACGGACGACCGGCTCCGGCACGATCGCGACGGCCCAGGACGCCGATGAGGACGACGAGACGTTCACGGTGTCGCTGGGCGCGCTTCCGCGGGAGGTCACGATGGGCGACCCGTCGTCGGTCGAGGTGACGATCATCGACGACGACTTCACGCCGCCGCCTGCGCCGAACCATCCGCCCACCGTCCAGGCGACCTGCGCGCCCTGCTCGGTTCCGCGCGGCGGCGAGGTGCGGCTCAGGGCCGTCGCCTCGGACCCGGACGGCGACTCGATCTCGTACCGGTGGAGCACCGCGCGGGGGACGTTCGTCGGGGCGACCGACGGGCCGGACGCGCGATGGACGGCACCGGACCGGGTCGGAATCGTCGTCATCCGGGTCGAAGTCGCCGACGGCCGGGGCGGGACGGCGGCCGCGGAACTGGCGATCAACGTCGGGAACCGCTCACCGGTGTTCGGGCCTCCGCTTCGCTTCGAGATTGCCGAGAACCGCGACGGCCGTGGGGCGCCTGTGACGCTCGGCCGGATTCTGGCGAGCGATCCCGACGGCGACGATGTCGAGATGACGTTGGGGTCGGGCAGCGACCGCTTCGCCATTGATGGGGCGACGGGGGCTCTGAGCTACTTCGGCCCGGGCGAGGACTTCGAGGCCGATCCGAACCGCTACGCGCTGGCCGTGAGGGCGGCGGACACGCTGGGCGCCGAAGCGTATGCGGAGGTCGTGGTGGACGTGGTCGATGTGAACGAACATCCGGCGGCCGCGGACGACACGCTGAGCGTGGCCGAGGACGGGAAGGCAAGGGTGGAAGTCCTGGCCAACGATGACGATCCGGATCGAGGGGACCGGATTCGTGTGGTTTCGGTCGGCGCACCCGCACACGGGCAGGGACAGGTTGTCGGCGCCGGGGCGGCGGTGGAGTATGTGCCGGATCCGAACTACCACGGCCCCGACAGATTCGCCTACGTGGTTGCCGACGCGGCGGGCCTCGCCGACACCGCGACGGTCGAGGTGACGGTGACTCCGGTCAACGATGGCCCCGAGGCCGCGGACGACCGGGCGATCAAGCCGGAGGACGAGGCGGTCGAGATCCCCGTGCTAAACAACGACACGGATCTCGACGGCGACCGGCTTCGGGTCCGAAGCGTGTCGCCCGCCGGGCATGGTGCGGCGGAGGTCACGGCGAACGGCACGACCGTCACCTACACGCCCGACCCGAACTACCACGGCCCCGACCGCTTCACCTACGTCGTCGTCGACCCGGACGGCCTCGCGGACACCGCCAGGGTCGAGGTCACCGTGGTTCCGGTCAACGATGGCCCCGAGGCGGCCGGCACCATTCCCGATCAGCGGCTGGACGAGGGCGGCGACGGGGCGACGGTGGACCTCACGCCCTTCTTCACCGACATCGATGGCGATCCGCTGGTTTTCAGTGCCGAAACCTCGAATGCGGACGTCGTCACCGCCGCGGTGCAGGGAGCCGCGCTCGTCCTGCTTCCGGTGGCCTACGGGGACGCAGCGGTCATCGTCACGGCCACGGACCCCGGTGGACTGGCCGCGACCCAGCGCTTGGCCGTCGGCGTGAGTGACCGGGCGGGGCGGGCCGTGCTAAGCGACGCACTGGCCGCCACGGCGCGGTCCTATCTGTCGAGCGCCCGCATGACGCTCGAGCGTCGCGCCGCGCTCGCCACCCACGCAGGAAGCACCGATGCGGGTCGGCAGTCGGGGCTGCGCGTTGGAGGCAGGTCCGTGGCGCTCCCGGACAGGCACGCGTTATGGGACGCGGCGAAGCAGATCGCGGCGGAGTGGCTGCCCGACCCCGGGGGGAGCCCGCTGAACCGTATCCGCCCCCCTGCCGTAATCTCCGGCACGGACTTCACGCTTGCCTGGGGCGGCCAGGTCACCGACTCGGCCCGTCCGGGAATCTCCTGGTCGCTGTGGGGTCAGGCGGACGTGCAGCGCTACGACGGCGGCACCGCCGAACCGGGATCGGGGCTGGCCGGCATCGACGGCGACTACGACGGAGACCTCCGTGTCCGATACCTGGGGCTCGACGCACAGCTTCCGAACTGGCTCTTCGGCCTCGCGCTGGGAAGTAGCCGCGGCGCCGGCAACTGGTACGCCGGGACGGCGGCCGGCCGGCTGAGCACCACGATGACGTCGTTGCATCCGTACCTGCGCTGGTCCAGCGGGGCCACTTCGTTCTGGACGACCTTCGGCGCGGGAAGGGGGGAGGCCCGGAATGAACGGACTGCGACGGGCCGCATGGGCACGAGTCCGCTGGACCTCGCCATGGGGCTCGTCGAGTTCCGGCGGCGGCTGGGACCGGCGGGCGGACCGGTCGCATTCGGGCTGAGGGCCGACGCGGGGTGGGCCAACCTGTCGACCGGCGAGGGGACGGAGACGATCGACGACCTGCGCGGACGAGTGCACCAGGCCCGCCTCGGCCTCGATGTGCGAAGCGAGATGCGGGTGGGTGGCGCGGAACTCGCCCCGTTCGGTGCCGTGCACCTGCGAAACGACGGGGGCGATGGCCGGACCGGACGCGGCGTGGAGCTCTCCGGCGGACTCCGTACGCGGATCGGCGTCGTCGGCCTTGACGCGCAGGGGCGATGGCTCGCCTACCATTCGGCGACCGGCTACGGCGAGAGCGGCGCGGGCTTGACGGTGACGCTGGGCGGACGCGAGCCAGAGGGGTTCTCGCTGTCCGCGTCGCCTCACTGGGGTGGTGAGACCGGAGGCGGCCACGCGCTCTGGCGGGAGCGCGCGCCAGGCATGACGCCGGGACCGGACGCCCCCCCCGCAGGCTGGACGATGGACGTGAGCGGCGCGTACCGGGCCCGGCTGGGCGGCCGGCTGCTCGAAGTCGCCACGGCGTACGATCAAACATCGGGTGGCCATCGCCTGCAACTGACGGGACAGATCGGCCTCGGGCTCTCCGACCAACGGTGAGGCTCGCATGGGAGGACCGACGGCTGGTTCCCTACCGCTCCAGCGACCACATGTGCACCGTCGGCACGTCCATTTCGTCCCGAACCGTCCCCAGGATGTAGTCCTCGCCGATTTCGTAGACCGCCATCCCCTCCGGCGTCTCGAAGTGCCCCAGCACCCGGCCCTCGGGATCGAAGATCGTCCAGAGCCTCCCGGGCACGTCTTCTCCGGGGGCCTCGTATTCCCGAACCCAAAGGTTGTCCAGGGCATCGGTCTCGATCCAGGCGAAGGCGGGCAGGTACTCGGCGACCTGGGCCTCGCGGAACCTCCTTCGCAGTCGCACGACGGATTCGCTGTCTCCCCGGCCCGCGCGCCGGTCGATCTCCGCTGCGACGTGGGCTCGGGTCGGTGCGCGCAATTCGTGGTCGAGGCGGACGATCCGCGCCAGCGAGCCGTCCAGCGCGAACACCCGGAACTCGTAGCGGCGGTTCGTGCCGACGATGAAATGATCGCCCCAGGGCTGTCGCATCACGCTGTAGCCCAGGATCACGGGATCGGGATCGTTCTCGTCCCGTTCACGGTCCAACTCCCTGCCCGGATGCATTCCGAGCGAACCCCGAAGCTGTCCCGCCGCGTCCCAGACCTCCACCACTCCGGGGTCGTGGTAGACGTCGTCCTGGCCGGCCAGAACCAGGCCATCGCGTGACACCGCGAGCGGCCATAGATGACTGCGTCGATCCCAGGTGTCCCACATGGCCCTTTCCGGCATGAAGCGGCGCAGGGCCTCTCCGTCCGGTCCGAAGGCCTGCATCCCCGGATACCAGAAGTGCCAAACGATGATGGAATCGCCCGGCAGCCTGGCCAGCCCCCAGAGCTGGTTGCCCCGCCCGAGTTCCCCCGGCCCTTCCCCGTGTCCTCCCCAGGTCTCCAGGTGATTTCCCTGCTGATCGAAGACCCGCAACTCCTTGGCTCCTTCGTCTCCGATCACGATCCGACCGTCGGAGAGCCTCGCAAGCCCGAAGACCCGTGAAAAGAGGTAGGGGTCCTCGTCCCCCATCGTGCTGCCTATGGAGACGATGGGCTCCGCGCCGATCCGCCAGTCCAGCTGCGAACCCTCCGGCGGACGAGTGTTCTCGACGATCCGGATGCCGGCGCTGTCGCGGAAGGCGGTCTGCTGCGGCCAGGTTGCCGCGTCGATCGCCGATGTTCCCGTGCCGAACACCGCCGCGACCGCGACGAGAGCGTGAGCAATGCGAATCCTCATCGGCCCACCGACAGCCTTCCGACCACCACGGTCCTCACCCCGAGTTCGTCGGTCTCGATGAATGCGGCCAGGCCGCCGGGGCCGAAGGCGTCGGGGATTTCGGCGCCCTCCGCCGGTAAGCTGCCCAGGTAGGTGCCGTCCGGCGTCAGCAGATCGATGGGCCCGCCGTCGCTGGCCGGCTCCTCGCCGCGCCGCCGCACCCAGATGGTCCCGTCCCAGCTCACGGCCAGTCCGCGAATGACGGAGAGTTCCTGGAAGTACTCCGTGTCCTCGATCCGCTCGCGCCGCCGCTGCCGCTCTTCCCCCGGATCCCGGTGAATGGGCTCGCCATTGGCGACTCCGATGAGGCCGCCCAGGCGTTCATCGGGAATGGCTTCAAGGTCTCTCAGCCGGCGTTCCCCTTCGGAGCTGATCAGCCGATCGGTCACCGGTTCCGGCGCGAACGGGCGTGTGAGAATGCGTGAGACCCCCGTGCCCGCCGCGGCAATCTTGATCGCATACGTCGTCGAATCGGCGAATGCCACGGAGCCGTCCGGAAGAACTCCCCAGTGCAGTCCGGGGCTCCATGCGAAGGCTCGGGGCAAGCCCACTCCGGAGTCGTTCTCCCCATCCCGCTCCGGCGGAAGCCACCCGTCGGCCAGGGTGTCCGTGACGCTCTCCTCGCCGGCAAGGCTGACGTGCTCGATCGGCCGCGATTTCGGGCGGTCCTTCCGAGGCGGACCGCCGCTGTAGTCCACGGACCAGGCGCGCAACCCACTGCCGATGGGTGTCGTGATCAACGCTTCCGCACCGCGTTGAGCGGCATGGTCGCCGACGATCGTCACCGACGGGTCGCCTCCCATTCGCACCATCCGCTCAAAGTCGCCATTTGAACGGAACACCTGGTAGGCGCGGTGCCCCAGATCGATTGCCACGACCCGTCCGTCCTCCATGACGGCCATGTCACGAACGCTGCGAAACTCGCCGGGTCCGTCGCCCTGTCGTCCGATCTGGTGGACCAGGGTTCCATCGGTGCCGACCACGAAGATTCGGCTGACCTGACCGTCGAACACGTGCAGCCGCGCCGACCCGTCGAAGGCCACCCGCCCGACATCCCCGAACTGTTCCCATTCCTGGCCACCCACGGAGCCGACGCGGTACACCTCTTCAAAGCTGACCTCGAGCCGGCGGTCCTCGCCGGTCATCCCGATCCGTTCCTGGGCAGTCGCGGGGCCTGTGGACAGAAGACACAGGACAGTGACGCCATGAGCAACGCGAATCATGGTTTCCATGCCGATGGTCATTCTCCCGCCTTGCAGGTTCACTTTTCCCCAATACAATACTATCCGCACCTCCCGAGAGACACCGGACCGCGGCACCTGCCGCCCCCGTCCGCAGAACCGTCCCACCCAGAGGAAGACACGCATGCACAGATCGAACAAGGACTGGTGGCCGAACCAGTTGAACCTGAAGCCACTTCAACGCCATGGCCGCTCGGCCGACCCGATGGGCGAAGACTTCGACTACGCCGAGGAGTTCAAGTCGCTCGACCTGGACGCCCTGAAGCAGGACCTCTTCGAACTGATGACCACATCGCAGGACTGGTGGCCGGCCGACTACGGCCACTACGGGCCGCTCTTCATCCGCATGGCCTGGCACAGCGCGGGCACGTACCGCATCAGCGACGGCCGGGGGGGAGGGGGCGCCGGCACCCAGCGCTTCGCGCCGCTCAACAGCTGGCCCGACAACGCGAACCTCGACAAGGCGCGCCGTCTGCTCTGGCCGATCAAGCAGAAGTACGGCCGCAAGCTCTCCTGGGCCGACCTGATGATCTTCGCCGGCAACTGCGCCCTGGAGTCGATGGGCTTCAGGACGCTCGGCTTCGGAGGCGGCCGCGAGGACGTGTGGGAACCGGAGGACATCGACTGGGGGAAGGAGGACACCTGGCTCGGGGACGAGCGCTACCGCGGCGACCGCGAACTTGACGAACCGCTCGGCGCCGTGCAGATGGGCCTGATCTACGTGAATCCGGAGGGGCCGAACGGAAAGCCGGATCCGGTTGCGGCGGCCAGGGACATTCGCGAGACCTTCCGCCGCATGGCGATGAACGACGAGGAGACCGTCGCGCTCATCGTGGGCGGACACACCTTCGGCAAGGCGCACGGGGCCGCCGAGGTGGGCCGCCACGTCGGTCCGGAACCCGAAGGCGCCGAGGTGGAGGAGCAGGGCCTCGGCTGGAAGACCAGCTACGGCACCGGCAAGGGCGCCGACTCGGTCACCAGCGGGATCGAGGGCGCGTGGACGACGAACCCGGTCAAGTGGGACAACAACTTCCTGGAGAACCTGCACGGCTACGAGTGGGAGCAGGTGAAGAGTCCCGCCGGCGCGGCGCAGTGGACCCCGAAGGACGGCGCCGGCGTGGATACCGTTCCCGATGCGCACGACCCGTCGAAGAAGCACGCCCCCATGATGCTGACGACCGACCTTTCGCTGAGACTCGACCCCGTCTACGCGCCGATCGCGAAGCGGTTCATGGAGAATCCGGACGAGCTTGCGGACGCGTTCGCGCGGGCGTGGTACAAGCTCACGCACCGCGACATGGGGCCCGTTTCGCGCTATCTCGGTTCCGAGGTACCCGCCGAGCCGCAGCTGTGGCAGGACCCCGTGCCGGACGTCGACCACGAGCTGATCGACGAGGCCGGCATCGCGGACCTCAAGGGCAGGGTGCTTGCGTCGGGGCTGTCCGTCTCGCGGCTGGTCTCGACCGCTTGGGCGTCCGCATCGACGTTCCGCGGGACCGACAAGCGGGGCGGCGCCAACGGCGCCCGTATCCGCCTGGCGCCCCAGAACGGCTGGGAAGTGAACGACCCGGCCGCGCTGGCGGAGGTGTTGGGGGTCCTGGAGGGGATCCAAAAGGACTTCAACGCCTCGCAGTCCGGCGGTAAGCGGGTGTCGCTCGCCGACCTGATCGTGCTCGGGGGGTGCGCGGCCGTCGAGAAGGCGGCCAGGAACGCCGGCCACGATGTCGAGGTGCCGTTCTCGCCCGGCCGCACGGACGCGTCACAGGAACAGACCGACGCGGAGTCCTTTGCGGTGCTCGAACCGAAGGTGGACGGGTTCCGCAACTTCGGCGGAAGCGGAGACCCGGGATCGGCGGCGGAACTGCTGGTGGACCGCGCGGACCTGCTCACGCTGACCGCTCCCGAAATGACGGTGCTGGTCGGGGGCCTGCGCGTGCTGAACCTCAACCATTCTGGTTCCGAACTCGGCCTCTTCACCGACCGGCCGGGGACGCTGACCAACGACTTCTTCGTGAACCTGCTCGACATGGATATCGAATGGGAGGCATCGGCCGCGGGCGAAGACGTGTTCGAGGGACGCAATCGCGGTACCGGCGAAGTCTGGTGGACCGGCACCGGCGTCGATCTCCTCTTCGGCTCGAACTCGGAACTGCGCGCCTACGCCGAGATCTACGCCTGCAACGACGGGCAGGAGGCGTTCGTGCGCGACTTTGTGGCGGCGTGGAACAAGGTGATGAACCTGGATCGCTTCGACCTGGAGTGATTCATGCGCGGGGGCGATCGCTTGAGGAGTCGTCCATTCCTGAGCGGCGCCGCGCTTGAGGCTCGCCCCCTGTTCCGGTAAGGTGCCAACGGTGGAAGTTGCATCATGGACGTTTGCCACGGAGGGGACAAGTTGCGTTTGTGGGCGCTGTCCGACCTGCACGTCTCCCATGCGGAGAACCGGTCGTCGCTGGACAGCCTGCCTGCCTTGCCGGACGACTGGCTGATCCTGGCCGGGGACGTGACGCACGGCCCCGGGCGGCTTGACCGGTGCTTCCGGCGACTGACGCCGAAGTTCCGCCAGGTCGTGTGGGTGCCCGGAAACCACGAACTCTGGACCGTCCCCAAGGCTCCCCCGCGGCTCGGCGGGGTCGCGCTCTACGAGCGGCTCGTCGAAGTCGCCCGTTCCCACGGTGTTCTCACCCCGGAGGACCCGTACCCGGTCGTCGAGCACCCGGTCGGTCCGGTTCTGGTCGCGCCGCTCTTCCTGCTCTACGACTACAGCTTTCGGCCGCGCCACGTGGGGCGCGACGAGGTCCTGCGGTGGGCCCGCGAAGACGGCGCGGTCTGCTCCGACGAATACATGCTGCATCCCGACCCCTATCCGGACCGGGATTCATGGTGCGCCGCACGCTGCAGGGACACCGCCGCCCGGCTCGCGTCGTATCCGGCCGATTTGCCGAAGGTTCTGATCAATCACTTTCCCCTCGAGGAGGAACACGCGGTGCTGCCCCGGATTCCCCGGTTCACGCCGTGGTGCGGAACCCGCAGGACCCGGGGCTGGCACCGCCGGTTCAATGCCTGCGCGGTGGTTTACGGCCACCTGCACATCCGCGGCACGCGTTGGCTTGACGGCGTGCCGTTCGAGGAGGTTTCCCTGGGATACCCCGGGCAGTGGGACCGGGGGCGCGGAATCGGCGCCTACCTGCGGAAGGTGACGCCGGCCGTTCGGGGAGCGGCCGTCCGATGACCTTCGACGACGCCTGGTGGAGCCGATGGCGCGAGTCCGGGAACTCGCTCATCCTCCACGTCGACCTCCGCCCGGACCGCGAGCGCCAGGAGCGGGCGTTCGCGCTCCTCGACGAAGAGGAGCGGGCCCGATGGGAGCGCTTCGTGCACGAGGGCGCCCGGCGCCGGTTTGCGCTCTGCCGCGCGGCGCTCCGGATCAACCTCTGCGGCCGTCTGGGGTGTTCCAACCGGGAGCTGTCCTTCGGCTACCTCGAGCATGGCAAGCCGTTCGCCATCGTGAACGGAATCCCCTCGGATGCGAGCTTCAACGTGAGCCACAGCGATCGGCACGGACTGATCGGGTTCGCGAAACGGGACGGACTCGGGGTGGACGTGGAGGTGCGCGCTCCGGGACGGGACTTCGACGCCATCGGGAGCCGGGTCTACACCGCGCGCGAACGGCGTGCCCTGTCCGCGACGGCGGGGGACCGGAAGGCGGACCTCTTCTACCGTTTGTGGAGCCTCAAGGAGGCGCTCATCAAGGCGCTGGGCACCGGTTTCTCGCTGAATCCGTCCCGCTTCGAAGTGCCGCCGCCGATGCTCGACGGTGAGTGTGCAGCTGCTTTTCGCTTTCCGCACCTGCCGGCCGACCGGTTCTGGCTGGAGGACCTGGGGGAACCCCGGTTCGCCGCGGCGCGCGCCTGCCGGCTGGCGGAGGACGACCTCACCGCGCATACCACGCAACAGGATCGAAAGGAACGCCACCATGAAGAGACGTGATTTCGTAAGGACCGCCGCCGCGGGAGTGGCCGCCGGTGCCGTTGGGGACATGGCGACGCCCGGCGGAGCCACCGCGCTAGCGCCCGCCGCCGCCGCGCCCACCACCCCACCCTCCGCCCCCGCCGTCCACACCCGTCTCACCCGGCCCGTTCTCGTCGCGGACGTGTCCTCGATCCGGTACCGGAACGGTGGCCCCGAGAGCGCGATCGAGCGCGCATTTCGCGGGATCACCGAAGGGGAGGACATCCTGGACGCATGCGTTGCGGGGGTGAACATCCCCGAACTGGACCCCGAGGAGCGCGGCATCGGGTACGGCGGCCTCCCCAACGCGGACGGCGTGGTGCAGCTCGATTCGTGCCTGATGCACGGGCCGCGCCGGTGGGCGGGCGGGGTTGCGGCTCTCGAAGGCGTGAAGACCCCGTCGCTCGTGGCCAAGGCGGTCGCCGAACTCACCGACCACCACCTGATCGTCGGGAAGGGTGCGCAGGAGTTCGCGCGGGCGCTCGGCTTCGAGATCCACGATGACCTCAACACCGACGCCTCCCGCGAACTGTGGCTGGAGTGGCGCCGCCGGGTGGACCCGGCGCACTGGCTGGACCCGGCGGAGCGGCTGCGCGGCACCGGCCGCCCCGGCGAGGACACCGACCCGGATGCGATCCGGCGTGGCCGCCGGGGAAGCCCGGGCCGCCCTGAGCCCGTCCGCCCGCCCGACCCCGACCACGCCGCCCGCCTTCGCCGCCACAACGACGCTGCGCTCGCCGCCGGACTCTCCATGGTTGACGATGGCCTCATCGACGCGGACTCCTTCTGGGGAACGACCAGCCTCGAGGCCGTCTCCCCCGACGGGGACATCTGCGGCGTCACCACGACCAGCGGCCTCTCCTGGAAGATTCCCGGCAGAGCGGGGGACTCCCCGATCCTCGGCGCGGGCCAGTACGTGGACAACGACATCGGCGCGGCGGGCTCGACCGGCCGCGGGGAGGCCAACCTCTACAACCTGAGCTGCTTCATGATCGTCGAGTTCATGCGCCAGGGCATGTCGCCCCGGGACGCGGGCATGGCCGTGCTGCAGCGGGTCCGGGACAACACGATCGAGTCCCGGCTCCGGAACTCGCGTGGCCTGCCGAGCTTCGACCTGCGCTTCTTCATCGTCAACAAGTCGGGCGAATATGCGGGCGTGGCCATGTACGGATCGGCCGAGTCGGCCTTCGCGGTGTGCGACGAGAACGGCGCCCGCGAAGAGCCGCTCGAAGGTCTGCTGGACGGCTCGCCGCGCGACTGAAGCGAAGGGCCGCTACCGTCGGTCGGGCTGGTCCGCCGGTCGGGCACGTCCGCCAATCCGGGCGGATCCGTGTCCGCCAGGACCCACTTCGATGCCGTGGCTCGGGCCCCGACGGTATGGATCGACGGGGAGCTTCTCCTGGCGGACGGAAAGTCATGCCCGGTCTACCTTCGTTCGCGTATCCGCAGAACGACCAGGTGCTCCACGTCCATCAGGTCTCCCGGATCGCACCCGGCCGCCGTGATCAGGACGGACAGGGTGGCAAGGAGGCTCACCCGCGGGGGCGACGGAGACCTCACCCCCCCAGGTCCACCACCTCGAGATTCCGCCACCTCACCTTGATCCCGCCCCCGTCGTGGATCTGGAGCGCGATCGACCCCTCGGCCGCGCCGATCTGCTCGTCGGTGATGTCCACCATGCGCGTCCCGTTCAGCCATGTGGTGACCCGGTCTCCCACGGCGCGCACCCGCATCGTGTTCCAGTCGCCCATGCGCAGCGCCTCGTCGAGTTCCGGGTCGGGCTGCACGAGCCATCCCCGTCCGTACGACTCGTAGATCCCGCCGCTGAAGAGTCCGGGCGGCGCCACCTCCGCCTGCCAGCCGCTGACGATCGTGCCTTCCACGCTGGAGCGGAAGAAGATGCCGCTGTTGCCGTCGGACTCCTGCATGAAGTCGACGCTCAGGTCGAAGTCGCGGAAACGTCGTTCGGTCTTCAGGTACCCGTACTGGGCGTCCGGGCCGCTCTCGCACACCAGCTCGCCGCCCTCGACGTACCAGCGCTCGGTGCCGTGCACCTGCCAGCCGTCGAGGTTCTCGCCGTTGAAGAGCGAGACCGGTCCCAGCGGCAGGACCTTGATGTTGCGGTAGAAGACGTTGCGACCGTGGTCCTGCAGCCCGATCGGGCCCGACGCCGCCCGGCCGTACCGGGGGAAGGGCTCGAACTTGCTCGCCGCGACGAGCGCCTCCCACTCCGGCGAGCCGAGCATGTATTCCACCGTCTTGACGCCGTTCAGCCAGTGCTCGACGTGGTTGTTTGCGATCCGGATGCGGGCGCTGTTCCACTCGCCGGGCCCGTGCAGCGTCTTCTCGCCGGCCGAGTGCAGGTCGTAGTTGTCGCCGGTGAGGTGCGTGTTCATGTCCATCGTGCCCATCTCGACATACGCCGGATCGTCGAGGACCTGGTACTCGGGCGCGTTGTTCCAGATCGCGAAGCCGTCGGCCTCGATCACGCGGTAGAGGACGCCGCTGTTGGCCACGTCGGACAGCATGAAGTCGAACTTCAGGTCGAAGTCCGAAAAGGATTCGGTGGTGACGATGTCCCCGCCGATCGCCACGTCCGGGTCGCCCGCGGTCGCGCCGACGACCAGCATGCCGTCGACCACCGCCCACCCGGTGTCGGGGAACGCCTCGCGGTTGTAGCCGCGCCAGCCGGCGGTGGTCTCGCCGTCGAAGAGGAGGCGCCAGCCGGCGTTGCGCTCGGCTTCGGTGAGGGTGTTGGGGGGTGGGTCGGTGGCGTCGCCGCCGCCTTCCGCGCCGGGCTGGCCGCCGGAGTCGCCTTGGCAGGCGGCAGCCAGGAGGACGGCCGCCAGCGTCGCGGCGAGCCGCGCAGACCACGACGGATGCGGGTGCGCGGGCGTCGCAATGGCCGGATCGGCCGCCAAATTACACAAAATATGTAAATTACGCATTACATCAGCCTCATCTCGTCAGGGTCCCACCGCACGATCCGGTCCTCGAAGTAACTGGTGTTGCACGCCAGCGCCGGGGCCGCGGCCCGCAGCCCGAAGCTCGCATCCTCGCGCACCGGCGGACCGCCCCGGATCGCCTCGAAGAAGTTGTTGAAGTGGTCGACGTGGGCGCCGCGATAGCCCCGCTCGACCTGGTAGCGGACCTCGGCCGGCGGCAGCATCCGCACCCGCGCGGGCAGTCCACCCTCGTCCGCGGCCGCCTCGGCCATCTTCTCCTGGCTGAAGGCGTCCATCGGGTCGACCGCGACGTTCTTGCGCAGCACCACATCGGTCCAGGTCACGTCCATCGCGCCCTCGCTCCCCACCAGGCGCAGGAAGGTGCTGCCCGACGTCCCGTCCACGAAGTTGACCCGCAGCGACAGGTTGAAGCCGGGGTGCGTGGCGGTCTCGGGGTAGTCGAAGACGCCGAGGAGCACGTCCGGCACCTCGCGGCCGTCCTTCCAGTAGCGGAGCCCGCCCGCCGCCTGAACGCGCGTGGGCCCATTCGAGCTCACCACGAAGTGGAGGCTGGAGAAGAGGTGCACGAAGAGGTCGCCGGCGACACCGGTCCCGTAGTCGCGGTAGTTGCGCCAGCGGAAGATTCGGAGCGGGTCGTAGGGGCGGTCCGGGGCCGGGCCCAGGAAGCGCTGCCAGTCCACCGTCTCCGCCGACGCTTCGGCTGGAATGGGATACTGCCATGCGCCGATGGGATCGTTGCGCGCCCAGAAGCCCTCCGCGTAGTTGAGCTGGCCGATCGCGCCTTCCTCGTACAGCTCCTTGGCCTTCTCGTTGCCGAGCGAACTCATCCCCTGGCTGCCGACCTGGAAGACCTTGCCCGATTCCTGTTCCGCCCGGATCAGGTCGCGGCCCTCCGCAATGTCGTGCACCATCGGCTTCTCGCAGTAGACGGACTTGCCGGCTCGGAGCGCGGCGACCGAAATGGGCTGGTGCAGGTGGTCGGGCGTGCCCACGATCACCGCGTCGACATCGTCCCGGGCGAGCACCTCGGTGTAGTCGCGCGTCGTGAAGATCTCGCCGTGGCGCTCCCGCGCGGCATCGAGACGCCCGTCGAAGACGTCACACGCTGCCACCAGCTCCACCCCGGGGATCCGCAGCGCGGTGTTCACATCGGCCATCCCCATTCCCCCGGCGCCGATCACGGCCAGGCCGACACGATCGGAGGGCGGCACCTGCCTGCGCCCGGGCTTACGGGTCAGTGGCCGCCGGACGGCGCCCGGCGCCTCGGCCGACACCAGGGAGGGGAACCCGGTCAGAGCGGATCCCGCGGCCAGCGCCGAACCAGCCGCAACGGACTTGACGAACTTGCGCCGACTACTGGCGGGGCCGGGCTTCGAACTGGACTTTTTCCTGTCGCTCATGATGCGCTTGTGTTGGGAGTGGGTGTGCACGCGAATCTCGCCTGGGCTGATCCCACAACGTAAGCGCGCTCCGATCCGGTCGGCAAAGGAGAGTAGGGTAACCGAGGGGGGCGAACTGCTCGCGCAGGTCTCTGTACCGAACGCAACACACGGGCGGGCAGGTACAACGGGCGACGGCAGCTGAAATTTCAGCACCATGTTGCTGTGTCCGCATCTACCTTGTTACCGTGCAATCCGACCCTGCTCCGCCCGGCCGCTCTGCCACACCATCCAACAGTGAGGTACCACATGACCGGACTGTCTCGGCTCAACCCCGGCTTGGTGCTTTCCGTTCTGCCATTGCTCGCCTGCGCACGGGATAGCGGGCTTCGCTTCTCACCTGAAAGCCCGTCGGCGGGCTCCGAGATCAACGTCGAATACGTAACGTCTTCCACCCTCGCGGACGAATCCGAGCTTGTGTTGCGCGGCACCTACCGGACCGCTGCCGGGGTGGTTGAGTTGCTCACAATCCCGACGATGCAGCCGGGATCCGGAAACACCTTCACCACCCGGTTCAGGCTGCCGGAAACGGCCGTGTACGCTGCTTTCGTGGTCGAGGACGCCGCTGGCCAGCACCTCGACACCAACGGCGCCAATCTCTTCGATCTGCTGGTGCACGATGCGGATGGAAGGCCGCTCTACCGTGGACTCGTGGCGCGGGCCGACGAGTTCGAAGACCGGAACGTGTATACGTCACTGGAGGCGCTCCGTCGTGCCATGGAGCTCTACCCGGATTCACTCGATGGCTGGGGTCGGCTTCGCTCGCTGGAGAGACGGGCGCTGGGATCAAGCCGAGGCGACAGCCTGTTCGTCTGGCACC
Source organism: Gemmatimonadota bacterium (assembly GCA_022823225.1). Classification (GTDB taxonomy): domain Bacteria; phylum Gemmatimonadota; class Gemmatimonadetes; order Longimicrobiales; family Gaopeijiaceae; genus Bin94. The sequence goes on from JAJDXM010000079.1 coordinate 49,539, forward strand.
AGGAGAACTTCGCCGGGATTGACGAGCGCTACAGGGATCGCGAGGACCTGCCGCTTGTAACGGTTGAGGCGATCCTGGACTATGCCGGGGAGGTGGGTGAAGCGACAGCCCGAGACCATTGGGACACACGCCTCGATGAGACGGTGGGCTCATTCTCCTGGTCTCAATCCGTCACATTGCCGATTCTCCGTCAGTGGCAAGCCGACAGGAACTCCGCAGCGGCACTCGATGCATGGGAAGCGTACTGGCCGGCCGCTCAGAAGGGCCAGATCGCCGATTATGCGATGCAGATAGCCATTGGGTCGAAGAATGGCGAAGCGGCGGATCGATGGATCCAGCGCGCCCTCGTGCGCTACAACGACTTCTGGATAGCGGGAATGATCGCCGATTGGTTCCCGGAACACTGTGAACGCGCCGTGGAGATCGCGCGCGCGGACTTCGAGCAGACGCGCGCCATCCGTCCGCTCGGCCGCACCGTCGACGAACACGCCCAGTCCATGGTGTCGGCGCAGGCGCCCCTGTGGAACGACTACGCTAGGTTGTTGCGCCGGTGTGCGAGCGCGGACGAGGCCCTCGCGGTTGTGGAGGAGGCGACCGCCCGGAATCCCAGCCCCGATCTCTTTGAGGCCCTCGGCGAGCTGAAGCTCGGCGAAGGGGACATCGATGGCGCCGCGCGCGCCTACGCGGTGGTGGTATCCGATCCGGGGACTCCCCAGCCCAGGGCCGATTCGCTTGCGTCACTGGTCGGTTACACCCCCGAAAGTCCGGAGTGGGGCGCATTGCTCGAATCCGCGCGCGCGCAAGTGCTGGCGCTGGTTCTCTCCCAGGCCGACGATTGGACCCCCGCAGCGAGCCATGTGACCGACGAGACCGGGGAGCGCCACCTCCTGGCCGACCTGAGCGCGGGCAAGCCCACCGTTCTCGTCTTCTGGGCCCGGTGGTGCGGGCCGTGCATCGAGAAGATCCCCGATGTCGTGCGCCTCCAGGAGATCCTGGAGCCCCTGGGCGCACAGGTGCTGTCCATCGCATGGAGGGATCCGCCCGGCGCCGACATGGATGCGTTCATCGCGGAGCACGGGATCGACTATCCCGTCTACCACGACCTCGAGGACTCGGCGACGGATGCCTTCGGGGTGTCTGCCATCCAGACGAACTTCGTCCTCGACGCCGAGGGTCGCGTGCGTTTCCCCCGGACCGAACTCGTCGACGTTCCCCGGCAGGTGGAGGCGTTGGTCCGGCAGCGCTGACTCACCGGCACCTCACTCCCGCGTCGGCCTGGCAACGACACCCACATTGTCCGTTCTCGTCGGTGCCGAAGGTCGCCAGTCAATCTGCAGTCCTACCTCACCCCTTCCGGCACCCTCTTCACCACGATCGACGGGACATCCATCTCGTCCACCTCCCAGTACGCGACCAGGCCGTCCGGGCCGAAGGCGCTCGGTATCCTCGTCGCGCCCGGGGCGTAGGTGCCGACGTAGTTGCGGCCGGGGCCGAAGACGTCGATCGGGCCGTTGTTCGCCCAGGGCTCCTCGCCGCGCCTGCGGACCCACAGGCCGCCTTCCCAGGTGGCCCGGAGCCACCGGATGACCGGCACCTCGGGGTAGAATTCGCGCTCTTCCATGATTTCGAGGAGAATCGGCGACGATGGTCGCTTGAACTGATCGAGCTCGCGCTCCATCAGGTCCCCATGCATCCGCCCGGTGACGGCCTCCGGGACGAACGGGCGCCGCAACTCGCCGCGCGGGGCGCCGTCGGCCGCAACGAACCGGACCACGTAGGCCGACGAGTCGGAGTAGGCGAGCGTGCCGTCCGGCAGGACGTCCCAGTGGAACTTCGGCTCAAGGATCATGTCGTCCAGGAAAACCCTCAATATGTCCCCCGATTCCAGCGCGTCCGGAAGTGGTTCGCGAGGCGATTCGCGGGGCGCGCGCCACCCCTTCAGCGCGGTTTCCGCAACGACCCTGTCGGCACGAACGTCGAACCGCTCGATCGTGCGGTCGTCGGCTCCCATTGAATCGGGATGCGTACCCCACGAGGCCATGGCCCGATGCGCGTAGATCGCGCCCTGCGCGTACAGGGAGACGCCGTCCGGGTGAGGCTCCATTCGGCGTTGCAGCGTGAGTTGCTGGAGTTGGAACGGTCTGAACTCCGTGTTCATCCGGGCAAAGTGATCGGGCGAGCCGTCCGCGCCGAACACCTGGATGGCCCAGTGATCTCCGTCCGCCACCGCAAAGCGCCCGTCGCGCCAGACCACGAGGGCCGTCGGGGCCCGGAAGTCTCCCGGTCCCTCGCCTCGTTGGCCCACGGTCCTGACCAGGTTGCCCGCGGGGTCGATCACGACCACCCGGAAAGCCTCCGCGTCGAGGACGTACAGATTCCCGGCGGCGTCGAAACCCAGGTCGCCGCGCTCGGTGAATTGGGCCCATTCGGGGGCGGCCAGACCGCCCACGCGGTACACCTCCGGAAAGTCTGCGGTCAGCGGGCGATCCTGGGCGGTTGCCGGTGAGAGAGTCGGGGCAAGGCTGACCAGAAAGGTGACGAGGATCGTTGCGGGGCTGGGCCGCGGACGGGACTCTCGTTGCTGGCTCATGGTTCGCGCGGCGTTGCAGGGTGGGCGTGCGGGGGGCATGATGCGATGGGACGCGTGTTCAGCCTGGGGCGCGTCCGATAAGGTAACGCGATGCGGACGCAGTAAGAGAAGATTGGGGGTGATGAAGTGCGAAGATCCGAAACGCGGCCGAGTCGGTCGCCCGAGCGGGTGCGAGCCGGGTCGCGCCACCGGGTGCGATCGGCCATCCCCCCCGCGTCGCGCCCTGCCAGCCCCGCGCCTCGCCGCCTTCGTTGCCGCGCGGGGGCGATCCACGGACTGCTCGCCCTTGCGCTCCTCGGCGCCTTCCGCTCCCCCGGCTTTCTGCCCGGCGCGAGCGATCCCGTGCGGGTCGTCGTCGAGACCGAACTGGGCTCCCTGGAGCTGGAAGTCGATGTCGACCGGGCGCCCGTGACCGGCGCGAACTTTCTGCGCTACGTCGACGGGGGCCACTACGACGGCGGCACCTTCTACCGCACCGTCCACGCGGACAACCAGCCCAGCGACTCGATCCGCATCGCGGTGATACAGGCCGGCCGCAATCGGGAGGCGGGCGCCGCGACCTTCCCCCCGATCGCGCTGGAGCGCACCGGCGCCACCGGCCTCGCGCACCTCGACGGCACCATCTCGATGGCGCGGGGCGGCCCCGATTCGGCCACGCACAGCTTCTTCATCTGCATCGGCGACCAGCCGTCGCTCGACCAAGGCGGGATGCGCAACGCGGACGGGCAGGGGTTCGCGGCCTTCGGCAGGGTGGTCGCGGGGATGGACGTGGTGCGCGCGATCCACGCGGCGCCGTACGAAGGCCAGCGGCTGAGGCCGCCGGTGGGAATCGTGAGGGCGTACCGGAAGGACGGGCCGGCTGGGGCGGTGCCGGGAACGTGAACACCCGCGCCATTCTCGTCGGGCTGGGGCTGGGGTTGGGGCTGGGGGTCGCCGCGTCCGCGACCGGATCTCCGTCCCTCCTCCGGGCGGCCGAGGCCGTGGAGCCGCTGGGCCAGGTCTTCCTGCGCGCGATCCAGATGGTCGTCATTCCGCTGGTGGCTGCGGTGGTCTTCGTGGGTGTTGCACGAATCGGAAACCTGCGCAAGCTCGGTCGGCTGGGGGGGCTCTCGGTCGGCTTCTTCTGGGTGACGACGCTGCCGGCGATCCTGATCGGGATGGGTGTGATGACGCTGGCGCTGACCTTCACTGCGCCGGTGCCGCCGCCCACGCAGGTGGCGGATCTGGACACGCAGGCGCCCGGCATGGTCGACTTTCTCGTCAACCTCGTGCCGAGGAATCCGGTCCAGGTCGCCGCCGACGGATCCCTTCTCTCGCTGCTCATCTTCGTCGTTCTTCTCGCCGCCGCGACGACGACGCTGCCCGCGGACAGGCAGGAGAAGCTCACTTCGCTCGCCGAGACGCTCGGGGACGCGCTGATCAAGCTCATGACGTGGATTCTCTGGACGGCGCCCGTGGGCGTCTTCGGCCTCGCGGCACCGGTGATCGCGCAGACGGGGGTGGCCATGCTCCAGAACCTGGCCGTCTTCATCGTCGCCGTCGTGGTGGGACTCTTCATCCTCAAGGGTCTGGTGCTGCTGCCGCTCGTCCGGGTCCTGGGCGGGGTCCGGCCGGGGCGGTTCATCCGGGGCACGGTGGGCAGCTACACGGTGGGCTTCACTACGACCACCTCGGTGGGGACGCTTCCGATGATGCTGCAGGAGGCGGAGAAGCTGGGTCTGTCGAAGCGAAACTTCACGCTGGTGCTGCCGCTCGCGGCATCGATCAACCGTCCCGGCAGCGCGCTGTTCCAGAGCGCGTCGCTGGTGTTCCTTGCCGCCATGTACGGGGTGCCGCTCGACGCGGGGCTGGTTGCGGCGGCGGTGCTGGCGATCTTCCTCGCCGCGATGACGGTCGCGCCCGTGCCCAGCGCCAGCATTGTGTCGATGGTGCCGGCGCTTGATGTGGTGGGCGTCCCGGTCGCGGGCCTCGGCATTCTGCTCGGGATCGACCGGGTGCCGGACGTGTTCCGTTCCGCGGCCAATGTGTTCGGCCACATGTCCGCCGCGACCACGGTCGACGCAATGTCCGGGAAGGGGAGGGGGTAGAAGTCCCGGGTCAGGCTGTGCCGTCGATGTCGGTCCGCTGCTCCTCCCCGCCTCCGTCTACGAATTCGGCCGCCCCCCTCGGCAGCAGCAGATTGTCCGAGATCGCCGCGATTTCTTCGGCCTCACGCCAGGCCTGCTCCAGCCGCCAAAGCTCGCCTTCCAGCGCCCGGCGCTCCTGTTCCTCATGCAGCGCCATCTCCAGGGCGAGGCGCGTCGGCTTCGGGAGCCAGCGGACATCCACGCCGTGGTCGGCATACGGCCTTCGCACTACCAGCTCGCTGACGAAGCGGTGCGGCCGCCCGCTCGACTCGATCTCTGCGACGGCGGACTGCACGGCGCCGCGCGAGCCGCCCAATGCGTTGATCGGGGGCAGGGCGACGCTGAGAACGCGCAGGGCGTCCTCACCCAGGAACTGCTCCCTCCTCTTGACGAGGACGTGTCTGGCCACCGCGTCGACACAGAGTTCGCGCCCCTCGCCCACTGCGGTCAGCCTCAACCCGGCCAGCGCATTCCGGTTCATCCACATGGTGCGTCCGTCTCTCGTTCGAAAGACGGCGATGGGCCGGAAGCTGTTGAAGACCGTGGCGTAGTTCACGCTGTTCAGGCCCAGAAGCACGCCGGCCAGGCCCCCGACCGCGCCGCCGACCGCCACACCCCCGGCCAGCGCGACACCCGCCGCCGACCAGCGCACGACGCTGCGCCGCCGCCGTCGTCCGAACTGGTCTCCGTAACGCCACGCCGCGAACTCGGGCCTGAGCGGCTTCCCGATCCGCACCAGCTCCAGCCCCTCCGCGTGCCGCGCCAGCCCGATGTGCTCGGTCGAGGTGCGGATCCGCGTCTCGCGAAACAGCTTCTCGCACATCTCGACCGCTTCCCAGCGTTCTTCCAGAGGCGTGAGGTTCCAGCGCTCGCACTTCCGGCAAACCACCCACAGCCGCCCCCTGGCCGCGTCGAAGGCGAGGCGGCGGCCGACCGGAAAGGCCTCCACGACCTCGTTGGCGCCGAGGGGCCTGGTGCAGAACATGCATGTCTGGTACATGACCGTATGGTTCCAATGGCTCAGCGAACCGACTCGTCCGTCCCCGTCCGCGAGCGGTCCACGCTGAAGGGCCGCTCGCCCACCGCCGGCGACCCGTCCGGACCGGCGACCCGGATTCTGAGTATGTAGTCCCCATCCTCAAGGTCGGCGATGTCCACCGTGATCGCCATCGGTTGCGCCGATGTCGCCAGGGTCTCCGTCCACGAGACCTCCGGTACCCGTGAAGCCGACCTGATCCGGACCGCTTGCAAGCCGCGGGTGAACCACCCGGGTCGCTCGCCCTCGATCGAAATCGTGAACCGCAGGGGCCGCACCCTCGGTGCTCCGTCGCCCGGCGGCCGCTGAACGAAGAGCGCGCGCCCCTACCTGACCTCCACCGGCAGTCTCTTCACGACGATGCTTGGGACATCCAGCTCGTCGAACTCCCAGAAGGCCGCGAGTCCGTCCGGGCCGAAGGCGGCCGGCATCCCCGTGTCGCCGGGGTCGTAGGTGCCGACGTAGCTGCGATCGGACCCGAAGACGTCGATCGGGCCATCATCGTCCCAGGGGTCCACGCCACGCCGCTGGATCCACAGAGCGCCCGCCCAGGCGGCCCGGATCGCCCGCACGACCGGAACTTCGGTAAAGAAGGGCCGGTTCTCGATCTGCTCCCGGCTGGAGTTGATGAACGCCGACAGCAGGGCAGCCGCCAATTCGTTGTCGGATTCACCCGCCAGTCCCTCGTTTGCCAGTTCCAGTTCCCGGATTTCGTGCTCGATGACCCGGGAACGGATGCGCCGGTCCACCGCTTCGGGCGCATGGGGCCGGCGCAGCACCTCGACCACCGGCCCGCCGCCGGCTTCGGCCAGCTTGATCTCGTAGGTCGACGAGTCGGTGTAGGCGATCGTGCCGTCCGGAAGAACATCCCAGTGGAACCTGGGCGCGAGGTGGAGATCGGCAAACAGCTCCCCTATCACCTTGTCGGCGACTCGGCGGGTGTTCTGCACATCGTTTTGCGAAAGCGCCTCGACTTCCTCGCGCGTCATGCGCCACCCCTGCAACACCGCTTCACTGACGGCGACATCGCCGCTCAGATCGATTCGCTCCACGCCGTACTCATCGACCCCTGTTCGCTCGGCCTCTCGTTCCTGCATGCCCAGCAGTTGGCCCAGATTCCCCAGGAGATTGCCGACCCCGGTCGGCGCGCCCTGCGCCAACAGACCCGTGCCGTGCGGATCCGGCCGCTGGAGGATTCGCATGCCGTCGATTCCCGAAAGGAGATCATCCTGTTCGCCCATCCGGACGAAACGCACGAGTTCTCCGTCCGGACCGAATACCTGGTAGGCGCGGTGACGCATGTCGGCCACGACGAAGTGCCCGTCGCGCCACACCACCAGCCCCGTCGGAGCACTGAACTCGCCCGGTCCTCCGCCCTGCCGGCCCACTGTCCTGATGAGCTCGCCATCCGGGCCGATCACGACGACCTGCGATGCCTCAACGTCGAGATAGTGCAGTCTGCCGGCGCCGTCGAAGGCCAGGTCCCCCGAGTCGCTGAACAGTGCCCAGTCCGGCGCGTCCAGCCCGCCCACCCGGTACACCTCGGGGAAATCGGCACTCAGCGGCCGGTCCTGCGCGGCGGCCGGAAACCATACGGCGGCGAGCGCGGCCAACAGCATGGCGAGCGTGAACGCGAGTGCGGGCAGCCAGATCGGCGCCTTGGGTTTCGGCGGCGCGGCCACCCGCTGAACGACACGCCCGCTTCGAGTGTATCTGGAACGGTCCATCGGCATCCTCGGTTGGAAGGCTCATCGTGTGCAACCGGCACCCCGTCCGCCCGCGACCACCCTATCCCCGGAATACGAACAGGAGGAGCGGAAGATTCAATCGCGGCACGCCGGTCCGCGCCCGTCCGCCCCGCCCCCGCTTTCGCGCGACCGGACCCACCATGTACCTTTCACCGTCTGTTTCCGTTCCCGGTTTCCGCCCCGCCCACGGCAGTCGCGGGCCCGAAGCCGGGAGCGACGTGGGACCCACGCAAGGAGCATTGCCACGTGTCATCCGCGGCGCATTTCGCTTTCGAGCGGGACATCGTCGAGATGGAGGGCCAGATCGTGCGGCTGCGCGAGATGGCGGCGCAGCGGGGCCTGGACGTCAGCGACGAGGTCCGGGTGCTGACCGCCAAACTCGAGGATCTCCGCGAGGAGACCTATCGGAACCTGGACGCGATGGAGCAGGTTCAGGTGGCGCGTCATCCCCGCCGTCCATACACCCTGGACTATATCGAGACCATCTTCACCGACTGGTTCGAGCTCAAGGGCGATCGGTGTTTTCGCAACGACGAGGCAATCGTCGGCGGGTGGGCCCGCCTCGACGATCGGTCCGTCATGGTGATCGGCCACCAGAAGGGCCGGGACATGAAGGACAACCTGCGGCGCAATTTCGGCATGCCGCACCCCGAGGGGTACCGCAAGGCCCTTCGCCTGATGAAGATGGCCGAGAAGTTCGGCCGGCCGGTGGTCACGCTGATCGACACGCCGGGCGCATATCCGGGCTTCGGCGCCGAGGAGCGCGGGCAGGCCGAGGCGATCGCGACGAACCTGCGCGAGATGGCCCGGCTGCGGGTTCCCACCGTCTCCGTCGTGATCGGAGAGGGCGGGTCGGGCGGTGCGCTGGCCCTCGGGGTAACGGACCGGATCCTCCTGCTCGAGCACTCGGTGTACTCGGTGATTTCGCCGGAGGGGTGCGCGGCGATCCTGTGGCGCTCGGCGGAGCGGCGTGCCGATGCCGCACGCGCGCTGCGGCTGACCTCGTCGGACCTGCTCAAGCTGGGGGTGGCGGACGAGATCATCCCCGAGCCGCCGGGCGGGGCGCACGCCGATCCGCCCACCACGATGGCCCGCGTCAGCGAGGTGCTGACCCGCCACTTGGCCGAGCTGGCCCGTGCGAAGACCGACCGCCTGCTGCGGGAGCGCTGGGCCAAGTACGAGGCTCTGGGCACCTGGATCGAGGACGGCTGACGATGTCCGGCTTCGCCGAAGTGAGCTTCAAGGGCACGCGCCGGGGCTACTTCCGGTTTGACGCGCTCAATCTGACCCCCGGGGATCATGTCATCGTACAGGCGGACCGGGGCGAAGACATGGGCGAAGTCACTGCGGTCGGCAACATCGCCGAGCGGAAGTGCTCGTCGTCGGGGGGGTGCGCCACGCCCACGCCCACGCAGCGCGTTCTTCGCATGGCGGGCCCGGAAGAGATCGGGCGGGCCCGTCACAAGGCGGACGACGAGCGGCGCGCGCGCCGGGAGACCCGCAGGCACGTGGCCCGCCACGGCCTCAAGATGAAGGTCACCGAGACGGAGTGGCAGTTCGACCGCAAGAAGCTCATCGTGTACTTCACCGCCGAGAAGCGGGTCGACTTCCGCTCGCTGGTGCGCGACCTCGCCCGGGCCTTCCGCACTCGGATCGAACTCAGGCAGATCGGCGTCAGGGACGAGGCCGCGCTCCTGGGCGGGGTGGGGCGGTGCGGGCGCGAACTCTGCTGCTCCACATGGCTCCCGGAGCTGAAGCCGGTCAGTCTGCAGCTGGCGAAGGACCAGAGCCTGTCGCTCAATCCCGCCCAGATATCGGGGTGCTGCGGCCGCCTCATGTGCTGCCTGATGTACGAGCACAACAGCTACGTGGAATCGCGGCGCCGGTTCCCCCGCGAGGGACGCTCCCTCAAGACGGCCCTGGGCTACGAGAAGGTGCTGAGTGTAAACATCTTCAGCGATACCATCACATTGAGGAATGACGAAGGCGAGCAGCGCGTCGTCAAGGTGGATGAACTCAAGCGGGAAATGGCTGCCCGCCGGAGGAACTGATCCTTGCCGGACTCGATCCTGCCGCCACAGCCGCCGAAGCCGCCGAAGCCCCCGCCCCCGCCGAGCCCTCCACGGCCGCCGTCGGGCCCACCACGCCCGGTGCCGCGCGGGGCGGGCACTCCGGCTCGCAATGCGCTTTTCGTGATGCCGCCGGGGGCGTCGTGAGCGGAAACGATGTCCACGTCGAGTTCGCCGGCGTCAGCAAGAGCTACGATGGGCGCACACTGGTCGTAAGGGACCTCGATCTGAGCGTCCGCACCGGCGAATTCGTCACGCTGCTCGGGCCATCCGGATCGGGCAAGACGACGATCCTGATGATGCTGGCCGGGTTCCAGACGCCGACCGGCGGCGAGATCCGCATCGGGGGCCGGCCGATTCAGAACCTGCCGCCCCGCAAGCGCGGGATCGGGATGGTGTTCCAGAATTACGCGCTCTTTCCGCACATGAGCGTGGGGGCCAACCTCGCGTTCCCGCTCGAGGTACGGGGAATGGCGGCCGAGGAGCGGCAGGCGCGGGTGGGGCGGGCGCTGGCGCTGGTTCGGCTGGAGGAACTCTCGGACCGGCGGCCGGGGCAGCTCTCGGGAGGACAGCAGCAGCGCGTCGCGATCGCGCGCGCGCTGGTCTTCGAACCCGAACTCGTGCTGATGGACGAGCCTCTGGGGGCGCTCGACCGCAGCCTGCGAGAGGAGATGCAGTACGAGATCCGCCGGATTCATCGCAGCCTGGGGGTCACGATCGTGTACGTGACCCACGACCAGCAGGAGGCGATGGTGATGTCGGACCGGATCGCCGTGCTGCGCGACGGCGTGGTCGAACAGATCGCGCCGCCGGAGGGGCTCTACGAGGAGCCGGAGCGGGCATTCGTAGCCAGCTTCATCGGCGAGAACAACCGGCTGCACGGGCGGGTCGCGGGGATGGTCGACCGGGACGTGTGCGAGGTCGAGACGGGTGGCGAGATGGTGCGTGCCCTCAAGGTCGCTCCGTGTGAGGTGGGGGACCACGTCACCCTGTCCATCCGGCCCGAGCGCGTCGAGATCAACCCGGAGCCCGGGCGCTACCGCAACGAACTGCGCGCGGAAGTGGAGGACCTGACCTTCCTCGGCGACCATCTGCGCGTGCGGCTGGCGGCGTGCGCGCGCGAAGACTTCATCGTGAAGATCCCGAACGTGCTCGGGCACGGCGGCCTGCTGGAGGGGGACGCTGTGCGGATAGGGTGGACCGCCAGCGACTGCCGCGCACTCAACCATGAAGGAGGAGATGAATGAGGGTGAATATGCCCGGATTGCTGGCGGCGGTGCTGGCGATGGCCGCGTGCGGGACCGGATCCGACGCGCCCCGGTCCATCACCACGGTGTCCTGGGGAGGCTCGTACGGGCGGGCGGTCAACGAAGGCGCGAACATTCCGTTCGCGGAACAGACCGGTATCCGCGTTGAGGTCGAGGATTACAACGGCGGACTCGCCCAGATCCGGGCGCAGGTGGACATCGGCGAGATCCACTGGGACGTGGTGGACCTGGAGATCGCCGATGCCGTGCGGGGGTGCGACGAGGGGTTGCTCGAGCGGATCGACATCACTTCGCTGCCGCCGGGGGCGGACGGAACACCCGCCGAGGAGGACTTCGTTGACGATGGTCGAACCGAGTGCGGCGTGGGCAATCTGTACTGGTCCACCGTGTATGCCTACAACGCGGACAACATTCCGGGCGAAAAGCCGGCGACGATGGCCGATTTTTTCGACCTTGAGAAGTTCCCCGGCCGCCGGGGAATGCGGCGCGTCCCGAAGGTGAACCTGGAGTTCGCGCTAATCGCCGATGGCGTCCCGCTCGATCAGGTCTACGCCACCATGGACACTCCCGAGGGGCTTGACCGGGCCTTCGCGAAACTGGAAACGATCAAGGACGAGGTGATCTGGTGGGAGGCGGGCGCCCAGCCGCCGCAGATGCTCGCCGACGGTGAAGTGGTGATGACCACCGCCTACAACGGCCGGATCTTCAACGCGCAGGTGCTCGAGAACCAGCCGCTGGTGATCGTCTGGGACGGGCAGCTGCTCGATGTGGGCCAGGTGGGGATCGTCGCGGGTACGCCGAGGCTGGAGGAGGCGCTGCAGTATCTGGCCTTCGCGACCAGCGCCGAATCGATGGTGCGGATCGCGCGCCGGATCTCGTACTCGCCCATGCGCAAGTCGGGGATGCCGCTGGTGACCACGCACGTCGTGGCTGGAGTGGAGATGGAGCCGCACATGCCGGCCAGTCCTGCCAATGTCGCGCGGGCCCTGCGCTACGACTGGGCCTGGTGGGTCGATCACGCGGACGAACTCAACGAACGCTTCAGCGCCTGGCTGGCCCGCTGAGAACCATGGCCGGCAACCCTGCCCGACGTGCACGGTTGCGCGCGCTGGCGCTGGTCGCACCGCTCCTGATCTTTGTTGGCGTGACCTTCGTCGCGCCGCTCGCCACCATGCTGATGCGCAGCGTGCACGATCCGGTGGTGGCGGACGCGCTGCCCGAGACGCTGGCGCTACTGGAGGGGTGGGATGGGGACGGCCTCCCGGCCGAGGCCGTGTACGAGACGGCGGCACGCGAACTGGAGCGGTCGAACGAGGAGAGGACGATCGGCCAGGTGGCGGGTCGCGTGAACCGGGTGCAGGGGGGGTTGCGCAGCGTCTTCACGAGCACGGCCCGGGAGTTGCGGGACGCGCGTCTCGACACGGGGGCGGCGCAGGACACCTGGCGCGGCACGATGACGGCCATCGACTCGGCGTGGGCCGATCCCGCACCCTGGCACGCGCTCCGTACCGCGGGCGAGCGCTTCACGTCGCGTCACTACCTGAACGCGGTGGACATGGAGCGCCTCCCGGACGGCGCGATCGGCCGGCAGCCCGAGGAACGGCGCATCTACCTGCGCCTCTTCGGCCGCACCATGCTGGTCAGCGGCGCGATCACGGTGCTGTGCCTGCTGCTCGGCTACCCGATCGCGCATCTGATCGCCCGGGCCCCGCCCGGCCGCGCGGACCTGCTGCTCGTGCTGGTGCTGGTCCCTTTCTGGACCTCGCTGCTTGTGAGGACCACTTCATGGATCGTGCTGCTGCAGACGCAGGGCGTGATCAACGACGTCCTCGTCGCGATCGGGCTGGTCGGCGACGACGGCCGACTGGCGATGGTCTACAACATGACCGGCACCCTCATCGCCATGACCCATGTGTTGCTCCCCTTCATGGTCCTGCCGCTTTACTCGGTCATGCGGGGCATTCCGCCGCAGTACATGAGCGCGGCGGCTTCGCTCGGCGCCACGCCGCTGCAGGCCTTCCTTCGCGTGTACCTGCCGCAGTCGCTGCCCGGGGTCGGGGCCGGGGCGCTCCTCGTCTTCATCCTGTCGATCGGCTTCTACATCACTCCGGCGCTGGTCGGCGGTAGCGACGGACAGCTGATCTCCAACATGATCGCGTACCACATGCAGACGTCGCTGAACTGGGGTCTGGCCGGCGCGCTGGGCGGAATCCTGCTGGTTGGCGTGCTCGTTCTCTACATGGTGTACGACCGGCTCGTCGGGGTCGAGCGGATGGGGCTGAGCTGAGATGGCGGCGCAGCACCCCGGGGGCCGCGGCTCGCCGCGCGTGATCGCCGCACCCGGCCGCGCTGCCCTGGCGCCGCGGCTGGGCCGCTTCGCCTACTTCGGCTTTTGCGCGGCCGTGTTCTTCTTCCTGGTCGCGCCGATCCTGGTGATCGTGCCGCTCAGCTTCAACGCGGAACCGTACTTCACCTTCACCGAGGGGATGCTGCGGCTCGATCCGGACGCGTACTCGCTGAGGTGGTACCGGGAGATCATCGCGAACGAGGCGTGGACGGGGAGCCTGGTGAACAGCCTGGTGATCGGGGTCAGCGCCACGGTGGTCGCCACCGTGCTGGGCACACTGGCGGCGCTCGGGCTCGCGAGCCCGGCCGTCCCCGCCCGGCGCGTCATCACGGGCATCCTGATTTCACCGATGGTGACGCCGGTGATCATCTCGGCGGCAGGCATGTTCTTCTTCTATTCGAATCTGGGACTCGGCCAGACGCACCTCGGGATCATCCTTGCGCACGCCACGCTTGGCGTCCCTTTCGTGGTCGTCACGGTGACCGCCACGCTGGCCGCCTTCGACCGCAACCTGACCCGCGCGGCGGCCAGCCTGGGCGCGGGACCGTGGACCGCCTTCCGGCGCGTCCAGCTCCCCCTGATCGCGCCCGGGGTGATCTCGGGGGCCATCTTCGCCTTCGCCGTCTCCTTCGACGAGGTGGTGGTGGTGCTCTTCATGGGCGGCATCGAGCAACGCACGATCCCGCGACAGATGTGGTCGGGGATACGTGAGCAGATCAGTCCCGCGATCCTGGCGGTGGCAACGTTCCTGATCGTGTTTGCGGTGCTTCTTCTGGTCGTGGTCGCGTGGCTGCGGAGGCGGACGCCGCGCTGATCACGGCACCCCGCACGGCAGCCCGCACGACGAATCAGTTGTTCTTCGCGCCCTCCTCGATCCACTGTCGAATCACCGCGATCTCCTCCTCCGGAACCTTGTCGCCCTCGCCCTCCGGCGGCATGTCGCCCTCGGTGATCATCTCCAGAAGCCAGCTGTCCGCTGGATCCCCGGCGGTGATGACCGGACCGAATTCCGACCCCATCATCAGCCGCTCGTAGTTGATGAGGATCAGGCTGACCTCCGCCACCACCTCTCCTTCCTCATCCTCGGCGCCGTGGCACCGGGCACAGCGCGCCTGGAAGATCGGCAGCACGTCCTCCTTGTAGCTGACCGTGTCGGCGGCGGGCGCGGACAGATCGTGGGTCGCCGCGCCGCCCGGGCTTGCGGCCTGGCCGGCAACGAGCGCTCCAGCGACGGCGGCCACCCCCACCGCGCACAGCACTCCCCCTGCTGATGGCATCCAGATCATGGAATCAACCTTTCCGGGAGGCGGTCAGCCCAGCCCTTCCGCCTCTTTCATGAGTCTCAGATGGGTCGCGGCCTGCTCGAGCCCGCCTTCGCCCTCCTGCCAGGTCACCCGGCCATTCCCGTCGGCGTCCATCCCCGAAAGGATGGCCTGGGTCATGGCGGCGATCTCTTCAGCCATCGCCTTGGCGGATTCCATGTCGGTCGCCGAGGCGACCATCGCCGCCTTCTCCACGATGGCTTCGGCCCACGTCACGGCGTTCCGCGCGCTCGTGCCCACGTGGTTCGCGTGGGTCTTGACGGCGTTCGAGGCGTCGTCCGCCTCCGCGGCCAGCCCGATGTGCTGGGCGGCGCCGGACGCGGCCCTGATCAGGCCGTAGCCATTCCCGGGTCCGCGCTCGGAAGTCGAAGGATCGATCGCGTGCAGCACGTGCGTGACGTGGCGCTGGATGCCGCCCAGATCACCGGATCCGGCTGCCAGCCCGGCGTGCTGCGCCGCGACCTCGGCCTCCATCTGGGCCGCGACCAGCAGTCCGACCTGGTCCGGCGTGTCGCGCCACATGTCGGCCACGTGGCCGATGTGGCGGTGGGCGGCGCTCTGCGCGGAGATCTGGGGCACGGCGGCGACCGCCGCGACGACGGCCGCGAGTGCCGTCCTGGTTACGAATCTCGTCCTTGCCATTTTCCTGACTCCCGGTGTCCTTGAAGGTGGGTGATTCGGCGTGTGCACGGTGTTCCGCGACAAGGTAGGCATCTTTTCGGCCTGGAACCAGATGCGCTGGTGCGCTGCCATGCCCGGATGCGCCGCCACGTCGCGGCCCTTACACTTGCAGCCAGCGGTCGCTGGCGCCACCCGCGCGGCAGCTTCGCGAAACCCCGACCGCGTGACCACAACAGAGCCGAGGTTCGACGCCATGTTCCGATTCAGCAACCACGCCCCTTCCGCCGCCCTCGTGGCGGTCCTCGCCGCTGTCCTCGCCTGCGCCGCCCCGGACGAGTCCGGCGATACCGGCACCGGAGCCGCCGATCCCGGCGCCGAGTCCGCCACGGGTCCGTCCACACTCGCCCAGCTCCTCGCGGACGGCCAGTCGGTCTTCGGGGTGTTCCCCGGGGGCACTGCCCGTGAGCACGGTGTCCTGAGGGGGCAGAACCGGGAGTTGGACTTCGTCTTCTATTCGCTGGAGTCAGGTCCATTTGACATAATGTCAACTAAAGTTTACATGGAAGGGATCGTCGAGGGTTCGGGGGAAGACGCGCCGCACCCGCTGGTCCTGAGGATTCCCCCGATCCGCAACGGTGTCGCCGAGGCGGAGGCCCACGCTGCGGAAGCGCTCGCAGCCGGGATCGCGGGGATCGTCTTCCCGCATGCGGAGTCGGCGGAGGACGCGGCGGTGGCGGTGTCGGTGATGGGCGACGACCTCTGGCCGGGCAACCCCGCCGGGACACTCCTCAGCATCCTGATCGTGGAGGACGCGGAGGCCGTGGACCGGGTCGACGAGATCGTCGCCACGCCGGGCGTGAGCGTGGTCTTCGCCGGTCCCGGCGACCTGCGAAGGGCCTACCAGGGCGACATGGAGGCGGTCGAGGCAGCGATCCAGCTGGTGCTCGCAGCGTGCCAGCGCCACGGGGTGCCGTGCGGGATCACGGCGGGTGTGGACGACATCGCCGCACGGATCGAGCAGGGCTTCCGGGTGTTCATCGTGAGCGATGCGGCCGCCGTGACCGTGGGCAGGGAGGCGGCGGGGCGGGGGTAGGCACAAGCCGCGGACCAGGTCGCGCCGCGAGGTGGTTTTCGGCCTGCTTCAGCCAGCCGTCCGCTTCGGCTCGCCTGTCACTGGCGGCTACCAGGCGCGCGGTGTGCGTGAGGTCACTGCTCACGCGACAGGGGCCATCGTCGGCTTGCGCCGCCCGCCCGTATCGCGTCCCTTTGCGGCTTGCGAATACGGGGAGCCCGGCACCGGCGTCGCCCTCCCGCCCACCGCCCTCCCACAAACCCGGAAACACGCATGCGACACGATTCATCGACTCCCGCAGGCGCAACGGTCATGGCCAGATGGGCCGGCCGTGCGCTCATCGCGGCGGCGCTGGCCTCCGCCGCCCTTCCTCCCCAAGCCATCTTCGCCCAGACCGACGGCTCGCCGACCGCCCGGATCCCCTCCCCGGAAGAGTTTTTCGGCCACCGGATGGGCGCGGACCGCCAGCTCGCGCACTGGGACAGGCTCGTCGAATACTACGAACTGATCGACGCGGCCAGCGACCGCGTCCAGGTCGTGCACATGGGCCCGTCGACGCTTGGCGAGCCCTTCCTCTCGATCTTCGTCTCGTCGCCCGAAAACCTGGCCCGCCTCGACGACTACAAGCGGATGAACGCAGTGCTTCAGGACCCGCGCGGGCACAGCCAGGCCGAGATCGACGACGCGGTCGCCAACGGCAAGGTCGTTTTCGTTCAGTCGTACGCGCTGCACTCCACCGAGGTCGCGTGCAGCCAGACGCCCGCCGAGGTCATGTACCTCTTCGCGACGCGCGACGACGCCGAGATCCGCGAGATCCTCGACAACACGATCTCGATCCTGATCCCCGCCTTCAACCCGGACGGCGTTGGCATCGTCAACGAATGGTACGACCGCTGGGTCGGCACCGAGTACGAGGGGGCGGGCCCGCCCGAGCTGTACCACCACTACATCGGCCACGACAACAACCGTGACGCCTTCATGCAGAACACGGTCGAGTCGCGCTACGGGGCCGAGATCCTGTTCCGCGAGTGGATCCCGCAGGCGTACATCGACCACCACCAGATGGGGCCGTACACCGCGCGCATCTACCTGCCGCCGTACGCGGAGCCGATCCGCCCCGGGGGCGACCCGCTCGTCTGGCGCGAGATGTCGTGGTACGGGGCGCACATGGCGTACCGGATGGAGGAGGCCGGCTTTCAAGGCACGGTCAACGCGGCGATCTACTCCGGCTGGGGGCACTTCGGCTTCCACTGGATCACGCCCTTCCACAACATCGCGGGCATGCTCACCGAGTCGGCCAGCGCCCGGCTCGCCACACCGCTGTACGTGCATCCGGACCAGCTGCGCGGCTCGCGCCAGCTCCCCGAGTACGAGGCCCAGACGACCTTTCCGAACCCGTGGCCGGGCGGCTGGTGGCGGGTGCGGGACATCGTGGAGCGGCAGATCGTGGCGACCTTTTCGCCGCTCGAGATCGCGGCCAGGAACCGCGGGACCGTGCTCAGGAACGCGTACAACAAGGCGAGCCGGCAGATCCAGCGGGGGCTCGAGGGGGACGTGAAGGCGTACGTGATCCCCGCCGCGCAGCACGACCCGCTCACCATGGCGAAGATGGTGAACAAGCTGCTCCTGCAGGGGATTACGGTGGAGCGCTCCCACGCCGGCTTCACCCACGAGGGAAAGGTCTACGGCGCGGGGAGCTACGTGGTGTCGCTGGCGCAGCCGAAGCGCGGGGTCATCCGGTGGCTGCTCGGGCAGACCCACTACCCGGACAACAGCTACACGCGGACCGCCGACGGCGACCCGATCCGGCCCTACGACATGTCCGCCGACGTGATCGCCGAGTTCATGGGGGTGCGTGTGGACCCGGTGAGGACGGCCCTCGACTCTCCGCTGGCGATTGTCGCCGGGCCGGTATCGACATCGGGCACCGTGGCCGCCGACGCGCTGAACGGCCACCGGATCGACGGCACGCTCAACGACGCGTTCAAGGCGATCAACATGCTCTTCGAAGCGGGCGCGCGGGTGCAGCGGGTGATCGAGGGGGGGGCGGGGGCAGGCGCGGGCGACTTCATCGTGGAACCGGGCGCCGACATGGAGGTGCTCGCGGAGACCGCGGTCGCCACGGGCGTCGACTTCGAGGCGCTCGAATGGGACCCCTCCACGATCAGCCACCCCGTGACCCCCCAGCGCATCGGCATGTACCAGCGCTTCTACGGCGGCAACATGGACGAGGGCTGGACGCGCTGGCTCCTGGAGGAATACGGCTTCTCCCACACCAGCCTCCTCGACGAGGAGATTCTGGCGGGCGACCTGCACGATCGCTGGGACGTGATCATACTGCCCAACGACTCGAAGCAGATGATGCTGGGGCCGAGCGGTCCGCCCCAGGGTGGCCGCGGCCCCGATCCGTCCGGCACCCCGCCCGAGTACAGGAGCGGATTCGGCCAGGAGGGCGCCGCCGCGCTCGAGGCGTTCGTCGAGAACGGCGGCACGCTGGTGACCTTCGCCCAGGCGGGCGACCTGGTGCTCGACGAGTTCGACGTGCCGGTCCGCAACGCGGTCGCGGGCATGTGGGGGAGTGGATTCTGGGCGCCGGGATCGACGCTGAAGGTGAAGGTCGACACGTCCAGTCCCTTCGGCTACGGCATGCCGGAAGACGCGCTGGCGGCCTACCTCGCGGGCGGGCAGGTCTACGAGACGGTGCCGGGGGCGCGCAGCGCGGATGTGCGCCGCGTCGTCACCTACATCGACCGGGACATCCTGCAGAGCGGATGGCTCCTCGGCGAGGAGGCGATCGCGAACAGGGCGGCCATGGTGTCGGTCCGGCACGGCGAGGGCACGATCGTCATGATCGGATTCCGCGCACAGCACCGCGCCCAGACGCACGGCACCTTCAAGCTGGTGTTCAACGCGCTGGTGGGACGGGCGGGATAGCGGTGGCCTGACGGGTTCGCCGGCTACGCGCCGCCCGTCAGGACCTGCCTCAGCTGCGCCAGCGCCTCCGCCGAGTTGGCCGCCAGCACCGACCCCTCCTCCAGGCCCAGCGGCCCGCCCTCGACCCGCTCCGCAACACCGCCCGCCTCGGTCACGAGAAGGACGCCCGCGCCGTAGTCCCACGGCGCCAGCCGCGACTCCCAGAAACCATCGAGGATGCCGCCGGCAAGATAGGCGAGGTCGATCGCGGCGGCCCCGGTGCGGCGGACGCCGGCGGTTCGGCGCAGAGCCCGGTCCAGCTGCTGCAGGTATGCGGGAATCAGCGCGTGCGCCTTGAACGGGAAGCCCGTGCCGAGCAGGAAGCGGTCGATTCGCCGGGTGCGGCTGACGCGGATGGGGACGCCGTTTTCGTGGGCGCCCAGTCCGCGCGCGGCGGTCCACACCTTGCCGAGGGCCTGGGCGTCGACCGCGGCCGCCAGGGGAATCTCACCGTGCCAGACCGCGACGGAAGCCGCGTGGTAGGGATGGCCGTGCAGGAAGTTGGTCGTCCCGTCGAGCGGATCCACGACCCACAGGCATTCGTTGCCGGGCGCGCCCGCGCGGCCGCCCCGTTCCTCCTCGGCGAGGATCGCGTGACCGGGGTGCCTGGCGACGATCACGCCCATCGCGGCCTCCTGCGCAGCCAGGTCCACGTCGCTCACGAAATCGCTCGACGCGGACTTGATGTCCACCCACTGTCCGCCACCGCTCCGCGAAGCCTCGCGGTGGATGCGGGCCGCGGCGCGGGCGGATCTCGTCGCGGTGGCCAGGAGGTGTTCGACGTGTTCGCGCATCGTGAGCTTCCGGCAATGGAGGGGAGCGCCGCCACTTGCAGCCGTGACCGCCGCGGGCCGTCCCAGGGTCGAACTTGCGGCCCCGCTCCGCTAATTTAGCGGGTCGCCGCAGCCCCCGGCCCGACTTCGTCCCCTTCGCCAGGCCTCGACACAACCGCCACCGCCCATGACCCTCCCGAAACGCGTCTACTCCGGCATCCAGCCCACGGCGGTCATGACCATCGGCAACTACTTCGGCGCCGTGCAGAACTGGGCCCGGCTGCAGAAGGAGCGGGAGTGCGTCTACTGTGTGGTGGATCTGCACGCGATGACATCGGAGTACGAAGCCTCGGAGCTGAAGCAGTCCGCCCGCGAGATGTTCGTCAGCCTGCTGGCGGCCGGCATCGATCCCGACCGGACAACCGTCTACCTGCAGTCCACCGTGCCGGAGCAGACCGAACTGTGCTGGATGCTCGCGACGCTCACGTCGCTCGGCGACCTCAGCCGCATGACCCAGTTCAAGGAAAAGTCCGGCTTGCTGAGGGGCGGGCTCGGCGAAGACGACGGCACCTTCATTTCGGCGGGACTCCTCTTCTATCCGGTGCTGCAGGCGGCCGACATCCTGGCCTACCGCGCGGCGTACGTGCCGGTGGGGCAGGACCAGGCGCAGCACCTCGAACTCAGCCGGGGCATCGCGCGCCGCTTCAACAAGCGATTCGGGTTCCTCTTCCCCCAGCCCGAGACCCTGCTTACGCATGTGCCGAAGGTCATGTCCACCGCGGACCCCACCCGGAAGATGAGCAAGAGCCTGGGGCCGCGGCACTATATCGGCCTGTTCGAGGAGGAGGAGTCCGTGCGCGGCAAGATCCGCTCCGCGGTGACGGATTCGGGGGACGTTGCGCCCGGCGAGGTGAGCCCGGGGATCGAGAACCTCCTGACGATTCTGGCCGCCTGCGGGCAAGCCGATGACGCCCGGCAGATGCGCGAAGACTACTTTGCGGGTACTCTTCGGTATGTGGACCTGAAGGACCGGACCGCGGATGCCCTCGTCGCGCTGACCGTCGAAATGCGCGAACGCCGGGCGGAGATCCTGCGCCGCGAGGCGGACCTGGACGGCCGCATCATGGCGATGGGCGAACGGGCCCGGGCCATGGCTGGAGAGACTCTTGCGCTGGCCAGGGAGAAGACGGGCCTGTTCCCGCCCGCCTGACCGGACAACAACACCCAGGCACACCCGACGATGACGACACACGGCAGAGAAGCGCCCGCGCCGGGCGGCCACCCGGCCGACCACCCCCGCCCCGCCCGCGGAGGCGGCGGGAGCGACGCGCCGCTGGACATCAGCGGAGTCATGATCCCGACCACGACCCCCTTCGACCCCGTGACCGGCGAGGTGGATCCGGTGGCCCTTCGGGAAAACGTGCGCAAGTGGGCCTCCACCGGCGTTGCCGGCCTGGTCATCGGGGGTTCGACCGGCGAGGCCGTGTTCCTGGATGAACGCGAGCGGGACCTGATCTGGGACGTTGTCGGCGGGGCACTTCCGGACGGCCTGCTCTTCGTCGCGGGGACGGGGGCCGAGTCGCTGCGCACGACCCTCCATCTCACCCGCATGGCCGCCGCGCGCGGGTGCGACGCGGTCCTGGTGCAGCCGCCCGCCTTCTACAGGGGCGCGATGACGCCGGCGGTGGTCAGGGACC
This sequence comes from Gemmatimonadota bacterium, assembly GCA_022823225.1. Taxonomy (GTDB): domain Bacteria; phylum Gemmatimonadota; class Gemmatimonadetes; order Longimicrobiales; family Gaopeijiaceae; genus Bin94. The sequence goes on from JAJDXM010000079.1 coordinate 71,181, forward strand.
ACTACCGCGCCGTTGCGGATGCGTCCCCGGTCCCCGTGATCCTCTACCAGGTGCCGACCCGGTTCAGCACGCTCGACTTCCCCACGGGGCTGATCGCCGAGCTGTCGGCGCACGAGAACATCGTCGGGATCAAGGACTCCCGCGGGAAGCTGGAGCTGGTGGGCGAGCTCGTTACGCAGACGGCGCGCGGATTCCAGGTCCTGGTGGGCAGCGGCAACCTCCTCTACGGATCGCTGGAGATCGGGGCGGTGGGGGGAATCCTCGGTGTCGCAAACCTCGCGCCGCGGGAGTCGGTCGCTCTTTGTGAGCGTTTCGCGGCCGGGGACTGGTCCGGCGCGGGCGTGCTTCAGGAACGGATCGGGCCGCTCCACAACACGGTCGTAGGGGGCATGGGCGTCGCGGGCGTCAAGTACGGACTCGAGCTGTTGGGCTATCACGGGGGAGCGCCTCGTCCGCCGCTGAGGCTGCTGCCCGAGGGCCGGCGCGGCGAAGTGGCCGAGGCCCTGGACAGAGCCGGCATCAGGATCCCCGGCGCGCTGGCTCACGCATGACGGACCTCGCTTGAACACCAGCGCACTGGGCGGGGCCTGCACCGTCGTCGTCGGCTGCCAGTGGGGCGACGAGGGGAAGGGGAAGGTGGTCGACGTCCTCGCGTCCGACGTGGACCTGATCGCGCGCTATCAGGGCGGCGCCAACGCCGGGCATACCGTGCACGTGGGCGACCAGCACATCGTTCTCCACCAGGTCCCCTCGGGGATTCTCCACCGTGACAAGCGGTGTCTGCTCGGCAACGGAGTCGTCATCGATCTCGCGCAGTTCTTCGACGAGGTGGACCACCTGGCGGGCCGGGGCGTGAATCCGCTGGGACGGATCGGCGTCTGCACGCGTGCCCACGTCGTCTTCCCGTACCACATGGCGCTGGACCACGCCGCCGAGAAGGCTGCGACGGCCAAGATCGGGACGACCGGGCGGGGAATCGGCCCGGCCTACGAATCCAAGACGGGACGGCGCGGGGTGCGGATCGCCGACCTGCTGGACACGCGCCGCGGCGAAGCCCGGGTGGCGCAGGGAATCGCGTGGGCCCGGGACCGCCTGCGCCAGCTCGGCGCGGATCCCGCCCTGGCCGGGACCGTCGGCGATGCCATGGCCGTGGCGCACCGGGTCCCCGCGGTGGCCGCCGACGTGGGCACGGAAATCTCCGCCGGGCTTGCCGCGGGCAAGCGGGTCCTGCTCGAAGGCGCCCAAGGGACGGCGCTCGACGTGGATCACGGCACCTACCCCTTCGTCACCTCGTCGAACACGACCGCCGGGGCGGCGGCGGTGGGCACGGGAATCGGCCCAACCACGATCGATTCGGTCGTGGGCGTGGTGAAAGCCTACACCACGCGGGTCGGCAACGGCCCGCTCCCCACCGCCTTCGATCCGCCGATGGACGAGAGGGTCCGCCAACTCGGCGGCGAGTTCGGCGCCACCACCGGCCGCCCGCGCCGCTGCGGTTGGTTCGATGCCGTGGTCGTCGCATACGCCGCACGCGTGAACGGCCTGACCGGGATCGCGCTGACCAAGCTGGACGTGCTGGACACACTCCCCGAGATTCGCATCGCCACCGGGTACCGCCTGGGCGGCCGCGGGGGCATGCCCTTTCCGGCCACCGCCTCCGAGCTGGAGCGTGTCGAGCCCGTCTACGAGACCGTCCCGGGCTGGCAGACGCCCACCACGGAAGCGCGCCGCCTCCGCGACCTGCCGCGCAACGCCCGCGCGTACCTGGATCGGCTCGAGGAGCTCGCGGGGACCCCGATCGCGATGATTTCGGTGGGAACCCGGCGCAGCCAGGTGATTCGGGAGCCTTGAGAACGGTGTCGAGAAACGGTAACTTTAAATGCTATGCTGCCTTCGCTCGGCGAATATGCCGGAGCCGGATGGCCGGAAGCCGTGACGGCAGCCGCTGATGTTTGAAGACCTTAGCAGGAGACTGGACGGAGTTCTGGGGCGTTTCCGCAAGCGCGGACTCCTCACCGAACCGATGATCCGTGACGGCCTGCGGGAGATCCGGCGGGTTCTCCTGGAGGCCGACGTCAACTACAGGGTCACGCGGGAATTCCTGAACCGAGTGCGCGACAGGGCCCTGGGCGAGCGAGTGCTGAAAGCCGTGTCGCCCGGCCAGCAGATCGTCAAGATCGTGCACGACGAGCTGGCGGCGCTGATCGGCGAAGAAGGCGAGACCCGGCTGAACTGGTCCCCGGCGCCGCCCACCGTGATCATGCTGGTGGGGTTGCAGGGGTCGGGGAAGACGGTAACCGCGGCCAAGCTCGGCGCGCGGCTGACCCGTCGGGGCCGGCCGGCCCTTCTTGCCGCGTGCGACCTGTACCGCCCGGCGGCCGTCGACCAGCTGCGCGTGCTGGGCAGGCGGGCGAAGGTCGCGGTCCACCACGAGGACGGCGCGTCCGACCCGGTGGCGGTGGCCAGGGACGCGCACGCGAGGGCCCGGCGGACGAAGGCCGCGGCACTGATCGTGGACACGGCCGGGCGGCTCCAGATCGATGAGCCGATGATGGATGAACTGGCGCGGATCAAGGCTGCGCTCGACCCGCGGGAGATCCTCCTGGTCGCCGACGCGATGACCGGGCAGGAGGCGGTGAAGATCGCCGGCGGCTTCGACGAGGCGCTTGGGCTCACGGGATTCGTGCTCGCCAAGATGGACGGGGACGCGCGGGGCGGGGCGGCCCTCTCGATTCACGGCGTGACGGGCAGGCCGCTCAAGTTCGTCGGAACGGGCGAAGGGGTGAACGACCTCGAGGCCGTGGATCCCCGGCGCATCGCGGGCCGGATCCTTCAGCAGGGCGACGTGGTCGGCCTCGTCGAGCGCGCGCAGTCGGTCGTTGACCAGAGCGAAGCCGCGGCGCTCCAGGAAAAGGTACTCGGGCGCGGACGCTTCACCCTTGAGGATTTCCTCGTCGCGCTGCGGCAAGTCCAGAAGATGGGCCCCATCGACCAGCTGCTGAAGCTGGTTCCGGGGATGCCCCGGGGACTGCCCGCCGAGTCGGTGGATCCGAAGAAGATGAAGCACATCGAGGCCATCATCCTCTCGATGACGCCTGCCGAGCGCGGCCGTCCCGAAATCCTGAACGGGTCGCGGAGGAAGCGGATCGCCCGCGGGAGCGGCCGCCCCGTTTCCGAGGTGAACCAGCTCTTGAAGCGGTTCGCAGAGATGGAGAAAATGATGAAGAGCATGAAGGGGCTGATGCCCTCCATGAAATCACCCTTGCAACAAATCTGAGCGCGAAGGAAAAAATGTCCGTAAAGATTCGCCTCCGGCGGATGGGCAAGAAGAAGCAGCCCCACTACCGCATCGTAGTCGCAGACAGCCGGTCGCCGCGCGACGGCCGGTTCGTAGAGATCCTCGGGTACTACAGCCCGATCACACAGCCCGCCCGGCTCCGGGTCGACCTGGAGCGCGTGGACTACTGGCTTGGCGAAGGCGCCATCGCCTCGCGCACCGTGGGGAATCTGGTGGCGAAGGCGCGCGTCGGCGGGGATGACAAGGTCGCGCTGGAAGGCGACCGGTCCGAGGCCGAGGCCGGCGGCGAGCGTGCGGCCGAAGGGGCCGAAGCTGTCGCTGATGTCGTCGCCGAGGCCACCGGTGAGGCGGTCGCCGATACGGGCACCGCCGCCGCCGATCCCCCGTCCGAGGCTGCCGAACCGGGCGCCGAAGAGGCCGGCGAAGCGGAAACCGCAACAGCCGAGGCATCCGAAGGAGACTCTTCCGAAGCGGAAGCGCCCGAAGCCGACGCTCCCGAAGCCGACGCGCCGGAACCGGAAGCCGAAGAGGCGCAGACTTCCGACGGGGACGCGGCGGAGTAGGGAACATGTTCGCGGGCCGCGGGCCGCCTCCGCTGCCATGACCGCCGGTCCGGATCCTCCGTTTCTGGTCGTCGGGCACCTCAACAAGCCCCATGGCAGGAAGGGGGAGATGTTCCTCTGGCCGCTGACCGACCGCCCGGACTCGCACTTCAACCCGGGGACGGTTCATCTGCCCGGCGACGAGTCGGCGGAGCGTCCTTCGGAGTTGCTGGCCCCCCTCACGATCGAGTCCGCCCGCCCGTACCGTAAGGGCCTGCTGGTCAAGTTCGCGGGAATCGACGACCGGGACGCGGCGGAGGAGCTGCGCGGCCGCTACCTGCTGCGCCCATTCGAGACGATCGACGAACTCGAAGAGGGTGAGATCTTCTATCATGAGCTGCTCGGCGCGGCGGTGGTGACCGTGGATGGAGCGGTCGTCGGCGAAGTGCGGGAGGTCTTTCCCCTCAAGTCTGCGGACCTCCTGCAGGTGGTCGGCCCGGACGGGGAAGTGATCCTGCCCGTGATCGAGCAGGTCGTCGTCGACTTCGACCGGGAGCGGCGCCGGGTGGTTGTAGACCCCCCGGATGGGTTGTTGCCGTGATCCGGGTCAACATCCTTACGATCTTTCCGGACTTCTTTGCCGCGCCGCTCGGGGCGAGCATCCCGGGCCGCGCGCGGGGGGCGGGGCTGGCCGATTACCGCATCGTCGATCTGCGCGACTATACCCACGACCGTCACCGCACCGTGGACGACGAGCCGTACGGCGGCGGTGCGGGGATGGTCATGAAGCCCGAGCCCTTCTTCGAGGCGATCGACGACTTGCGCCCCCGGGGCCCGATCGTGCTGCTCTCGGCCCGCGGGCCCCGTTTCGCGCACCGGGACGCTGTTCGGTTCTCGCTCGAGCCCGAAGTCACCCTTCTCTGCGGACACTACAAGGACGTGGACCAGAGGGTCGCCGACCATCTCGCGACCGAGGAGCTCTCCATCGGCGACTTCATCGTGTCGGGTGGCGAGGTGGGCGCGCTCGCGATCACCGACGCCGTGGTGCGGCTGCTGCCCGGCGCGCTGGGCGACCACGAATCGGCGGCGTCCGATTCCTTCTATGACGGGGACGAGATCTCCGCCCCCTCCTACACCCGTCCGGCCGAGTACCGGGGGCTGCGGGTGCCCGATGTTCTGCGCAGCGGCGACCACGCGAGGATCGAGGCGTGGCGGCGGGCCGAGTCCGGGCGCCTCACGGAAGAGCGGAAGGCGGGGGAGTAGCCGGGGCGGGCTGCCCTCCGGCGGGACGAACCGCCCCGCCCCCGGTCCCGGTCCTTCCAATCAGCCCGTCGCCTGTCTATCCTTTAAGGCTGCCATTCGACGATTCCAGAAGTGGTGACCAATTGGACGAGGAGCCCGGCCATGGCGGATTTGCTCCAACAACTCGATATGCAACACCTGCGGGACGATCTGCCCGACTTCGCGCCCGGCGACACGATCAAGGTTCTCTACCGCGTCCGCGAGGGCCAGAAGGAGCGGATCCAGGTCTTTCAGGGGGTCTGTCTCGGGCGGCGCGGTTCCGGGATGGGAGAGACCTTTACCGTGCGCAAGCTGTCGGGGGGGATCGGCGTCGAGAGGATCTTTCCCGTGAACGCGCCCACCGTCGGCGGCGTCGAGGTGGTCAGGCGCGGCCGCGTGCGCCGGGCCAAGCTCTACTACCTGAGGGGCCTGCGCGGCAAGGCGGCCCGCATCAGGGAGAAGCGGACGCCCCGGCCGAACTGACGTCCCGCTGAACGGGACCGATGCCCGCCACCGGCCAGGCCCGCGACGTTCTCAGCTACGAACGCCGTCTCTGGGGCCAGGGACTGGCCCACGTTGCCGGTGTCGACGAGGTGGGACGGGGGCCCCTTGCCGGTCCGGTCGTGGCCGCGGCGGTGATCCTCGGGAAAGGCGTGGCGATCGACGGCGCCGCGGATTCCAAGGCGCTCACCCGGCGGGACCGCGAGGAGGTTGCCGAGGAGATTCGCGGGCGTGCGCTGGCGGTCTCCCTGGGGGCGGCTTCCGTGAGCGAGATCGACCGATTCAACATCCTGCGCGCGACCACTCGCGCCATGAACCGGGCGCTGAACCGCCTCGCCGTGCGGCCGGACCACGTGATCGTGGACGGGCTCCCCGTTCAGGGTCTCGCGTGGAAGCACGACGCCGTGATCGGGGGCGACGGGCTCGTACATTCGGTTTCCTGCGCGTCGATCGTGGCGAAAGTCTGCCGCGACCGTCTGATGTGCGCGCTGGGGTGCAGGTACCCGGCCTACGGGTGGGAGCGGAACAAGGGATACGCCACCAGGCAACACCGCGGTGCCGTGCGAGAGTCGGGAATCACCCCCCATCACCGCACCACCTTCGGAATGCTCCAGCTGGAACTGCCCTTCGAGACAGGGGACGTTTAGCTTTCGGGTGAGCCGGTAGCTCAGCTGGTAGAGCAACGGACTTTTAATCCGTAGGTCCTGGGTTCGAGCCCCAGCCGGCTCACTATGAACGCCAGCCGCCCTGCACGCGCCGCCCGCATCGCCGCCTGCGCCTGGCTGTGCGCCTGCTCCGGCGGGCCCGGGACTCAGCCGGAAGGCCCCGAGCCGCCGGAACCTCCGCCACGGCCGGTGCCCTGCGTCTTCGCCAACGCGACCTGTGCCGAGCGGATCGAGATCGCCAGCGATCTCTTCCTGCCCGCCTTCACCACGCACCAGCTTCTCTCGGGGCATTCGGAGGTGACGCGCGGGCTGATCGTCGTTCACGGCAACACCCGGGACGCGGACAACTATTTCGACAGCGGCGTCGCGGCCGTCGCCAACGGCGGCGCTGCCGGAACCGTGGTCGTGGTGGCGCCGCACTTTCAGACAAGCGACGACGACCCGGGGGCGGACGAACCCTTCTGGTCGAGCGCCGGATGGAAGCGCGGCCACCTCTCCCGGCCGGAGGGACCGGTGCCCCGCGTGAGTTCGTACGCCGCGCTTGACCGGATCGTGGAACTGCTGCTGAACCGGACCCGTTTTCCGGCGTTGCGCGAGATCATCGTGGCGGGGCACTCGGCGGGCGGCCAGGTCGTGCACCGCTTCGCGGCGACCAGCGGCGAGCAGGTGGCGGCGCGCGCCGACGTGCAATTCCGCTACATCGTGACGAACCCGTCGACCTACCTGTATCTGGGATCCGAGCGCGAGGTGGCGGGAACGTTCGCTGTGCCCGACACGGAATGCGGCGACTACGATGACTGGCACTACGGTCTGCGGGACCGCAACTCCTACGCCGACGCCCTCGCGGCCGACACGATCCGCGCGCAACTATCCCGGCGCGACGTGCGAATCCTCATCGGCGACGCGGACACGCTCAGCGCGTCGCTGGACATAAGCTGCGGCGCCAACCTCCAGGGCGCGGACCGCTTCTCGCGCGGACGAATCCTGGTGCGCTACATGGACGCCCGGTACGACGGGCACGCTCACCGCGAGATGATCGTGCCGGGCGTAGGGCACTCCAGCCGTTCGATGTGGCTCTCCGAGACGGGTTTGGACGCGCTCTTCGGGAATTGACCGGCCTCGCCGCCCTGCGCCATGCGGGGAAATGACAAGCGGATATTACATTCTGTATGGTATGATTTACATTTTTCCACCAGGTCGGAGATGAAACGATGACGCTTTGTCGAGGATCTCTCCTCGGGGTTCGGCGCCCTGCTCGCCCGGCGCGTCGCCGCTTTCGGTTCCCACGCGGGTTTGTCCACGGACTCTTTGCCGCGCTGGCGTGCTCCGCCGCATCCGGCCCGACGCCGGCAGTGGCCGCCCATCCCGGCCCCGGTGCCCTGGCGGAACGGGCATCCGTCGCCTCTGAACCGGTTCTCGGCCCCGCCGTACGCCCCTCGGTTTCGATGAACGCCCGGCCCTCGGGCCCGGGCCACCGGCAATGGCTGGTTTCCATTGTGTTTTCGGACAGCGTGTCCGGGTTCGACGACGGCGACATCGTGGTTTCCGACGGCTCCCTGTCGAACTTCAGCCAGATCAACAAGGCGCGTTACGCGGTCACCTTCGCTCCTCCGCCGGACTTCGACGGTGCGATCCGCGTCTCGATTCCCGCGAACGTTGCATACAACCAGACGAACGAGGGCAACCGCTCTCAGGCGATCGCCTTCCTGGCGGACACCAGGGGGCCGGTGCTGGAGGCAGCCTACGTGGTGCGCGACGAAATCACGTTGACCTTTGATGAGGACTTCGGCACGTCCTCGATCCCCGACGCGGGGGACTTCCATGTGTACGTCGCCGGTGTGGCCAGGGACGTGATCCGTCTTCTGTTGGGACGTGACAGGATTACCCTGATTCTGGAAACCCCGGTTCGGGGCGGGGAGGCCGTGGAACTCGACTACTTTCCGGGACGGAACCCGCTGGGCGACCATCTGGGCAACGGCGTCAAGGCCCTGTCGCGACAACCGGTCCAGAACCGGACAGCGGGAAACACCGGCGCTCCCTCGCCGCCCCGGTCGTTGTACGCCGACGCCGCCGGCCCATCGGCGATCGATCTGGCGTGGTCCGCACCGGCCGATTCGGGAAGCGCCCGGATCGACGGTTACCAGATCGAGTGGTCCGAAGACTCGGGCCTCACCTGGCGGGTCCTGCTGACCCGGGCCGGCGAGGATCTCACCACCTACACGCACACGGGCCTGCGCGCACTCACCACCCACCATTACCGGATCAGGGCGACCAACTCCTACGGCCGGAGCGATCCCTCCAACGTGGCGAGCGCAACCACCGCCGGGGGAGTGCCCGGCCGGCCCACGGGGCTGGTCGCCACAGCCGCGGGATCGACGCGCATCAACCTCACGTGGAGGGCCGCCCTGGCAGGTGCCGGCGGAGCGGCCACCGGATACAGGATCGAGGTCTCCGCCAACGGGGTGTCGGGTTGGACGAATCTGGTGGCGAACACGCGCTCCACCGCCACGTCCTACTCGGACACCGGGCTCGAACCGGGGACCACGCGGCACTACCGTGTGTCAGCCATAAACCGGGAGGGAACGGGATTGCCGTCGGCGGTCGCGAGTGCCACCACCACCCTCACGGTGCCGGGGGCGCCCACCAACCTGCGGGCCACCCCGGCGGGACAGAGCCAGATCAACCTGACGTGGTCGGCGCCGGCCGCGACCGGTGGATCCCGGTTGACCGGGTACAGGATCGAGGTTTCGCGGAACGGAGGGGC
>JAJDXM010000096.1 GCA_022823225.1 Gemmatimonadota bacterium
CTGGGCCTCACGGATCTTCCGGCCCAGAAGCTCCGCGTCCACCGTGCAGCGGTAGATGTCCCGGAGCGTGACCCAGCCGCCCGGCAGGAGCCGGTGCAGCTCGACGATCCACCGGACGAGGTTCGTGTACGCCTGTTGCCAGAACGGTTCTCTGGACTTGCCGAAGAGCTGGTTGATGAGGGATGCGACTCCGTAGGCGAGCGAGTAGGAGTCGAGCAGTGGATCGTCGAGCGGGTTCCACTGGAGCGACCCGCCGAGCCCGATCTCGAGGTAGTCGTCCGCGCGCCCGGCGTCCTCGAGGATGCCGCGGACCTGATGGCAGAAGCAGCGATCAGACTGCGTAAGTCGCCATGGGACAAGGACTTGGTGACACTGCGGGATGGGCGTGTATCACACGGTGTGTCCGATGATCGTAAGTCGTTTCGCCCGTTGGGATTCCGCTATGGACCCATGGCCCTTGAGTGACTGCGGTCCTCCGCCCGTGGGCGGGCGAGGATCTGCCCGGGTCGAAAAGCGACCGCGTTCCGGTGGGCGGGCGTCCCGGTGGCCCGGCGCTCCTGCTTACGGCCGTTCCCGAATGCGCAATCGACGCGGGGTGCCGATGCGCACTTCGGCGCTCCGGCGATGCGCACCGGCCCTGCCGTCCAAACGAAGGCCCGGCAACGGTCTTGAGGATCGGCCGCCCGGTCGGCGGTGACGCGCGAGCCTCTCGGGACGATCCCGGAGCGACCCGGCAGTCCGAGGGCCTGCCACGGGTTCGGGGCGGGGTTGGCTTGCGCGCCCCCGCGCCCCTCCCCTTCGGGTCGCTTGTCCATCAGTCCTTGCAGGAAGGCACCAACCAGCGCCCTTCGGTTGTGCTCGTTCTCGCGGAAGGGGATCGGTTTCGCCGCGAAGTCCGCCCGCACCCGGTTTTATCTTTACAGAGATGGCCGGTGACATCACGCGACTCGGATGGGATGATGCCGACACAACGGTACAAGTCGTTTGACGAACTCGCGCGAGTGCAGCGGGAGCAGCGCTCGGCGTCCGCACGTCGCTCGTCTGCGCAAGTCGAGGGGGCCGAGCGTCTCTGGGTCCAGGTGGATATGGCGGCGCACGCTGAGCCGTCCGCCGTCCGCGAGTGCCGGTCGATGGTGCTGGAGTGGTTGCGGGAGGATTTCGGGGACCGCTTTCCGCGCCGTGCGCGGCGCCACCGGCCGTTCTCGCACCGCGAACGGGATGCTTCCTGCCGCGCGGTGAGGGTTCGGAGCCGGGAAAGGGACCTGTGGGCGGTGCAGGTCGAACGGATGCCGGGGCCGGGCGAGCAGGTGGCCACCTCGCTTACCGTCGCGAGTGTTCTTGGCCAGCCGAGCAGGATCGGAGTCGAGGTGCACGACCGATCCGTGGTTCCCGGCGCGGCCGTCGAGCAGTACCCGTCCGGGCTGGTCGCCGAGATCGCGGGGCGCATACCCCTGCTTCAGAACGGAAGGCCATTCATCGGGGACCCGATCGTGCTCGAAACCGAGGAGGCCATGGGCGGCTTCGTGAACAGGTTGGTGGATCCGGCGCGCGACATGCCCTTCGCGGTGGTGTCGATACCGCCCGAGGAGCCGGACACGGACAAGCTCGCGACCGAGTGGACCGCGCTGGCGCGGGCCTTGGCGGGCTTGGCCGTGGTCTGGGTGCTGCCGCCGCCGATGACCTTCCGCCTGACCGATGCGGTCGGGAGGTCGCTGTCGGTGTTCAAGGGGGCGTGGCGCTTCTACCGTCCGGGATTCAATGACCGGGCGGAATGGGCGCGGCATCAGCTGGTGCGGCGAGACCGCACGTCCGACGAGCGCGGGCTGGCCGCGACGACGACGCTGTTTCAGCGGCTGGCCGCCGAGGAACGGTTGAGGTTGGGCCACGACGACCGCGACGCGCTGGGCTTCGACGCGATCGCGGGTGAAGCGGCGGCCGCCCCTCGCGGCACGCAAAGGCTGGTTGCGTTCCTCCGAAAAGCGATCCGGCGCGATGCCGCCGTGTCCGCCGGGCAGCGCTCCCCGGCGACCGGCACCAACGGGTCCGCGCGACCGGACCCTGAGCCGAGGAGCGCGGCGGCGGCGGAGCGGGAAACGAAAGCGCGTTCGGGTGGCGGGGAGGGAAGGAGTGGCCTGCGCCGCAAGCTCGCGGAGGCGCTGGACAAGGCGCGCAAGCGCGGCGACCGCTACGAACAGGCCCAGCAGAGGGCCGAGGCCGCCGAAGGCGAGAGAGACGAGTTGCGCAAGCGGGTCGAGCAATTGGCCGGGCTGGTGCGGTCGCTCGACGGCGACCCGGACGCCCCGATCCCGTTTCCGGTCACATGGGACGAGGTGGCGGACTGGTGCGACCAGAGTCTCGCGGGCCGGGTCTCGCTGACCGGATCGGCGAGGCGGGAGTTGAACGGAGCCGAGTTCCGCAGCGTGGGCCTGGCGGCGCAGTGCCTGAGTTGGCTCGGACGCGAGTACAGGGACGCACGCCTGCATGGAGGGGCTCCCGATCTCCACGACCGGATCGCCGCGATCGACGAGGGCGTCTACAACCTGCCCTGCGGAGGCGACTCCTTCGAGTGCGTCTGGAACGGCAGCCGCCACACGGTGGACTGGCACATCAAGAACGGCACGGGCACGCGGGACCCGAGGCGGTGCCTCCGGATCTACTACTTCTGGGACGACGACTCCCGCAGCGTGGTGGTCGCCTCGATGCCGTCCCACCGGAGGAACACGCGGACCTGAGCGCCGGGGCATGGCAGCCGCGTTCCCGTATTCCCGCGGGACGAGGCCCACGATGCATCGGGGGAAAGGGAAACCGCGCCCGGCCGCCAACCCCGGCGGGGCGCGAAAAGCTGGGGGGATCGAAGGGGGGCGGAGCACCCCTCGCCAGCCCGCCGTGTTATACGGAGGGTATACTGCTTAGAGCCAGTAAGAGGTCCTGAGCCAGCCCTTTTGGAGGCCTCCAGAACACCTCTTCGGGCACCGTCCGGAACGACGGACTACCGGTCGTAGCGGCTCCCCGGCCCTCGTGACCGCCTGCCTCGAAGACGGTGAGGGTGACGGCGTCGCGCCCTGCCGCGCACCGCTCTTCCCCCTACCCGTACCCCTCGGAGACCGGCGATTCGTCGATCCTAGGCCATCCCACGGCCCGTAGGTCACCCGAAACGCCCCCGTGGTGGCTCGGAGCCCTGAAAACCGCCTCTGAGCCCCGTCACGGCTGCAGCACGTCAAGTCAGATTCCGGCAGCTGCTCAACGAGGTTGGTCTTGCTCATCCGCTGCTCGTCGCCGAATGGACGCGGGCCATACCCGGTCCTCGCAGGCATCCCATGCAGCTTGCTCCAAGGCTAGGAATCCGTGGGCTTGAGGGCCGAGAAGGATGCGCCTCCGCTCATCGTCGCGCACCGCTCGGCCATCGGGCCAAAGAACCCGTCCGGGGACCGGCTCAAGCATCGAATACCGCCGAAGCCAGCTTCCGCCACTGCTCACCTGCCGCCCGCCTTCCCGTTTTGGGCGTTCGGGCTCCACCTCCGGCTTTGGACGCTCGCGCTCGACTTCCAACCCCAAGTCCAGTTGGGTTTGGAACGGGTCACGCCGTTTCCAAGTCATTTACAGGTCCGTCGCCGGGAGCCGGACGAAACCGCCGACGGGCGTCTCGACACATCGCAGGTACGAAACGGAGCCCGCGCCCCGTTCCCCGAAATGCTCTGCCTTGTTGCCGGTCAAGTGAATCACAGCCGTACTCCCGCCGTGTCGCATGGTTGGGGTTGCGACCAACTGCCTGTCCATCTCGGACCATCCAATGTAATCGCCACCCCAGCGGGCCGCGATTCCCCCCGTACAGCATGTCGCCCCGCTGATGACTGCCGACATGAGCGCCCCGGCGGGGGAGTTGCCGTCTACTCGCGCTCCCTACGCGTCGAGCAGCAGCTTGAGAACGCATGAGCAGCAGCTTGAGAACGCATGAGCAGCCCGCTAGCTTTTCGAGTGCTGTCGCCTTTGATGGCGAGCCCCACGCCGTCTCCCCTTAGACGAACGGAACCCTTCTACCAGTGAAGAAACTCGCACTCCCTCTCCCATTGATTGCGGCCCTCGCGCTCGGATGCGGGCTGACAGACCCAGATATCCCGGAGATTGCCGGAAAGTGGACTGGCACCGACAACGACGGGGATCGGTGGGAACTGGAATTGACCGAGAACGAGACTGGCGCGTTGGCCGGCACCTATACGCTTCAGATCGTCGGCTCCCTCACGTTTCGCGATTCCGTTACGGGGCGCTACGAGTATCCGGCCGTATCTTGGGATCTTGGGATTTCGGTCCCGGGCAGTCCCGTGCAGCGTTGCAGCTTTCGGGGAACCATGGCTCAGGCCGGTCGGTCGTTTGCTGGAACAGTGACCTGCACCGGAGGTGGCGTCGCAGATTGGCCAAGCCCGCTCGATTTTCGGCGAGCTACCTGAGCGAGCTACCTGAGCAAGATGTGATCTCGTTTGGAATCCTTCCGCCGACGGGAGGGGCACGCGGTCGCCTTCCCCTGCCAGTACCCCTCGGCGACCCGCGATCGACGATCTGAAGGGATCCCAGCACCCGTAGAAGACCCGAAACGCCTCCGAGCCGCCGCGAAAACGGCTTCCGAGCCCATCGGGGAGGGGGCGGGTGGTCAGTTCAGGTGTCCGTCCTTGCCTCTCCGGCCCGCCACATAGGCGGCCCACGCCTCCATGACCTCCCGCCGCCGGTCCAGCAGGTCCGAGCGGGCGTACGCGGCCTCGGCCTGATTGCGGACCTTGTGCGCCAGCGCCGCCTCCGCCACCTCGCGCGCCACGGCGGTCTCCAAGCACCAGTCGCGGAACGACGACCTCATCCCGTGAGCCGTCCCGGCGATGCCGAGACTCTGGAGCAACTTGCCGAACATCGAGTGGTGGATCGCCCGCCCCCTCGCGCCCCGGAACACGATCCCGCCGTCGTCGTGCAGCTTGCGGGCTTCCCCGAGGATCTCCAGCGCCCGCGCCGACAGGGGAACGCGGTGCTCGCGCTTCGCCTTCATGCGGCTCGCGGGAATGGTCCAGACATCGCGCTCGATCTCGGTCCAAGCCGCACCCCGCACCTCGTTCGAGCGTGTCGCCGTCAGCACCATGAACTCCAGCGCCAGCCGTATGCCGGCATGGGACTCCGAGTTGCGAACCTTGGACAGAGCAGCCGACACCTCGCCGTGCGGGAGCGCCTTATGATGCTTCGTGGTTTTGCCGTTGCGCGGCAGCACACCGGCGATGGCCTCCCCGGCCGGGTTGTCCGGCCGGTAGCCCTTCGCGACGGCCCACCGCATCACCGCCGAGATCCGGTTGCGCACGGCCTTGGCGGTCGGCGGCTTGCTCGACCAGATCGGCTTGAGGATGGCGAGCACGTCGGCCGTCGAGACCTCGCCCACGCGCTTGCGGCCGATGCGCGGATAGGCGTAGTCGCGCAACGTCTGCCGCCACTGCCCGGCCATGCGGGGCGGGTTCTTCCACGTCGGCCAGTGGATCTCGATGACCTTCTCGACGGCCGCCTCGAAGGTGGGAACCCTCCCGTCTCTCGGGTCATGGCCCCAATGGACCGCCCGCCGGTTCTCCAGCGCCTTCTCCCTCGCGTCCTTGAGCGTCACGACCGGATACGAGCCCAGTCCGAGGTTCGTGGGTCTCCCGCCGACTCGAATCCGCTGGCCCCAGGACTTGGAGACGCGCCCGGACTTCATCAGGTGGACGCGGAGGTACAGCCCGAGTCCGCCCCGCCCGCCGTCGCCGTAGCGTCCCGGCTTCTTCACGCGGGCCACGAAGGCGGCTGTCAGGGGTCGTTTTCGCATGTTCCGTATCCTACCTGTGTATCAGTATCCGACCGATATTCAATGATACAACGCGGGACGAGTCAGCACAAGAGGAAGCCGTGGAAAGCGGCTCGTATGGGCCGTATAGCGTTGACAATACATGTCTTACGGGATGACACGGGACGGTATGGGACGATATGCACGATCATGCTGAGGCATTTGTGGCAGAAGTCGCCTTTGACCTCCAGCACGAGCGCGCCCGCGCGGCGACCGGGATCATCGGCCCGCCACGAGAGGATCTGGCGGGCGAAGGGGTACATGCCGCCGCTGGTCTTGCCCGTGCCAACAGCGCCGACGATGAGGGTGCCGGTGTAGAGCCCCTTCTCGGGGATCACGAGCCACGACGGCTCCTCGCTCTCTCTCGCCACGGTCGGATGG
>JAJDXM010000080.1 GCA_022823225.1 Gemmatimonadota bacterium
ATGGGCCGAACTGCACAAGCGGCAGGAGGAAACGCGGCAGAGGCTCGACCGGGAGAGCCGCACCGTGCTCGGGCGGCTCCGGATCTGGCGGACCGATCGCTCGCTCAGGGAACTGGCCGGGGCGATCCGGGGCCGGGAGGATCTGGTCGAGGGCTGGCGCGAGGATCTCGACCGGCACCACAGGGACGAGCGGGCCGAGTTGGGCAAGGCACACGGCGTGCGCGCGCGGGAGATCGAGCGCGGTTGGAGCAAGTTCTATCGAAGTAGGCTGGTGTTCGCGGAGCGGAGCGCATGGGCCGTGCGGGAGACGATAAGGGAGCGCGAAGCGACGGGGGATCGGGAGAGCGGGCCGAGCATCGTCATCCCCATTTCGCCCCCGCCCCGAGGCCCCGAGCGTGGCGGGGGAGGGTTCGAGCGATGAGCCTTGCCTTCCCGGCCATCGCTACGCAGATCGTGCAGAAACGACTGATCCTGAAGTGGTTGGGGACATCTACAGGCTCTGGGATCGCCCAGGATCGACGATCACCGACCTCCGAAGGGTACGGGGTCGGGTGAGAATCGTCCTTCGAGCACGGCCTCGACGACACCCGGTCGAAGCGCGCCACGAAGGAACCACGCCTGCCACGGCAACACCTCGAACGACTGGCCCGCCCGAGCGCCTTGCGTAACCGTCAGGCTGCGGAGGTAGTCACTTGCCCACCTGTCTGGGGCCGGGGCCGACCCCTCCCGCCCACCGTCATTGCTTCGCATCACCAGGGTGACATGGAGGCCTCAGCGATCGAATCGAGCACAGCGCTGCGTATTCTGCCGCGCAGCAGCAACCCGTTCACCACCAACGTGGGCGTGCCGATTCCTCCCAGCTCAACCGCCTTCGCGATGTCGGCCTCGATGGCTGGCACGGGCTCGGTGTCGCCGGCACATGTTTCGAAGCGCCCGAGATCGGGAACGCCGGCTTCGGATGCCATCTCCGCGAACGTCTTCACGCCAATGGAATCCTGCTGGGCGTAGACTACATCGTGGAAGTCCTCAAACCGGCCCTGCTGCGCCGCACACTCCGCCGCCCGGGCGGCGGGATACGCAAATCGATGCCTCGATAGGGGCCAGTGACGGTAGACAAGCGCGACCCTTCCGGGGTACTTCTCCCGCAGTCGCGGGAACTCCTCCGTGGCCAGGAAGGCGCATGTGGGACATTCGAAATCACTGAAAGTCACCAGAGTCACGGCGGCGTCTTCGGGACCGATCCGGTGACCCGCATTGGCCATCTCCGGCCAGTCGTCCACTCTTACTGGCGGCGTCTGTGGCGGGGAGGCGCTAGGAGCGCGTATCTCCCGGCGGACGATTACGATCGTGATGGTGATCGTGCACAGGACCATCACGATGATCGTCAACTCTGATACCACATCGCGGACACGCTTCATGACAACAGGCTCCTCTTTAGGTTCAGTTCAGTCGCTACTGACGAATTCGCCCGTAATCCGCTCTACGGGCGCACCTGCCCAATCCAAGTCTCGGTACGCCGACTGTTCCCTGTAGACCGGCGAGATCAGCTTCTTGAAACGGACCCCCAAGGGCTCACTTGTAGTCGGCCCCGCTCGCCGGGAGCAGCTTGTTTCGGCGGGGCTAGAGGACCGCGTCCTCGCAGGCGCACTCCCAGTATATCTTGCCATCCGGGCAGTAATCTGCATCCACCAGGCAAGGTTTATAGTCCTTCTTAGCCACACAGCCCTCTTTATCACAGAGATCCACGCAGTCGCCGCACTCCGTGCAACTGTCGACACACCCGTAGAGATGATCGATATCAAGGCAACCGTCCGACGGCTCCTGACCACGCAGGTCTCCGGTGATCGACAGGGCCATCAGGCTCACGGCGAAAGCGACCCAGACTGTGATGATTCTCGTTCGGTTTTTCATCCTTCGGCACTCCTCTCGGATTGAACGATCAGAAAGAGGGAATCTCTCCTCGAACCCCAACGGGCAACTTCATGATCTGCCTCACGAATCCTCCAAGCCCTCCACACGGTATTTCACGACGTACATCACTCCGAACTCGTCGGTCCAGGAGCCGAGGATGTTCCGGCCCCGCATGCTCCGCGGCCGGAAGTTCACCGGGACCTTGATCCGCCCCAGAAAACGACCCTCGGGCGAGACCAGGTCATACGGCCTCGGATCACCGCTCGCCCGTGTCTCACTGAGGTCTCGGCGGGATATGAGGAGGTGCCCGTCCGGGGCCACGACGATGTGGCCGATCACCGGAACGCGCTCGTGGGCGTGGGCGATGGTCGCCGGCACGATCTCCTCAACGTATCTTTGCCGTTCGCAAAGCCGCCGCCACGTGGCACCGCGCTGGCAGCGCGCGACCAATTCACGCCGAAGCTCTTCGAGCATGGCGTCGGTGACCGGAACGGGCTCCACTTCCATCCTCACGACGCGGCTCAGCACACCGTCCGCGCCGTAGACCGACACCTCGTGGTCCAGCCCAAGCGGGAGGTAGACGTCACCCTTCCGGTCGACCCCGTGCTCGATATTCCGGTAAAAGGCGCGACTGACACGCTGTCCCGATGCCAGTTCCACCCCATCGGGCTGCGTCAGGTAGGTGGCGATCGGCTCGCCCAGGCCGCCGGTGCCGGGATTCAGGTAGCGAACCTCGCGCGGCAGTTCTGGCGGTGGCGTTGGGTCCAGTCGAATCGTCATCGGACGGGCTTCGACCACCCAGCCCAGGTCCGTGGATCTGATCCTGGACGCGCGATACCCGGAGTTCCGTCCGCCCGTCCACACGGAGCTCAGCAGGCGCCCGCCGAGATCGAAGAAATGCACGCGCTCGCCATCCGTGACCGCTACGGTGTCTCGCGCCAGCGCCATGCCCAGCGTCCCGTCAAAATCGCCGGGACCCTCGCCACGCCGGCCCCAGGAGCGGAGAAACTCTCCGGCGGGAGAGAAGACTTTCACCTCGTCGCCGTCCAGGACGTAGATATCGCCGCCGGGTCCGATCTCGATGCCCTTTATCAAATCGAGAAGATCCGCTTCATTACCGCCCGTCAGGCGCCCGATCCGCAACTCCTCCACAAGCGACAGCCGCTTCTCGGGACTGACCGGTTCCACGATCCTGTTCGGAGCGAACTCGTCCCCGGCGCTGTCGGAACTGCCGGCACCGGTGCACGCGGCACCGAGCAGCACTGCGATCAACACACTCTTCTTCACCGGCGATGCCTCCCTGACGAAGCAGCGAGCCCGACCCCTGCGATCCATGCTGGGGCCCGTACACCGTACTCGACCCGAGCACTCACTCTAAGCGCCGGGGGCCGGATTGCGCAAGGATTGACTCCAAGCTCACGGGATTGGACCGGTCGCTGAAGGTGCTCCGCCAACTCAGCGAAGTCTACGGCGAAGCGTTTTTCGCTCCAAGCGGTGGGCCAGCAATCCCCGGAAGACGAAGACATACACGAGTCCCGGTGCCAAGAGTGCCCAGCAAGACCGCTCGTGGGTGACCTCCCAGACGAGCAGAATGCCGAGCGGCAGCGTGGAGGCGCAGAACAGGTGTAGCAACCTGTCTGCTGGGCCAATGTCAGTCAGTGTGGTCGCTGCCACGCCACTACGGCCAAGGTCGGTCCCGGTCCGTACCAGTCCTCCTTGACGTCAACGGGTGCCCAGTCTTCAGGGTCATCTCCGTAAGAGTGATTCATGTCATCCCGCCACCGCTTGTACTCCCAGTAATCCAAGAGATCCCAGTCCTCCAACTCCCGTTCGGCAGTCTCCCTTTCCTCGTCACTCCCCGCCTCTTCGTGTTCCCAGTATTCTTCTTCTTGGACACTGGTTGCTTCCGACCCCGCCAACTCCCGTGGGTGCTCCTCCTCAAGGGCCCCCTCGCCCACATCCAGAGTCGCAGTCCTCTTCGATCCATGCCTCGACAAGCGGGATCCATGCCCATGCGAGAACCCAATTCCATGTCGCGGACCTCGCTGGCCGCCTTCCACGGGTCCGGCGCAAAGTGGCTGCTTGCTCTGCTGGCCCATAGCACCGGAGGCTTCCCGGGGTCGTACATGACAGACATGGACGAAGCGCACGCTCCTGCGCCCGGTGCGTAGATTCGAACGGCGAGACGCCCCCCGGGAAGGCTCGCTTGGATCACGATGACCGTACCGACCATCGCGTACCGTTCGTTACAGCCGCACCCCCTCCGTTGCGGGTTTCACACACGAAGGGCGAAACCGCCATGGATGGAACGCAGTGAGGGCGCGGGGATCAAGGCAGGCGTGGGCGGAAGTGAGTGGGGCGGACGCGTGTCCTGCGGGGCTCGGGCGGCTTTGGCGATCATGCTCATTCGGCGGCACGATGTTCGCCGGGACATGGCCGAGAGGTCCGGCTTTCCGGGAACTGCGGCGAAAAGGCGGCGCGGTCGCTGGAGTCCCGCCATTCACGTCCGATTTTCCCGCTGTCGCGGCACGGTCCAGCAAGGTCCAGTACTACGGCAGGAAACGCAGATCGTGCAGTCCCAGTTGACTTTAGACCATTTCCTGCCGGGATTTAGACCACCGTGACCCTGCCATTCTGGCAGCCCACGACCTGCCATTTCGGCAGCATCCCCGCCGAGCGAGCGCCCCTTTCTTGCCAAAACGGCAGGAACCGCGCTGGCACACTCCCTGCAATTCGGCGTCGCGGCACACATGGGCCAACTCAACATTTCACCTTCGCCAGAAAGGACTTACAGATGTCACTGACCAAGCACACATCCCGCCCGCTCTCGTGGAACCACCTCGACGCCTTCGCGAACCGCATGAACCGCATCTTCGGAGACACCGACTTCGGGAACCTCACCTACGCCTCCGACTGGATGCCTCCGGTGAGCGTGGAGGAGCGAACCGACGAGATCCTTCTGACCGCCGAGCTGCCCGGCATGACCGAGGACCAGGTGGAGATCAGCCTGGAGAACAACGTCCTGACCATCTCGGGCGAGAAGCGCGACTCCCGCGAGGAGGGCGAGGCGGGTGGCAAGTTCCACCTCGTCGAGCGCACCTTCGGATCGTTCCGGCGGTCCTTCACCCTCCCGCGGACGATCCGTGCCGAGGGGATCACGGCCGAGTTCGACAACGGCCTGCTCAACGTCCGGCTTCCGAAGGCCGACGAGGCCCTCAGCCGGAAGATCGAGGTCAGCCGGAGGAACTAGCGCCGACCCCGAGTCAGTTGACCTTCCTTACGAAGGTCACCGTCTGCTCGGAAAAGGTGGCGGGCCGCTCGGCTCCGTCGCTGTCCGGACCGGCCGGCTCGAAGTCCACCCGGAAGCGGTCGGGCCCCTGCAACTCCACGATCCCGAAGAGGGTCTGGCCGGCCAGGGGCCCGCTGCTCCAGGGCCCGACATCGAGCTCGATCGGGGTCGAGGCGTACCGCGCTTCGTAGGC
>JAJDXM010000022.1 GCA_022823225.1 Gemmatimonadota bacterium
CCGAACCCATGGTCCGCCGCAAGGCGCAGCAACTCTCCGTTCGAGCACCCGGCCCAGCCCATCTGCTGAACCGTGCGCGCCCCGAACGACTCGGGAAACTCAGCCGCGAGCCGCCTTGGAACGGATTCGTCCAACAGCACCCTCATCGGGCATCGCCCACCAGCTGCGCCGTCGCCCGTTCAAGCACTCCGACGGCCTGCTCCCTCGTGACCGTGGGATAGTCGTCCAGAAAGTCGTCGAGCCGGTCGCCCGCCTCTAGGTGCTCCATCAGGATGCGCACGGGAACCCTAGTCCCCGAGAACACGGGCGTGCCGCCCAACACGTCGGGGTTTCTGTCGATGAGCTTCTCGGTCATGGTGAACTCCTCTCGGGTCGGTCGGATGTCGCGATCAGCAATGCGCCAATCCGGCGGGCGGTGTCGGCGAAGTGCTGGATCTCCTCTGGTAGAAGCCTCCGGCCCAGGACCGCACTCTCCCGGTACGACAACCACTTCTTGAGCACCTGATAGCCCCCGAGCCGGTAGTCCCAGATGGCGGCGGGGACGTTGCGCCAGAAGGCTTCGCCGTTCAGGTACACATCGAAGGTCGTCTCACCGAGGACGGCAACGTGTTCCGCCAACGCTGAGCGCTCCTCGGGTCGATAGGGACGTTCAACGATGCGCCCTCTGCCGGGCATCACGGCGGTGCCTGCCCCGAAGTGGCCCCAACCCGCGGTCACGGCGAAGTCCTCGCCCGCCATGTAGCGTCCCGTAACGGTGTCGGGCACCGCGATCTCGGGACGTAGGGGCGTCCCGGTCGAGCTTGACAAAGGCCGTTCCGAATCCAGCAGTGCGGCGACCATACGACCTCGCGCCGCTGATCCAGCGAGTGCTTCCGCCGCTCCTTCGGACTCGCCGTTCGGCCAGCCGGGCAGCGGAATGCGCGGCCATTCCATGCGCAGCGCTCCGGCGTTAGCGTATCGGTAGGCGGGATCGTGCAGTGTGGCGAGGACATGGTGAAAAAGGTCTTCGACACCGAGGTCGAGGCGGTCGAGGTAGCGCCCGGCTGCGGGGGAGAGGTTCGCGCGTCGGTCGAGTCCGGCATCGTAGCCGAGGCCATCTTCTCGAAGCCATGCGGGAAACATGCTGGTTCCACGTTCGATTAGGTGTCGGGATGCCAGATTGCTGGTGAAACACGCTTGAGGTTCGTCCGCGCCTCGTCGCAGGTGTTGTGCTGCGGAAAGCCACAGATTTCCCTCAAACACATGCTCCGGATAACGTGGGCTTTTCTCGCGCAGAAGCTTCGTTTCCTCTTCCCAGTAAAGCCATCGGTCATCGAAGGGGCGATATGCGTGGCGAACAAATCCTGCCACATTTGGCCCGCCGCGCCTCAAGAGCAGATCTCGCACGGCTCGGGCATCGAACCGTGCGGTGTCCTTCATCACAGCCGGATAGCGTCGTGCGATCTCGTCATGGCTCAACGCCGCATTGAAATAGTCACTCAGGCGCGACCTCAGCCGATTGAGATCGGTATCGATGAGGAATGAATCGCGTCCGGTTTCGGATCCCTGATACCACGCTGGAAACAAGTCGGGCAGCGCGGGCCAATCAAACCAGTTGGGGCTCACCGCAGTCTCCGCGAACGGCAGGCCCAGAGGCAGCAGCGGTGCGACTTCGGAGTACAGCGTGTCCGGTTCCGCGTCGGCCGTGGCGGTCAACTCCGTCGGTTTGGACTGCCCCCATAAGTGCCGGAACTCGACCGCTTCGGCGGGTTCGTGGTCCACCTTGCGCACCAGCGTTGCTATGGCAGTGCCCACTTGGATGCCGACCGGATCTCCGTCCGTGGAGAAGATGCTCGGGTCGGGCGATCCGTCCGGCGCAACCTTGCCCGTCTTGTACTTGTCGCCGTTCAGACAGTCGATCCGGATCGCGTCGAACGCTTCGAGATACCGCTCCCGCATCCCGGTGAAGGACAGCCCGTCGAGCCACGAGTAGTTGGAGATGAAGCAGACCACGCCTTGGCCGGTCTTCTCGGCGATGCGCCGCTCCGCCATGCGGAAGAACCGCACATAGAGATCGTTCAGGCCTTGGCCCTCCGGTTTCCGAACCCGCTTCGTGGTGCGGTAGGCTGTCGAGAGTTCTCGTTCCTCGTCCACAGCCATGCCCGCGAACCCGTTGTAGGGCGGGTTTCCGAGGATCACGAGGATCGGGATGTCCTGCTTCACCGATTCGGCGAGGTCGCGCTCCTCCTCAAGTTCCGGGAACAGCAAGGGCTTGGTCGTGCGCGGCTCCCAGCCGGTCAGCGCGTTGGTGAGGAACACCCCGGCGCGCTCCGATCCGTCCTCCGCGAGCGGAGCGCCCAGATTCTGCATCGTGAGCCCGACTTGCAAATGGGCGACCACGAACGGCGCGGGCATGATCTCGAACCCGAACACCCGCTCGGTTGCCGCCCGTCTAACCGCCGCGCCAGCGAGCGCCCCGAGGCCCTGCTCGCCGAGATTGTCCGCGATCCGGCGGAGCACCTCCGCCAGATAGGCCCCCGTGCCGCAGCAAGGGTCCAACACATAGACGTTCTCGGCCGCGAGCCCCGGCGGGATCCCGAGATCGTCCTTAAGCGCCTTGTCCACCCGCGCCACCATGTACCGAACCACCTCGGTTGGGGTGTACCACACGCCCAACTGCTTTCGGAGAACAGGGTCGAACGCTTCGAGGAACGGCTCATAGAAGTACGGCACTGCCTCGCCCTCGTTGAAACGCGAGAAGAATGCCGTCCGGTCCACCCGGTCGAGCGCTGCCGATGTCCAGTCCAACACCTCGACCAAGCCGAGCGGTTTCAGCCGACTTGGGTCGGCCAACTGCTGAAACAATGCCCGCAGCACGGGCGCGCGAAGGTGCCAGACCGCCTCGCGCCACCTAAACCGTTGCGGACCGTAGTGGCCCTCAAAAAGCGGGCCGTTTTTCTTCTGCTCGTCGCGGGACCACAGCACCCATGCGGAGAACATGCCGTAGAACAGCGTCTGGATCAGGGTCGAACGGAAGAATCGCTCACCGCGCTCCCCCTCAAAGCGAATCCCGAGCGCCTCCTCCATCGCCGAGCGGACGGCCAGAAGCGATGAGACGTTCCCGGCCGCCTCGACTCGGGCCAGGCCGTCGCGAGCGTAGGAGGCCAGCAGCCACGCTAGGTCCTTCGGCTCGGCCAAGACGGCCCGGTGCGAGAGCGTCCGGGCCAGATACTCACCGAGACCCGCGCCGACCTTGCGGGCGAAGGCGCGGGGCGTCTCCACGTTGCGCCAGAAGTCCTCGGCATCTTCGGCCAGCGTGAAGGTTTCGAGCTTGGCGGGGCTTCCCCCCGCGTCCGCGCCCACCAAGACGAAGTTCCGCAGATTCGTGACGAGCACCAGACGGTAACGGTCCCAATAGCGGCTTACCTGCCCCGACCCCGCCGTCAACCACGCATCGTCACCGACGCCCTTGACCTCGACGACGCCACGCTCGGGAACCTGCCCCGGCTTGGGATGGCCCTTCTGAACCTGCCTCGCCGTGTACAGGGCAAGGTCGGGATGCCCGGCCCCCTGATCGGCCAGTTCTTGAACGCAGAATACCTTGGGCTTGAGCGTGGCTCCGATCGCGCGCAACAAGCCCTCAAGCGCCGGATAGTAGGAGCGCTCCGCCGTCGCGCCGCCCGATGCGCGCACGCGCCGAAGATCGGCGAAATACGCCTCCGCGGCGGCAATCAGCTTCTTGTTCGGTCCGGCCATCGTGTCTTCTCAGCGATTCGGCCATGCTTCTGCCGTCCGGCAATTCTCAAGGAAGATACCACGTCGCGCGGGTTCGCGGCGGTTCGGGCGGCAGCTACATCCGCCCCGATCAGATGCTCCGACATTGGTCAGGAAGCTGGGGGGTCGAAGGGGGCACAGCCCCCTCGCCAGCCGCCAACGTTGAACGTGGCGTGTGCTG
>JAJDXM010000052.1 GCA_022823225.1 Gemmatimonadota bacterium
GATGAGCGAGGTCATCCGCATACTGCTCCGGCCCAAGAATCCCGTCGCCCGGGCGACGATGGAGCGGCTACAGGGCCGGTCTGTCACGGAGGAAAAGGTGGCGGAATGACCCGGTTTCGTCAAGTTGGCTTTATAATCCCCCATGCTTGACCCGACCGCCGGTGGTGGGGCAATCCCGTTTGAGGCAGCGCGCTTAGGCGTGGGAGCAATCGGAAACGATCTCAATCCAGTAGCGGCGTTGGTGGAACGAGCGACCATCGAGTGGCCAATCAAGTTTGGTGATCAGCTCGTGCAGTTGGTCTTTCGCCTAGGGCACCGGCTGAATCGGCGAATACGCAGTCGCTTGAGCAAAGCCTTCCCTGAAGAAGGAGACGAGGATCTACGACCGGACGGCTACCTCCACGCCCACACCGTCCGTTGCCCCTACTGCTTCGGCCTCGTTCCGTTGTCCCCGAACTGGCGGCTCGCCTCCGATGGCACCGGCGTCCGTCTCCGGCCCCATGTCGGCGGCGGCCACGGGTCCGAGGATCGCGTCTGCACCTTCGAGATCGTCAAGAGGGCGAGCGACCAGTCTCCCGGTACGGTTTCCCGCGGCACCGGCACCTGCCCCTGGTCCGACTGCGGCCAAGTAATCGACGGCGACGAAATCAAGCGGCAGGCCCAGGACGGCGAGATGGGCTCGCAGCTCTACGCCGTCATCTACAAGCGCCGCGTCAAGAGGATTCTGAAGTCCGGAAAGCGCGGCAAGGACAGGTGGGTGCGCGGCTACCGGGCGCCGCGGCCCGAGGACGACAACAGCGCCGAGATCAAGGCCCGCCTGGACGAGAAGCTCCCCGAGTGGGAGGCGTTCGACATCATTCCGAGCGAACACATCCCCGATGGCAACAAGACGACGGAAGCCCAGCGCTACGGCATGACCTACTGGCGCGACTTATTCTCGCCCCGCCAACTGCTCTGTCACGGAACCAGCGTCGAAGTCTACCGCGAAATGCTGGAGGAGGACCGGCGGGCGGGGAAGCTGACGCCAGCGCGGAAGGCGGCGTATGGGTATTTGGCGTTTGTCCTCAGCAAGATGCTGAACTACAACTCTCGGATGACCCGCTGGATCGCACCTCGCCAAGTCGTAACGGGCACCTTCGATCGCCACGACTACGCCTTCAAGTGGTCGTATGCCGAGATGGCCCCTCTCATCGTCGGCCTCGGCTATGACTGGGCCGTCGAGCAGACCGCCAAGGCCATCCGGGAGCTCGTGCAACTCGCCGTCCCGGAATCGGACCACGCCCAACATCGCAACCTCTTCAGCGACAACGACGGCACCCAGGAACCCGACACGACTCCCAGTGCCCCTCCCCTCGTCGCGATCACCTGCAAGTCCGCCGACAACCTCGACCACCTTGACGACGGCAGCATCGACGCCATCGTCATGGACCCCCCGTGGGAAGCCAACGTCATGTACGCGGAGCTGTCGGACTTCTTCTACGTCTGGCTGAAGCGCACTGCTGGACACGTCTTTCCCGAGCTCTTCCGGAGCCATCTCACCGACAAGGACAACGAGGCGGTGGCCAACGTCGCGCGCTTCAAGGGGCAGAAGGGTGCAGGAGCGCGCGCGACCCGCGACTACCAGGAACGCATGGCGGCCATCTTTGCGGAGTGCCGCCGCGTCCTCAAGCCCGACGGCATCATGACCCTGATGTTCACCCACAAGGCGGCGGGCGCCTGGGACGCTTTGACGACGGGGCTTATGACCGCCGGATTCACGATCACGGCGTCGTGGCCGATCAACACCGAAGCCCCCGGGAGCATGCACATCAAGGACAAGGCGGCCGCGAACAGCACAATCTTCCTGGTCTGCCGTCCGCGGGAGCAACGCGGCGCGGAATCCGAGCAGGAGACGCGCTGGTGGGAGGACGCCGAGCCTCTGGTGGCAGAGGCCGTGCGTGAACGCGTCGAGGAGTTCCAGGAGGCGGGGATCAGCGGCGTCGATCTCTACCTGGCCTCCTTCGGTCCCGCACTGGAGGAGTTCTCGCGCCACTGGCCGCTCGAACGCCGGAGCCCCCGGCCGAAGCCCAGGAAACGCAAGCGGCAGCTCGACATCTTCGACGAGGAATGGGATCCTTACGCCACAACGCCCGAGGACGCGCTCGACGTTGCCCGCCGCGAGGTGAAACGGTGGCGGCTGGATCAGCTCGCCCGGATGCGCTCCGAAGACGACCTGGATCCGCCCACCGCATTCTTCGTGCTCGCGTGGGATGCGTTCGAGGCGCCGACGTTCGCCTACGACGAGGGACTCAAGCTGGCGCGCGCGGTCGGGGTCAATCTCGAAACCGACGTGGTGCGCCGACTTGGTGCTAAGAGCGGACAGAATCTCGTTCTCTGGGACAGCGTCCACCGTGCTGCCAAGGGAGCGCTGGGTCCGGCGGACGGGTCGCGGGGCATGGTCGACGTCATCCACCACGCTGCCCACCTCGCGCGCAGCCGTTCCCTGGACGCGGCTCTGGACATGCTGAAGGATCAGGGCGTCCATCAAAGCTTGGACTTCACCATTGCGCTGGAGGCGGTGCTCGAAGTCCTCCCGGTCTCACGCAGCTTCCGCGGGTTTGAACTGGGCCCCAAGGCCAAGGCACTGGAATCCGCCAGCGAGGACTTCGATGCGCTCGAAAAGCTCCGCCGCCTGGCCTTCGGCGAGGTGGTCGATGAACCGGAACAGCTCAAGATGTGGCGCGAAAGAAGCGACTAACCGGTGCACCGTGCGGAAGACTGGAAGCTCAAGTATACGCCCGAAGACGGCGACTTGATTCAGCTGTTCTACCTCCCTGCCCTCCAGGATGCGAAGCGGTACGATCGCCTGACCGGCTATTTCAGCGCGAGCGCACTGACTCTCGCGGCGCGCGGAATTGAGGGGCTGGTTCGGAACAAGGGCCGAATGCGGATGATCGTTGGGTGTACCCTGGATCCAGCCGAGATCGCGGCGATTCATGAGGGGGCCGCGTTGCGCGGGCAGGTGACGGAGCATCTCCGGCGCTGGCCACTCAAGCCGGAGGACGGCCGGGAGGCCGATGCGCTCGAGTTGCTCGCCTGGATGGTGGCCAACGACCATCTTGATGTGAAGGTCGCGGTTCCCACAGATGACCTTGGTCGGCCCGTGACGGATTCGGCGCTCTTTCACGAGAAGACGGGGATCATCGAAGACACGAACGGGGACCGCATCGCCTGGACGGGCAGCCTCAACGAGACCGCGAGTGGATGGAAGCGCAACTGGGAGACGATCAATGTCTTCAGGAGTTGGGGGTCCGACGCGGCGCGGGTGGAGGGCGAGGAGCGGAACTTTGCCCTTCTGTGGGCTGACAAGCGGAAGCGCGCGCGGGTGATCGAAGTGCCGGATGCGGTGCGAGAGAAGCTCTTGGAGTTCCGTCCCGAGGAGGGGCTTCCAAAGCTGCTGAAACCGGAGCCTGATCGTTTGGAGTCCACGGTTAAGGAGTCCCAGGCGAGGTACCTCCGGGAACGGGTGTGGTCATTCATTCGCAAGGCACCCTCGTTGACTCCCAATGGCGAAATGGTCGGCGAGGAGACGGCTCCGATCACACCCTGGCCCCATCAGATCCGCGCGTTCGAGCGCATGTACCACGATTGGCCGCCCAGGCTCCTGATCGCCGACGAGGTTGGGTTGGGCAAGACGATTCAGGCGGGAATGGTGCTGCGACAGGCGTGGCTGTCGGGTCGCGCCCGGCGCATCCTGATCATGGTGCCGGCGGCGGTCATGAAGCAGTGGCAGATCGAGCTGTACGAGAAGTTCAACCTCAATTGGCCGCTTTACGCTGGCGGTAAGCTGCGTTGGTATTCGCCCAATCCGGAGCGGCCCGCGAAGACGCGCGCGGTCGGTCCAGACCGGTGGCACCTGGAAGATGTGGTGATCGCGTCAAGCCATCTCATGCGGAGGCGCGACCGTCAGAAGACGATCCTTGAAGAGGCTAGGCGGTGGGATCTGATCGTTCTGGACGAGGCGCATCACGCGAGGCGGCGTGGCGCGGGCGGACCCGGCGACAAGGGACCCAACGAGCTGCTGCGTCTCATGCGCGGGATGCGCGAACGAGGCCTTGCGGATGGGTTGATCCTGCTGACGGCGACGCCGATGCAGGTGCATCCGGTCGAGTTCTGGGATCTGCTCGATCTGCTGGGTCTCCCGCCGGAGTGGGGCGCTGGTGCGTTCGTCGATTTCTTCGAGCTCTCGCAGAAGCCCGATCTGACCGCCGAGGCCTTCGAGATGATGGCGCGGCTGTTCCGAGCGGAGGAACAGGCCGGTCAGACCAAAGCGGAGCCCGGCGACCCGACTCTGTCTTCTCTGGCCGAGTTCACGGCCAAGAAGGTGCTGTCAGCGCTACGGGATCCCTCTACGATCCCTCGAAAGAGGCTTGGATCGGCTGAGCGATCGGCGGCGCTCTGTCTCATGCGCGCCCGCACGCCGGTCAGACGGCTTCTGTCACGACACACGCGCACCCTCCTGCGCCGGTACCACAAAGAGGGCCTGCTGACGGCGCCGATCGCCGAGCGAAAGGTGAAGGACCGTTTCGTCGAGATGTCGGAGGGCGAACGGGAGCTTTACGAAGCCGTCGAAAGCTACATTTCCCGCACATACGGTCAGGCGACCGGTACCCAGCGAACTGCGGTGGGGTTCATCATGACCGTGTACCGCCGCCGTCTCGCGAGTAGCTGTCAGGCGCTGGCGAACACTCTTCGGCGACGACTGGAGATGGCCGAAGGCACGGTGTCGACCACTGCGGATCATTGGAACGAAGACCTGTCGGACGATGAACTCGCCGACGAGGTGATGGGTGCTCCCGAGGAGGTCGCCGAGGCGGCCGACAAGGCCTTGAAGCTTGAGGAGATGAGCGACATTCGTGAGTTGCTGGAAATGGCGGAGCGGCTTCCACCGGACAGCAAGCTCGGGGAGCTGCAACGGATTCTGGGCAGCTTGCGGCGGAAGAGCGGAAAAGCCAGCCAGGTCATGGTGTTCACGCAGTACACCGACACCATCGACTTTCTGCGTGAGGAACTCCGCAAGGATCCGTCTCTGCGGCTGATGTGCTTTACCGGACGCGGCGGGGAGGTGCCGGACGCTGGTGGACGATGGTGCGCGATCAGCCGGGACGAGGCGAAGCGCCGATTCCGAGAGGGAGAAGCCGACGTTCTGCTCTGCACCGAGGCAGCCGCCGAGGGCTTGAACTTCCAGTTCTGCGGCGCGCTCGTGAACTACGACATGCCCTGGAACCCGATGCGGGTGGAACAGAGGATCGGCCGCATCGACCGGCTGGGTCAGAAGCACGCGACCATTCGGATCTCCAACCTGCACTACAGCGACACGGTGGAGGCGGATATCTACCAGGCGCTGGCGGAGCGCATCGGGCTCTTCCAAGGTGTCGTAGGCCAGCTTCAGCCCATTCTCGCGAAAGTGTCGGGAACGATCGCCCAGGCGGTGTTGGAGGGTCGGGCCTCGACCGACGAGGGACGGGCGGCGCTGGCGCAAGAGGTGGATCGCGAGGCCAATGAGGCTGCACCCGGCATCGACATCGACGAGGCTGCGGATACCACGTTAGCCTTGACCGACCGCCCAGCGTCTTCGCTAACAATGGACGATCTCGACCGCGTGATCCGACGGCCAGAGCTTCTACCTGATGGCTTCACCGTGCAGCCGCTCGGGCCGCGTGAGTATTCGTTGACTGTTCCGGGGCGCCAACCGACGATTCGTATCACCACCGATGCCGACTACTTCGAAAGGCACGCTGACAGCGTGGTGCTCTGGTCACCGGGAGGAGATGGTTTTCCCGTAGGTTGGCCGCCTGTATCAGAGCATCAGCAGTGGAACAAGGACACGACCCTGGGAGGGATTCTGGACGAGACGGAGTGAATGGGACGGCTCCCATGCAGCCCCGCTCCGCGCTCTACGGTTACGAATACCAAGACATAATGCCGTCTGGATCTAGTAGGCGAACCCGGTATACTTGCCATCGCAGGTCGATGGAGCGCGCGGACGCGACTCGCTGAGGGCTCGTGTCGCCCAATCGGAGAGGCCCCAGGCGATGCCGCAGTCGAACATGTTGCGCAGTATGGCATGACTCCGATTCGCCCCGCCCGGCTTTCTGCGTCCGTATTCGTGGAAGAAGCGGGCGACATCGGCGCGCACGACCGAGCCGACGAGCAGATGGCCGAGCGCGGGCAGGATCGCGCTCCGTAGGTAGCAGTTGGTCGCCTCGACCGTGGACGGCTTCCACGACGGCGAGCGCCGCTCGACGTATTCGGCGGCGAACTTCGTCAGCGTCGGGCCGGAACCCTGCAGAAGGAAGGTCTTGCGTGGTGCGTCCTTGTGAGTCGCTGCCATGGCCAAACGCCTTAGTGTATCGTTCTGATGATGAGGTTACGGCAGAGAAAGACCGAGGAGGGCCCCAGCGGCCTTGAGGGCTTCAAGCGCCTCACGAGATGCGCCAATTGTCTGGACTGTGCCCGCGATTCCCGAGAGCATACTTCTCAGCTTGACGTGGTTCGGTTGTGCCTCCTTTATCTCTGCTTCGGCTTCTTCCACGAGAACGAGCGTTTGTCCGCGTTCCGGCGAGTCGCGGTCCGGGTGACTATCAAGTGATTGCCGGGCGAGGTCCAGTGCCTCAGCTACCTGACGCTTCTCGTCCTCTCCAAAGACAACAGAGAGATTCGCGATGGAGTGGGCACCAGTCTGTACGATCCCATGGCCCTGATACACGTTTACGACGTTGTCGGCGCTACGAGACTCGGTCTCCCCTGGGGCCGACAGAAGGGCGTAGTCGATCTCGTTATTGACTCGTTCGAGTGCCGGTGCGATCAGATCAGAAGCTCGATCCGGGGTCCCTATCGAAGTCAGTTCATGGGCACGTTGGAGGTGTCCTTCCAAATCACCGGAGTGTTCGGACAGGAGTGTGCGCACCAACGACTTGGCTTCGTCTGCCAAAGCAGCGGTCAGTGGCGTGTGGGCGGCGGTCAAGCCCCGCGCAACTGCGTGCCAGACGAGGTATGCACGCACGCGTGCCTCACTCCGTACGGCGTCGCGAATCTGAGCGATCGTAAACCCCGATGCGAGCAGACCGCGGCTCGACATCGTCTCGCGGATTCGGAGCTCAACTCTGGACAGCGCCTCGACGCGATCTTGTAAATCCAACCGGGCTCTCTCTTCGATTACCCTTCTCGTATCATCTCGCACCGTTGACCTCGACCCTGTTCTGGGAGGGAGATGGAACCGTCAAAGCAGGACGTGGCCGCCTCGGACGCGAGACAGACGATCTGGATCGGAGATTCCCCAAGGATAGCGGAGGGCCATGGAAGGGGCGAGCCAGACGATGGTATGTTCGGTTCGTTCCAGAGTGCGGAGCAGATAGCCAACGCGTGATATGCAGTCTCGCGGGTTCTGAAGGCGAGGCGATCCGCCGGGGCACCCTTCGTGGACTCCGGCAAGTTCTTCGGGTGTAATCCTGCATGGCTCCTCTCTCCGCACGTGATCGACCCGACCAATATAACGCCTCCTTGGCGACTTGCTCGCGTGGCAGGAACCTCTGCCCGGAGCGGGGGGGGACGGACTGCGGTGGCGACGCCTCATCGCCACCCAGGCGACCCCGGCCCTGTACTGCGTCGAGCTGCTGTTGGTCGTGGCAGACGACGACGCGCTCGATTGACCGACGTGCTGGCGTTCGAGCACAGGTCACATTGTGATGCCGACATCGAGGCTCATCGCTCGAACCCTCCCCCGCCACGCTCGGGGCCTCGGGGGCGGGGGGAAATGGGGACGACGATGCTCGGGCCGCTGTTCCGCTCTCCCGTCTCCTGGCTCTCCCTCATTTGTCTCCCGCACTGCCCATGCGCGCCGCTCCGCGTCCACCAGCCTACTTCGATAGAACTTGCTCCAACCACGCTCGATCTCCGGGTCGAGCCTCTGCCGCAACTCCTCCTGCCGCTTGTGCGGTTCGGCCCATTCCCTGCGCGCCCGGGTCTCAAGGTGCCGGAAGCTCGACTCGCGCCCGTCCGCGACCGTCTCCCAAGCCTCCGCTTCGCCATGCCGCCATGCCGCCACGTCGATTTGATCCTCGCGGCGCGGCTTCCTCGTCCGCCGCGCCCGCCCGGGCTGCATCCCCTCACGGCGGACGCGCGCCCAGTGTCCGGGCCGGTCCCCCGTGGGGCGAGGCACCTCCTGGCCCGCCCGCCGCCGCTCATTGTTCTCGACCCGCCGCTCGCACCGGATCCGGCCCTGTTCCCGCTCGTAGCCCTCGGCCCAGCGCGACAGCCGGAGCTTGCTGTTGCCCAGCGTCGCCGCCTTCCCGGTCTCCGGGTCGACACGGTTGGCGATCACGTGGACATGCGGGTGCCGCGTGTCCTCGTGCGCGACGATCAGCGCCTCGTGGCCCTCCAGCCCCAGCGCCTCCAAGCTCTCGTCCACCGCGCGGCTCATCTCCCCCTTGTCGGGCGTTTCGTCTCTCGCCCAGCTGAGC
>JAJDXM010000062.1 GCA_022823225.1 Gemmatimonadota bacterium
GATGAGCGAGGTCATCCGCATACTGCTCCGGCCCAAGAATCCCGTCGCCCGGGCGACGATGGAGCGGCTACAGGGCCGGTCTGTCACGGAGGAAAAGGTGGCGGAATGACCCGGTTTCGTCAAGTTGGCTTTATAATCCCCAACGGGATCACCCCTTGCAGTCGTACCAGGTCCTCCCGGTTCCCACATCCACGCGGAGCGGCACCTTGAGCTCCATGGCGGACTCCATGAGCCCCACCACCGTCTCCGTCACGTCCCCCACGCGCGCCTCGGCCACCTCGAAGACGAGTTCGTCGTGCACCTGGAGCAGCATGCGCGCCCCGGGGTCGCCGCCCAGCGCACCGTGGATCCGGATCATCGCGACCTTGATCAGATCGGCTGCAGTCCCCTGGATCGGGGTGTTCTGCGCGACCCGTTCGCCGAACTGCCGCACATTCCACGCCCTGGCCCGCAACTCCGGGATCTGCCGCCGCCGCCCCATGAGGGTGGCCACGTAGCCCAGCTCCCTGGCCTGCGCGACCTGCTCGTCGAGAAAGCGCCGCACCCCAGCGAAGCGTTCGAAATACTGCGCGATGAACCGCTTCGCGTCCTCCATCGGAATCCCCAGCTGGCGCGCGAGCCCGAAGGGCCCCTGGCCGTAGAGCGTGGCGAAGTTCACCGTCTTGGCCTGGTTGCGCATCGTGCCGGTGACCTCTTCGACGGGGACCTCGAAGATCACGGCCGCGGTCTCGCGGTGGACGTCCTTCCCCTCCCGGAAGGCCCGCACGAACACCTCGTCGCCGGAAAAGTGCGCCAGGATCCGAAGTTCGATCTGCGAGTAGTCGGCGGCCAGCAGCACGGCGCCCTCCGGGGCGACGAATCCACGGCGGATCTCGCGTCCCTCGGCGGTCCGGATCGGGATGTTCTGCAGATTGGGGTCGGAGGAGGAGAGGCGGCCGGTCGCGGCCACAGCCTGGTTGAAGGTGGTGTGGATGCGGCGCGTGTCGGGATTCACCAGCGCCGGAAGCGTGTCGACGTAGGTGTTGCGCAGTTTTTCGAGCAGCCGGTAGTCCATCATGAGGCGCGGCAGTTCGTGGCCGAGTACGGCGAGCTCCTCCAGCACCGACGAATCGGTGGACGGGCCGGTCTTGGTGCGCTTGATGACCGGCAGACCTAGTCGATCGAAGAGGATATCGCGCAGCTGCGGGGTCGAGTTGATGTTGAACTCGGTGCCGGCGACCCGGAAGATGTCCTCCCGGATGAGACGCAGTTCGTCCCCCAGGCGGGCGCTCATCTCCGCGAAGAAGCCCGCGTCGATCCCGACCCCGTTCATCTCCATCTCGGCAAGGACGGGGATCAGGGGCGTCTCCAGGTCGTCGAAAAGCGCTTCCAGCCTCTGGGCGGCCAACCGCTCCGCGAACAGGCCCCAGAGTCGCAACGGCAGATCGACCTGCTCGCAGGCGAAGGAAAGGACCTCCTCGGGGGCGATTTCGCCGAATGCGCGACGCTTCCTGCCCGTACCCATTACCTTGGCCGGCGGGGTGACCTCCCGCCCCAGATGATCGCTGGCCAGCGCGCCGAGGTCCCGGTGGCGGCGGCCCGGGTCCAGGACATAGGACGCCACCATGACATCCTTGAACGGACCGGCGAGTTCGACGCCCGCCCGCCGGCAGGCGATCAGCGAACGCTTGAGATCGTGCCCCACCTTGGTGATCTCCGGGTCCGCGAGCACCGACCGAAGCGGCTCCAGCGCCTCGCCGTCTAGCGGCGGGAGGTTCGCCGGCCGCCCCTCCTCCCCCCCGCCCAGCCCCAGCGACATCGCGTCCTCGTGCCCGAAGGGGAGGTAGCAGCACCGCCGCGGCCCTGGGGGCGCCCCGGCCCTCACGTCCACCGCGTCCCCGGCAGCCCGCCCCACACCGTGCCCCCGCCCAGCCCCCACCCCCACCGCCACACCCGCCACCCGGTCTCGTGCGGGAACCAGCGACCGGTTCAGCACCGCGACCGAGATCACCCCCGCTTCCCGGCATGCGCGCGCCACGGCCTCGACCTCGTCCGGATCGGCGACGAGCACGTACTCGGCCCGCGCGTCGCCCGCCCCGCCGGCCTCACCGGGTCCGCCTTCCCCCTCCGCCCCCGTCCCGGCCCCTTCCAACCGCCCCAGCAGCGTCCGGAACTCCAGCTCCACGAACAGGTCGCGCAGCCGCGCGTTGTCCGGCGCCGACACCTTCAGCTCGGCGATGTCCGTGTCGAGCGCGACGTCCGTGCGGATCGTCACCAGCTCCCGCGACAGCAGGATCTGCTCCCGGTTTGCCATCAGCGATTCGCGGGCCCGCTTCGCCTTGACCTCTTCGGCGCGGTCCAGGACTTCCTCGAGGGTGCCGTAGCTCTCCAGCAGCTTCCGGGCCGTCTTGGGTCCGATACCGGGCGCCCCGGGCACGTTGTCGGAGCTGTCGCCCACCAGCGCCAGGTAGTCGACCACGCGTTCCGGCGCGACCCCCATCTTCGCGGTCGCACCCTTCTCGTCGACCCACTCCGCCGCGACCCCCTGCGGACCGCCCCTCCCCGGGTTCAGCAGGCGCACGCCGTCGCCCACCAGCTGCAGGAAGTCCTTGTCACCCGAAACTATGACCGCCTCGAGCCCCTCCGCCCTGGCGCGCGCGGCCAGCGTGCCGATCACGTCGTCCGCCTCCCACCCGTCCACCGCGATCACGCGGTCGCCGAAGGCCTCCACCAGTTCGCGGATCCGGGGCAGGCTGTCGCGGAGCTCCTGCGGCATCTTTTCGCGGGTCGCCTTGTATTCGGCGTACAGCTCTTCGCGGTGACTGCGCCCCGCGTCGAAGACCACGGCGATGTAGTCGGGCTGGTAGTCGTCGCGGATCCCGTACAGGAAGTTGGCGAAGCCGAAGGGCGCCGAGGTGTTCTCGCCCCGCGCATTGGTGAGCGGCCGGTGGATGAAGGCGAAGAACGACCGGTAGATCAGCGCATAGGCGTCGATCAGGAAGAGCCGGGGATCGGTCTTGGTGGGTGTGTCCATGGTGTGGCGCCGTCTGCCGCCCGGCGGATCGGGCCCGGGCGGGTTATCCGCGGACCGGCGGCCAGCTGCGGCACCCGGCGGACGGCGGAAGTGGTCAGGCGCGCATCACGTTGGCGGCCTGCTGTCCGCGATCCGTCTCCAGCACCTCGAACTCCACCTCTTCGCCCTCGGCGAGCGTTCGAAAGCCCTCGCCCTGAATCGAACTGAAGTGAACGAAGATGTCGCCGCCCGACGGACGGGCGATGAAGCCGTAACCCTTCGAATCGTTGAACCACTTGACGGTCCCTCGCGCCATTTCCCACAGTCCTCCTGATGATGGGGTTTTCACTCGTGCGGCACCCGCGCCGACGGGCCCGCGCCGCGGTCGATGAGTCATCATGGGAAGGGTGGCGGGGGGTAGTCAAGCGGGCGCGATCGTCAGGAACGTCACCTCGATCTGCGTAGCCAGGATGAGCCGGTCCGGGAGGACGATTGCGTCAACGACTTCCCGATCCGGATCGACCGGCTCCCGGTCCAGGCGAAGGGAAGTGGTGCCGCCATCGAGGGGGATGCTGAACGTCAGCGGCTTGTCTGGACCGTATCCCAGACCCCCCGCTACCACCCACAACCTTCCGCCAACCATCCTTGCACCCCTGATCGTCATCGCCATCACGTCCGGGCCGCCCATTTCCGAAGTCTCACGCACGATCCGCCGCACATCCGAGGGCACCGGAAGCTCCGCGATGGTATCGATCCGCTCCCCGCCGTCGTCGAGCACCAGACGCCATGTACTCAGGTCTCGGCCGCTGATTACTACCGCAATCTCGTTCGGCGAGATCGCGGCCATGCTCCAGCCTACGATCCGGCCCATTAGCCCACCCTCAACAAGGGCATCCGGGACACCCGGCGGGCTACTGATCTCCAGCATGTCGCCGGTGCCGAAGTAGTAGGACAGCAGCCGTTCCTTGCTCGGCTCGCCCGGGGTGATCACGACATCCCTTCCAGAGACCGACCCGGTAGGCCGCGGGACGACCGAAAGCACGATGCCATCGCCGAATGGCACGAACGGGCCGCTGGGCTGTTCAATTCCGGAGACTTGCTCTACCACCTCGGCACCCTCGCCATACCGCATCGCCCGCCCATTCCCCGGATCGTAGACCCACGCACCTCCACCGATGGCCGGCTGAATACCACTCGGCGACTTCAGCTCCCCCGGGCCCTCACCCTCACCCCCCATCGAGCCCAGAAGGTTTCCGTCCAGGTCAAGGTGGTGGACGGTGTGAGCGTCCAGGACGTAGACGCTCCTGCCATCCTCCGCCAGCGCCATCCCTCGCACGGTTTCCAGGAACAGGGAGCCGCCCGGGGAAGGGAAAACAGCGAAGGTATCGCCCGGGACCACGTGCACCGCGGTGAGAGACCCGGCGGTATCGCGGTCGAGAGCGTCCGGGGTCGCGTCACCACATGCCAGGAGGAGTGGGACCGCCACGGCGAACAGCCGGCGAGCCAACGCTCGAGGAGCATTGACGAGCCCGCCAACCGACCCGCTGTGCCCAGTCTGTGCCTTCATCCTGCTTTCCCCACTGGGTATCCTTGGGGATCAGCCGCGGCCAGTGACCGACGGCACCATGTCGGCGCAGGGCCGCACGGTACAGATACTCCGGACGACACTTTGCACGCTTCGCTACTTGCGGAGTCGACGCAAGGTACTTACTCCCGTTCTCCAGGCCAAGTTCCATTCAGAACCGGTTCCATCAGATGGATGTACGGCACTCCGGCCTCCGACTCTTCGTAAGCGAACACATAGCGGGAACCGGGAGCAAACCCCTTCAGGAAACCGTCACTCCAATGGCGCGCGATCGTTCGCCCCGTCGAAGGATCGACGAGGTCCACCCAACTGTCGACAATCGTCCGCATCGGCCGGGCGGGCGGTCTCTCGGACCCGTCCGGATCCCAGCCGGGCTCCGGTGCCCGCCAGACGATCCACAGGCCGTTCTCGTCAAGCATCGAACCCAGATTCGCGGCGCCGGGCCAGGTCTCCGGATCATGGCGGTCGAATTCCTCGATTGCCCGCTCAAAGACCCGGGAGATCGTCGGCTCCTCCGCGAGATCCCACCTGATCAGCCGATTCGATTCGTATTGCACGAGCCATAGCGCTTCGTCGTCGCCGGCCACAGAGGTCGCCATCAGTTCCTCCTGGTTTCGGCCTCGGTAAACGGATCCATCGCCTCCGTGCGACGAGATCTCACCCGTTGGCCGAAGGAGATGGAGAGGATGCCCGACAGCCTCGCGGGTCCGCAAGTCTGCGGTAAATGCGATGACGTCGGACTCCGTTACCCAGCTGTACGAGACCTGCACGGGAACGATGTCGATCTGGACCGGGTTGAATTCATGGTCGAGTAGCGTGCGGCGGCGCATGTCAAAGACATGGATGTAGCGGGGACCCGCATTGATGTGAGAGATGAATGCGTACTCGCCGGGACCCTGTCCGGAACGTCCCACGGTCCGCAGGAACGTGCCCGTGGAATCAAACACCGAGAAGTGGGAAACACGGCCCTCGGATATGAGGATTCGACCCAGCCGGTCGACCGCGACCTCGGAGGTGCTCCTGAGGACTTCCAACCCGGGCCCGTCGAGCCCGCCGATCGTGACCACGGTGTCCAGTGTGATCACGCAGTCACCGCAAATGATGTCGTCGGCGGCCACGGTAACGGTGTCCTGGGCCGACAGGGAGAGGGCGATGGTGTGCGCGACGGCCGCCGAGGCGAGGGCCGTGGCGCGGCCAGGGCGGGGCCTGGGTTTCATCGTTGCCGGCCGGGGCCGGTTGGCACATCAGAACGTTCCGCAAGAAACGCCTCCAGAATGACAACGGAGAGTTCATCCGGAGTTCGACGATACCAGAGGTCGTCCTGCATCGGGTGTGGAGCATCGCGAAAGGAATCGAACCGAACGGATGCGACCAGGCGACCAGCAGGAGTGAACGCCTCAATAACGATATCCCTATACCAGATCGACTCGGCAGCGAAGTCCTCAAGATCGCCAACTCCGCCCGGCCAAGTGTGCCTACGCAACACATAGCTGTCGCTGTTGGCGGACCACACGCCCACCTCATCCGCCGCGGTCAGCAGCAGATAGGCCCGCATGGGCGCAAGCACCCCCGCGGGCCGGATACTGTCCCCGTGTATCTCGAAGAGTCGATAGGCTTCACCAGCCGGAGCAGCAATCAATGCCCGCCCTCCATAAGTACCGCCCCCGCGACCCCGCCAACGGCTTGAACACGGAATGAGCGCAGGGACCCATCGCTTATCGAGTACTTGTGCACCAGGTGATGGCCGGTAAAGACGAAGAACTCGTCGCCGGAAGTTTGCACGAGACTCGAAGCGAAATCGAACTCTCCCGGACCCTCGCCCGCGCCCGTTCCGTGGACATCAATCACCTTGCCATCCGGTCCCCAAAGCGCAAGCCTTCCGGGCGTGTAGGTTCCGGTCAGATACGTGCCATCCCAGAGGGCAAGCACGGGACTGTTGGGTGCAATGCCGTCGATGCTTCCCTCCAGCCTGACAATCTCACGAAACTTGAGGTCGCACAGGGCCGTGTTGTCATCGGCGTGGCCAGCGGCGGACAGCCATTCGCATTCACCTGCGGGCATCGATTGGCCAGAGGCGTCCAACGACTTTTCGCCCTCGGGACGACACCCGACGCCGACAGCGACGATCAGCGCAGCAGCAACCCGCGCCCACTTCCCGGAGTCATCCCCCACAATCCTCACCCCGTAAACTCCAGCCGCTCGACCCGCGACCGAATACCGCGTGCCACCATGCGCGGCATCACGACCGCCGCGAGCGCGAGGAGGGCGAGCAGCCCCAGTGTGAAACCCGTGCTGGAATAGCCCACCCACAGCATCAGCGGGAGGAGCGCGGCAATCACCAGGCCGACGGTGATCATGCCCATGAGATAGCCCATCCTGCCCCCCTTCTTCGCGGGTTGGGAGAACGGGAGCCGGGGCGCCACCAGGAGCAGTACCTGAATGGAGATGTGGGCCAGCAGCGCCAGGACCAGGGCGTGCGCCGCAGCGTGCCAGAGGTTCCCGAACGACCACGCGAAGATCGCGGCCAGGAGCAGCGTGTAAGGGACAATGAAGAACGCCGTCACGCAGATCCCCGAATTCACAACCAGTCTGTCCCGGGCAACCGGGGCGGTAAAGAAGATCCAGGCGGCGGCGAAGGATTCGCTTTTGAACAGGGTTTCGAGCAGGGCCAGCGGGAAGCCGAGCGCGGCGAGGTGAAGCAGCCAGAGCCTGCCCGACTCGAACCCCAGGTGGACGAAGGGATCGAGCAGCGGGCCGTCGCGCATCGCCAGGAACAGATAGAGAAGGGTGGCGGGGACCATGCCCAGCACGCCGAGCCTGAAGGTCATGTCGTCGCGGAACTGTCCCCGGATCAGCGTCGCGACCGCGTTGAATTCACGTGAGAAGCGCCGCTGTCCGGGTCGTGGGCGGGCACTCTTTGCGGCGGCCCTCGCTGGACGTGGCCATCAGGCCCAGGCGTTCCGCATAGGAGAATGACAGCCTTGCGCTCGCATAGTAGAGCAGCAGCGCGACGGTGCCCGCAGCGGCAAGGGCCGCGACCGCGAGCCCTACGCTCCACTCCCCGCCGAAAAGCGACTGGAAGCTGGCGAACCACGCGGGAGGAATCAGGAGCAGCCAATCCGGCGTCGGGAATCCACCCTGCAGCTCGGCCCTGTCGAAGATCGGTTCCAACGCTTCGCCCAGGAGGAGGGGCGCGCCGATCACGGCCATGAAGAAGATCATGTGGACGTAGGAGATGACCCGCTTCAGCCGCTGCGGATGCACAAAGCGCAACAGGGCGGCGTAGCCACAGATGATCCCCAGAGTCGTCGCCAGGATTACGCCGACCACCCCAAGGAGCCAGCCGGCCGCGGCGGCCGGTCCGGAGAGCACAAGGACCGGGAAGAAGGCGGGGACGCCGACCAATCCGCCGATGATCGTCGCGTACACCATCACGTTGGTCAGCTTGACCAGGAAATAGGTTCGGGAGGAAACGGGCTGGTGGGCCAGGATGTCGTAGTCGTCGGGCGAGATGACAACCGTCTGGAAATCGATGAGGATGGCCATCCCAAGCATCGTCGCCACCAGCGCCATCCCCACCGTCCCGCCCAGCAGAGTTCCGCGGTGGACGATCTCGGTCGAGTCCGTGCCCGATATCCAGGCCGTCGCACCGACGATCGCGGCCACGTACAGCCCGATCAGCGCGTACCATACCAGCGAGAACCAGAAGGCCTTGTTGCCGCCCTGCGACTCCGTGCCGCCCATCTGAATCCCGCTTGCGGACCTGAAATCGCACTTCAGCATCGTGCGCGTCAGGGCGCGCCACTGCGCGTAGTCGGCGCCGAAGGCCTCGACGGCCCGGCTGACGATCATTGCGGTGTCACGGGCGGTCGGACGGGCCGGTCGCCTCGTCGCCCGACGAGGAGAGTGCGGCCAGCAGGTCGCGCGTCACATCGGCCGCGTCGCGCACGCCGGTCAGCTCGGCGAAGGCGGCCTCCAGCGTCGAGGTGCCGGTCCGGGCGGCGATCTCCGCCGCGGTCCCGTCCACGATAGTGCTCCCCTCGTTGATGATCACGATGCGGGTGCAGATCCGCTCCACGACCTCGAGGATGTGCGAGCAGAAGAGGATCGTGCGCCCCTGCGACGCCAGCTCGCGCAGCAGCTGCTTCATCACCAGCGCCGCATTCGCGTCCAGGCCGTTCAGGGGCTCGTCCAGGAAGAGCACCTCCGGGTTGCTGATCAGCGCCGCGCTGATGAGCACCTTCTGCTTCATCCCCTTCGAGTATTCGCTGAGGCGCTGGTCGCGGGCGTCGATGATGCCGAAGAGGCCGAGGAACTCGTTGATCTTCCGGTGCGCGTAGTCGCCTTCGATGCCGCGCAGGTTGGCCACCATGCCGAGGTACTCCGCCGCGGTGAGGGACTCATAGAGCGCCCCGGCCTCCGGCACGTACCCCAGGCGCCGCTTGACCTCCATCGAGTCCTGCTCGACATCGTAGCCTGCCACCCGGGCCGACCCCCTCGTCGGCTTGATCATGCAGGTCAGGATCTTCACGGTGGTCGACTTCCCGGCGCCGTTCGGGCCCAGGAATCCCAGGATCTCCCCGGGCTCCACGCTCAGGTTGAGGTCGCGCACGGCGACCGTGCTGCCGAAGGTGCGGGTCAGGCCCTTCGTCTCGATCATCTGTCGTCCTCCGGACTGCTATCGCCGGGCGTTGCCGGGAGCCTGGTCACCACCGCCGTAGAGCCAGCGGTACAGCGCCCTGTTCCTTGTTACGTTCTTCACGTAGCCTCTCGTCTCCGCGAACGGAATCCGTTCCGTGAACCGGGGCGGATCTCCCGCCTCGGGGAAGCGACGCCAGCGGTTCGCCCGGGTGGGACCGGCGTTGTAGGCCGACAGGAAGAGGGGCACGTCTCCGTCGTAGCGCTCCAGCATCTCGGCGAGGAAGCTCGTGCCCAGAAGGACGTTGATCTCAGCGTTTTCGAGCGTCTCGGTTGTGAAGCCCCGGACCCCGCTGGCCCGGGCCAGCTGCCTTCCCGTCGCCGGCATGACCTGCATGAGCCCGATCGCACCGGCCGGTGAAACGATTGCGGGGGCGAACGCGCTCTCCTGGCGGACGAGTCCGGCCACCAGGTAGGGGTCCAGCCCCAACTCCTCCGCCCGCGCGGTCAGCAGCTTCCGGTAGGGGAAGGGGTAGACGACCCGAAGCAGGGGGCAGTCCCAGGCGCGCTCCCGGTTCCGGAGCTCCAGGCCGAGCCGGATTCCGTCGATGGTGCGGCCGGCCTCGTTCAGCGCGGTGCCCAGTCGCAGGAGTAGTTCGTCGGAGTCCCAGACCGCGGACCTGATGCCGTCCAGGTGCGCGTCCGCGCCCTCGCCGAGCCTCGCCTCCTCCAGGGTCGCCAGCACCTCTAGCTGCCGGGCGAGCCAGTCGGGCGCGGGCGGTACGAGGCAGTCGCTCGGGGGGGGTCCGAAGGGCACATCGTCGCCCGCCTCCTCGGCGGCAAGGAAGGCATAGTACGAGAAGGGGCTGCTTCTGCGGAGACGTTCCACCAGCCAGTCGGCGCCGGCGTCGTCGCCCGCTTCGCGAGCCGCGTGCGCGCCCCAGTAGCTCGCCTCCTCCCGGCGCCGACCGTTCGGGAATTCCTCCAGGTAGGCGCGGTAC
The DNA here is from genome assembly GCA_022823225.1 of Gemmatimonadota bacterium. Taxonomy (GTDB): domain Bacteria; phylum Gemmatimonadota; class Gemmatimonadetes; order Longimicrobiales; family Gaopeijiaceae; genus Bin94. The sequence goes on from JAJDXM010000062.1 coordinate 10,217, forward strand.
ACCTCCGCCGCGGCCGAGAATTCCTCGCGCCCGAGGTGAATCTGCGCCCAGCGCATGCGTGCGAGCCCCGCCCTGTCCGCCCCCGGCCGCATCGACACGACCTGCCGGTAGTGCGCGATCGCGTCGTCGAGGCGGCCCGTGTCGTGGTGGCCATCGCCCCGGAAGAAGATCACGTCCAGCGCCCCCGGGCTGCGCGGGTAGCGCTCCACAAGCCACCCCTCGACCGTGCGGGCGTCGCCGTGCCTTCCCTGCCGGGCGCGGACGCTCGCCCATTCCTGCAGCACGGTCGCCGCGAAGTCGGGGTCGTCGGACTCCGCCAGTTCCCGAAAGATGACGATGGCCGCGTTCCGGTCGCCGCTCCCGCTCAGCGCCCGCGCCTCCGCGAAGCGGTCGCGTTCGGAGAGTACGCCGCCCGCGCGACGCACCAGGCGCCACCCGATCGCCGCCGTGCCGAACTCGCCCCCGTTGGCGTGCGCGACCGTGACCATGCGAAGCACCTCCGGTCCCGAGTTCGTGGCGACTCTCCAGTGGGCCTTCGCGGCGGCAAGCGCCTCGCTCCCGCGGGTTGTGAGCCGCAGCAGGGATTCCATCGCCGCCACCGCGCCCGCCGAGTCCCCCAGCGCGAGCCGGTAGCGCCACTCGCGGGCCAGCACCTCGCTGCGGGGCGGCGCCCACGCGTCGGGAGCGCCTTCCGCGGGGGCCTCCGTCGCCACCTCCTCCGTCGCGGTCGAGTTCATCGCCGCAACGGCTTCCAGCGCCTCCAGCGCTCGCGCGGTGTCTCCCGATTCGGCCAACGCATCGGTCTCCAGCGACCACCCGCGCCGGCGCACCGCCGGATCGGCGATCAGGGCCAGCACCTCCGTCACCGCGTCGGCGTCTCCCCTCGATGCCAGGGTTCCGGCCACGGCAAGCGCGGCCCAGCCGGCCACGACCGGGGAATGCGCGTGCAGCTCCTCCAGTGCCTCGATCGCCCCGTCCGCGGCGCCCATCTCCGCCAGAAGCGCCGCAACGCGCGCACGCGCCGCCAGCGTCTCGCGTGACTCGGTGCCGGGCGCGTCCAGGAAGCGTCCCAGATCCCCCGCGGCCCCGTCCCGGTCGCCGGTCGCCTCCCGCGCGACCCCCAGCAGGTACCACAGCCGCGCTGGAGCCTGGGCCGTGTCCACGGGGCCGGCCGAGAGGGCCGAAATCGCGCCGTTCCAGTTCTTCCAGCCGGCTTCGGCCTCGGCCAGCACCAGCCTCGCGCCCAGCGACGCGGACGCCAGCGGCTCAAGGTGGACGCGCAGGGCCAGGCTGGCCTTGCGGTAGCGACCGTCGGCCATGTCGCGCCGTATGGAATCGGGGAGGAGCGCACCCGGCGTGCCGGATACGGGCACCTCCTGCGCCGGGAGAGCCTCGGGCGCGAAGAAGGCGAGAGCGACCGCGAAGAGTAGTGCGGCCGCTCTCGCCATTCCTGTCGCTATGCCTCGATGAGGTCTGTCAGCTCCTCAATCAGCCCGAGCCCGCCCTACCGGTCTGCATGGCGAAGAGCGCGTCGATCATCTTCTGGGCCGACTCCTCCATGTCGAGGATCAGGTGATCGATGCGGGAGACGAAGAAGTTGTGCGCGATGCTTACCGGGATCGCGATGGTGAGCCCCGCGGCCGTGGTCGTCAGGGCGATCTTGATCCCCTCCGCCACCGTGACCGCGTCCACCTCGCCCGCCAGCTCGATGGCGTGGAAGGCCGCGATCATCCCCATCACGGTGCCCAGGAAGCCGAGGAGCGGCGCCACGTTGGTCAGCGTGGCCAGAACGACCAGGCCGCTCTCCAGCCTGGAAAGCTCGATAAGCCCCTGGTTCTCGATCGCCTTCATGACGCGGTCGGTCCCCTCGTCGTGCCGCTCCAGCCCCGCGTAGAGGATGTTGGCGGCCGGCGAGTCGGACTCGCGGGTCACCTCCAGCGCCTCCTTGAGCTGCTGCTGGGCGAGGAGCTCGTCGACTTCGCGCAGGATCCGCTTCGTGGACCCGCTCTTGCGCAGGATGTCGATGAACTTCCAGAGGATCACGATGATCCCCACGAGGATGCACAGTCCCAGGGGCCAACGCATGATTCCAGCATCTTCCCAGGTCTGGGCCAACCACTCCATGGCGGTGAGGTCCGGGGTCTCTACACCCGGGAGCTGAAGGATAGCGCCGTACACGTTCATCAAGCTGGCCAAGGAAACCTCCTGGTTCGTTCCTGTTCTGACGGATTGAGTCGGCCGCGCGACCTCGCGCGGCTCATGAGCTGCGGGCCTTCGGACCCGTGCGCCAACGGCTTGCCATAATGTGGCGCGGTCACGGGACTGTCAACCCTGAATATGACCGCAGGGCAGGGAATGTTCCACCGTCGGCAGAAAAGAGCGCCGCGCGACCAGTCATCTGCGCCACGTCCAATCGGCCGAAGCGTATCGGGTTTCGAGTTCCGTCGCCAGAGTTTCTTCGCTGCCGGTCAGCGTTCCCGGTCGCCAGTCTCCGCCGAGCACGAGCGCGAATCCCCCACGGAACGCGGCCACGAGGCGATCCCAGGACGGAACCTCGGCGAGCAGTTGCGAAAGCGTGACGGGCCCGGGCGAAACGCCCCCGTTTTTCCGGCCTGGCCCGTCCAGCAGCGGACTCTGGTCCGCGACCAGCAGCACCGACCCGTGCTGCAGCACCGCACCTCCGATGCGCGCCTGCGCGCTTCCGACCAGTTTCCTGCCCCCGACCACGACCTCACCGCCGACCGGCTCCAGAAAGCAGGGGCCGGCATCCGGCGGCAAGGCCCTTCCCCCCGCCGCCCGGGCGTCCACACCGAGGCCGCGCAGTCCCTCCACCAGGCCTTCGTTCACCCTCCGGTAGGCACCGCGCGGGCCCCCGAACACGCGCGCCGGCATAGCCACCGAATAGGTCAGCTCCCGGTCGTGGATGACCGCCCGGCCCCCGGTCGGGCGGCGCACCACCCCGATCTCGGGCCGGCGGCGCAGGAAGCCGCGATACTCCACGGTGACAGGTTCGTTGCGTCCGAGCGAAAGCGTGGCCGGCGACCACCGATAGAAGCGAACGGTGCCCGTGCCGGGCGGCAGCGCCGCCGCGATGGAGTGGTCCCGAGCCATGTTGGCCGCTCCGGACAGCGGCCCGTCGACGAGAACCCGCCAGTCGAGGCCTTCAGGGGACGAAGACATCTCCCGGCTCCATGACCTCCACGCGCGCCTGCTCGCCCACGAGGGCCCGGAAGTATTCGGGGTCCTGCTCGATCAGCGGCCAGGTGTTGTAGTGGACCGGGATCACGACCTTCGGCTCGATGAAGCCGACGGCGCGGGCCGCGTCGGCGGGCCCCATCGTGAAGTTGTCGCCGATGGGCAGGATCGCGACATCCACCTCGCCGCGCAGAAGCTGCATGTCGAGCAGCAGCGCCGTGTCGCCCGCGTGGTAGATTCGCTTGCCGTCCAGGTGCATCAGGAAGCCGCCCGGAACCGTGGTGAACTGTCCGGTGGTGTCGCCGTGGACCTGCCCGCCGTGCAGCGCGGCGGTCATCTTGACCCGGCCGAAGGGGAAGTCGTAACCGCCGCCGATGTGGAGCGGATGACCGTTCGCCACCCCCTGGGTCTCGGCGAAGGAAACGATCTCGAAGGTGGAGATCAGGGTGGCCCCGGTCTCCTGCGCGAGCGGGACGGCATCGGCGAAGTGGTCGTAGTGGCCGTGCGTGCAGAGGATGTAGTCCACAGCGCCCACGTCGGCCCGCTTCACGTCGGAAACCGGATTGTCGTCGAAGAATGGGTCGATCACCAGACGCGTCCCGTCGTCCGTCTCGATGGTGAAGGTCGATTGTCCATGAAACTTCAGCTTCGCCACTTTTGTCGCTCCTTCGGTGATTCGGTTGTTGTACCCCGGACTCAGCGGTCCGCTGCCCCGGTGTGGGCGTAGGCCTCGATCGGTTCGCAGGCGCACACCAGGTTCCTGTCGCCGTGCGCGTTGTTCACCCGCGCCACGTGGGGCCAGAACTTGTGCTCCCGCAGCCACGGCGCCGGGAATGCGGCCTGGCGGCGCGTGTATCCATGCTCCCAGCCTTCTTCCGTCACCTCGACGGCCGTGTGCGGGGCGTTCTTCAGCGCGTTGTCCCGGCGGTCCTGCAGCCCCAGCTCGATCTGCTCGATCTCGGCGCGGATCGAGATCAGCGCGGCACAGAAGCGGTCCAGTTCGGCCTTCGACTCACTCTCGGTGGGCTCGATCATCATCGTGCCCGGCACCGGAAAGGCGATCGTGGGCGCGTGGAAACCGTAGTCCATGAGGCGCTTGGCGACGTCCTCCTCGGTGACGCCGGTGGCCTTCTTGAGGGGGCGCAGGTCGATGATGAACTCGTGCGCCACCCGCCCCATCCCCGTTCCCCACCAGTAGAGCACGTCGAAGTGCTCCTCCAGGCGGGTCGCCATGTAGTTGGCGCTCAGTACGGCGGTGCGCGTCGTTTCGGTGACCCCGTCCCGCCCCAGCAGCGCGATGTACGCCCAGGAGATGAGCAGAATGCTCGCGCTGCCCCACGGCGCCGCCGCCACCGCCCTGATGGCCGACTGCCCGCCCGTCGCGACGACCGGGTGGCCGGGGAGGTAGGGGGCCAGCTCCTCGGTGGCGCAGATCGGTCCCATCCCGGGGCCGCCGCCCCCGTGCGGGATCGCGAAGGTCTTGTGGAGGTTGATGTGAATGACGTCCGCACCGTAGTCGCCGGGGCGGCAGAGCCCCACCTGCGCGTTGAGATTGGCGCCGTCGAGGTAGACGTAGCCGCCGTGGCCGTGCACGATGTCGCAGATCTTGCGGATCTCCTCCTCGAAGACGCCGTGGGTCGAGGGGTAGGTGACCATCACGGCCGCGAGACGCTCGCTGAAGCGCTCGGCCTTCTCGGCCAGGTCCTCCACGTCCACGTTCCCGCGCTGGTCGCAGCGGACCACGACGACCTTCATCCCCGCCAGCACCGCGCTCGCCGGATTGGTGCCGTGCGCCGACGACGGGATCAGGCAGATGTCGCGGTGCTCCTGACCCTTGGCGCGGTGGCGCGCCCGGATCACCAGCAGCCCGGTGTACTCGCCCTGCGCGCCCGAGTTGGGCTGCAGCGAGACGGCCGGGAGTCCGCTGATCTCGGCGAGCCAAGCCTCGAGGTCGCCGATTATCCTCCTGTAGCCCCTCGCCTGCTCGACCGGCGCGAAGGGGTGCAGCGCGCCGAACCCGGGCCAGGTGACGGGGGTCATCTGGGTCGTGGCGTTCAGCTTCATGGTGCACGAGCCCAGCGGGATCATGCTGGTGTTCAGCGAAAGGTCGCGCGACTCGAGACGGCGGATGTAGCGGAGCATTTCCGTCTCGGAGTGGTGCGAATTGAAGACCTCGTGAGCCAGGTAGCCGGTGGCGCGGGCGAAGGGCGCGGGGTAGGGGTCGGGATCCCACCGGGCGGCCAGCTCGCTCGCACTTCGATCGGCGCCGAAGACGTCGAGAAGGTCGTCCAGATCGGCCGGCGTGACGGTCTCGTCGAGCGCGATTCCGAGCGTGCCGTCGCCGAAGTCGCGCAGGTTGATGCGGGCATCGCGCGCGGCGGCCAGAACGTCGTCCGGCGAAGAGGACGGGCGAACCCGCAGCGTGTCGAAGAAGACTGTGTGCACGACCTCGTTGCCCGCGGCCTGCAGAGCCTGCGCCAGGGTTGCCGCCTGTTTGCGGATGCGCTCCGCGATGCGGCGCAGTCCCCCGGGCCCGTGGTAGACGGCGTACATCCCCGCCATGACCGCAAGCAGGACCTGCGCGGTGCAGATGTTGGAGGTGGCCTTTTCGCGGCGGATGTGCTGCTCGCGCGTCTGCAGCGCCATGCGGAGCGCCCGGTTGCCGTGCCGGTCCACGGAAACGCCGATGATCCGCCCGGGGAGCTGCCGCTTGAACTTCTCGCGGCACGCGATATACGCGGCGTGCGGCCCCCCGTACCCCATCGGGACTCCGAAGCGCTGCGCACTCCCGACCGCGACGTCCGCGCCGAACTCGCCCGGTGGCGTGAGCAGCAGCAGCGACATCAGGTCCGCCGCCACCACCACGTGGCCGCCCGCTTCGTGGGCCGCCTCACACAGCGCCCGGTAGTCGCGCACGCCTCCGTCCGTTGCGGGGTACTGCACGAGGGCCCCGAAGACGTCCTCGGCAAAGTGGAAATCACCGCTCGGCCCCACCCGCACCTCGATGCCCAGAGGTTCGGCCCGCGTCCGCACCACCTCGATCGTCTGCGGGTGACAGTCGTCGGCCACGAGAAAGACGTCTCCGCCGCGGCGCCGTCCCCGCCCATGGAGCATGAACATTGCCTCGGCGGCGGCCGTGGCTTCGTCGAGGAGCGACGCATTCGCGATTTCCAGGCCGGTCAGGTCGATCACCGTGGTCTGGTAGTTGAGAAGCGCCTCCAGCCGGCCCTGCGCGATCTCGGCCTGGTACGGTGTGTATTGTGTGTACCAGCCCGGGTTTTCGAGGATGTTGCGCTGGATGACCCCGGGGGTGATGGTCCCGCTGTAGCCCATCCCCAGGTAGCTCCTCCAGACCTCGTTCTCGGCGGCGATCCCGCGCAACCGGCGAATCAGCTCGGCTTCGGGAACCGCCTCGGGGAGGTCGAGCGGCCTGCGCAGCCGTATCGTCTCGGGAACCGTCTCGTCCATGAGGTCGTCGACGGTCTCGCAACCGACGACTTCGAGCATTTCACGCACGTCGTCCCGCGTCGGGCCGAGGTGCCGAGCGAGAAAGTCCGCAGGGTGGGCAATGGGGGTTGTCATGCGCTGCTACTCGTCGATGTGGACTCCGTAGTCGGCGCTGTCCATCAGCCGCTCCAACTCCGACGGATTGTCGACGCGCAGCTGGACCATCCATCCTTCCCCATAGGGATCGCTGTTGACCAGGCCGGGGTCGTCGTCCAGCGTTTCGTTGATCGCCACGATCTCGCCCGAGAGGGGACAGTAGAGGTCGCTGACGGCCTTGACCGCTTCGATCGTCCCGAAGGAGTCCATCTCGGCGAAGATGTCGCCCGGTTCGGGCAGTTCCACGTACACCACGTCACCCAGTTCGCCCTGCGCGTAGTCGGTGATCCCGACGAAAAACACGTCCGGCTCGTTCGCTTCCTTGAGGTATTCGTGCTCGGTGGTATACCTGAGTCCGTCAGGGACTTCCGACATTGGCGTCTCCGCTGGGGTTGTCGTGAGCGTGGATTGCGAGCGACAGAAAAAAAGCCGGACCCGGCAGAGGCGTCAAGCGGAACATCGGCGGGCCGGTTAGATTACCATCCCCTGACAGCCCCGGATACCGAGGGATTCTTCCTGGAATTGGCATGACCACGCTGGCGCATACCCCGGCACTGACGACGCTGAACGAGGACGAGGCCATGTTCCGCGAGGCGGTTCGCGAGTTCGCCGAATCGGAGGTGGCCCCGAGGGTTCCGCGGATGGAGGCCGACCAGGCGATCGACCCCGACCTGATCTCCATGCTCTTCGATCTGGGCGTGATGGGAATCGAGGTCCCCGAGCACTACGGAGGTCTCGGCGGCAGCCTCTTCACCGCCGTCCTGGTGGTCGAGGAACTCTCGCGCGTCGATCCGTCGGTGGGGGTGCTGGTCGATGTCCAGAATACCCTGGTCAACAACGCAATCCGCCGCTGGGGTACCGCTGGGCAGCAGGGCCGCTTTCTTCCCGGTCTGGCTTCGGGAACCGTCGGCGCCTACGCACTCTCCGAGGCCGGAAGCGGTTCCGACGCCTTCGCCCTGGCGCTGCGGGCGGTCCCCGACGGTGACGATTGGGTGCTCAACGGGAACAAGCTGTGGATCACCAACGGGGGCGAGGCCGGCCTGTACATCATCTTCGCGAACGTCCAGCCCGAACTCCGCCACAAGGGAATCACGGCCTTCCTGGTGGAGAGGGGCACGCCCGGGTTCACCGTCGGCAAGAAGGAGGAAAAGCTCGGAATTCGGGCGTCGTCCACCACGGAGCTGATCCTCGACGGCGTGCGGGTTCCCGAGGAGAACGTCCTCGGCGAGATCGGGATGGGCTACCGGGTGGCCATCGAGACGCTCAACGAGGGAAGGATCGGGATCGGGGCGCAGATGGTGGGCCTCGCCCAGGGCGCCTTCGACCACACCCTGAAGTACGTGCAGGAACGGGAGCAGTTCGGCCGCCCCGTGGCGGAGTTTCAGGGCGTACAGTTTCAGCTGGGAGAAATGGCCACCGAGATCGAGGCTGCGCGCCTCATGGTCTACAACACGGCGCGGCTGAAGGACGACGGATCCCGCTTCCTGAGGGAGGCCGCGATGGCCAAGCTGTTCGCGTCCCGCGTGGCGCAGAGGGTATCTTCACGGTGCATCGATCTGCACGGCGGTTACGGCTTCACCACGGAGTACCCGGTCGAGAAGCTCTACCGCGACTCGAAGATCGGCACCATTTACGAGGGCACCGACAACATGCAGCTTCAAACCATCGCAAAGGACCTGCTTCGTGAATAGCGGCTATCCAGGGAACCGAGGACCGGAGGACCTGCCATGATGGGATTGGGGATCAAGGAACTCCTCTTTGTCCTCCTCATTGTGGTCCTCATAATGGGGGCCAGGCGGCTGCCCGACATTGCCAGGGGTCTGGGTTCCGGCATCCGGAATTTCAAGGGGTCGCTGAAGGACGGAGCGGAGGGCGACTCCGGCCAGGGTGAAGAGCGGCACGGTTCCTGACCGGGGAGGCGGACTGAAGATGCGGGGCGGTGCGGACGGAGGACGCGACCGCCTCGGCGTCCTCTTCCTGACGGTACTGGTCGATCTCGTCGGGTTCGGGATCGTCCTTCCGATTCTGCCCTTCTACGCCCGCGGTTTCGGCGCCGACGGACTCGAGACCGGCCTCCTTGTCGCGGTCTACTCCCTCGTCCAGCTCGTGATGGCGCCGCTGTGGGGAAGGCTCTCCGACCGTGTGGGGCGCCGTCCGGTCCTCATTCTCGGGCTGCTGGGGAGCGCCGCCGCGTACATCGTCTTCGCACGGGCCGACTCCCTTGCCGTGCTGTTCCTGTCACGGGTCATCGGCGGGATCGGCGGCTCCACGATCCCGGTGGCGCAGGCCTACATCGCCGACGTCACCCCGCCGGAGAGGCGCGCGGGGAACATGGGGCTCATCGGCGCCGCCTTCGGGCTCGGCTTCGTGATCGGCCCCTTCCTGGGCGGCATCCTCTCCGAGTCGTCGCCCGGCGCGCCGACCATCCCCGGATACACCGCCGCCGCGCTCTGTCTGGCCAACGCGATCGTCGCGATCCTCTTCCTGCCCGAATCGCGTGCCCGGGGGGCAGCCACCTCCGCACGGTTCGCTCTTCGCGCGGCCCTGGCCCGCGTCGCCCGATCCAGGCAGATCCTGCTCACGCTCGCGACCTACCTGTGCGTGACCATGGCGTTCGCCGCCCTGCACCCCACCCTCTCGCTGCTGGCATCCGAGCGCTTCACGATGGGCCCACGAGAGGCGGGGTACCTCTTCGCCCTGCTCGGTGTCGTGTCGGCGATCGTGCAGGGCGGAATCGTGCGCCGCGTGGTCCCCCGCACCGGCGAGCTGACCCTCCTGCGGGCCAGCGCCATTCCCTTCGCGGCCGGGTTCGCGCTCGCGGGCCTGTCCTCCGGCACGCCGCTCTTCCTGACCGGACTGATCCTGATCGGCATCGGCTACGGCGGCACGGTCCCGAGCGTCCTGGGGCTGCTCTCCCGCGCCGAGGAACCCGACCGTCAGGGGGCGGTGCTCGGCGTCGGCCAGAGCGTGGGCTCCTCGGCCCGGGTTCTGGGCCAGTACATGGCCGGCGGCCTCTTCGACGTGCGCCTGTTCCTGCCGTATCTGGCCGCGGCGGCGCTGGTCGGCGTCGCGGCCGCCATCGGCTCCGGGTTGCGGCAACCGGAGGAGCAGGCCGGGTGAACGTCACCATCGTGCTGCACGAGCCGCAGGATCTCGTGAACATCGCGGGCGTCGTGCGGGCGATGTCCAACATGGGGCTCGCGCACCTCACGCTGGTCGATCCGGCCGAGTTCGACCCCTGGCGCATCACGGGGATCGCGCACCGCACGGAACACATCGTCGAGGGCGCGCGGGTGGTCGCCACGCTCGATGAGGCGCTCGCGGACGCCACGTACGTGGTGGGCACGACCGCCCGGCCCCGCACCGCGCAGCGCAACTACCGCCGCCCCCGGGAGCTCGCCGGGCGCATTCTGGCGCGCGCCCGCGAGGGCCGGACCGCGATCGTCTTCGGGCGCGAGGACCGCGGGCTGTCGAACGAGTCGCTCGACCGCTGCCACGAGGTGATCGTGGTCCCGACCAGCACCGGCCATTCGTCGCTGAACCTGGCCCAGGCCGTGCTGCTGGTCGCCTATGAACTGCTCCTCGCGGGAGCCGAAACCCCCGACCCCCTTCCCACCGGCAAGCGGTCGCTGGGGCCCGCCGGCGCGGCCGAGCTGGAGGAGATGTACAGCGCGCTCGAATCGGGCCTCACAAGCGTCGAGTTCTTCAAGGCGCGCAAGCCCGAAAGCGTGATGCGCGTGCTCCGCACCGTCTTCGGGCGCACCACGCTGGACGCCCACGAGGCCCGCCTGTTGCGGTCCATCGGCTACGAGATGCGCAACCGGGTGGAACGCGCCATGGAATCGGCCCCGGAGGAGGCCCAGTCAGGGGAAGGCGGCCGGGGCGACTGAATCGCCGGCCACGTGCGAAGCCGCGTTGCTCCGCCCTTGAGGCGCGAAGCGTCGCTACCCTTCCGCCTCCATCGGCTCCGGGTCGACGGGCGGCTGCCAGATCTGCACGGCCGGGAAGGTCGCCAGGAACCACCGCACCGCCATCAGGAAGAGGCCCAGGAACATCAGCCCGATCAGGGGCGTGGCCGCCGAGAAGACCGGGTCGCCCTCATGGTGCAGCGACGGGAAGATCAGCAGGTACTGCCAGAGCCAGATCGCCGCGAGGACGTTGGTGGCAAAAAAGAGCAGCAGTGCAGGCGTCTTCTTGGGGCGCACGCCCAGCAGTCCGAAGAACGGCACGACGAAGCAGAGCACGATCGCGAGCAGCGAAAGGCCGCCCCATGGGTCGCCGGTGCGCGTGTTGATCCACGCCTGTTCCCAGGGGAGCTTCCCATACCAGATGACGATGTACTGCGACCAGAACAGATAGGTCCAGAAGACGGCGAGGGCGAAGACGAGCTTGCCCAGGTCCCAGAGCACCGGCGGGCCGACGTAGTCGCGGAAGACCCGGTCGCGCCGCCGCAGCAGAATGGCGGCAACCGCCGACGCCGCAAAGCCGCCCCAGAAGGCTCCCATGAAGAACCAGCCGCCGAAGAGCGTCGAGAACCAGTGCGGCTCGAGCGACATGGCCCAGTCGAAGATCAGCATGGTCATGATGGTGGCGTAGACCACCAGGAACGCGGGCGCGAGGCGCGTCATGAGCTGGTAGCTGCGCTCCTCTTCGGCGGCCTGTCCGGCCCATCCCCGGGTAAAGCGCTCACGCCACCACGAGGCTTTGCCTTCGCGCTCGGCGGCGGTCCGTGCTTGGTGGACGCGCCCCAGGTCGGGCCGAAGCGCCAGATACACGAAGCCGAGCGCCATCGAGAAGAGTGCCAGCACCCCCACCAGGTTGCGGCTGAGCAGGAAGGGGACGTTCAGGTACGCCGCCTTTTCCTGGACGATCGGGTCGTACTCCATCATTTCGATCCAGGGGAAGTAGTCCTCCCGCAGGTTGAACAGCATGGGGATGAAGAGGACGAACGCGATCGGCAGGAACGCCGCGAAGGACTGGTGCACCCGCCGCACGGGCCAGTTCCACTTGGCCTTCACGATCCAGGTCACGATTGCCACCATCACCCCGCCCAGCGAGATCGAGGTGAAGTAGAGCCAGTTCACCACATACGACTTCCAGGCCAGCGCCGAATCGCTGTAGAGCGTGTAGAAGAAGGTGACCGCACCCACGAGCACGAGGAGCCGGAGCACATTGGTGCCAAACCGGCCGCGCTCCAGGTTGCGGAGCGCTATGTCCCGGGGAATCGCGTGGTGCGCCATCTTCAGTTGCCCGTGGCGGCGCTGTCCGCCGGGGATTCGGGCTCGGGCTCCTGACCCAGGCCCTGGATCTCATGACGGACGTAGTTCACGATGTGCCAGCGGTCGTAGTGCGCGATCTGGTGTGCATAGGGCGGCATCACGTTTCGTCCGACCCGGATGATCCCGTAGATGTACCCGTCGCTCCGCGCGATCGAGGCCTCGCTGGTCAGGTTGGCGGCGATCGTCTGCAGATACGGATAGACCGGGAAGATGTACGCGGTCACGCCGGTGCCGTCCGGCCCGTGGCAGACGATGCAGACGCGCTCGTAGAGCTGTTCGCCGCGCGCCAGGGACTCCGGAGTCGCCGGCACCGGGTTCGTCAGGCTGTCCGCCACCTCGGGCCGCTGGGTCATCTCCATCTGGGTGAAGGGCGGCGGCACGTCGGCGCTCCCCTCCGGCTGTCCCACATTCACATCGAAATGCCCGGCCGGATAGTTCCCCGCCGAGAAGGGCACCGAGCCCTCCGGCGGCAGCAACTCGTTCTGCAGCTCGTTCTCGTAGGGGTCGAAGGAAGGCTGGTCGCGCATGCTCCTGCCGAAGATCGCCGCCATCGCGTCGTCGAGCGGGGTGCAGGCGCCCGAGGTGAGTCCGGCGAACGCGAGTGCGGCCAGCGCGATTGCGGTGCGTCGCGAGCTAGACATCGAATCCCTCCGGGTCCTCACGCAGCTCGGCGGGCTCGAAGCTGCTCAACAGGTCCCTGACCGCGTCGGCCCTGGCGGCGGGCGCTGTCACGTACACCCCGAAGCTGCCGTCGGAGCAGGCGGGATGGTAGGCGACCATGGGGCGGAAGTTCGGCAGTCCCGCGTTGATGAACAGCCCGATCACGGTCGACAGGGCACCGAACAGGATCGCGCACTCGAAGGCGATCACCACATAGGCCGGGATCGACATGAGCGGCTTGCCCCCCGTCACGAGCGGCCAGTCGAGCGAAGTCCACGTCGTGAAGGCGAACCCGGTCGCCGCGCCGGTCATGCCACCGGCCAGGGTGAACACCCGCACCGGGCTGTGCTTCAACGCCAGGCCCTCCTCGAGGAGGTTGTGCTCCGGCAGGGGCGCATACGCCCGGAACTTCCTGTGCCCGGCTCCCCGCAGCGCCTTGCAGGCGTCGATCGTCGTGTCGAGGTGCTCGAAGAGCGCGAAGAATCCGCGGTGTCCCTGGCGCCGTCTGGCTCCGATCATGACGTGGCCTCATGAATCATGATGCGGCCTCCTTGCTGCCGCGCAGCGGCGGCGGCACGACTTCCTTCATCTCCGCGATCGCCACCGGCGGCAGCAGGCGGGTGAAGAGCAGGAACCAGAACCCGAACCAGCAGAAGCTCCCAATCAGGATCCCCATCTCGATGACCGAGGGACGGTAGAGGCCCCACGCCCACGGCTCGTACTCGTGCGACAGCGACGTCACGATGATCACGAAGCGCTCGAACCACATCCCGATGTTGATGAAGATCGAGATCACGAAGAGCGCCGAGATCGATCTTCGCACCCGCCGGAACCACAGCATGAGCGGGATCAGGCCGTTGCAGGTCAGCATGATCCAGTTGGCCCACCAGTAGTGGCCGAAGACGCGGTTCCAGAACGACCCGCGCTCGGGCGGCTCACCGGAATACCACGCCAGGAAATACTCGGTCATGTACGCGTACAGCACGATCGCGCTGGTGAGCATGCACAGCTTCGCCATGGCCTCGAAGTGCTTCACCGTGAGGTACTTCTCCAGCCCGAAGAACTTCCGCATCGGCACGGCCAGGGTGATCACCAGGGCGACGCCCGAGAAGATCGCGCCCGCCACGAAGTAAGGCGCGAAGATCGTCGTGTGCCAGCCGGGCACGATCCCCATGGCGAAGTCCCAGGACACCACCGAGTGCACCGAGAGCACCAGCGGGGTCGCCAGCGCGGCCAGGTAGATGTACGCCTTGGAGAAGTGGTGCCACTCGCGGTCGGTCCCGCGCCATCCCAGCGAAATGATCTGGTAGAACTTCCTGCGCAGGCCGCGCGCGTGGTCGCGGGCGGCGGCCAGGTCGGGGATCGTCCCCAGGTAGAAGAAGACCGCCGACACGGTGAAGTAGGTCGTGATCGCAAAGACGTCCCACACCAGCGGCGAGCGGAAGTTCGGCCACAGGAAGCGGTCGTTGGGGTACGGGACCAGCCAGTACGCGTGCCAGACCCGCCCCACGTGAATCAGGGGGAAGAGTCCCGCGGTCATCACCGCGAAGACGGTCATCGCCTCGGATGCACGATAGATCGCCTGGCGCCACGGTGCCCGGAAGAGGAAGAGGATCGCCGAGATCAGCGTGCCCGAGTGCGCGATGCCGACCCAGAACACGAAGGTGGTGATGTACACGCCCCACCCCACCGGCGCGTTCAGCCCCGAGACGCCGATCCCCTTGTAGATCTGCCAGAACCAGCAGGTCAGGAAGAGCCCCACCCCGGCGGCGGCGATCCCGAAGAGCATCCACCAGCCCCTCCCGGGCCGCCCCAGAACCTTGAGGATGTCCTGGTTGACCTCCGCGTAGGTGCCCACGTCGGGGTTGGGCAGCGCGCCGCGCTCTCTCAGTTCCGCAGTCGCCATCGGCTAGTGCCCGCCGTCTTCCACGTCGTGATGCGTGACCTTCTTCAGGTAGTGCACCGCGGGCTGGGTGTTGATCAGGGCATCCAGCACCCGGTAGGTGCGCTCGTCCTCCGCAAGGGCAGCCACCTCGGAGTCATGATCCCTGATGTTGCCAAAGGTGATCACGCCGGCCGGGCAGACGCTCTGGCAGGCGGTGTGGACTTCGCCGTCCCGCACTTCGCGCCCCTCGATCGCCGCCCGGTTCTGCGCTTCCCGGATCCGCTGCACGCAGAAGGTGCACTTCTCCATGACGCCGTTGTTGCGGACGGTCACGTCGGGGTTGAACTGCCAGTTCATCGGCTCCGGGATGTTCCCCCCCTCGGAGGGGTCCATCGTGTAGCGATACCAGTTGAAGACGCGAACCTTGTACGGGCAGTTGTTGGCGCAGTAGCGGGTGCCTACGCAGCGGTTGTAGGCCTGCGCGTTCAGCCCGTCGGGCGTGTGGTAGGCCGCGAACACCGGACAGACCGGCTCGCAGGGCGCGTTGTTGCAGTGCTGGCAGAGCATCGGCAGGAAGCGGACGTCCACCGGGCCGGAATGCGACGCGTCGACCGTCTCGTAGTACCGCTCCAGCCTGAGCCAGTGCATCTCGCGGCCGATCACCGCCTGGTTCTCGTTCACCCAGGGGATGTTGTTCTCGGCCTGACAGGCGGTCACGCAGGCGCTGCACCCGGTGCACCTGTCCAGGTCCATGGCCATCGCCCAGCGCGGATGTTCGTCCGCGTACGGCCCGAAGTCGGAGCCGGGAAGCGGGAAGTCCTCGGCCCGTCCCTCGGTTTCGACCGGGCGGAACCCGCCCATCTCCTGAAGTTCGCGGAGCTGGCCGTGCCCGCCTTCTTCGGCGTGCTCCTCTTCGGCGGCGTGGCCAAGCGCGGACAGAGCCAGGGCGGGCGCGACGTTGCGGTTGTCCTGGTCGCTCGAGCCCTCGTTCGTGACGAGGCGCTGCCAGGCCCCCGTCGCGGTCACGGTCGCACCGGCCGCAATCAGGGCCAGCGTGCCGGAATCCGCGTCGCTCGCGGCCGAAAGGAGTCCCATGGGATTGACGCCGTTGCCGTCGGCGAACTGCCCGTAGGCGGTGTGGCCGCCGCCCATCGCGATCGCGATCACATCCTCGCGGATGCCGGGATAGGGCCACACGGGCACCTCCACCGCGCCCTCGGCCGTCTCGACACTCACGATGTCGCCCCGGACGAGACTGAGCCGCTCGGCGGTGGCCGGATTCATCTCGACCCAGGAGTGCCACATCACCTTGGAGACCGGATCGGGCAGCTCCTGCAGCCACGGCCGGTTTGCGTGGGTGCCGTCCCCGAAGCGCGGGGAGGGGTAGACCAGAAGCGTCAGCTCGCCGTTCCCGGACCCGGCCACGCCGGGCGCGTCGAAGTCCACCGCGGTCATGGGCGGCTGCAGGGAAGTGACCCTGTCCGACAGGTCTACATGCGTCACCGATCCCTCGCGGAGGAGGTCGCGCCACACCCTGTTCGGGTCACCGGCAAGCCCCGTCCGCATCCCGTCGCGCGCGAGCCAGCCGTCGAAGGCGGCCCGCAGGTATTCGCGGAAGGAGGCCGCGCCGAAGTCCTGGCCCAGCCGCTGTCCGGTCTCGATCAGGACATCGGCCATGGCGCGGGACTCGAAGAGCGGCACGGGCCGCATCACAGGCTGCCTCACCGCGTAGGTCCCCGGCCCGGGCCGGCTGTCTCCCCACGACTCCAGCGGGTGCGTGTCGGGGAGCACCAGATCGGCCATCGCCGCCGTCTCGTCGAGCGTAGTGGCGAAGGCCACCTTGAAGGGCACCGCTCCGAACGCATCGGCGAACCCGGCCCCGGGCGGCAGCGTGTACGCGGGGTTCGTTCCCGAGACGACCGCGACGCCGTAGCTTCCCGCGCCCATCTGCGCGATCGCGTTCGCCATGCCCCGGAACGAGGAGGGCCGGTCGGCGGGCGCGGTCTCGATGTGCATCGTACTGCCGAGGCTACCCGCAGCCGCGTTCAGGATCAGCACCGCGAGATTGGCCGCCGTCGCCGCCTGGTGGTTGCCGGCCAGCCCCGGCCCGAGCGCCAGGGCGTCACCTTCGGCGAAGTGGTCGGCGAGCGACTGCAGCGCCTCGGTCTCGATCCCGGCGGCCTCGGCCGCGTCCTCCAGACCGTACCCGCGCACGACTTCGCCGTACGGGCCGGCATCGGCCCCGCGCCGAACCAGTTCGCCTGCAACGGCGAGCGCGATGTGCGCCTCGGAACCGGCCCGCGCGGGGATCCACTCGTCGGCGTTCTGTCCCGTCAGCGAGAGCCGCGGCCCCACGAAGACGAACCGGCCCTTTTCGCCGTGATCCACCCCGTGCATCTCGGCGAAATCGGCCGCGAACTTCACGGGCGACAGCCAGGTCTCGAGGAAATCGGCACCGAACGACACCAGGAATCTCGCGGCGGCGATCTCGTAGCGCGGCAGCGTGTTGACTCCGAAGGCGATGTTCACCGCCGCCCGGAGCGCGGTGTCGTCCAGGGCGTCATGAACCACCCGCTGACCGCCCACCGCCTCCATGAACTCGTCGAGAAGCGCGCTTTCGGTCGGGCCCTTGGGCCCCGTCAGGAAGATGGACCGCCCCCCCCCGTCCAGCCGGCTGGCCAGAAGCTGCAGTGCTTCGTCCCAGCCGATAGGCTCGAAGCCGTCGCTGCCCGCGCGCAGCGGTGTTGCGAGCACCTTCCTGTCCGCGGTATAGAGTCCCTGAAGCGCCGAGACCCCGCGCGAGCAGAGCCCTCCCCGGGAAACCGGATGGTCCGGATTTCCCTCGATCATCACGGCGCGGCCTTCGCGGGTTCGCACCCGGATCCCGCACCCACTCGGACATTCCCCGCAGGTCGACGCGTACCAGGTCGCCACCCCCGGCGTGATCTCCTCCGGCGGAACCACGTAGGGAATCAGGCGCTCCACCTCGTCGGTCGAGCACCCGGTGACGGCCGCGCCGGCGCCGCCCACGCCGAGCACCTTGAGGAAGTCGCGCCTCTCCAGGCCGCTCACTACCGAACCCTCCGCGTGCCGGCTAATAGTGGCATACCGTGCAGTCGCGGGAAGCCCCGCGCTCCAGGTGGCAGGAAATGCACCAGCCCATCTTCAGGTCCCCCGCCTCCGGGGCCACGTGCTCCAGCACGCCCATCTCCTGCACTTCACCGTGGCACGTCTGGCAGGCGATCTCCGCCGCGACGTGCCGCATGTGCGGGAAGTGAACGTGGTCGGAAACCTTGTAGATGCGCCGCCAGGGAATCGGCTCGCCGCGGGCGTGGTAGTCCCGGACCTTCAGCACCTCCTCCGGGTTGGTCCGCCCGTCGATGGCCCCTTCGCGGTGACAGCCGATGCAGGTCTCCACGGGCGGGATGCCGGCGTCCACCGAGCGTTCCGCGGAATAGTGGCAGTACTGGCAGTCGATCAGGAACTGGCCGGCGTGGGTGTCGTGGGGAAACTGGATCGGCTGGGACCCCTCCGCCGGATCCGCGCCGGCGGCCTCGGTGTCGCCGGGAGCCTGCCGACCGCCGATTACGGCAAACGCCAGGAGGACGGGGATCGCTCCCGTTCCAGCGACCAGCCACAACCTTTTCATTATTGCGGTAGGCATTCAGAGCCCGCTGCCGGGCCCGGTTGAACGTGGATGATGGGTTCAGTCGAATAGCGGAAAAGCCGACGCAAGGTAGGAACCGCCCACCACCGTGTCAACGAGCGCAGCGGAATCGCGGAGCCGGTTCCGTCGGGGCCATCCGGCTCGGGCCCGCGTGAGAGCACCCGAAATCTCCATTCGGCGGACATTGCGGGGTGCGGTCGGGGCGGCGGTTCGCTAGACTTCTACACGTCTCGCGCGGTGCCGTTGGCACTCCGATGTAAAGAAGACCTTACATGTGTAATCCCTACATGACACTGGCCGCGTACGAGCGCCACTTGCCAGCCCGGTGCCTCGCCGCTCCAGGTGCTCGCGGGGCCGTGTCCACGGACTGCTGACGATGGAACCCAGGCCTCTGTTCCCGGAAGGACCGCATGAGGATCAAGGATCCGAAAGTGGCGGAGGGGGGCGTGACGATGCCATGCACCTGACCACTTTCACGCACGAGGGTCGGTTCTGGGAGGTGTACCTCGAGTTCGTGGAGGATCCCTCGGCGCCGGGTTCCTGCCGGGCCCGCCTTTGCTATGTGCCGACCGACCGGGCCGACCACGAGGAACCCGTGCGCACCGCGGTGATCATCATCGAACCCAGCCGGGAGGAGGCGCGCGCAGCCGCGCTGGCTCTGGAGCGCTATCACCTCGCCGCGTTGCTTCGCTCCGTGAGCTAGGAGCCCCGGTGGACGGTCCCCGCGTGTTGCCGTGGGCGACAGGGCGCCGGGCTCGCCACACCCCGGCATGACACGCCTCGCCCGCCCCCTCCGGTGCCTTCTCCTCCAGGTCCGTGACCCTGCCGACCCGATGGGGCCCCACGAAATCGCCTCCTTCAGGCGGGCTCTTGCGCCCTTCGAGGTGGACATCGCCCTCTTCGATCTCCTCACCCGGTCGCTCGAGCCCCGGAACCTGAACGGCATCGACCTCGTGCTGATGGGGGGCAGCGGCGACTACTCCGCCGCCCGAGCGGACCCCTGGCTCGCCCGCGCGCTGGACTCGCTCAGGGAGGTGCATGTCGCGCGAGTCCCGGCATTCGCGTCCTGCTGGGGATTCCAGGGAATGGCCGCGGCGATGGGCGGCGAGGTGGTCCACGATCGCGGCCGTGCCGAGGTGGGCACCCACGAGCTGGTCCTCACGCCCGAGGGGCTGGCCGACCCCGTCTTCGCGATGCTCAGCAGTCCCTTCAAGGCCCAGCTCGGACACGAAGACCACGTGGACCGGCTCCCCCCGCACACCACGCTGCTTGCCTCGTCGGCCAGGGTGGCCCACCAGGCCTACCGTTTCGACGATGCCCCCATCTACTGCACCCAGTTCCACCCCGAACTCGACATGGCGGGGCTCTACGCGCGGTTTGCGGCGTATCCGAGATACGTGGAGGAGGTCGCCGGCACGTCCTTCGAAGTGCTGGTTTCCCGGCTGGCGGAAACTCCCGGCGCCAATGGGCTGATCCGGCGTTTTGCGGAGCTGCATGTGGGGCGCCCGGCCGACCGCCCTACGCCTCCCTGACCCACCGAACCAGCTCCTTCAGCGTGGGCCGCTTCCCCTGCATCAGGATTCCCACCCTGTAGATTCGCCCCGCCAGCCAGGCCGTGCCGACGATCGCGGCGGCCATCAACACCAGCGACAGCCCCGTCATCCACCAGGGCACCGCCCCCGTCGCCGCACGCGGGAACATCATGACCGGGCTGAAGAAGGGGAAGAGCGCCACCCAGTCGAGCCACTTCATCGAGGTGCCCTCGATCGAGGCCATCTGCAGGACGAAGGGAATGACCAGAAGCGCGATCACGGGGAGCTGCGCCTGGCCGGCTTCCTCCTCGGTCGCGCACATCGCGCCCACTGCCGCGAAGAGGGACGAATAGAGGAAGTAGCCGAGGAGGAAGAAGACCAGAAGCAGGACGAGCACGCCGGGGCCGGGCAGGAAACCGGTCAGTTCAGAGAGGTCCGCGGCCGGAATCTGCGCCGCGACCATGGGAGCCGCGACGAGCAGCAGAAGGATTGCGCACCCGGCCCAGATCCCCATCTGGGTCAGCCCCATCGAGCCAACGCCGAGGACCTTGCCGAGAAGCAGCCGCCATGGGCTGATCGACGAGACCACCACCTCGACGACCCGGTTGCGCTTTTCGTCCAGGACGGAGCGCAGCACGAAGGCACCGTAGAGCAACATCGTGATGTAGAGGGCCATCGCACCCCCGAAGCCGATCGCGATCCCCGAAACCCGCGCCGCCTCGGCCTCCTCCTGGTCCTCCACGCCGAGCGGGGACTCGAACTCCAGCCGCCCTCCGCGTATGAGTTCCCGCAGGCCCTCCGCGCCGCTGGCTGTGGACAGGTAGTTCGCCAGTGCGACGTCCCTGACCACGGCCTCGAACAGGGCTATCCGCGTCCGTCCGGGCGGGACGAGGGACCTGTAGGCAAAGACCCCTTCTGCCATCGTCAGGTTGTCCAGCACCACGTATCCCTCGAGCTCCTCCTCCGTGACCTGGCGGTCCATTTCCTCGAGGTCCGCCTCGGGTCCGGCCAGCTCCAGCTCATAGCCGACCTGGTCCAGCCGCTCGGCCACTTCTTCGCCCATGACGCCGGTCAGATCGACCAGAACCAGCTCGCGGTCGGACTGCGCGACCTGCAGCGCGATGAAGATGTTCACGCCCATGATCGCGATCAGCACCAGAGGAATGGCGAGCGTGCCGATGATGAAGCCCTTTGTCTTGACCCGCTCCAGATATTCGCGCCGCAGTACCACCCACACCTGTCTCATCGGGCACCTCCCATCGCGGTCATGGCGGGTTCCGCCGCCTCTTCTCCGGCGTGGCGCACGAAGATCTCGTGGAGACGGGGTTCCAGTACTTCGAAGCGTCGCACGCTCACCCCCGAGGCCACTGCCGCGGCAAGGATCTCGTCGTGGCTCACGCGGCTGTTCATGGGGATGTGGAACGCGTCGCCGACGATCTCGTAGTTCACGATCCCGAGTCGGTCGAGCCAGCCCCCGTCGCCCTCGAACTCGATGGCCGCCGCACCCGACCGCTCCCGGCGCTTGACTTCCCTGAGGTCGCCGTCGAGCACCTTGTGCGCCCTGGAGATCAGGCAGACGCGCTCGCAGAGCCGCTCGGCCTGCTCCATGAGGTGCGTGGAGAAGAGAATCGTTTTGCCCCGGTCCCGCTCCTCCCGGATGATCGACTCGAGGATGTCCTGATTGATGGGATCGAGGCCGCTGAACGGCTCGTCAAGGATCAGTAGATCCGGGTCGTGGAGGACCGTGCCGATGAACTGGACCTTCTGCTGCATCCCCTTCGAGAGGTCCTGCACCTTCTTCGGAGCCCAGTCCGAGAGGCCCAGCCGATCCAGCCATTGCATCGCCCGGCGCTGAGCCTGCTTTCGGGGCAGCGCTCTCAGCTCGCCGAGGAAGATGAGCTGATCCAGGACCTTCATCTTCGGGTAGACGCCCCGCTCCTCGGGCAGGTATCCCACGCGGCTTCTGCGAGACATGTCCGGGGGCCCGCCGAGGAGTTCGACTTCGCCCTGATCGGGGAGAAGGATGGCCATGATCATGCGGATCATGGTCGTCTTTCCCGAGCCGTTCGGTCCCAGAAGCCCGAGGATCGTGCCCCTGGGGATGTCCAGATCGAAGTTGGAGACGGCGGTGTGAGCGCCGAAGGACTTGGTCACGCCCGATAGTCGGACTGCCGCTTCGTTCAAGGATCGACTCCCGTGTTGATTTGCAGGTGAGTGTGACGGCCACGCCCGTCGGGGGTCTGCCGCGTCCCCGGCGCACGCGCCAGTTCAGGGTACGAGCGTCCGCCGAGATTTGTTCAGCGCCCGCAGGCAGGCCGGCACCGGCGGTCCAGCCATCCCTTTCCCGGCTCCGTCAATGTTATATTTGGATGTGGGCGGCTGGATGGGATTCCTGGTCCATGAGTTCATGGACCGGTAAGAAACTAAGGAGTTTGATGGCAATCTACCGAACCCTCTACTACGGCGACGTCACTGTCGGAACCGGGGGACGCGTGACGATCCCGCTTGGCATTCGCTCCGATTGCGGGATCCGTAAGGGAGACACACTGACCGTTCGCGTGGAGGAAACGCCGAAGGGAACCCGCCAGTTGGTCATGTGGCGGAGCGAATCCGAATCCGGGGACTGAGTCTACCGAAGTTCGCCCCAGCGAACGAGTTCGCGCAGCGGGCGGCTGCCGTCGTGGAACCAGTCGGCCTCGGGGAAGGGGACTCGATCGAGGGGCACGATTCTCGTGGCTCCCAGCGAACAGAGCGCTTCCGCGAAGCCGGCGCGGCCGTCCAATCCGGCCAGTCCCACGGTTTGAAGCACCGGTGACAGAGAGGACAGGACTCCCAGCGCCCCCTCGGGGTCCGCTACCTGCACGACCCAGACGGTCCTTCCCCCGCCCGGCTCGAAAGCCTCCGATGGGCCGAGCACCACCGACCAGCCGGCGCCGTCCGAAGTCCAAAGGCGGATCGCCGGTGAAGCCGCCGCCTTCATGGCGACGCGACCCTCGAGTTGACGCCGCGCGGACAGTTCGCCCGGAGTGGAGGGGCCGGCAGGAAGCGCCGTCGCGGTCGCGGCAAGGCTCGCCGCGAGCTCGCCGCACCAATGCGCGGCCAGGTCGCGGCCGGACAACAGAAGCACGAGGTGCGTGCTCACGCAGCCACGCTGGTCGAAGAGAGCCGCTGCCCGCGCGGTGGAAGCCGCCGCGCCCGGGGCCCCCACCGGATCCACGATGGCGACGCCAATGCGGTGCGGGTGTTCGATCAGCCGCGTCGAGGCGGGGGCGCGCGCTCGGATGGCCTCGATCGTCGCGCCGCTGCCTTGGACGACCACCTGATCGGCGCCGGTGAGGAGGCCGCGCTCCCAGCTCTCCCACTGCGGCGCGCCTCCCGGCCAGTACTGGACCGCGGCGGCGCCGGCAAGGCGCGGGTCGGCGCGGTGAAGGAGCCGCGCAAACCGCACTGTGAGCGCGATGTCGCCGGCCCCGGGTTTGACGAGCACCGCGGACTTGACCAGCAGCGCCCGGATCATGGACGTGACGCTCACCCCCGGGACGGAACCCGCCCCGAAGTGCAGTGTGACCGGAGGCGCGGCAGCGCGCACCCGGCGCTTCGCGCTCGCATCGGTGGACTCGCCGGCGCGCGGCTCCGTCTCCGCGACGAAGCCGTCGAGTGCGCGCGGGTCGGGGAACTCGGTCCGGACCAGGCGATCGAGCGCGTCCGTGTTCCACGACGCGGCCATACCGTCGAGGATCACGCGCGTCATGGGGGATGAAAGGCGCGCGTTCGCGGCGACCTCCTGGATGCTCGCGCTGCCGATTTCGACGGTGAGGGTTTCGGCGGCGGCGCCCACCATTCGCACCAGGTCGCCGGACGGGATCGCGGCAAGGACGCGGTGGCCATTGCGCAAGGCGGCGAGGAGCGCTTCGGGCTTCCCGGCGTCCGGCGCGGGATGGCGCAGCACGAGATCGCCGGCCCGGCGCCGCACGTGCGCGGAGGGCCCCGGGAGCCCGGGTGGCCAGATCCAGGCTTCGGTCACGAGGTTGCCGCCCTCGCGCCGGCGCCGCGCCCAAGCGCCCGCAGGAAGGACTCCGCCGCGAGCGAGCAGCCGCGCAATTCCGCGCCCGGGGCACGGCCCAGCAGCCGCACCCCACCGTCTTCCGTGGTGTGGCCGTAATCCTCGGTCAGGAGGTGGCACACCGAGGCCGCGTTGGCCAGGTCGAAGTGCGCAAGCAGCCCCGGACGGCCGGGCGGCAGCGCGGCGAGGTCGGCCGGATCCAGCGCCCGGGTGCGCACCCAGGGCGGGAAACGGAGCACACGTTCGCTGGTGCGCCGCCCCTCGCCAGCCACATGGTCATAGGCCTGCGACAGCATCTCGGTCATGCCGTACTCGTTCACGATGTGTGACCGAGGTACTCCGAGGGTGCGCTCCGCGCGACCGTAAAGGGTGGCCTGATCCATCTCGATGGCGCGCCCCTTGAAGCCGCCCGTCTCCATGATGCGAGAGCCTTCGGGAAGTCGGGAGCGTTCGCGGCCCAGTCCATCGAGCAGTTGGACCAGGGCGAAGGCCGTCGAGAGGAGGAGGATGGGCCGGCGATCCGACACCGCCGCCGCGGCCGCCTCGCGAAACGCATCGAGGTCGACGCCGCGGCCGGGGTGGAAGGCCCAGGTTGTGCGTGCCACCTCCGGCTCCCGCGCGATGAACCCGGACATTGTGGCCAGCGAGGAATCCGGGACGGTCGCGGGACTTGGGACGAGCGAGATGACGTCGACCATCGCGGCGCCCCCGAACAGGTGGCGGCGGTAGTTGTTCCTGGCCGCCGCCCGGTAGAGTTCGAGGCTCGCAACGTGATGTTCACCGCGCCGGCCCGCGCCCCCGGTCGTGCCGCTCGTCCGGAAGACAACCTCCGCGCGGCCCGCGACGATCGGCACTTCACGGAACGCCTGGACCGGCACGGGCGGGATCTCGTGCCACGCCGAGGGTTCGTCCGGCGATGCGGCTCCCCAGAAGCGGCTCAGGACCGGGTTGCAGACTCGCTGGGCGGCGTGAACCCTGAGCGCGAGGCTGTCGAAGGCGCCGTGACGGTCGAGCCCGGCTCCGGCCTGCCGGAAGAGCAGCAGAAGCTCGTCGGTGACCTCCGCTATTTCGGGGAGAAGTTCATCCGGCATGGAGGCTCCCCCGCACCGCCCTCCCCCCCATCTCCCCCGTCTGCTCCCCGTCCCGGATCGTGTGGACGCCCGACACCACCACATGCCCGATCCCCGCCGGGTACTGGTGCGGGTCGTCGAAGGTGGCACGGTCCCCCACCCGGTCCGGATCGAAGACCACCACATCCGCCACGGCGCCCTCGCGCAGCACCCCGCGGTCCCCGAGCCCGAGTTTGCTCGCCGGCAGCCCCGACATCTTGTGGAGGGCGGTCTCAAGCGGCATCGCGCGCCGCTCCCGCACGTAGTGGCCAAGCACGCGCGGGAAGCTCCCGTAGCCGCGCGGGTGCGGCGAAGAGCGGGAGAGCGGCCCGTACGGGGCGTAGGCGCCGCCGTCCGAGCACACCATGCCGAGCGGGTGGGTCAGCATCCGCTCCGTGTTCTCCTCGGACATGCCGAACCCGATCATCCCCACGCTCCCGTTCGCCTCCCGCAACAGTCGCACGGTGAGCGCGTACGGATCCTCGCCGAGCTCGACCGCCAGTTCCCCGAGCCGACGCCCCCGCGCGGCCGCGTTGGGGCCGCCGATCCGGGAGATCTGGACCGCGTCCCAGGACCCCAGCAGCGCGATCTTGTCCCGGCACGCCTGCTCCAGCGCCGGGGCGGTCTCCGGATCGGCGAGCCGCGCGAGGAACCTCGCCGTGCCACCGGCCCGCGCCGATGCGGGGAAGAGGTTCGAGAGCCCCGTCGCGTACGCCACATATGGATAGCGGTCGAAGTGCACGTCCACCCCGGCGGCCCGCGCGGCCTCGATCGCGGCGAAGGCGGCGTCGGCCTTCCAGTGATTGCGCTCTCCCTGCGCCTTAAGGTGCGAGATCTGGACCGCCACCCCGGCCACACGGCCCACGTGCAGCGCCTCCTCGAGCGCCGCGAGGAGGCGGTCGTCCTCGTTGCGCATGTGCGACGCGTACGGATAGATCGTCCCGCGCAGCTCCGACGCCAGCGCGACCAGTTCGTCCAGCGGGGCGAAGCTGCCGGGCGTGTATTCGAGCCCGGTCGAGAGCCCCACCGCCCCCTGCGCGAGCGCTTCGCGGACCAGCGCGCGCATCCGCCCAAGCTCCGCCTCGGTCGCTGGCCGGTCCGTGCCGCCCACAACATGCCCCCGGACGGCGCCGTGCCCGATCATCGACGCGACGCACACCGCCGGGCGCTCCCGGTCGATCCGGTCGAGGAACCCCCCGACGTCGCGGAAGTCGATCTCCACGTCGAAGTCGCGGCGGTAGCGGTCGCGCGTGTACGCGAAGTAGCCGTCGCTCCAGGGGCCGATCGACGAGCCATCCTGGCCGACGACCTCCAGCGTGACCCCCTGCCGCACCCGGCTCTCCGCGCGGGGATTCACCAGCAGGGAGAGGTCCGCGTGCGAATGGATGTCGATGAAGCCGGGCGCGATGGCCATTCCCCGCGCGTCGATCTCGGCGGTGCCCGCCGCGAGGCCGCGCCCGATCCGCGCGATGCGGTCGCCGACGATGGCGATGTCGCCGGTGCGCGGGGGGACTCCCGTGCCGTCGTAGATCGTGCCGCCGCGGACGACGAGGTCATTGCGCCAACGCCTCCCCGCGACGAAGGGCGTGGCGGGCCTCGCTCCGAGGCCCGCCAGCCCCGCCAGCCCGACGAACACACCCTTCGTGCCGCCGGTCAGGAAATCGCGCCGCTTCACGATCGACGCCCTCCATCCTGCAACCTCGGTCGCCGCCCGAAGGACTCGCCGGAGCGCCGCAACCCGCCCGAAGCGATCCCGCCGGCCCGCAGAACCTTCGCCTGCTGTCGTGCCTGCTCGCGGTTCACGAGATCCGTCACCGCTCCCAGGTGTTCCTCCATTTCGGCGTAGTCGTCCGCCGGGTAGCCGTCCGCCTCGGACTCATCCAACCCCTCGCGCAGCCCTCTCACCTCGCGCTTCGCCTTCTCAAGCGCCCTGCGCAACCTGGCCAGCGCGCGGCGGGTCTCTGCCTCCGGAGTCTTCATGCCATGAAGGATGGGCCCGGGCCGGGGGCGGATCAATGGCAGGATGGGACATATTACATTTGGACCAGGCGAACGGGGATGACTACGCGGGCGGACAGCCAGAATGAGCAAATCCGACATCGACTCCGCGCTACGGCAGTGGCGGGACAGCGGGCTGATCTCCAGCGAACTGGCCGAACGTCTGCTGACCGACCACACCGAAAGAAAACGGGCCGGGCGCCGCCGGTTCCTGCAGTATGCCGTCTCGGCGACAGCCGGGATCCTCCTGGTGATTGCCGCGGTCACCTTCTTCTCCTGGTCCTGGCCCGACCTGGGACCCGGGGTGCGCACATGCGTGATCGCGGGCGCCGGGATTGCAGCCTTGCTGCTCGGGATGCGTTTCGAGGCCGCGCAGCGGTTTGTGCCGGTGACCTGGGCGCTTCAGACCAGCGGGCTGATCCTGCTCCTCGCCGCCTTCCTGTACTCCATGCAGGCCTGGAACAACGGAACGGCGGGAGGCGTTGTGGTCGGCCTGCTGGCGCTCGCGATTCCCGCCGCGACCATACCGATCTTCGTGCGCCGCAACCCGATCATGCCGGCGGTTGCCACGGCTCTCGCCTACGCCTTCCTGGCGGCGTTTCTCCTCAGGGCCTTCGATCTGGACGCCGACATCATCATCTGGATCGTCGACGGGGCACTGGTCACGACGCTGGCGGGGCTGGGCCTGCTGCTCTACACCGGACGCGCCGAGTCCGTCTCGCGCCGAACCCTCTACGCCTTCTCGGTGTGTCTCTACGGGGGCTATCCGATGGTCGGAATGACGGCGATCGGGCCCCTCGAACTCGACGACAACGCGCTCCTGGCGCTCGATGCCTGGCTGCTGGTGATCACGGCTCTCGCGCTATGGGGCATCCACCGGGCACCCGCAGCGCTGCGTTCGGCACGCTATGTCCATCACCTTGCGGCGTCGGTCCTGCTCGCCATCCCGCTCGGTTTCGGAACCACGCTGGAGGTGTACGAACTTCCCCCCCTGGGCGCCGCCGCCACGATCGCGGGGGCCGGTGCCTGCGGGCTCTGGTACGGACTCGCCAGGGACGCCCGGTCCGTGGTGGTGTGCTCGTGCGTCACCATCCTGTGCGCGGCCTGGTATCTGGGGGTCGACGCGGGCGAACGGCTCGGCACGGCGCTCGCCCTGGCCTTCACCGCGGTCCTCTTCTTCTGGGTCGCCACCCGGCTGGGACGAATGCGGGAATCATGATGCCGGGGGAGCGGCGGGTGCCGGCGGAGGAGCCGGAGCCGACGGCGAATTCCAGCGCCGTGGCGGCGATCAGCAGGTCCGGGACCGTGTCAACTGCGGTGGAGGGGCTCCGAACCCTCAAGGCCGCGGTCCAGCTGCGCTACGACGGTGACGTTCCACGAGGTGCCAGCCAGCTAACGGGTCAGCCGATAGCCCTCCACCAGCTGAAGCCCGAGGTCGCGGTCAAAGTTGAATCCGAGGATGAGATCCTCGCCGATCCACTCGACGTGCTGCAGAGGGACGGTCACCAGGCCCAGCCACCGTCCCGCGGGGTCGAAGACACTCCACTGGCTGGCGTTGCGATCCACTTTGTCCGCGACCCACAGGTAGCCGTCCGAATCGACAAGAAGCCCGACGACTGCGGGGTGGTACTCCCGCGGTGGCAGCTGGGCCATCGCCCGCTCCCAGACGGGCCAGCCCTCGGGTGGGTAGGACGAAGCCCAGGCCTCCTTCCATTCTTCGATCTCCGTAGCCGTGATGGGTATCGGATCGGTTTTGCGCCGGATGATTCTGCGGAGGGCCCCGGTCCTCGAAAACTGATGAACGTCGTACCTGTCCCCATTGCTGATGTACACCGAGAGCGGGGTTCCTCCAGACGCCAACTGGGCTCCGGGCGGAAACGGCACGCGCTGGGAAGCAGGAAACGCCAGGAGGACCCTTTCGCGACCTTCCCACCAGCCGAACGACTGGGTCGAATGATCCGAATCGATCCTCATGAATCGTATCGGTCTCCGGTAGAGCTCCCCGGGTGTCGGACTCCAGTCACTCCGCCCCACCTGTACCATGAATGAGCCATCCTTCAGCGGCATATGGACCCGTTCGGGCGCGGTCAGGCCTGGCGTCCGTGTCGCGGCGAACAAAGCGCCGACGTCGATGGACCGCTGCCTCAGCAGATTGCCGGTCGGGTCGAAGTAGGCAACCGGGCCCATCATGTAATCCCACACGACCAGGGTATCGCCAGGAAGAATCTGGAGGTGCTCCGGATAGCCGAATTCGCCGGGTCCGCGTCCCTCCCGCCCGATCGATCCAGCGAAATCGCCGGTGGGTTCAAACAGAAGCAACTTTTTCTCACCTGCGGAGAGAATGGCCACGCCGCCATCCGAAAGGCGGGCGGCATCGCTGATATTCCAGACGAGATGCGACGAGTCGGCGGCCTCCGCCTCCCCGTTGTAGCCGCCGATAGCGAACTCCGGCTCGTGGGCAACAGTCCAGGCTTCGCCCACGCTCCATGTGGGGACATGGTTTTCGACGATTTCGATATCGGCGGAGTCTCGGATCGTGACAGCCGGCGGTTGGACGGTCGTTTCGGGATGCTCGCACGCGGTGCTTGCAACAAAAAGGGCCGTGCACGAAATGAGGGAGAGCAGCCGCTCATGTCTTCGGTGCATCGGTCCCACCTCTGGTCCTGGCCGCGGGGGGGAGGAAGCTATCAACTGGACAGCGTCGAACCTATGGTTGCAGGACGCCAAGCGCAAGCGTGGCCGCCTGCAATTCGCCCATCAGTGCTTCTCGAACCTCTGGGACGACCGGGATGGTATGGTATGGCCGA
Source organism: Gemmatimonadota bacterium (assembly GCA_022823225.1). Lineage (GTDB taxonomy): Bacteria > Gemmatimonadota > Gemmatimonadetes > Longimicrobiales > Gaopeijiaceae > Bin94. The sequence goes on from JAJDXM010000062.1 coordinate 40,015, forward strand.
TAAGGGTCACAGGGCAAAAGGAGGTCAATGCGTCCACTCTTGGGAATGAACTCAACGGAAACACCAACTCGGTCGCGGAGCAATGCTGAGGCGACTACCGCGATATCATCGCTGTCGAGCGCCTCACGGATTTCCATCAACGCGGCCATAGCATCACCCTCGGGACCGCAGGCTATGTGGCACGGACCCGGATCGTCATACCCGTGGCAGGTCGACGTGCGGCCGCAACGGGCACAGCTCATTTGGTCCCCGTGACCGCTTCCTTCCCATCCGCACAGCTCGCCGTTGACAATGAAATGGTGCACGAGGGGTCCACCCCCCGGATGCCAATCTCCTCCAGATTCCCAGCACCACGCGCAGGTCAAGTCTTGGTCCTGCCCCTCGACTGGCGCGCTCCCGGCCAGGGACAAGAACAACGCGGCCATGAACAGGTACATCTTCCGTGGGATCGCCATAGTGGTCTCCTCTGTGACAACTGGTGGGGTGTCCCACCCAGAGCGTTTCCCCGGTGGAACGGCGCTGCGCATTCGTATGGTACGCAATCACTATGCCACAACCTTCCGATCCTGTCTAAGACATTTTTTGGTCACTTAGGATGTATCATGTCCTATCCCTGGCTACCTCGAAGTGCCGACTGATCGGCACCAGGTACCAACTGGTCGGCGTTCCGCATCGAACATCAATCCACGCCTGAGGTCGCCTGTCCGCTGGCCCTGCCGAGACGGTTCTGCGCAGCCCGGATCACTCCACCCATGCATCCGTCCATAGTCACAGCTTCTTCAACCGCGAATCAAGCGTCGAGCGGGGCATGTCGAGCATCCGCGCCGCCAGAGCGATGTTCCCGCCCGAACGGCTGAGAGCCTCCCGGATGTGGCGTTCCGTCGCCTCCTCAAGGGTAAGAAAGCGGTTCGGGCCGTCAAAGGGCTGGAGGTCGTCGTGCCGGTGGCCAGCGCTGTTCCCGTCAAGCAACAGATCGGCGCGGCGCGCGGCGTGGATTGCCGCGAGATCCAGTTCCGGACGTCCGCGGCACGCGCCGGCCGCCCGAATCACCACGCTGATGAGTTCCCGCACGTTGCCCGGCCAGAGTTCAGCCAGAAAATGGCGGCGCACTTCCTGCGTGATCCGCGGACATGCCGCGTTCCCGTTCGAACACGCATCGAGGGCTAGGTCGGCCAGGAGAAGCACGTCGAGCCCCCGGTTTCTCAGCGGCGGGATGATCTGCGGACGGAGCCACAACCGGTCGCGGAGGTCGGGTCGCAGGTTCTCCAGGCTCTCGGGTTGAATCGAGGCAAAGAGCCTGAGCTGCCGCGCCTTCCCGCGCCCGATGTCAACCGGCGTGTCCGAGCCCACGGGGCGGATGATCCCGTCGTCGAGCGCGGACAGGAGCTTCGCCTGGACCGGTTTCGGACACTCCCCGATGTCGTCCAGAAAGAGCGCATTGTTGGATTCGGCAGCCTTTCGGATGACACCCAGCCGCCGGAAGGTCGCGCCGGTGAACGCCCCCTTCACATGCCCGAAAAGCTCCGAATCCGCAAGGTCGGGCGATGTCGCCGCGAGCGAGAAGAGGTGTATCGTGGGGTTCCGGGCGTTGACGGCCAACTCCCGATGGATCGCCCGCATCAGCTGCCCTTTCCCTGTCCCCCGCTCCCCGATCAGCAGAACGGGGTGGGGACTCGCGGCGAGGTCTCCAATCGACGACCTGATGCCGACGATCTCGCGATGGTAGCCGACGAACGAGGTGTCCCGGTCAAACTGATCGGCTTCTTCCCGCGTCGTCCTGACCACACCGGACAGGTAATGGACGACCCACGCGTACGCTTCGGGCAGACCTCCGGTATCGGGAGCGATGGTTCCAATCTGCTTCGCTGCGTCGGTGCCCAGTCGGTCCTCGGCGGCAAGGCGCACTGAGTCGAGCGCACGCTCCCCGCTCTGGCGGCCCCACCGCCGTGCGAGGCGCCGCAGCCATTGGTACAGGTCGACGAGTTCCTGGTCGTTCATCGGTGCTCCGCTGTTGAGAATAATGCCGGTACGGCGAACTCCCTCCCCTTACTTACATAGACGCTCTTACGCAGAGAAGATGAGGAGTCATTTTCGGCAACAGGCCGAAAGCGCTTTGGAGGCGCTGCTGGCGGAGGTCGATCTGCACCAAAAGCGTTGGCCAGGATGAGGAGCTTCCGCATGACGGCCGTCGGGGCGACCTTCGGCAGCCTCCCCTTGGCGACGAGCGCCTCGTACTTCTGCTTGAGGTCGGGATTGTGACTGAACCGCGACCCTGCCGGCATGTAGAGCATTCTGCGGACCCGGTGCCAGCCGCCACTGGATGAAGCTCCGTCACTTCCAGTTTCCGGATAGAGACGAGGGGCGGAAACGAGGAGAACGGAGCTCCCAGAGAGGCACCCCAAGGTCGTCGGCCGCGAGATGTAGGATAGTCCCGTCGGGGAACAGTCGGTCCATTGCCCCGTCGAACTTCTGGCTCGCGACAACTTCATTGACCGCCAAGTCAATGACCTCGACAATTGTATCGAATTCACTGTCGAGGAGATCTGCCCGTTTTGGAACCGGAGGCGCGTCCGGGGCCGGGGGAGTCCAACTCGGATCCTTTATAATCACAATGGTCCACAGGAGCGAACCGTCTAGATAGATGTCTGACACGTAGGGGGAGCCCGATACTTCTCGTGAACTTGATCTCTGGGGAAACCAATCGGCCTCACGGGTCCACACCGCTTCAAGCGAGCGTCCGTTCCAACGCTCGATCCGATACGGTCTACCCGATGTCGAAGTGGACAGGAAACGGCTGTCGTCGAGAATCATCATTCTCCGAAACCCGACCCCCTCCGTCCCGGGTATGAAGTTCACCTCCGGACCAAACGACTCAAGAATCGTCCCGCTGATGTGCACGAGATGAAACGGCAGGCCTGCCTGTTCGGGCGTCTGGATGGATGCCGCGACCAAGAGCACGGAGTCGTTGAGTGGATGCGCCTGATTGATCCTGTGAGGAAAGTAGCGCGACTCCACGAAGGTCCCGTCCTCTTCCAGGATCGAGAGGCGTACGTTCGCTTGGTCGAACACGACCACCCGGCGGTTGGGCAACTCGACGATAGGCATCGGGTCCACGTATTCGCCCGGCCCCTCGCCCTCCTGCCGGATAGTGAACTTGAGCTCGCCATCCGATGTATAGAAGAACATTTCGGCCGCGCCCGCACCGAAATCGTGAACATAGGTCCGGCCACTTCTCGATCGCGTCACATAGGCGCTCCCCGTTAGTAGATCGTCGCCGTCGTAGTCTCCACCGAGCACGGCCACCGTCTCGAGACTGATGCAATCCCGGCACATGTCCGAGGCCTCTTTCAACTCGATGATCTCTTGGCCAGCCAACCCGGGCGAAGCCAGTCCGACGAGGAGAGCACCGACAATTGATGCAGGAGTACCCTTCGACTTCAAGGGTCCAGTACATCGAGAAACCTTACTCATGGTTCAGAGAAACCCCATCCTGAAGCGATCCTTACTTGTCCTTCGCCCACGAGCGTCAAGCACCTGTTCCGGTACGTGAAGGAGTTCGCGGGCCGGGAGAACGCGGCCACGACACCATCGCCGGAATCGACCGGATCATCGCCGAGGGCGCCGTCACCGACTGCCGACTGGTCGGCGTTCCCCCCGTGCGCCCTCTCCAACCGGGACGCAACGTAGGGCGCTCCGTAGCTTACGTCAAGAGCGGATACATCGGGTTTTCACGAGCAGCCAGAGGGACTGCCAGCGCCGAGCTTGGTTTAGCGGCTCAGCCGATACCCCTGCACCACCTCCACCCCGGTATCCGGATCCGTGTTCACCCCGAGAATCAGATCCTCGCCGATCCACTCGACGTGCTCCAGCGGTATCGCCAGGGTCCCCAGCCAGCGCCCGGCCGGGTCGAAGACGCTCCACTCGCTCCGTGCGCGATCCTTCCTGTCCGCAACCCACAGATAGCCCTCCGAATCGACAAGGAGTCCCACAACGGGCGGGCGGAACTCCCGGGGCGGCAGCTTCGCCATGGCTTCGTCCCAGAGCTCCCATTTCCAGGGAAGCGAGAACCCGGCCTTCCACTCTTCGATGTCTTCGGCCGTAATCGGAATCGGATCCGCCGTGCGCCGGATGATACGGCTTAGGGTTCCGGTGGTGGAGAACCGTTGCACTTCGTATTGGTCGCTATTGGTAATGTATACCGAGGGCGGCCCAACACCTGCCGCCAAATGGACGCCAAATGCAAATGGCACCAATGTTGTCAGGCCTTCCTGCAAGACAACTTCCCTCCGCGCCCACTGCCCCAGCGAATGAACCGTGTACGAGGAATCGATCCTGAGGAACTCTATCGGCGATCTGAAGGGGACTCCAACTGGGAGTGGGGAGTCGACCGGGCTGAGGAAAGTCTGGACAATGAACGACCCATCTCCCAGTGGCAAGAACACTGATTCGGGCACTCGCTCGCTCACTCTCCTCACTGTGGCAAACAGCGCACCGACATCGATCCGCCAGTCCCTCAGCAGCTGTCCGGAGGGATCGAAATAGCTGATCGGCCCAAGCATGAAGTCCCAAACCACAAGGGTATCGCCCGGCAGAACCTGGAGGTGCAGAGGATGGCCGAATTCACCCGGTCCACGCCCCTCCCGCCCGATCGATCGCGCGAATTCGCCGGTCCGCTCGAAGAGAAGCAGCTTCTTTTCCCTGCTGGAAAGCACCGCCACCCTTCCGTCCGAAAGCGGAGCGACATCGGCGACCGACCAGACAAGGTGACTGGAATCGGGGGTTTCGCCTGCGCCCCGGTAGCCGCCGATGACGATTTCGGGCTCGGTCGCCACCGTCCAGGAGTCGCCCTCGCCCCACGACGGTGCGTCGTTCTCCACGATTTCGATGTCCGCGGAGTCGCGGATGGTGACGGCTGGGGCGAGGGGCGTGGTGTCCGTCCGGTCGCATCCAGTCGCTGCGATGACCGACGCCGCAACGCCGATTGGCAGTACCTGTGGCGGGAATCGAATCATTGACCGTCAATCGGCTCCTGGAGTTCTTCAATCAGCGCTTCGCGAAGTTCAGGTACGACCGGGATAGTACGGAACGGCTCGTTGGGTTCGCAAGGAAGGAGTAGATCGATGCGGCCACCCTCGGGTATGAACTCCACGAGAACGCCCGGCCTCTTGCTTGTCAACGCTGATGCGACTACGGCGATGTCCTCCGCTTCCAGAGCCTGCTGGATTTCGGTCAGTGCTGCCACGGCATCGCCTTCCGGACCGCAGGCGATATGGCAAGAGCCGGGCCAAGGTGCGGCATGACATTCTGAGGTCTTCCCGCATCGAACACACTGAGGAGGAATCGGGTGGCCCGGGTAGCTCCCCTCCGAACCGCAATCTCGTCCATTCATAGTGAAAAGGTGTTCGCCGTCTTCCTCAATGCACCACCAGCATACCACCTCCCCGAGAAACTGCGCCTCCGCCGGCGAACTCGCCGCCAAGAACACGAACAGCGTGGCTCCGAACAGGTACATCCTTCTTGCGATCCCCATGACATTCTCCTCTGTGAGGGTTGTAGTGCCGCCCAACGGAACGAGCCCTTCCCTGAGACGGCGTTGCGTGTCGTGAACTAAGCAATTGGCGTGCCACACTCGCCGATAGTCCATAAGACCTGTTCCGGACAACTACTTAGCCTCCTGGTGGCGATCAGTCGTCCTTCCTCGACGTGCCGACTGGCCGGCACCGGGTACCGACTGGTCGCCACTTTGCCCTCGCCATGCGGAGACGGTTCTGGCGCAGTCGGCGGGATTTTCTACATGGCACACGAGGTGCTGAATTGACCGACTCTCAGCGATTCAGCCGATACCCCTGCACCACCTCCACCCTGTATCCAGATCCAGCTTACGCGATGACCGACGCCGCAACGCCGACTGGCAGTACCTGTGGCGGGAATCGAATCATTGACCGGCAATCGGCGCAATGTAAAGGCAAGTTGACATGTGTAATGCTTCCATGACATTGCGGGCTTCATGAGCACCGCATTTCAGTGCGGAGACGTCGCCGCCGGTTGCGGTGCCACACCCACCAGTATACCTCTAGTCTCCCATTCACCACGCCGACAAAGAGGACGAACACCATTGAGCGAACTGCACGAGAGGCAACGGTCCAGCCCGATGCATCGATTCCGAACGCTCGTCGCCGCAGCGCTCACCGCCCTCGCGGCAGCCGCCCCGGCCGGCCTTCTTGCCCCCGCCCCCCTCGCCGCCCAGGACGCCCACGACATCGTGCTGTCGGGAGGGCGCGTCATGGACCCCGAAACGGGCCTCGACGCGCTCCGCAACGTCGGGATCCGCGCGGGGGAGATCGTCGCCATCTCGGAGGATCCCCTCACGGGCGACATCGTGGTTGACGTCGCGGGGCTGGTCGTCGCGCCCGGCTTCATCGACCTGCACGCGCACGGGCAGTCGAACCGCGCGAACGAGTTCCAGGCCCGCGACGGGGTCACCACCGCACTCGAGATGGAAAGCGGGGTTGCGAGCCCGGCCCTGTTCCTGGCGCGGAGGGGCGAGGGCGCGATCCTGAACTACGGCGCGACCGTTTCACACATGTCGAACCGGGCCTGGGCCATGCCCGAACGGGTCGCGGAGCTGGAACGGGCCCGCGCGATGGTGGCCAGCGACCCCAATGCCGCGATGCGCCAACTCGGGTCGGCCGGTTCGGCGGGCCGCTACGATGCGGTCGCCCGCGAGGACTACCCCGCGCTCCGGGACGCACTCGCACGCGGGCTCTCGGAGGGCGCTCTCGGCATCGGGATGGCGCACCAGTACTACCCGGGCGCCTCTCTGGAGGAGATCCTCGAGGTCTTCAAATTCGCGGCCGAAGCCAACACGACCATCTACACCCACGTCCGCGACATGACGATCAGCGCCATGCAGGAGGTACTGGCGAATGCAGTGGCCACCGGTGCTTCGCTCCACATCGTACACGTCAACAGCTCCAGTCTGTGGAACATCGGACCCATCCTCGACCTGATCGGCGGCGTCCAGAGCCGCGGATTCGACGTCACGACCGAGGCCTACCCCTACACGGCGGCCTCGACCGGCATCGAGTCGGCGATCTTCGACCCCGGATGGCAGGAGAAGCTGCAGATCAGCTACGGCGATGTGCAACTGCAGGACACCGGCGAGCGGCTGACGGAGGAGACGTTCCGCAGCAACCGGCAGGAGGGCGGCACGGTGATCATCCACATGATGCGGGACGAGTGGATCCGCGAGGCGCTGGCAAGCAGTTTCGTGATGGTCGCCTCGGACGGAATGCGTTATGCGCCAGGCGCGCACCCGCGCGGCGCGGGCACCTTTTCGCGCTTCCTGGGACACTATGCGAGGGACGGGGGTCTCCTTCCGCTGATGGACGCGCTGGCGAAGGTCACCATCATGCCGGCCCGTCGGCTCGAGGGGATGACCGACCAGGCGGCGCGCAAGGGGCGGCTGCAGGTCGGGATGGACGCCGATATCACGGTCCTCGACCCGGACCGCATCATCGACACCGCAACCTTCGAGGAGGACCTGTCCTACTCCATCGGGGTGGTCCATGTCCTGGTGAACGGCGAGTTTGTCGTCCGCGACAGCGAAAACGTGGACGGTGCGATGCCAGGACGGGCAATCGTCGGAAGGATGATGAGCGAGAGATGACCGCGATGAACCGCATTGGGCCGCGCACCGGATCCCTCACCGCCTTCGGCCTGCTCGCCGCCGCCTTGCTCGCCGCCCCCTCCCCCGCCGCCGCCCAGGACTACGACATCATCATCCGCGGCGGGCGCGTCATCGACGGCACCGGCAACGACTGGTTCCGGGCCGATATCGCCATCAGCGGCGACCGGATCGTCCGAATCGGCCGCATGCCCGGGGCAACCGCCCGGCGGGTCATCGACGCAGCCGGCATGTACGTCAGTCCGGGCTTCATCGACCTGCACTCGCACGCCGACCGCGCCATGACGTCCATCTACCTCGAACCGCGGCGGGCCAGGAGCCTCAACAGCCAGGGCCTCACCACGGTGATCGGGGGCCCCGACGGCCGCAACGCCGGCTGGCCGATCACCTCGGAGGTGGAAGCGCTCCGGTCCCAGGGCCACGCGATGAACTTCGTCCCGATGGTGGGTCACACCACGGTGCGCAGCGTCGTCATGGGGAGCGACTACGAGCGGCCGGCCACCGAGACCGAGATTGCGCGGATGCAGGAGCTGGTCCGGCAGGGGATGGAGGCCGGGGCGTGGGGACTCGGCGCCGGGATCGAATACCGGCCCGCCCGTTTCAGCACGCCGGACGAGGTCGTCGCGCTCGCGTCGGTCGTGGCGCCGTACGATGGATTCTACGTCGCGCATCAGCGCAGCGAGGCGATCATGCCGCTCTGGCAGCTCCCCAGCATGGTCGACGACTGGCCGGTGGACGGCCTGCAAGGGCTGGAGGAGACGATCAACATCGCGCGCGAGACCGGGATCCGCGTGGTCGCGAGTCATCACAAGTCCCGCGGGCGCTCCAGCTTCGGGCGCTCCGCCCACGACACGGTGGTCGTGAACGCGGCCCGCGCGGACGGGCTGGAGGTCTACCTCGACGTCTACCCGTACGAGACCTTCGGCGGCGGCGCGCGCCCGATGATCCCGCGCTGGAGCCTCGTGCACGACAGCGTGGACACGAGCGGCGGCCGCGACAGCCCCGTCTACAACACGGACGGGATCTTCGACGACGCCCGCCAGCACCTCACCAGGCGCTGGAACGACCCGGCCAGCCGGGCCCTCATCGAGCGTGACATCGCCTGGATCGTGGATCACAACGGCGGGGCGGACCGGGTGGTGGTGGTGGATTATCCCGACCGCGACTTCGTGGGCAGGACGCTTGCCGAACTGGGCGCCGAGATGGACATGACCTACCAGGAAGTCGTCGTGCACATGGCGCTCAACGGCTACCCTGGCATGCTCGGCGGTGCCCGGACGCGCGGGTACGGCATGCACGACATGGACGTCGTCAACTACTACCGGCAGGAGTACACCGCGACCGCTTCGGATGCCGGGGTAAGCGGGATCGACGGGGTTCCCGGCTTCGCATCGGTTCCGGGGGCGCACCCGCGGCACTTCGGCGCCTTCACCCGCAAGATCGCGCGCTACGTGAAGGAGCTGAACGCCATCTCGCTGCCCTTCGCGATCCGCTCGATGACCGGGCTGCCCGCGCGCATCATCGGCCTGCAGGACCGAGGCCTGCTGCGCGAGGGGTTCAAGGCGGACATCGTCATCTTCGACTACGGCCGCATTCAGGACCGCGCGACCGTGCTCGAACCCGCGCTCTACAGCGAGGGCGTCGACTACGTGATGGTGAACGGGGTGCTGACGGTCGATGGCGGCGAGTTCACCGACGCGCTGCCGGGCGAGGTGGTGCTGCGGCAAGGGCGGCCGATCAGCTGAATGGCCGACCCCCTGGACCTGGCGATCGTCGGCGCCGGCCCCTGCGGGCTGGCCGCGGCGGTGGCCGCAAACGAGCACAGCCTCACGCACGCCGTCTTCGACCGCGGCTGCATCACCGAGTCACTGACGCACTACCCCTACTACATGACCTTCTTCTCGACGGCGGAGCGGCTGGAGATCGGGGGCGTGCCGTTCACGATCCCGGAGGCGAAGCCGACGAGGCAGCAGGCGCTCGCGTACTACCGGCGTGTGGTGGCGCATCACGGGCTGGTGGTCCGCCAGTATGAGGAGGTGACGGGGATCGATCGGCGGCCCGGCGGCGAATTCACCCTCCACACCCGCGTCCGCGGGGGCCGCATCCGCGCCCGCGCCGTCGTCATCGCCACCGGCGGCTTCGGCAACCCCAACCGCCTCGATCTGGAGGACGGACAGCCGCACGACCGCGTCATCCACTACTACAAGGAGCCCTACCCGTTCTTCGACCAGGACGTGATCGTCGTGGGCGGCGGCAACTCGGCCGTCGAGGCGGCGCTGGAGCTCTATCGGAACGGCGTGCGCGTGCGGATGGTGCACTTTCTGGACGTCTTCGACCGGGGCGTAAAGCCATGGGTCCGCCCGGACATCGATAACCGGGTCGCGAGCGGCGAGATCCCCATGCACTGGGGGTCACGGGTCGCGCGCCTTGGCCCCGGCACGGCCACAATCGCGCGGGAGGACGGCGCCGCGCCCACGGCAGTCCAGGGCGACACCGGCGCCGCCACCACCGGGCTCGGCGAAAGCGCTACCGGGCCCACCGACACCGCCGCCACCACCGAAGTCCCCTGCGACTGGGTGCTCGCCATGACCGGGTGGCGCCCGGACCGTACTCTCCTGCATAGCCTGGGCGTCCACACCGATCCCGTGACCGGCATCCCCGACCACGACCGCGCCTCCATGGAGACGAACGTGCCGGGCGTCTATATCGCCGGCGTTATCGCGGCCGGGTTCAACGCGAACAAGATCTTCATCGAGAACGGGCGCGAGCACGGGGGGTTGATCGCGGCGGCGGTGGCGGGCCGGCAATAGGCGTCATGGTCACGACGGCCCTCCTGGCCAGAATCAAGCCGGGATCGGTACCCGCTCGACATCGATCCGGTCGGCGTTCTTCATGGCCTGCGCAAGCTCATAGGCCGATTGAAGGCGATACCAGGTCTCCGCTCCGCCTCCAAACGCCTTGTCCAGGCGAATCGCCATTTCGGGAGAGATGCCCGAACGGCCGTTGACCAGTTCCGAAAGCTGCTTTCGGCTGACTCCAAGCCGCTGCGCAGCCTCCGTCACGGTGAGCCCCAGCGGCTCCAGACAATCATGGCGCACGGACAGGCCCGGATGGGGCGGGTTCTTCATCGGCACGTCGCAAACCTCCTAATGGTAGTCGACCAGATCCACATCCCTGACATCACCCCCGTCGAAGCGGAAGACCACGCGCCAGTTGGCGGACACCTTCACCACGTAGTCGACCCCCAGTTCGTCCGTGTCAATCACGTACATCCGGTCTTCCCTGATCGACCTCACCGACATCGAGCCGAAGCCGGCCGGCAGTTCGGGAACAAACGGTCGGCGTAGGCTGGACATCGGTCGCTTCCTCATGCAGGTGTAAACGCAAGCCAGCCGGTTTCGGGGGTGCGCCCCTCTGGCCGCGGACTCAGCTCTGTCGCAAAGCTGCTTCTTGCACCCCTGGCGCCCAGGGACGAGACTATCACGACCAGTGTTCCTCGGCAACGCGCACGGACTGGTCATGTTCTCATTGCAAGGTCTTACCCCAAGGCTCCGCCTGGCGACCACCATCGCCATCACAGCCGCCGCCTGCGAGCAGCCCCCGCCCGAACCCGAGGCCCCGCGCGTAACGGTGTGGGACTCGGCCGGCATCGAAATCGTCGAGAACCACGCCCCCGAGTCGGGCGACTCCGCCTTCTGGAGCGTGGATCCGGAACCCGCATTCGTGATCGGCGGCTCGGCCGTGGCGGATACGCGGGACGATCCGTCCCACCTCGTGTGGCAGGTGCAGGGCTTGGCCCGTCTCTCGAACGGCAGGGTGCTGGTGCACTCCGGCGGTGAGGAGGCGGTCTTCCTCTTCGAGCCGACCGGCGAATTGGTGACGAGGATCGGGCGCAAGGGCCAGGGTCCCGGAGAGTTCGTCCGACCCCAGCACATTCAGGTGCTGCCCGGCGACACCATTGTCGTCTGGGACTATGGCTTCACCCGGGTCAACTACTTCGACTCCATGGGGACTTTCGTCGGCGCGCGGCAACTTGATGTCGCGACCGTGCTCGCCAACACACGGACGGCCACCGAATACTCCCCGGAGAACATCAAGATTCCCCTTCCGGACGGCTCATTCATTGTGCAGCGCGGGCTCAACGACCAAGCTCCGCCTGCCCCAGGCGAAATACAGCGGCGTCCCGTGGAGTACCTGCGGATCGACACCGACTATTCCGTTCATTCCTTCGGCTGGTGGAGATGGAGAGAAGGGCTCGGCACGACCACCCTGTTCTCCTACCCGTGGCCGCCGTTCCCGGTGTACCCGCGTGTAGCGGCCGGCGGAAACCCGCTGTCGGTCCATGTGGCGGACGGAGGGTGGTACGGCATCCATCAGTTCGCACCGGATGGCACCCTCCGGCGGATCATCCGGCGCGAAGCCGACCCCGTTCCCATAACCCCCGAGGAGCTGAGTGAATGGAAGCGTTCCGCGAGAGACGATTACCCCGGCCTCGGTTGGTCGGAATCCGACTTCGGTTGGCCGGAATGGGAGCGAGCGCTGGCCTCGGCACCGCCGCGGGAGTTCCACCCGGCGATCCAGTGGCTCGTCGTGGACACCGAAGGCTTCCTGTGGGTCTGGGGCCCGAGAGATTCCGGAGCCGACGTATTCGACCATGGCGGACGGTGGCTGGGGACCGTGGAGGGTGTGCCCGCCGGTGTACGGTGGATCGACGAGGAGATGATCCTTGTGATCGGGGTAGATCCGGATACCGATGTTGAGAGGATCGAGGGGTATCGGCTTCGGCGGGATTGAGTGGGATGACGCCCCCACCTTGACCGCCGACTCCGATGACATCATCATTTGACTGCAGTTGAAAGCACTGTTCTGGAGTCATCATGAAGGCCATCACCATCCGCAACGTACCGCCCGAACTCGCCGCCGCTCTCGAGCGCGAAAAGCGGCGGCGCGGTCAATCCCTCAATCGCACCGCGATCGAGCTGCTCAAGCAGAGCCTGGGCGTCGGAACCCGCCGTTCCAACGGCCTGGGCCGGCTGGCCGGCGAGTGGAGCGAAGAGCGCGCCCGGGAGTTCACCTGCCTCCTCGCCCCGTTCGGCGACATCGATCCCGAGATGTGGAAGTGAGCCGCTACTGTCTCGACACGTCCGCCTACATCGAGTTCCTGCGGGGCGACTCCCGTGCCGTCGCGGCGATAGACGGGGCCAGCTGGATCGGCTTCCCCGTGATCGCCCTGGGAGAGCTGTACACGGGATTCGTCCTGGGCAGACGGCACGGGCGGGATGCGGAGCGCCTGAGAGAGTTCCTGGCGCACCCCGTGGTCGAAACCATCCCGCTGGACGACGAGGTCGCCCACGAGTACGCTCATCTGGTCGCGGAACTGCGGACTGCCGGAACACCGCTGCCCGCCAACGACATCTGGATCGCTGCCTGCGCCGCGCGCACATCGAGCGTGATCCTGACTTGCGACGCTCACTTCGCGCGGGTCGAACGTGTCGGGTGCGTGGTGTTGCGGGGGGATCGGTGAGAGTCAGCGGCTCGCGAACCCTGATCGCCCTGGCGATCGCCGGGATCGCCTGCGACCAGCCCCCGCCCGAACCCGAAGCCCCGCGCGTAACGGTGTGGGACTCGGCCGGCATCGAAATCGTCGAGAACCACGCCCCCGAGTGGGGCGACTCCGCACGATGGAGCGTGGATTCGGAACCCGAATTCGTGATCGGGGGCACCAAT
>JAJDXM010000019.1 GCA_022823225.1 Gemmatimonadota bacterium
CTCGTGCAGCAAGACCGCACCTGGACGGAGCATCCGCCGCGAGAGAACTCCCGTCCCGTCTTCCCGACGCCCTGTCACGCGGGGAGCGCTCACGGATGATCGCGCCGGGCCAAAGCGAGCATCGAAGCCGAGGCGTCGCGACGGACGCTGTGAGACGGCTCGCCTCGGGAAAACAGAGCATCCGCTTGACATGGATACTCCGGCGACTGTTCAGGCGCAACTTTGATCCGCGGGCGATCGCGCGGGGAGAAGTGGAGGAGTGGAAGAAGGCCAACACGGTACTGTCCCCCTGGGTAGACTGGACGGATTGGGACCGTGCGATCGCCGCTCTTCCGACCAGGCGTTTCCACCCGCCCATTGTGGGCCTTCATGTGGATACGGAGGGATACTTGTGGGTCGCAGACAGGATTACGCTTTCCCACGGCGACTGGAGCGTCTTTAGTGAGGAAGGGCGTTGGCTAGGGACAGTCAGGTTGCCTGTGGGTCTCATCAGCTGGATCGGCGAAGACCTGATTATCGGTATTCGGCTGGATTTCGATCTCGGCTACGAAGCCATGGAAGGGTACAGATTGCACCGCAGCGCGGGAACAACTCGAGCCGAGAATCTTCGGTAGAGAGCTGTGGTTACTGCACCGCCCTATGGGCCGAGCATCTGCTTCAACTTCCCAATGGCCCGGTGCCTGTAGACCCACAAGGTTCCCTTCTTCAGCCCGGTGGAAGCCGCGATCTCGTCATCACAGCACCCGTCAACCATGAGGCGCACGATTTCCTGCTGACTCTCCGGTAGCCTTCGGACAGCTTCCAGCACCCGCTCCCGCCTAGGGTCGTCGCATTCCACGGAAGTTGCATCACCCTCCGTGTCCACATACTCGACCGGCAACCTCTTGCCGCGACGGCCCCGCCGTCTCACGGCCTCCCGCCCCTTGTTCCTGACAAAGGCCAGTAGCCAGGCACGCTCTCCGGCGGTATCCACCAGCCGGTCACGCCGCTCGTAGGCAGCCCACAGGGCCTCCTTAGCGATGTCTTCGGGGGTTGCGGCACCACTGCCGGCATATCTGCGGGCCGCCTGAACCATCGCATCCCAGTGCTCGTCCATCCATCGAGTCGCCACGTTCACACCGTCCTCTCGGTCGCCAGCCAGGCGCCGTTCCGCATCGCGTTCCTCTCCCATTTGTCCCACCTCCCACCGTCTCGGGGAAACAACCCGGAGACGCGCGATCAGAGCAACGCGGTCTCCGGCCATCACTCTCCTAATGCAGGGAAGCCCGATTATGGGGGGTCGTTTTCCGCCATTACCGTCGATTTGGGAGAATCAAGGGGGTCCGGGAGCAGTTTTCGGGGGTTTGCGCGGGGTTTGGCGGGAGGAAACGCCCCCTTTGACCAACCGGCGACATCCGGCTGGTACAGGATGCATTCGGCGACCATGTATGGGGCATCGTGACATCGGACGACGGCACACGAGCCGCGGTTGGGTTGCTACTGGTTGCACCGATCGGTTGATTTAGACGCCTTCAGGGCCGATAGCGTGCAAAGCCGAACATGCGACGGCAAACCTAGCTGCGGAGTTCACCGCACCATCCCCTCCAGCCCCTCCGGCGTCTTGGGCAGCGCGGCCGTCAGCACCTCCGCCCCGTCTTCCGTCACGAGCACCACCTCTTCGACGAACACCGATACGCCGATCTCGTGGTTGTAGTACCACGGCTCCACCGTGAAGACCATGCCGGGCGCCAGCGGCTCGTCGATGAGCGCGGGGTCGCCCGCCGAAAGGCCGATGTGGTGGCCGAAGAACGCCGCGGTCTGCATGTGCGGCTCCTCGTGGTCGGGGATCGCGTCGTAGGCGACCCGGGTCAGCTCGCGCAGGGTCACGCCGGGCCGCACCGCCGCGATGACCGCCTCCGTCGCGCGCGTGCTCACGAGCAGCTTCTCGCGCTGGACATCGGTGAAGGCGCCGCTCACCGGAAAGGTCCGGCCGATGTCGCTGATGTAGCCGTCGATCTCGCAGCCAACGTCCAGAATGACCAGCTCGCCGGGGCGCAGGGCCCGGTTGCGGCGGTTGTAGTGGGCCGCGAGGATGCGCCACGGCCATAGGCTGTTGGGCCCCGACTTGACAATCGGAGTAAAGGGGATCGACTGAGCGCCGAAGGTGCGGCAGGTGCGCTCGAATTCGCCCTGCAGGGTGCGCTCGTCGACGCCGGGGCGGATCCGTCCGGCGGCCGCGCGGATCGCCGCGATGGTCGCGTCGGCGGCGCCCCGCATGCGGCGGATCTCGGCGGGGGTCTTCACCATGCGCATGCGCGCGATGACCTCGAACGCATTGAGGATTTCGGCCCCGGGGTGGTCGGACCGGAGGCGGTGGATGAGGGCGGAGGTGGCATCCATGGTCCCGATCAGCGGCACCGCCGGCCGGGGCACGGGCCCCGTTGAGCCTGCATTGACACGCAGCGCGGTCCCCTCGGCGAGCCGCCCGCGCAGGAAGGCGTCGAGTTCGGCGATGTCGCGGTATTCGTCGATCCCGGCGATGCTGCGCAGCTGGTAGTCCTCGAGGAGCGGCCGTCCCGGGAAGTCGTTCGGCCGCCCCGGACTGTCGAAGCGCGGATCGCGCGCGGGCATGAAGAGAAGCGAACGGCGGCGGCCGGCGTCGAGCACGAGCATCGAGCCGGGGACCTCGAGCCCGGTCAGGTACCAGAAGTCCTCCAGCTGCCGGAAGGTCCCGCCGCGGGTGATGCCGTCGGAGGACGGGGTGAGCAGGAGGCCGCCGCCGGAAGCCGCGAGCCGGTCGATCACGCGGCCGCGCCGGTACTGGTACTCCTGCGGGCGGAAATCGGGCCGGGCCCAGTCTGCGTAGCGCTGCTCCGGGGTCTGGGCGGCGAGCGGGGCGGGGGCGGCGAGGGAAGCGGCGGCGAGGGAAGCGGCGGCGAGAGCGGCGGTGCCGAGAGCGATGGCACCGCGAGTGACGCCTTCAGCGGCGCCAGTGGCGGCCGCGCCCGGTTTCCTGAGGATCATGATTTCCTTCCTGTCTGCCGGACAGCTCGTGGCGGTCCGCTTCGTGGCCATTGCCGAACCGGCCTTGAGGCCGCCACCGATTACCCTAACTTCGCGGGCATGAGAATCGCCATCTACGGGGCCGGGGGCGTGGGCGGATACTTCGGAGGAGCGCTCGCCCGCGCCGGCCACGAAGTCACCCTGATCGCGCGCGGCGCCCACCTCGCTGCCATCCGCTCGAGCGGCCTCCTCGTCCGCACCCCCGGCGGCGATTTCCGCACCCGCCCCGCCGCCACCGGCGATCCCGCCCGGGTCGGGCCCGCCGACGCGGTGATCGTCGCGGTGAAGTCGCTGCACCTGCCCGCGGTCTGCGCCGGGATCGCCCCGCTGCTGGGACCCGCCACGCTGGTGGTGCCGCTTCTGAACGGCGTCGATGCGCACGAGGTCCTCGCGCCCGCGGCAGGGCGAGAGCGGACGGGGAAGGGCCTCACCCGGATCATCAGCGAGGTGGCGGCCCCGGGCGAGATCCGGCACGTGGGGATCGATCCGTATGTGGCGCTGGCCGAGTGGGACGGCACGGCGTCGCCCAGGGCGGCCGCCCTTGTGAAAGCGTTCACAAGCGCCGGGGTCGAAGCCGAGGTGCCGCCGGACATCGACGCCGCGCTGTGGCTCAAGTTCCTGTTGGTCTGCTCGCTCGGAGGGGTCTGCGCAGTGTGCCGGGCGCCCCTCGGCCCTGTACGCTCGCACCCGGAAACCCGCGACCTGCTGCGCCGTGCCATGGAGGAGATCGCTGCGGTGGCGGCCGCCCGCGGGGTTGCGCTGGAGGACGACGCGGTGGACGCCGGAATGGCCATCGTCGATACCTTCCCTGCCGAGGGCACCGCTTCGCTGCAGCGCGACATCGCCGCCGGCGTCCCCTCGGAGCTGGACGCCTGGAGCGGCGCCGCGGCGCGAATGGGCGCGGAAGCCGGTGTCCCGACGCCCGTCCACTCGTTCATCCATGCGGCGCTGCTACCGGCGGAGCGGGCGGCGCGGCGGGCGGCGCCGGCAGGAGCGGGCTGAGCGCCCCGCCGCGGCTCCCGCCCCGCCGCCGCGTTTCCACGGCAATCGCCGAATTCCGTAGATTCCATCACCATGACGAGTGTGAAGACAGGCGAGCGGGCAGTCCCATGCTAATGACCCCGTGGGTGCAGAGACTGCTGCTGGCCAACCTGGTCATCTTCCTGTTTTCGCGGGTCAACGCGGAGATCTATGGCAACTTCGGCTTCATCCCGCAGCTGATCCTGCTGAGGCCCTGGACGCTGGTCACCTATGCCTTTCTGCACGCCGGATGGACGCACCTACTCTTCAACATGCTGATGCTCTTCTTCTTCGGGCCCCGGCTCGAGGAGCGGCTGGGCAGCAGGACCTTCATCTGGTTCTACGTGACCTGCGGGATCGGCGGGGCCCTGCTCTCGTTCGCGTTCTCGCCGTCCGCGATGATCGTGGGTGCCTCGGGCGCGATCTTCGGCGTGGTGGTGGGCTTCGCCCGCTACTGGCCGCGCGAGAACATCTACATCTGGGGAATTCTGCCCGTGCAGGCGCGGATTCTCGCGCTCTTCATGGTGGTGTCGAGTCTCGCCTCGGGGATCCTCGGCGCGCAGGACGGGGTCGCGCACTTCGCGCACCTGGGCGGCCTGCTGGCGGGATGGGTCTTCCTCCGAAGCTGGGAGCGCCGCCGGCACCGGCGGGTGGTCAAGCCGCAGGTCCGGCGGCAGAAGGTCGCGCCGGTGGACGAACGCGAGTCGATCCGGCGCTGGGAGTCGATCCCGCGCGAGCGCTTGCACGAGATCAACCGCGAAGAGCTCGAGGTCCTGCTGGGCAAGGTGAAGAAGGCGGGAAGCCAGGCGCTGACGAGCGACGAGCGCGAGTTCCTCGACCGGATGGCGAACTCGTTCCAGGCGTAGGAGCGCGGCGGGAAGGGGCTTCCTGCCTCAGTCCCGGGAACCTGTCGGAAGCTGCGCGTGCGCATCCCGAAGGCACTGGTCACGGCGGTCCCCGAGTGCGACCTGCCTGCCGACTGGGCGACAGACAGGGGCCATCCGCGGTTTCCGCTATTGGTGCAAGGGTGCTGAAGAGGCAGTAGGTTACGCTGTCACACACACTTCAACCCACGGGGGAACACAATCCATGCACGATGTCAACCTGCTCGCGGTCCTGGTGGCCGGAATCGTCCCGATGATCATCGGCGCGCTCTGGTATGGGCGGCTCTTCGGCAAACGCTGGCTGGCCCTGATGGAGATGACGGCGGAGGAGGTCCAGGAGGGCTTCAATCCGGTCAAGACGTACGGTGTCAGCTTCCTGCTGGCCCTGGTCACGGCCTATGTGATCGCGCAATTGGTGGCGGAGATGGGTGGCGGCGGCTCCGCGATGGTCGGCGTGCATGTGGGACTGATGGCGGTGATCGCGTTCGTCGCTCCGGCGGCGCACCAGTCGGTCACCTTCGAGAAACGCAAGGCGGGGCTCGCGTGGCTGAATGTCGCCTACAACGGCGCGGCGCTCATAGGACAGGGGTTGGTGATCGCGATTTGGCGGTAGGAGGGGCCCGCCAGGCGCTGGCGGTCGGGCGGAAAGCGTTTCAGCTGAAACGTCCCATCGAGCCATGAAGGCGGACAACTGGAATCCACTATCGTCCATAGGCGTCCGTAGAATTCCATAAAAACCTGTATATCAACAGGTTAAGGTCGTATTTTCTTGCTTCCTTCCACCGGCTGCGTCCCTTGCAATCCACTGCCATCCCGACTACGATTAGGGAATGAATAATGTCACCAGTTCCCGCAAGCGCCGCCGAGGCAAGCCGAAGGGCCGCCATCCCCACAACCGGCTGTCGGCCGCCTTCGTGCGCTCCGCTCCGCCCGGAAGACACTGCGACGGGAACGGGCTCTACCTCTACGTCAAGAAGACCGGAACCCGCAGCTGGATCCAGCGGCTCGTCGTCCGGGGCCGCAAGCGCGAGATCGGTCTCGGCAGCGTCGTCCTCGTCTCGCTGGCCGAGGCCCGCGAGCAGGCGCTGGCGAACCGGAAGCTGGCCCGCGCGGGTGGAGAT
>JAJDXM010000076.1 GCA_022823225.1 Gemmatimonadota bacterium
GCGTCGCGCGGCGTGAAGTGCTCGCCCGCCTCCTCGTTGTTCTCCTCGTTGAAGCGCCGGATGAGTTCCTCGAAGACCGTGCCCATGCCGTGGTTGTCGAGGCCGGGGTGACGCACCGTGCCGTCGGTCTCCATCACCGGATCGGGGCCTAGGTTGATGTCCGGCGAGGTCAGCTTTTCGATCAGCGAACCCAAGGCGTCGGCCCTGTCGAGGCGCGGGATCTGGTTGCGGAACTCGAAGTTGCTAAGGATGTCCTGCACGTTGGGCGAGAACCCGTCCAGATAGTCCGCGAAGTCGGCCCGGAGTTGCTGCCGTCCGGCCCGCGCCCGAAGGTCGCGGAGCGTGAACTGCGAGCTGTTGTGGAAGGCCTGTCCCGCCGCCTGCCGGAGCGCGGCGTCCTGGTTCGCGACTCCGGCGGCGTCCAGCGTGGACTTCATGTCGAGCACGGCCCGCTTGGTGGGCTCCAGCACCGCGTCCAGCCGCCGGAGCACGGTCATCGGCAGGATCACGTCGCGGTACTTGCCGCGGACGTAAACATCGCGGAGCACATCGTCCGCGATGCCCCAGATGTAGTTGGCGATCCAGTTCAGGTTGGGCGCGGTCATGTGGGTCGGGAGTTGGTCTTTGGTGGGCTTTGCCCGCATCGCGCGGAACCCCTGCACCGTAACGTACCGGCCCCGAGGCGTCCCTGGGTAGCGCGACAGGTTAGCTTTGACGCCTGCGGGCTGGTTCAGCGGGCCACGGTCGTTAGCAACTAACAGGAGGCATGAGCTATGAAACGCGACATGGATCTGGTACGACGTATCCTCCAAGCGGTCGAATCAAGCGACGGGGATCCTCGCGAGTACGTCGAACTGGACTTCGTTGATGAGTATCCGAAGAACTCCGTCTCGTACCACGTCGAACTGCTCGCGGATGCGGGGCTGATCAAGGCCCAAAACCTCATGTCGTTCGGTGAAGACGGATATAGTTGGATGCCGAAGCGCCTTACATCGGCTGGCCACGACTTCCTCGACGCTGCGCGTCACGATGAGAACTGGAACGAGGCCAAGCGACTCCTGAAGGGGGCTGGCGTAGCGGGCTTGTCGCTTCTGAAAGAACAGCTGATCCACCTCGCCAAGCAGCAACTCGGGCTCCCGGGCTAAGCTAAGCGAGTCCGTATCGGGCAAGAGTTCGCGAGGTATTCTCGCCAAAGGTGGCGGCCCGCAGGAGGAGTAGTGAGAGTTCGGGCAATGTTGACGTGCTGGATCCGCTCACCGACCGATGGTCGTCAGTGCGACCCATCGGCGAGGAGATCGGGGGCCGTCCGAATTCCCGCGATTTCAGGCGATTTCGCCGCCATTTCAGACCGGCGGGAGCCGACGCTTTTCAAGAGTAGGAAGCGCAGATCGTGCGGCCCTGTATGTAGTTAGACGATTCCCTACCTTGATTCACACCCGATACAATCTGCGTGCCCAGAGTGAGCGGCTTGGGCTCGGCCTCGGCCTTGCCGTTGGGCTCGTGAACCGCGAAGCCCGCGGCGGCCTCGTCGGCCTGCCGCTTCGCGCGAGCCCAATCGCGGTGTTTGAGCGACCGCGTGAGCCTGCGCCCGTTCTCCCGCCACTCTATCTGGAAGAGACCGGTCTTCGGGTCAGGGAACACCCTTACCCGGTTCCGGCCCCACTCGCCGGCGCTATAGCTGCGCCGGTCCCGTTTCGTGCGTGCCATCATTCGATTCCTCCGATGATGGGCTGCACGATCCGCCTGCCCCAAAGCTCGCGGAGGGAGTTCGCGCGCGCCAGACTCACCGCTCCCGTTTGCGAACGCGACCATCAGCGGCTCGGACCCTGATCGCGATCCGGTCCCGGACGTGGCATCAGATACGGAGGCCGCGCGGTCTCGCGACGGCGGATGTCCCGTAGTACTCGGCCAAGCGAGTCACTTGCCCGTCGAGCCGCTCGATTTGCTGCTGCAAGGCTTCGTTCTTCTCGCTCTGCCGCTCGGCGTGCTGCCGCAAGGCTTCGACGTATTCTCGCAAGACTTCGACGTACTCGTGCAAGGCTTCGATCTGCCCGGAGTGCCGCCGCTGTTCCTGCGCGTACTGCTCGGACAACCTCCGCAAGGCCCTCGTCAACTGCTCCTCTAACGCGGTCATAGACCTCCTTCACCTGTTCGACAGCTTCACGGCAGGCTGATCGCGCCAAGTCCAGCCCGTGTTGTCCAGCGTCCCCGCTGGAAGTACCACGACCCGCTCTCCCTCGATCTCCAGCAGCGCGACCCCCCAGGTGTCCACCTCCAGTTGCGCGAGCGTCTGTCGCGCGTCTTGGATGTCGTAGTCCAGTTCGGCGAGCGTCTCGATCCGGTCCTGAATGCTCCCCGCCAACCAGCGCATCGTCGCCCAGCTTCCGCCGAAGAAACCGATCCAGAGGCTCAGGCCGACGATCAGGGGCCGTTGCCAAGCCTTGGCCAGCAACTCGCGCACGTTCCCGACCGCCACCTCCGTATCGCGCTCGATTGTACTGAGCGCGTTCCTCGCGACGCGCCGCGAGTTCTCGGCGAGCCGCTTCAGCTCGCTCGCGGTCAACTCCTCGATCTCCCTGCGTTCGTTCTCCAGCCGCCTCCGCAGCCGGTCGCTCAAATCGTTCGCGGTCGAAGTCAACTCCGTACAGTCCTCCTTTCAGCCGCCAGCGTTTCCCGGTCTCGGGGTCCATCGCGGTCAGATAGTCCATTCCTTGGCGTGGTACTTCGAGGCCCGCCTCCCGCAGCGCGGCGACGACATCGCCCCGGTCGCTCACCATGCCGTGTTCGACGCGCTGGATCAGGTAGTCGCGGATCAGGTCGCGGGGGGACGCTTCGAGCCGGAGCCCCGTCCGCAACTGCGCCGCTTCGATGTAGGCGCGGTGTCCGGGCTGCTGCACTCTGGCCCTGGCCGGGTCGTCGGGGCGGCCCCAGCCGTGCTCGTGGTTGAAGGCGTCCCGGAGCGGATCGAACGTCCGCTGCCAGCCCGGTGGGGCAATGTTGAGGCTCCGTCCGGTCTCCAGGTCGCACCGGGCCGCGAGGACGTGGACATGGGCGCCGCCGCCCTCCTCACGGTGCAGCACCGCCGCCCATGCGTAGCGGTCGGCTTCGAGCTCCGCCCATGCCGTCTTCTCGAAGTCGTCGAGGACGCGCTCGATCTGTTTGTCGGTGGGGCGGTCGTCCGGCGCCCATGCGATCACGCCGGACGTGTACCTGTGCTCGAACTCCAGCGAGTCGGCGACTGCGGCCACCATGTCCGGGTTGCCCCGCAGCACCTCGACGCCCTCGCGCGGCTTGCCGGCCGCGTCCTGCTCCCCGAGGAGGTATTTGGCCGCGGCCCGCGCCGACCCGGTCCCGTGCGCCAGAAACTTAATGTGCATCGCGATCCGGGTTCTCGAAGCGGGCCAGCGCCGTAAGCGCCCGCTCGATGGAGACGAGGCGGGCGAGGACCTCAACGGCATCGGCCGCCCCCTTGTGGCGATTGGCCCACCGCGCGATCTGGTTGAGGTTGTTCCCGATCCGGGAGACCTCCCGGGTGCGCTCGCGCTCGACCTCGGCCGCGCGGGCGGTCCACGTCCGCGTGCGGGCCATCGCCCGGCGGATCAGTGCCGACAGGGGCACGCCGGCGGCCTTCGCCTTGGCGCGCCAGTCGGCGGACTCGGCCGCCGACACGCGGGCGGTGACAACGGCGGTGAGGCGCTCAGGCATCACGCCGCACCGGCACGGGGGAAGGGGGGCGGAGCCCCCGTCCGCGACCTCCACGGGAGCGCGAAGAGCGGGGGGATCGAAGGGGGGGCGGAGGCCACCCCTCGCCAGCCCCGGTGTATGACACCGGGTAGGCTGGGGCTCCCGGCCATTAGCGGCGCAAAACGACCCCGCGGGGACCGCGTCCCGAACCCGGCGACCGTTGCTGTCGCGGTGGTGTCGGGACACCTCCGCGAGCGCTCCGGGGAACCCCTTCAGACGGACCTCGCGAAGCGCGGCTGACGGTCGGACGAAGGCCGGCGATGCCGGGCCGTCCATGCACTCCGGAATCCAGAGCGGCGAACGATCTCGCCAGCGCCCATGTCGCTGGCCGTGGGCACTGGTTCCGCCTTGGGGTGGATCAACCTGACTACGTGCGACTCCTCCGGTTCTTCGACTCGCTCGCTCGGGCCGCCCTTCACGCTTCGGTAACCCGAGGGCGGCATATTACGGATTCCATCCGCAAATGGTTTCAATCCGGTTGGCGAGCGGTTCGGACAATGCAACCTCCGAGGCACGCCGAAGACGGGCTCACGGCCAGGTCGGGGGACCGGAGCGCCCCCTCGGGTCCTCCGCACTGGGGCGATCATGGTGCGTTCTTTCGCGAGGTTCATGCCCGAACGGTGGAGGATCTTTCGCCGGGCAGTCAACTGGTAGGAGAGGTCCTACAGTCCAAGGCGTTCCAAGGAGTTCCAGGGAGGGATCCGGGCTGTCGGACGCCGCCGCCGGAAGCGGTCGGAAGCTCCTCCCCGACTGAGCTCGCGACAGGTCCGGGGAGTAGTAGT